>JAHEDZ010000015.1:0-49531 GCA_024640955.1 Oceanospirillaceae bacterium
ATAACCGCAGCGACCATTGGCGAGGAGAGAGAACGCCTGCTTAAGCAGGGTGCTACTGAGGTTGTGTCTAAGCCGATAACCCTAGATGCATTACAACGCGCTTTAGGGGATTAAATAGGGCCTAAATAGAGTTCAAATAGAGCCCCCTGAGCCACACAGTGAATGAGCGTAATCGTATTTCATACGCACGACTTCAACAGCCAGACAGATAGAGAGCCCCCAGCGTTGTGTATCCTGTTTGAAGATGCTCCTCAATGATCGTTCAGTCTCGAATTGGGTTTTATGATCGTCAACTACACTTGAGTTAGCTCAGCCAATCAAAATTTACGATCAGATTAAATACAACAAAGGCGCGACGCGTGTGGATATTAGAAACTGCTCCCCCGCAATAATCTCCGGCCTGATTACCCAGCTTCAGGATGCTGTGTACGTTCTAACAGACCACAAGGTTATCTATGCGAATGCCAAAATGGCCGCGCTACTCGGTACAACGGTGGAGGCGTTAGAGGGGCAGTTACTTCTCAATTTTGTTGACGATCAGTCACTCGCCACCGTAGAGGACCGTTATCGTCGCCGAGTACAGGGCGAGACGGTACCCAACCAGTATGAGATCGCTATGCGCACTGCTTCGGGTCAGAAGAAATGGGTCGTTAACCACGTCGACACATTTACCGATGAACGCGGAGCGCTCGTGGTCATCGGGTCCATGAAGGACATCACTGAAGTTAATTCAGTCAAACATGATCTCGACGTTTTCAGAAAACAGCACGAGGAGCGTCTGTTTAGGGATGCAAACTTCGATAGCTTAACGGGCCTAGCGAATCGCCTGAATCTCATTAACCACCTCACAATGGCAAAAAAACATCAGGACGGCCTCTGCCTGATCCTGATCGGTTTTACTGGACTGCGTGAAATCAATGACAGTGTGGGTTATGACATCGGTGATCGTGTAATCGTGGCGGTGGCACGGCGACTTCTCACGATTGTGGATGACGCAGAATTTCTCGCACGCGTGGCTGGTGTACAATTTGCTGTGGTTGTTAGCAGCCAGTGTGAAGAGAGACTGCATGAACTAATTGGCGAGGTTAGCGGGCTTTTTAAACGCCCCTTCGTCACTCAGTTTGGTAAGTTTTATCTCAATCCAAACTTGGGTATTTCACTTCATCCTGGCGATGCAGTTGATGAGATTACCTTACTAAGCCACGCCCATGCTGCGCTATCGCATGCAAAATCGGCCGACACGATCAATTGGATTTTCTATGATGAGCAGCTCAACAAGGACTTGCACGCTCGCATCCAAATGCTAGCTAACCTGCGTGAAGCCATACAGAGGGAGCAGTTCGAGCTGTTCTACCAACCGCAAATCACAACCGGTGAATCTAAGTTTGTTGGTGCTGAAGCACTGATTCGATGGAAGAGCCCTGAGTTAGGTTACGTGACGCCGGGTCAGTTCTTAGCCTATGCCGAATCTACAGATTTAATTATACCTATCGGCGACTGGGTAATTACGCAAGCCTGTAAGCAGGCCAAAGCCCTCCTCGACCTGGGATATGAGGACTTCAGCATTGGTATTAACCTATCAGCGAAGCAGTTCGCCTCGGGGGATTTGGTTCAGACACTCAAAACAACGCTCAGTCTGCTAAAACTTCCCGCTCGCTTCGTCGATATCGAGGTAACAGAGTCAACTTTTTTAGATATGGGTGAAGAAGTATCAAATCAACTTAAAGAGTTGAGCGCGCTAGGGCTGTCATTATCTATTGATGACTTTGGTACCGGTTACTCTTCGCTCTCTTACCTACAATCGATGACTTTCAACATACTTAAAATAGATCAATCATTTATCTCGAGGCTGCCAGGGTCTGAAAGTGATCTGAACTTGGTCAAAGCGATCGTTAACATGTCCAAAGCGCTTCATCTGGAGATCATTGCCGAGGGAGTAGAGACAGAGCAACAGCTTCTCCTGATGAAAGATCTTGGGTGTGACATCGTTCAAGGCTATTACATCAGTCGCCCTATGCCAGCAGAAGAATTTTTACTCTGGTTGGAACGCAATGTTCAGCCCAAGACATAAAAGCCAACCGATTAATCCAATCCAATCAACGGCGTTGGTCATGAGTTTGAAGTTGGCGACGACTTCTACCGAGCCTCATAGGAACTTTCAACTGTATTTAAAAAACTAGCAGAGCTGAGCCTCTAAATGCCTCTTGTGTGTCGATACCTACGCAGTCGTGCCTGGTACAACGGGAAACTGTAATTCAAATGTATTACAATGCGAATATTCATTACGTGAGGTATTAAGCATGGCAGCAAACGCCCTTATCCAAACCAGAATCGATGCATCCATCAAAGAGCAAGCAAGTACAGTCCTAGATAACATGGGTCTCACCGTCTCTGATGCGGTTCGTATATTGCTAACACGCATAGCAAAAGAGGGAGCACTTCCAGCAGGATTAACGACAGATCCAGTTGCTCACGACGCATGGTTCAAGGCGAAAGTTCAGGAGGCCCTGGACGATCCTCGTCCAACACTCTCTCACGATGAAGTGACTCAGCATTTTGCTAAAAAACGTGCAAAATTGCTGGATAACGCTAAAGGACGCTAGATTTGAATATTGAATGGTCCGTGCTGGTACTTGAGGACAGAGAGCAAATATTTGACTTTATCGCATCCGAAAAATCCATTAGCAGCCTTATCCGTCGATGTTGAGATCGAAGACCAGGTTTCTCAACTTGTTTTATTCCCTACATCAGGCCGAATAGGGAGAGTCCAAGAGACCCGGGAACTAATCATCAATAAAACGCCTTATATTGCCGCTTACCAAATCCGAGAAGAGAAGGTAACTATATTGCGCGTATTGCATTGCGCACAGATCTGGCCTGATCAACTTTAAACAGAGTTGAAGTGTGGGATCATAGTCCACTCCTTAACATCAAGGTATTCTTCTAAACAATACCGGTAAATGTCTCCAACGGGTCGAGAGCGACGCTTCACGCCATCTTCTGCAGATGATGAAAATCCTCAATTGAAGCCAACTCCTCAGCCTCATTCGTCTGTGCACGAAACAAGTCCCACCTCACCTGGAGGTTCAGCCAAAATTCTGCGGAGACCCCGAAAAACTTGCCTAACCGAAGCGCAGTACTTGGGGTGATGCCGCGTCGTTGATTAACAAGTTCATTAATTCGCTGATAAGGGACGTGAATTGCATCCGCCAAATCACGCTGACTGATATTCATGGGCAAAAGGAACTCCTCTCGAAGCACTTCTCCGGGATGTGTGGGTGCCCTGTGTGTTGGAATTGTAACCATACTCAATACTCCTAGTGATAGTCAGTGACTTCGACGTCTCTCGGTCCGGATTCACCCCAAACAAAACAGATTCTGTATTGATCATTAATACGAATGCTGTATTTGCCTTTGCGATTCCCAGCAAGGGCCTCAAGGCGGTTGCCAGGGGGATCTTTAACTCTTCAAGCGACTCCACTGAATCAAGTAGATCCAGCTTTCGTGTGGCGGTTTTCCAGAGCCTTTCGGGACAACACTTTCTCGCGGCTTTTGAATTAACGCCGTTGAAGATGTCTTCGGACGCTCGGTCAAAGAAAGATTCAATCATATTGACATGATAGCACGGTATTCATGCTATACAAGAGCGCACCCATGTCGGTCATCACGTATCAGTCCAAGTTCTATCCCTATTAGGATATTGAGCGCTGTTTAATATACAGAGATATGACACGGGTCATACCCTATCGTCCGATGTGGAAGATCTAAAACAGGGCCCTCATTAGGAGTATGAATGTCTCATATGGGTCGACTTCTGCTGATCCGCCTACACTTTGCTAGACGGCACTTAGGCGTCATTTCTAGCAAATCACAGCGGCACAATCATAGCCCAATAACAGAGACTAGTCTGATGCGCCTGCATAGCGTTTAGAACTCTGGTTTAGCGAGTGCCGTGTCTATCGAAACAATTAATTCCTGGGGCGTAAGACCCTTTTCAAGCAAGCCGCGAATCCCTAGATGTGCCAGGCGACTGAAATCGACATTATCTGTATTACCCGTCAGTGCAATCACGGGTAACTCGCCAGTGAGGCGGAAGGTACGAATTAAGTTCAACACATCGGTGCCATCGAAATCAGGCATATTGAGATCAAGCAGTACGAGGTCAGCTTCAAACTCAACCAAACGATTGAGTGCATCATTGGACTCTGAACAAGTACCGACACTGTAGCGCTCGCTCAGCACATCTTTAAGGTAGTCCAGCGTAAACGTATCGTCATCAATACAAAAAATACGTGCCTTAGCCATGCTTCATCTCCATGTTAAGAGCCGTAAGGGCTTCGATCAATTTCTCAGCCGTGATCGGCTTGGTAATAAACGCGTCAGCACCGGCTTGGAGCACTTGATCGGTTTCATCACCCACAACAGCAGCGGTTACTGCAATAATCGGGGTTGTGGCTCCGGTCTGACGAATGGCAGCGGTGAGCGCATGGCCATCCATCTGCGGCATCATCAGGTCTGTCAGAACCAGATCAAACTCGGCAGGGTCAAAGGCGTCCAGTGCAAGCTTCCCATTTTTAACACTGCGGACGACAGCCCCCTGCTTGGTGAGCATCTTTTCGCTGAGCATTCGTAGCATGGTTTCATCTTCAGCCACTAGGATACGTAGGCCATCCAAAGGTATACTCTGTGCCTGTGCCTGTGCCTGTGCCTGTGCCTGTTGCGCAGAGTGTTTGCTTGTCAGCGAGAAGCAAACTTTAAAGCAGGCACCGCCAAGCGCACTGGGCTCATACTCAATGGTGCCACCCAGCTCCTCGGCTAAACCCTTAGCGATAAAGAGCCCTAAGCCACTGCCATTTGCTTTTGAGTCACCGCGTCTAAAGGCCTCAAACATGGTGCTGACCATCTCTGCGGGAATACCTCGGCCATCGTCCTCTACTCGCAGAGTTGCTTGGGTATGTTCAGCGCTATCCGACACCGGCTCCAAAACGAACGAGGCGCGCACCATGCTCCCCTCGGAGTGAATGGCTGCGTTCTTGATTAGATTAGTGACTAACTGGCGCAGTGCTTGATCTGAGAAGAAATAACGCGTTTGGGTGTCGTCAGGCAACTGCAGCTCGAGCTTCACGCCTTTCTCACGTAAGAGCGGTGTTAATGGCGATGCCGCACGGCGCAAAACTTCGATGGGGTTGGCGTAGACTTCACGCGACTCTTTGGCGCGCTCAGGTGCCACTACGGTGCGCATATCCTCCAAGACACTCAGAAGATTCGCCGTGATACCTTCAATGGTACTCATCTTCTCTTGTGCCGAAAGATCTTCGTCTTTAATCACCATCTCAATTGAGGCAACCGGGGTGCGAAGCTCATGTCCCACCACCGCAAACAACTCGCGTTGGCGCTCTTGCGCAATACGCATGGTTTCAACGCTCTGTTGCAACTCAGTAATATCAAATCGCAGAACAAGGTTTTTAGTTCGACCATCACGCTGGTATTGGGTACCCGTCATGATTTTTATCCAGTTAGGGTGGTCGGTATTGGGGGGTGTAACACGCAAATTGCATTCGCCGTCTTCTATGCGAATGACTTCGACGAGTTTCCTATGATCGTCACTCGACACAAGTGGTTTTTTCTCGTCCAACAGATCAACAGTTTCACCTATTTCCACCTGCGGATGGTAGCCGGAAATCGCTGTCGCCATACCCGATTCAACATCGATTTCAAACACAGATATTTGACCTGCATTGAGTGCAAGCTCTGTTTGGCGCGATTGATTGGCCAGCTTGTCAGCCAGCTCATTGCCTTGGAGCTGAGCCCAATACAGCTCCGTCTGATCAATAAACACCGCATTCAGCTCTCTGTAGCCATCGGATTCGATGGCAGAAGCCCGAATATCTACAAAACGTCGCACGCCACTGGGTAATATCAACTCCTGATGTTTTAACACCCCATCATTGATCGCGCCGCTCAGAAGACTATTAAAGAACGCCTCTGCTTCGGGCCTTGACGATTCGGGGTAACGACTAAACTCATCTTCGATTCTAATTTGAGGATAGGAAGACTCAGGAAGTTCCAACATCTCCCGATAGGAGCCGTTTGGTATCAACGTACCGAACCGAGTATCAAACTTCACAAACCCAACCATCGCTGCGCTCGCAACTTGATTTAGGTCCTCTTGAGCTTGGGTTAGCTGTTCAACAGAGGTTGAAAGTTTCAGTTCGTTTTCAACGAGCAACGACTGTTCACGCATAAACGTCAGAGAAAACTCGTAAACGATATAGAAGAGCAGTGTGGCAACTATTAGCTCGCCGATCAGACTCTTATGTATACCCTCAGTCATTCGGACCGCCTGTCCACTAACGATCAGCGGTAATGAAACGACTAAGAGAGCAATAACTGTCACACAAAGCGATATGAATAGAGCTTTGCGCCGAAGTTTCGGGGACGTCGTTGCCTCACTGTCGGTTTGATTCAACACAGATACCCACGCCCCGAGCAATACGCTAGCCATCCCAGCACTTAAAATGCCTCGAATCACCAAGGGATCGTCGATGTCTAGAAGTGCGGTGGGTACCAGCAGGTATAACGTCGAAAGCACCACGGCTATCAGTCTTGGTGCTATCACGAACAGCCCCATGGTATGGATGACTACAACATAGAGCGTCAAACCATTTGCAAAGGCTAGATTTGACAGGTAGCTCCCCGCACCAAGCAAAACCACCAAGATCGATTGCCACTTTTGAATGGTTATCGATTTACGGATCGCAAAAAAGATGCCCAAATTCAAAGCACTGTTTACCAGACTGTTTGTCCCCCATATGGGATCGGTCAGGTAAAACAACGACGAAGCCACAGTACCCGACAGCAAAAAATGCTTAAGCAGTGTCAGTCTTAGCTGATCATCCAAAACATCCGATTTAGAGAGGGTCCACAGGGGCCAAATCAGCGCACACAGTGTGTAAAAAGTTCGTGCATCGACGATATGCACATGCTGGCCGACGCTAAAAAAATTGAGGTTCAGCCAGGCGCACCCTATCCAGAGAATGGCGGCAATCAACGAAAACCGATGCGGGATCGTTATAAACAGTATCACTAGTGAAGGAATGGCAAGCAATACCAGAGGCATAGAGCCAATGTTGAAAATGGTATAGTTGGTAATTATAAAGAGAAGTCCCAAAACGCCGTAGAGTCCTGTCTTACTCAAGAGCACACTGTTGCGCGCCAAAAGGTACACTACAGCTACGCAGACCGCAGTCAATAAACCTAACGGCTTCCAGTCTGCGAGCTGGCCAGCGAATGTAATTTTATCGATACCGATATTTGCAACAAGAAACGGCGACAACGCTACCAGCAGCCAGACAGTTGTAACGGACAGCATCAATGTGAACAAAGTACGCTCATGCAATTCGTGCCGTATCGGATCCGGCTGGGCAGTCTCTGCGAACCTAGATATAAAAAACATAATTACCCTGAATCTCCATTCTCAACTTGCTGCGCGAAATCAACGAGACATTTAACTACAGTAGGTTTACACCCACTGTACTAAGAAAATTTCTTATTAGCCTGCACGTTTCACGCCAATAAAAAAACTCCGGTTAGATCAATAACGAATAAAAAAATATTGTGTAAGATTTTTTAAATAAAATCACGCCTAGTACAGAATTGGGACCAATAGACGAAATTGAGGACCGCGATCAGATATTTGACTTTATTGCATCCGAGAATCCATTAGCAGCCGTATCCGTCGATGTTGAGATCGAAGAGTCGGTTTCTCAACTTGTTTTATTCCCCTAATTAGGTCGAATAGGGAGAGTCGAAGATACCCGCGAACTAATCATCAATAGAACGCCTTATATTGCCGCTCACCAAATCCGGGAGGACGAGGTAACTATATTGCGCGTATTGCACTGCGCACAGATCTGGCCTGATGAACCTTAAATAGAGTTGAGGTACGGGCGCGAAGTCCACTGATTAACATCAGAACCTTCTTCCAAATAATGCCGGTGAATGTCTCCAACAGGTCCAGAGTAGCCCTTTGTTTTCGCAGCTACCGTATCCATTTCTGGTGCTTCTACTGAGATCTTGGGCTTGCTGAAACGCCTAGACTCTAGTTGGTCGCTGAAGATGCTAGGCATAGTGGTACTCAAACAGTAAGCAAGAACGGGCGTCAGTGCTAATCTAGTGAGTTAACGAACCCCAGGGCAGGGTCCAGAGGCCCATGAGGATGAGTAGAATCCCCGCTGCTTTGCGCACGCCTGCTTTGCGGGTCAGGTTTTTCAGCTCTCGCGCCAAGAGTCCCGTGGCGAGCATGCCGGGGAGGGTCCCAAGGCCAAATCCGAGCATAAGAAGGGCGCTACCAGTCGCGCTACCGGCCGCGGTACTCCATATCAGTGTGCTGTAGACCAGGCCGCAGGGTAACCAGCCCCAGCCAATCCCCAGAAGTAATGCTTTGATTGGATTGTCAGCCGGCAAGAGGGGTTTAAGCAAGGGGGAGATCAGACGCCATAGATAGCCGCCAATACTCTCGAGTTTGGTCACTCCCAACCACCACTGGCCGACATAGAGACCCATCGATATCAGTAGTAACCCTGCAAGGGACCTAAGAGCCGTCCCAGCTCCGGTTTGGTAGATCCCGGCTCCCACCACACCCAGCAGAAAGCCGGCAAGGGTGTAGCTGCTGATACGCCCCAGGTTATAGGCGAATAAACGCGTAAATGCTCCACCGGGTTTTTGATCGCCGAGGCTTAAGCTTGAAGCGATACCGCCACACATGGCCAGACAGTGAGTGGTACCCAAAAGCCCAATGAGAATGGCTGCGGTAAAACTGAGCGAGCTCTGTATCACGTCTTGGGCTCTTTCTCGGAGGAGGTATTGAGGCTCTCAGCAGCATCGCCACCCTCTGCGACTTCGCTACTTGAATCGGTTAGCTGTACGCGCGCATCCTCTGGAATCATCTCCTCGTCATCATCGTACAGGATGCGGTGTGCGGGTGATTCTAGGTCATCGAACTGACCGGTATTAACGCTCCAGAAAAATGCCCAGGTACCGAAGCCAATTAAAACGATAGCGATAGGGATTAGCAGGTAGATGATATCCATCAGTAGCCTTTTGGATTTGAGTTCAATCGCAGCGCATTGCCGACAACCACCAGCGAACTAGCGGACATACCAATCGCCGCCATCCAAGGTGCGATGAAGCCTAGCGCTGCAAGCGGTAATGCTATCAGATTGTAGCCCAACGCCCAGCCAATATTCTGTTTGATAATCGACCGCGTGCGTCGCGCTTGCGCTACCGCTGCGGCGAGTTTGCGCAGATCAGCGCTGATCAGCACCGCATCGGCACTGGTTTTGGCCAGGTCGGTCGCCTCACTCATGGCGACTGAGGTCTGCGCACCGGAGAGCACAGGGATGTCGTTAATGCCGTCACCGACCATCAAGACGCGCTGCCCTGCCTGCTGACGCTGATTAACCCACTCAAGTTTCGACTCGGGTGTCATTTGCGCCTCGACTCTATCAATGCCGAGCTCTGACCCGACACGCTCGCCATTAGCCATCGCGTCACCCGTTAGCATCACAACCTCGAGTTGAAGCGCCTTCAACGCTGCGATCGCTTCACCCGCCTCGGGGCGAATCTGGTCATCGATAATGAACCAGCAGATGGGACCATCCGAGGAGGCTAGCAGTAGACAGAGGCCGGTCTCGCTTGGACGCTCGGGAGGTTGGCCGAGATAGATCTCAGCTGCGAATTCAGGTTTTCCAATCCGTAAGTCGCGTAGGTCCACCTGTCCCTCTATGCCCGAGCCTACATGCGTCTGAACAGTCTGCGGCGCATAGCTGAAGAAGGGGGCAAAGGCTGAAGCGATAGGATGCTCCGAGCGGCTCTCTAGTGCTGCGCCAATTGCCAAGCATTCAGCCTCTGGTGCACCGTTGAGCGAGAGGGTCTTGCGCACGCTCAGCTTGCCTGTGGTGAGTGTGCCTGTCTTATCAAAGGCAACCAGGTTCGCTTGCGCCAGGCTCTCCAGCACATGTCCTCGGGTGATCAGTAGGCCCATCTGCCGCAGGCTACCGATGGCTGCGGTAAGTGCCGTGGGAGTCGCCAAAGACAATGCGCAGGGACAGGTGACAACCAGTACTGACAGCACTATCCACACGGCGTCCTGCGGGCGGATCGCGTACCAGCTAAAGCCTACGACGCAGGCTGTAAGCAGCACGGCGGCAACGAAGTAACTGGCGACTTTATCGGCGACGCGAGCCACCTCAGGTTTATCCGCTTGGGCGCGATCGAGCAGGTTGAGAATGGCGGACATACGCCCCTGTTCAATCGCGGTTACCACCTCAAGTTCGATCGGTTGATCAACATTTAGTGTGCCCCCTGTCAGCGCGTCACCTTTGTGGCGGGTGACGGGCAGGGGTTCACCGGTTAGTGCGGATTCGTCGATGCTTGCGCTCTCACTAAACAGTATTGAGTCTGCAGGAATAGAATGGCCGGGTTTCACAAGCACCCTGTCGCCAGCTTTAAGTTCTGCCACAGGAATTAACTTCTCTTGTCCGGACTCTAGTTTTATTGCACTAGCTGGCAGTAGGTTCGCAAGGGCGTTGCCGGCAAGTCCGGTGCGGTGGCGCGCCTGCATCTCGAAGAAACGTCCAATCAGCAGGAAGAAGGTGAACATACTGACTGAGTCAAAGTAGACCTCACCACCGCCAAAGAGGGTCGCCCAGACACTTGCGATATAGGCGCCACCGATCGCTATCGATACCGGTACATCCATACTGAGGTGTCGAATTTTGATATCGCGCAGCGCCGCAATAAAGAAGGGGCGTGCTGCGTAGAGCACAACAGGTGTAGCAACAATCAGGCTAGTCCAGCGGATGAAGCGCTCGATATGCGGCTCCATCGTGAGGTTGTCGCCCAAGTAGAGCGCCATCGCCATCATCATCACCTGCATCATACCGACGCCGGCTACACCGAGTCGGCGCACCGCGCGCTTATGCTCCTGCTGGTAGAGCTGCTCTTCGCGGTTAGGGTGGTAAGGGTGTGGGGTGTAACCGATGGCAAGAATCTGGTGCAAGATCTCACTCAACGGGACGGCTTCCGGGTTCCAAACGAGTCGAGCGCGGTGGTTAGTTAGGTTGACGTTAAAACTCGCAACACCTGCAAGGCTGCCAATATGTTTCTCTAACAACCAGACACACGCCGCGCAACTTATCCCTTCGATAACCAAGCTCGCTTCGCTACTGTCAGCGAGTGTACGAACAAATTCGCGTTGCACTTCGGGCGAGTCATAGAGGCCTAGCTCAGCATCGATTGAGGTGTTGTTGCCAGGGTCAAAGGCGGGTTTGTCGCGGTGCTGATAGTACTTGTCGAGACCGGAGCCGAGAATTGTTTGGGTTACCGCTCGGCAGGCCGGACAGCAGAATGACTCCAGCGTGCCATTTACCTCGAGCTGAAATTGGCCCGAGGCGGGCAGGGGAGTCGCACAGTGAAAACAGACCTTCGCCTGATCAACCATAGGCGCGCTTATTCAGGCCGCAGATCAAAGCTGCGTTGATCATAGGGCGGGAGAAGTTCGCGTTTGAGTACCCAGGCACCGGACTCATCAGAGAGCATTAGAAAGCGCTTACCCTCGAGATTGCCCTGCAAGCTGCCGAGATAGACGTCAGAGCTGTCAACCTTGCGCAGTGTGATCTGTTGGTCATACTTTTTATGAGCAGGGTGCACAAGATCGAGCGTCAGACTGTTGGGCAGCTGTGCATCAGTGTTCAGTTTTAGGCGCAGATCGCCGGTGAGTGAGTCAACCAGCAGCTCTCCATCGATGCCGCGTTTTGCGGCCTCCAAGACTCGACTATTATCGACATTGGTTCCCCGTGCTACCTTGTAGTAGTCATCCTTGACGATGCCGTCGCTAGTCGTGATTGCGATGTACATAAAGATACTGGCGTAGATAACCACGGCAACCAGCGGGGAAAGCACAAATAGCAACCACTTCTGGTGGTACCAGGGGCCAATATCCTGAGTCTGCTGTTCCATTCTGTCCTCTTAGAGATAAGTTTACGCCGAGCTCAGTACAGTGATACTCGGCGCGGATTCTAACATAATCTGTTTATTGCAAAGAGTCGTCAGCGATCAGTTTGTCGGCCCGATAAAGCGACTCTCAGAGGAGGCCCTGATATTCTCGTCGTCGACAGCAGTCACCTCAAACTCAATAGCATAATTCGGCTTCTCGAGCGCACGCGGGTCAACCTCAACGTAGAGGGTGTGATCGAGCAACTCGCCCGCTTGTACGCGCACCTGGGTGTCGCCGACCAGCTCGGCATACTCAAGCCCTTCGAGCTCAATACGATAGAGCCCATCTTTCTGCGATTTATTGGCGATCTTCACCGAGTAGGTGTTGCGGATGTCCCCGTCGTTGGCAACCGTGTAGAGTGCTCCGCGACCACGTATGGTATCGACCTCTAGTGGTGTGCGTGTTATCAGCACGTAGCTGAATGCGGTCATCATCGCCATCAGTGCGACTAGGTAGCCGATCAAGCGCGGGCGAACAAGATGAGTCTTCTTACCTTCAAGTTCGTGTTCAGTGGTGTAGCGCACCAGACCTTTTTCATAACCCATTCGCTCCATGATGTCATCGCAGGCATCGACGCAGGCGCCACAGGCGACACACTCGTACTGTAGGCCGTCACGAATATCAATGCCGACGGGACATACATGCACACAGTGGCCGCAGTCGATACAGTCGCCCAGTCCTTCGGCTTTGTAATCAGCGTCACGCTTGCGCTTGCCGCGGCTCTCACCACGTTTTTCGTCGTAGGAAATGATGAGAGTGTCTTGGTCAAACATCACCGACTGGAAACGCGCGTAAGGACACATGTAGATACAGACCTGCTCGCGCAGCCAACCCGCGTTGCCGTAGGTTGCTACCGCAAAAAAGGCGAGCCACCAGCTCTCCCAAGGTCCGAGATCAAGTACCAAAATGTTCGGTATCAGCTCTCGAATCGGGGTGAAATAGCCCATAAATGCGATCGACGTCGTCACTGCAATGAGCACCCAGATGCTGTGCTTAGCGAACTTGCGCAGGAACTTGTTGGGCGACATTGGTTGTTTGTCACGCTTCATACGCGCGTTACGGTCACCCTCGGTGATGCGCTCGGCCCACATAAAGAACCAAGTCCAGACAAACTGGGGGCAGGAGTAACCACACCAGAGTCGGCCGGCAAAAACGGTTACAAAAAAGAGGGTGAAAGCGAGAATAATCAGTAGCCAGGAGAGCAGCATAAAGTCCTGCGGCCAGAAGGTCTGGCCAAAGACGTGGAACTGCCTGCCGGGAAGGTCGAAGTGGATCGCTTGACGACCGTCATACTGCAGCCAGGAGGCGCCATAGAATGCGAGCAGCATGACAGCGCTCGAAATAATACGCAGATTCTTAAAGATGCCCTTGTAGAACTTTACATAGATATGCTCGCGTTCTGCATAGAGGCTCACTACCTCAACTTGGGGGGTGACATCTTTTACTGGTATCTGACTCATTCAATGGGCCCTGCTGCAGAGAGAAATCAACTAGTTCAACAATAGGGGCAGTATACTGCGCCGATAAAAAAGGCGACTTGATATTTATCAGTCGCCCTTTTTGGAGCTTGTCGAGCGATTATTTCGAAAAGCTGTAAACGTAAGCCGCAATTAGCTGAATCTTATCTTCCGACAGAAGATCTTTCTGCGCTGGCATTACACCAGCACGTCCGGCACGGATAGTGTGTGCGATCTGTGCAAAATCACCACCGTAGAGCCATACATTGTCAGTCAGGTTAGGTGCGCCCAGCGCCTGCATACCTTCGCCTGTTGGCATGTGACATGCGGCACAGACTGAATTAAACGTTGCTTGGCCACGATCCGCGGCAGCTACATCGTGATCCTGACCACTCAGACTACGAACGTAGTGAGAGACATCCTGCACACCGTCTTCGCCCAGAGTCGCAGCAAATGCTGGCATACCACCCTGACGGCCGTTTATCAGTGTCTGCACGATCGTCTCTGGCGAGCCACCGTAGAGCCAGTCATCGTCCGTTAGGTTAGGGAAGCCGTACGCACCGACACCGCCAACACCGTGACAAACCGAACAGTTGTTAGCGAACATGCGCTGACCCATCTTCAGGCCGTTCTCGTTGCCGGGCTGGTTCAACTCTTCAATTGAGAGGGCAGCATATTTCGCGAAAACAGGCTTATAAACCTGTTCAGCGTGCGCCATCTCTTTCTCCCACTGGTTGGTAGAAGTCCAGCCGAGCAGGCCTTTGAAGTTGCCCAGGCCCGGGTAGAGGGCCAGGTAGCCTAAAGCGAAGACAACGGTGATGAGGAACATATTGAACCACCACTTAGGCAGTGGGTTGTCGTACTCCTCGATGCCGTCGAACGAGTGGCCGACAGTCTCTTCTGTTGTCTCTTTAAATTTCTCACTCTTACGAGTAGCGAATAGCAGCCAAGTTACACCGACAATCACGCCTAGGGTGATGATCGAAATCCAAATGCTCCAAAAAGCACTCATCGTTTTTCTCCTCCGTTACTCGCCTGGTCCGCTTGCTGTGTGCGCTGGTCAATGGCCTCATCCTGGAAGGGGAGGTCTGCTGCATCATCGAAGCGCTTCTTGTTGCGAGGATTGATTACCCACAAAAAGATGCCGATGAAGGTCAGTAGCATGATGACCGGAATGTATGGACCGTAGGTTTCGTAACTCACTGATAATTACCGTTTGTTGGTGTATTCAGAATGCATTTTGCCCAGCGCCTGAAGGTAGGCAACCAGCGCATCGATCTCGTAACGACCTGCAACGTCTTCCTGTGCGTTAACAATCTGGTCGTCGCTGAACGGTACGCCCAGTTTGCGCAGTGCAGTCATTTTCGCTGCCGTGTCACGCCCTGTTAGCTTGTTTTCAAATAGCCAAGGGTATGAAGGCATCTTTGACTCAGGTACAACGTCGCGTGGGTTGTACATGTGTGCACGGTGCCAATCATCAGAGTAACGACCACCGACGCGCGCCAGGTCAGGACCGGTACGTTTTGAACCCCAGAGGAATGGGTGCTCGTAAACAAACTCGTTAGCCGTTGAGTAGTGGCCGTAACGCTCAGTCTCTGCACGGAAAGGACGGATCATCTGTGTATGACACACATGGCAGCCTTCGCGGATGTAGATATCACGGCCCTCCAGCTCAAGTGCTGTGTAGGTACGCAGACCCTCAATTGGCTTGGTGGTAGAGCTCTGGAAGAAGAGGGGAACGATCTCCGCCAGACCACCGCCGCTGATAACGATGATGATTAGCAGGATCATCAGACCCATTTTCTTTTCGATAGTTTCGTGTTTAATCATCTTAACTCTCTCCGGTCTGAATTACGCTGCGGCTACAGCCGGATCAGGGTTTTCTGCAGGTGCCACTTTGCTACCAGAGCGGGTTGTCTGCCATACGTTGTAAGCCATCAGGAACATACCCGCGACGAAGAACATACCGCCCAACCAACGTACGAAGTAACCTGGGTGGCTCGCTTCCAGCGCTTCAACGAAACTGTAAGTCAGGGTGCCGTCTTCGTTGACCGCACGCCACATAAGACCCTGCAAGATACCGTTTACCCACATCGCACAGATGTAGAGAACTGTACCGATAGTTGCCAGCCAGAAGTGCGTGTTGATCAGGGCAGACGAGTAC
Organism: Oceanospirillaceae bacterium; assembly: GCA_024640955.1. Classification (GTDB taxonomy): domain Bacteria; phylum Pseudomonadota; class Gammaproteobacteria; order Pseudomonadales; family Balneatricaceae; genus Marinobacterium_E. The sequence continues at coordinate 15,680 of JAHEDZ010000015.1, forward strand.
ATCTGCGCCTTACCGAACAGCTTAGGAATCATGTGGTAGATCGCACCGATCGAGATCATCGCAACCCAGCCCAGCGCACCGGCGTGTACGTGCCCGATCGTCCAGTCAGTGTTGTGTGACAGCGCGTTGACGGTCTTGATTGCCATCATCGGACCTTCGAAGGTCGACATGCCGTAGAAGGACAGTGATACCACGAGGAAACGCAGGATAGGGTCAGTACGCAGTTTGTGCCATGCGCCTGAGAGCGTCATCATACCGTTGATCATGCCGCCCCAAGATGGCGCGAGCAGGATCAGTGACATGACCATACCAACCGACTGCGCCCAGTCAGGCAGCGCAGAGTAGTGCAGGTGGTGACCACCCGCCCACATGTAAGTGGCGATCAGCGCCCAGAAGTGGACGATCGAAAGACGGTAGGAGTAGATCGGGCGATTTGCCTGTTTAGGGACAAAATAGTACATCATGCCCAGGAAGCCAGCCGTCAGGAAGAAACCAACTGCGTTGTGACCGTACCACCACTGTACCATCGCATCGACAGTACCTGGGTAGACCGAGTAAGACTTGAACAGAGTTACAGGCATCTGAGCGCTGTTGACAATATGCAGTATCGCAACAGTGATGATAAACGCCATGTAGAACCAGTTACCTACATAGATGTGCGATGTCTTACGGTTTTTGATAGTACCGAGAAAGACGATTGCATAACAGATCCATACAACTGCAAGCAGAATATCGATTGGCCACTCAAGCTCAGCATACTCTTTAGTCGATGTGATACCCATCGGCAGTGTGATAGCCGCGGCTACAATAACTGCCTGCCAGCCCCAGAAAGTAAATGCCGCTAGGCCATCCGAGAAGAGACGAGTTTGACAGGTACGCTGGACAACGTAGTAAGACGTTGCGAATAGTGCGCTTCCGCCAAAAGCGAAAATGACCGCGTTGGTATGCAGAGGACGCAAGCGTCCAAAAGAAAACCAAGGCGTATCGAAGTTAAGTGCTGGCCACACCAACTGAGCAGCGATCAGAACACCTAGGCCCATGCCTACGATGCCCCAAACAACCGTCATGATGGCGAACTGGCGAACAACTCGATAGTTGTACGTATTTGCAGTTGCAGTGCTCATTTCAGGCTCTCATCAAGCTTTGTGAATAGAAAAGGTCAAAATTCGGGCGAATTATGTTGGATGAGACGATCTTTTTCAACGAATTAGGGACCATTTATCCCACCTATTTTTGTGCAGTGCAGCACCGTCTGTTCCAGCATAAAACAACTTTGTGACTCAGGCTGCCACAATGTTCGGCATGCTAAGTCACTGAAATAAAATGGTTTATTCTTATAGTTCTGATGGTTATTTGCTGATAATAATAGGCTATTAGAGCAATCTACCGGTAACGCGAAGGTTATAAATTTGGGTATAGCTTGATGCAAATCAATATAAGCTGTCACCCAGTTCTAAAGCAGTGGTACGACCAAGCTCTGTTTGGCTCCTGTTTCGTTACGTTCCCCAGCAATCTCAGCTATGCTAGAGTTCGCGCCGCAAAAAGCGGTGAATAAACGAGGCTCGAGCGTGCTAAACCATCTACTTATCTACTGTCGCGCAGGGTTTGAATCTGAGGCGGCTAGCGAGATTTCGACGCGAGCAGCTGAGCTCGGTTTTTTCGGTTATCCCAAGTTTAGTCCCAACAGGGCCTTCGTGCTCTTCCATCTAACCGGGCAGCAGGGCGCGCCAGAGTTGATGGAACAGCTCAAGTTTCGACGCCTTATTTTTGCGCGCCAGTGGGTGGCGTGCACTGATCCCCTTTCCAATGTCAGCACCAAGGACCGTATTACGCCACTGCTGGCCGCGGCTGATGGGCTGCCGCAATCGGCCGAACTCTTTGTCGAGACAGCTGACACCACCGATGGGCGTAACCTCAACAGTTTTGCACGCAAGTTTGGTTCGGCTCTTTCGGGGGCAATGCGTCAAGCAGGGCTGATGTTGCCACGAAAGCAACGAGCTAACTGGCGCACTCACCTTTTTGTGATTGATGGTCAGACCTTCTGGCTGGGTGTGTCTCCGATCAAAAACAGCTGTCGCTGGGAGCAAGGGATCCTGCGCTTGAAGTTTCCACCTTCAGCACCGAGCCGCTCTACGTTGAAGCTTGAGGAGGCTTGGCACTGGTTTGTGCCCAAGGCTGACTGGCAAGCGAAAATTGAGAGTGGTCGCACCGCCGTTGACCTAGGCGCTGCCCCAGGAGGTTGGACCTGGCAGCTAGTCAACCGCAATATGTTCGTAACCGCGGTCGATAATGGACCCATGTCAGAAGAGCTGATGGATTCGGGGCAAGTTGACCATCGTCGCGAGGACGCCTTCACGTTTAAGCCGAACAAGCCGGTCGATATGTTGGTGTGTGATGTGGTCGAGAAACCCTCTCAGGTCACTGAGTTGATGGCTAAGTGGGCGGTAAATCGCTGGTCAACGATTCTAATATTCAACCTCAAACTGCCGATGAAGCAGCGGTTTAATGAGGTCGAGTCCTGCCTCGAACAGCTGCAATCCATATTGGCTGAGGCTCAGCTGAGCTACAAACTCGAAGCGAAGCACCTCTATCACGACCGCGAAGAGATCACCGTCTACCTCGAGCTAAATTAGTAATTGTCAGTATTGACCGCTAGAGCTCGTAAATACTGATCTTCTCTTCGTGCTCCAGCATCGGGCCGATTCGATCCATCATCTGCCTACGCTCTTCGGAGTGGTACCAGCGCGACCAGTCACTTAGGGTGCGGTAGGTTGCCACGATCAGTCGCTTTTCGCTGTCGTTGATATCGTGCAGCACCTCACCGGAGATGAAGCCCATCGTAGACATCGCTGCCTGCAGGTTTTCGCGAGCGAGGGTGTTGTAGGCGTCGTTGAGCTCCGTTGGAACCTGTCGCTCAATAAAAACTCGAATCATTATTATCTTCCTTCCGTGCGTTCCATATCATTGAAGAATAGACCGAAGGCGGGTGAACGGTAAAGCGCCTAGCCCGCGTACCGCTTTGATAAGAGTGGGCTGACAACTAGCCTAGGTATTTGCGACAATAATGAAACTTGGTAATTGAAAGAGAAGGCCTCTGTGAAACCTGATGCACAGCTTGATGCGCGTGGACTCTACTGTCCTGAACCGGTGATGATGCTGCACAATAAGATCTCTGACGTTGAAGCAGGGCAGTTGATTGAAGTCTTAGCAACAGATCCCTCCTCAGAGCGTGATATCCCGAAATTCTGTAACTTCCTGGGGCACGAGCTCGTCACTCAAGAGCAGCGCGATAACGAGTATGTCTACTTGATCCGCAAGGGCGCTTGATAACTCACTCACTGGCTGAATTCGCAGTGCGCGAAAAAGGGGCTTAACAAGCCTAGATATGCTGTTAAAATGCGGCATCGATTAGGGCTTTAGCCTAGGCAACAAACGAGAAGAGAACGTGAGCGAACAGAACTCAGACAAAGCGCGCAACAAAAATCGCGCAGCAAACCAGGCAGCGGTAGAACTGTTGGAGACAAACTATCCGAAGGCGTTCAACGCTGCCGAGCCGAAACCACTCAAAATCGGCATTCAGGAGGATCTGGTCTCTGAAGATAAAGTGAGCCGCGGCAAAATTAAACGCGCCCTGGCTACCTATGTGCGCAACCCGCGCTATCTGCAGTCTATTGTTGAGGGTGCAGACCGTGTTGACCTAAATGGCGAAGCTTCAGGCACCGTCAATGAGAGCGAAGCGGGCCATGCCAAAGCGAAGCTAGTCGAGTACAAGCAGCGCCGTGTTGAGCGTCAAAAAGAACAGCGTAAACAGCAGCGCGTCGCCGAAAAAGAGGAGCGCCTCAGCAACAAGCTTGAAGCACTCTTGGCGAAAACCAACAAACACTGATCTGTAGATCGCCTCTTGAGGCGACGGGTCGGGTTAAGGATGTACGAGCGATGTGGCGCCAAGCGCTACTTCGCGATCCCAAGTCCGGAGTTAGTGTAGACCGCTCAGAGCGCCGCCAGCGGGTTCGGTGCGCTATTCCAGGGCGACTCGAAGAACTTCTGCACCGCTGCAGGGTCCACGTCACTTACGCGCTTAAAAGTCCACTCAGGTTTGCCATCTTTATCGACCAGCAGGGCACGCACACCCTCGGGAAACTCGCGATGTCTGCAACACTGTACTGATAACTCAAGCTCGGCCATAAACACCTCTTTGAGGGAGAGATGCCGGCAGCGTTGGAGCTGCTCAGCAATGATATTCACTGATAGGGGCGAACCGTGAGTGATCGCCTTTTTGGAGCGTTGAATCCATGGATCTTGGCTTTCGAGCTGGTCCATCGCTTGTATCAAATTGTTGAGCGAATCTTGATCGGTTATCCGCTGAATAAACTCAAAGTGGTCTTGAATCGGCGAATCGCTCCGGTAGAGCGCTTGCGACTCATGTTCTAGCCGGCGCAGCACACGGGTTACGCTGGTGTAGGCGTTTTCGCTCCAGTCGGCAGCAACTAACGCACTGATCAGCTCGGGCAGCTTTGCCGCATCAACAAAGCGGTCGGCAAGCCCAAGGAAGAGCGCGTCTGCAGCGTAGATTGGGTTGCCTGTCAGGCCAAGAAATAGGCCCGTGCGACCTGGCATGCGGTTGAGGAAAAAACTAGCGCCTACATCTGGGTAGAGACCGATGGTCACTTCGGGCATAGCTAGGTGTGATGTTTGTGTGACTACGCGATGACTACAGCCGTTCATCAGACCCATGCCTCCACCCATCACATAACCACTACCCCAGCAGATGAATGGCTTAGGAAAGGTGTGAATACGGTAGTCGATGGTGTACTCGGCAGTGAAGTAGTCGACCGGGAAGCTGGAGCCCTCTTCGTTGACGATCGATTTGTAGAGATTCACCACATCACCCCCGGCGCAGAAGGCTTTCTCGCCGGCGCTGGTGAGTAGAACTGCTTTGACCCGGTCGTCACTGGCGGCTGCATCGAGGCGTGGCAGGATTAGGTCGATCATCTCCTTAGTGAGGGCGTTGAGTGAACGCTCAGAGTTGAGGTGTACCTCAAGAATAAGGTTTCTGTCATCGGTGCTGTGTTCGTGAAAGATTACGCTGCTCATCGAGAGTCCTAAGCTGAATCAGATCGTGATGTTATCGCGCTAGGACCTACTACTCGCAATAGTCGATCTCCAGCGCCAACCTAAAAATTAATTTGCGTGCCAATAGTAAGTGTATTAGGTGCTTCCTTCGTATTCGACTTAAGCACGGATTCCCTTGAAATTGTTGGGTTAAAACCCAATATTAGAAATATTGAATGTATATGGAGTTACCATGAGCGAATCTCTTAATCTTTCTTGTCCTCACTGCCTTGCTACCAATCGAGTTCCTGCCGACCGCTTGGAGCAGGGGCCAGCCTGTGGCAAATGTCGTAAAGCGATCTTCACGGGTGCACCCGTTGCACTCGATGAGGAGAGCTTTGGTAATTTTGTTCGTAACACTGACGTACCGGTAATTGTCGACTTTTGGGCGGGCTGGTGTGGACCCTGCCGTATGATGGCGCCCGCATTTGCTGAGGCCGCTAAGCGGATGGAACCCCAGGTTCGCTTTGCCAAGGTCGATACCGAAGCCGCACAGCAGTTGGCGGCCAAGTATGCCATCCGCAGTCTGCCAACCATGGTACGCTTTGAAAACGGCAAGGAGAAAGACCGCGCCTCAGGTGCTATGAACATCACGCAGATTATGCAGTGGGTAGGAAAGTAGAAGCGATCTGATTAAAACGCAGTTTCGCAAGAATAGGTAGGAGCGATCTACGCAAAGCGCACGTTCGCGGTTAAAAGAAAAACGCGGGCTAAAAGCCCGCGTTCATGTTAGTGCTGTTCGTCAGCTCTTGCAGCCCTGAAAAAGTCAAAGCCACACATCGCAACAGCGAGCGCGCACACGATAGTTAGGTCATTGTGATTCACAGTGAAAGCAAGTATTCCAAGGAATACTGCCAGCAGTCCAAAACCAATTAGTGCCAGTATGAATCGCATAGTTAGGCGACCTCCTCATTAACCTGTTCTTGTTGCAGACTTTGCGCCAGCCAGCGGGCCGTACGTAGCAGACGAGCATCGTCACCACGCGGTCCAACCAGCTGAATACCCATGGGTAGGCCAGACTCGCTAGTGAACACCGGAATATTAACGACCGGTGTACCGCAAAGTGTCCAGATACCGTTGAAGATCGGATCGCCAGTGCTATCTAAGCCCGGTGCAGCACCCGTCGCAGACGGCAGAATCATGGCATCGCAACGTTCAAACATCTCTTCGAGTCCAGAATTAAGAAGCTCGCGCCAATCCAGTGCAGAGATATAGTCGCGGGCCATCACCTTTTCACCCTGGGCGATTGCATCAGCTACCTCGGCTGGGAGTTGATCAGCGTGTTGGCTAGAGTAGCGGTAGTAGCACTTAGCCATCTCGGCTAAGTTGATAGTCATACGCGCTTCAACAGCTTCATCGAACGCCTTAGGCAAGGTGGTCGAGAACACCTGCTCGCCAAGGAACTCGCCGACTTCGTTGAGTGCCGCTTTAAGCTCGTCGCTGGCGCGATCGAAACCTGGCGGCTCTACTAGAGCGAAGGTCGGGGTTACTGGAACTTTCTGGCGAGTAATGCTGGCTGCTTGAGGGGATGGAGCAAGCGTAGTTGCGCTGTCCTTCTCATCGTAGCCGGCAAGCACATCCAGCGCTTGGCCCAAGTCCTCGATACAGGTAGCGAAGACACCAACGGTATCAAGTGTTGGAGACTGCATCAGTACACCGGTACGCGGTATCAAGCCAAAACTTGGCTTGATCGCATGTATTCCACAGAAGGATGCGGGGCGAATAACCGAGCCACCAGTCTGGGTGCCAATCGCCAGCGGTACCATTCCCGCTGCGACAGCTGCAGCAGACCCGGAGGATGAGCCGCCAGGAGTGTGGTCGAGACTGTGCGGATTACGCGTTTCGCACGGCGTAAGATAAGCGAAAGGTGTGGTACGGGTTTTACCGAAAATAATGGCACCGGCAGAGCGCAGTCGAGAAACGAGTTCGGCGTCCCGTTTGGGCACACGACCGGTATCGATCGATGTCCCGTTCTCTGTCGGGATCGCTTTGGTATCGATGATATCTTTGAGTGCCACTGGGATGCCGTGCAGAGGCCCCAGAGGGAGCCCCCGCATCCGATGTGCGTCCAGCGCCTGAGCCTGAGTACGCGCATATTCGGGGTCAAACCATGCGAACGCCTGCACCTTCTCCTCCTGCGCTTCCACCTGACCGATGTAGGCATTCACGATCTCAAGCGCGCTGAGGTCGCCACTTATCTGGCGCTCGCGCAATGCAATCGCGGAGGTTGTTGGTAGTTCAGTCATGCGAGCTCCTATTTCGGTCCGTAGAGGAGGTTAGGTAAGTAGTAGACGATGTCCGGTACCGTGTACATCAGAATCATCGCTACAAACACCATCGCTAGGAACGGCATACACCCCTTAAAGATCTCCGTCAGCTTAACCTCAGGCGGCGCTATCCCTTTCAGATAGTAGGCCGACATCGCCATCGGCGGGGTCAAGAACGAGGTCTGGAGGTTGAGTGCCACCAGAATACCGAAGAAGAGCGGATCGATACCGAAGATCGGCAGGAGCGGTAGGAATATCGGCACGAAGATAATGATGATCTCCGACCACTCAAGCGGCCAACCCAATAGGAAGATGATCAGCTGAGCCATCAAGAGGAAGGCGAGAGGCGACAGGTCCATACTTGTAACAAAGTCAGCCACGACGTGCTCACCACCGAGGTACGAGAAGACACTCGAGAAGGTGTATGAGCCGACAAACAACCAGCAAACCATCGCGGTGGTGCGCATTGTGAGGTAGACCGATTCACGTAGACGCTCCCAAGTTAGTGAGCGATATGCAGCTGCCAGAACAATACCACCCAAAGCACCGATTGATGCGGCCTCCGAGGGTGTTGCTAGACCACCCAGAATCGAACCCAGCACGGATAGGATCAGCGCTGCCAGTGGCAGGAAGGAGGTCAGTAGCATCCACAACACTTTGCCAAGTGGAAGATCTGGCACCTCATCTTTTGTCGGTTTAGGTGCCAATTCAGGCTGCAGCGCGGCGCGCACCATTACATAGATAAGGTACAAGCCGGCCAGTGTTAAGCCAGGAAGTAGGGCGCCCGCGTAGAGACGCACGATGGACACACCAGATGCCGCCGCATAGACGATGAGCATAATCGACGGAGGAATCAGAATGCCTAGCGTACCGCCCGCACAGATGATACCTGCGGCGAAGCTGCGATCGTAGCGCGCCTTGAGCATTGAGGGCAGGGCTAGCAGACCCATTAACGTTACCACTGCGCCCACGATACCGGTTGCGGTAGCAAAGAGTGCACAGGTGACCAATGCTGCAACACCCATTGAGCCGGGCAGGTTTTTAGCCGCGATATTCAGCGTAGAGAAGAGTCGTCCAACGATGTTGGCGCGCTCCACAATGTAGCCCATAAATAGGAACAGCGGGATCGCTGTAAGAACCTCATTCGCCATAACCGAGTAGGTCTGGTTGATGAAGAGGTCGAATATTCGGTTATTGAACAGGCCTTCGATCCAGCCGCTGAATTGGCTTAGGGTATCAACATCCCCCTTCGCCATCATGCGCTCATAGCCGCGCCACATCCGGTCAGCATCAAAGTAGGCGTAGTAGCCAAAAATGATACCCATCGCCATCAGAGTGAAAGCGATCGGGAAGCCGAGCAGTACCATAAACAGGAACAGCCCCAGCATAATAATTGCGATTATCGGGTCACTCATCTTATCGATCCTTCGCAGTCGTTTCAGTATCAGCAAGCTGATCTTCGTGCGTGTTTTGAGAGTCTGCCTGGCGCATCAGAAGGACTTCTGTCTCTTCTACATCATCGCCGTCGAGCGATGCTAACCAGTCGCCTGTGCGGATGCAGTAAATACAACGCATCACCTGAGCAATACCTTGGAAAAGCAGGAGCACGCCGGCGGCCACGATAACCATTTTGAACTGGTAAATGGGAATGCCAGCGGGGCTATTGACTGAGACTTCACCGTAACCCCAAGAGCGTACACCGTATTTCCAGCCAGTGAGGATTAGCGCGAGAACTCCGGGGAAGAAGAAGATGAAGTAGAGCGTTAGATCGACCTTCGCCTGAGTGCGAGGGGACCAAGTGCGGTAGATAAAGTCGCCGCGAACATGGCCGTTTTTGGAGAGTGTGTATGCGCCACCCATCATAAATAGCGTGCCGTACATGATGAACGAGACGTCTAGCGCCCAAGCGGTTGGTGAGTTCAGAGCGTAACGTACAAAGACCTCATAGCCGACGCCGAAGGCCATCACGATGATGAGCCATGCGAAAGCTTTGCCTACCCATGCGGAGAGGTTATCGGCAAAACGGATATAACCTAGCATTGATGAATCCTCGAAAAACTAAGCGGGGAGAGTGCTCCCCCCGCTGTAACTGTTCTATCCAATTACTGATGTAATTACATTGACAGCTTGCCCGGGAAGAAGTGGTTGTACGCAGTCACTACGTCCGCGCCCGCCATAATCTCGAAGTAACCGACACGCTCTACCCAAGCGCGCTGGCTGTCGAGGACCTTCTTCATGAATGGGTCTTTCTCGAGCTCGACAATGATCTTGTCCCAAGACGCGATCTGAGCTTCAAGAATGTTTTGAGACGTACGGTGTACCGTAACGCCTTCGTCACGCTGCAGCTCCATCAGGTCCTGAGAGTACTGGTCGAGTGCTAGCATTGTGTTAGAGGTAGACGCAGCTTCTACGCTGTGCTGCAGAATCGCCTGCAGATCTGGATCGAGTGATTCGAACAGATCACGGTTGAAGAGGAATTCAAACGATTCAGATGCCTGGTGGTAAGAGCTGAGGTAGTAGTTTTTCGCTACGTCAGCGGCACCGAAACGGCGGTCTGAAGTTGGGTTGTTGAATTCGAATGCGTCGATGACACCACGTTCCATCGCTGGAACGATTTCGCCGCCTGGTAGCTGTGCAACTGCCATGCCCATGTTTTGCAGCAGGTCAGCTGCAAGGCCCACGGTACGGTACTTAAAGCCGTTCAGGTCTTCGGCCTTGGTCACTTCACCTTTGAACCAACCGAATGGCTGCGGGAACATTGGGAAGCCCATCATGCCGACTACGTTCAGGTCCATTGTGTCCTGAGTTAGTTCGCGGTACAGCTCCTGGCCGCCCCCTTTATAGAACCAGCCCATCATGGTGTTGGCATTACCGCCAAATACCGGGCCAGTACCGAACAGAGACGCTGCTTTATTCTTGCCATACCAGTAAACTGGTACTGAGTGGGCCGCATCAATAACGCCGTCATGTACTGCGTCGAGCACCTGGAAGGCTTTTACAACTGCACCCGCTGGCAGCAGTTCAATTTTCAGACGACCACCTGACATCGCCTCAACGCGATCGGCGTATTGCTGTGCCATCTCTTGGAAGATGTCAGACGCTGACCATGAGGATTGCATTTTGATAGTGATTGTTTTTGCGTGACCGCCAGCAAGCACTGCTGGAGCAGCAACTGCACCTGCTGCCAGGGCACCGGCAGCTGCGCCGCCTTTCAGGAATGAGCGACGATTAATCGCCTTGTCTTCGGTTTTCTTTGACATGTCTAAACCTCGTTTACGATTTTTTGTTGTATTTCCGTATAACGTTGTAGAGCTAGATCAGGTGGAGGCCAGGCCGGCCAGCCAGATATGGCCCCATAATCTAGTGCCTACCTACTCAAAGAGAGAGTGTTCGGCACACGTGATAATACGTCTTTTCGGTCATACCGGTTCTCTGAATGATTTTCATATGATGAAACTAGGCGCCTGGACGCAATCCGCACTGATCCAACAGCGTTTGCCAAGCTTCTGTATGGCGCTGGCGTGCACTGAGGTAGGGACCCCATAGGGGTGACTCCTCTGTGAGTTGGAAGTAAAGCGCCACATTCCTTACCTGAGGTATTTCGGATAGCGGATCGATAATCTCTCTGTGTAGTCGACTCCACTCTTTGCCCTCGCGCTCGACTTGTGCGATGTATGGTTGGAGTTCACCAACATAAAATTTCAAAAACACATTCCACAGTATCTCTGATGTACTGTTTTGCTTGCCGTTGAAGCAGATTGGGCGACCCGCCAATCGCTGCTCGATACCTTTGCTGGCCTGATTCAGTGTTTGCGTGAGCAGAGCCATTGAACTGATCCAGCGGGCACCAAAGTCGGTGCGATAGAGTATTTCGTAGTCACTCTCCAGGGTGTCAGTAAAGTCAGGAGTCTCCCACTTTTGCTCTTTGACTAGAGTGGTGAGCAGGCTGAAGCGCTCAAGTGACCCGACCAATGGGGATAGGTAACCCTGATCACCGGGGGTTAGGGGCGGCTGTCCCAACGAGAAGTGCTGCTCCATCTCATCGGTGTTGTAAATGGCATTTAGTAGTAGCGGTGCGAAGCCAAGGCGTTTGGTCTGCGCATACTGCTCGAGCTTCGCTTTAAGTTCGGACTTCTCTTCATCATCGCCCAGTGCCGAGAGACAGCGGTTCAGCTCGGGCAGAATCTTGAGCTCATAAATAAGGCGTTGTGACGGTTTAGCGACACGCCCCAGGCTAGTATTGCGCTCGCTAACGAGCTGCATAAGGTTGCAGTGACGTAGATCGATTAGATCAAGTAACCCTTCGCGAATTTCAGGCACTTCGGCGAGACGCTCGCGCCTCGGTGAAAGTGGGTTGTAAAGCTCTGCTGCTGGTTTGAGTTGCAGCGCTATGTCGGTGTCTATCGCGTTGCTGGTCCGGCTAGCGTAGCGCTCAACTAAGGAGGTCGCCTCGTCGGTGCCACAGGCGACAAGCAGTAGGGAGAAACAGCTAAGGAGTAATTGGCGCGAGGTCATACTGGGTGACTCGAATCAGACGACGTATCAAAAGTACGGCCGCAAAACTGAGTCCGATCAGAATTCCGAGCCAGTAGCCGGCAGCTCCAAACCCTTGATATTCAGCCAGATAGTAACCACTCGGGATGCCAAGAATCCAATAGGCGATAAAGCAGATAATCAGTGGTGTATGTGTCTCTTTAAACCCCCGCAGGGCACCCGTTGCGGCTAACTGCAGCGCATCTGAGAACTGATACAGCGAGGCCAGGCCCAGTAGATAAGCAGCGAGTTCAACAACCTCCAGACTGTCGGAGTAGTAACCAGCCATCGGCGCTGCAATAAAACGCAGAATGCAGAAGCTCATTAGCGAAACGAGCAAGCTTAGGCCAAGGCCGAGGAGGCTGGTGTGTTGAGCTTGTTGCAGTTTACCGGCGCCACGGTGTTGGCCCACACGAATCGTCAGAGCTAGACAGAGGCTCAGCGGCAGCATAAAGATGAAGCTCGAAATGCTCAGGGTAATTTGGTGGGCAGAGATCACTACAGCGCCATAATCTGCCAGCAGCAGGGCGATAAAACAGAACATGCTGGTCTCGATCAGTAAGGCAAAGGCTATCGGCAACCCTACAGCTAACTGATGCCGGGCACGCGGCCAGTTAAATTGCCAGCGTCCTCGCCAAAGCTCTAGCTCTCGGAAATTTGGGCTCAAATGCAGCAGCAGAACAGCACTGACGAACATCAGTGCAAAGGCCGCACTGCTCGCGTAACCACACCCCACGCCGCCAAGCTCAGGAAAGCCCAGCTTGCCGAAAATAAATAGATAGTTCATCGGTATATTCAAGGCGACCGCTAGCAGACCAATGCGCATCATCGGTTGAGTCAGCCCAAACGCCTCGGCAAATGAACGCATCGACTGAAAGAGTAGCATCAGCGGTAGCCCCCAACTGATCGCATCAAGATAGTCCTGAGCTTTAAGCTGCAGGGTTGTCTCAACGCCGAGCCAGCCCAGTAGCGGCGACGCATTACGCAGTAGCATCACTGCAATAACGCCGAGTATTAGCGCTAGCAGCAAGCTCTGGTGCAGTTCCGCGCGTACTTCGCTTGTTTTGTTTCCACCAAACAGATAAGCAACGATCGGGGTTAGCGCCATCATCAGGCCGCTCATTGAGATGAGCATCGGCAGCCAGATTGAGGCACCCAGCGCCACGGCAGCTAGATCGTCGGGTCCGGCGTGCGAGGCCATCAATGAATCAGCCAGGCTCATTGCTGTCATCGAGGATTGAGCCAGCAGGATGGGCCAAGCAAGTTTCAATAGCGCCTTGATCTCAATAGAGGCACTCTGACTCAAAGCTTGCCGGCCTCCTCAAGTACCGTGCGGGCGTTACGCAAGCACTCTATCGCTGCGGGTACACCCGCATAGATGCCGACCATATGAATCGCGGCGCGGATCTCCTCGACGCTACAGCCGTTGTTAAGAGCCCCGCGACAATGGGTGGCCCACTCCTGACTCTTGCCCATCGCACCCAGCATTGCCAGATTCATCAAGGAGCGCGTTTTTGGATCGATCGCCTCGTCGCTCCAGCCGAAGCCCCAGCACCAAGCGGTCATCGCCTCTTGGAAGGGGCGGGTTAGCTCGTCTGCAGCAGCTAAGTTCTTGTCGACATATTCTGCTCCCAGTGTGCTGCGGCGCATCTCTAAACCTTTATCGAAGAAGTTATCCATGGCGAGCTCTCCGGTTATAAAAAAGTGACACAAAAATGAGTAATTGAGCAGATAGTTTGAGGCCAGTTCTTGGTGAATACAACACCTTAGAATCCTAACCTTCACTAGTCCGAGTCGTTGTGGCTGGCGTATATGCTCGCATGACTACTGATAACACCATGCGCGCGGCACGCGTTCCCAAAAGCCGCACATCACGACTTTTGAAACTCGGTGGGCTGGCCACACGAGTCGCAGGTAATGTGGTGGCTGAAGGTTCCAAGCGTTGGGTTAAGGGCGAAAGCGCTCCGCTCAGCGAACTGGTGCTGACACAGAAGAATCTCTCACACGTTGCCGATAACCTAGCGCGTATGCGCGGTGCTGCAATGAAGATGGGGCAATTGCTATCAATGGATGCAGGCACACTCTTGCCCGCTGAGTTGGCCGCAGTGTTGGCTCGGCTGCAGGCTCAAGGGATGGTAATGCCCAAAACCCAACTCCTCGATAGCCTAGAGTCGCATTGGGGTGAGGAGTGGATGGACCAGTTCACTTATTTCTCGTTTGATCCGGTCGCTGCAGCGTCAATCGGACAGGTCCACAAGGCGCGCTTGGATGACAGAGAGGAGCTGGCAATTAAGGTTCAGTTCCCTGGCGTAGCTGAGAGTATTGATAGCGATATCGACAATGTGGTCTCGCTGCTTCGTATGAGCGGATTGATTCCGCGCACGCTGGACCTGGATGATCTCATTGCCGAGGCGCGGCGTCAGCTTCATTTGGAAGCGGACTATCTGGCAGAGGCTCGTCACCTGAATCAGTACTCTGAAGCGTTAAACAGTTTCAGGCTCAATGATCAGGTGCTGATGCCCGAATGTTATGAGCGCCTAACCAGTAAAGAAATTCTAACAATGAGCTTTATCCAGGCTCAGTCGCTGGATACTTGGTTGGAACAGCACCCCGAAGATGCAGGGCGTCTGTTAGCCATCATGCTGGAGCTCTTCTTTACGGAGATGCTTCACTTCAATCTGATGCAGACCGACCCCAATCCAGCTAACTATCAGGTGCAACCCGAAACTCGCCAGTTAGTGCTGCTTGATTTCGGCGCCGTTCGGGCCTTTGATAGAGGTTTCGTTGCTCAATACAAACGCGCTATCGATGTGGCAATCGCTCAGTCGCGAGCGGGCCTGCAGAGCGCACTCGAGGATCTTGGCTTCTTCGCCAAGGGGGCTGATGTTGCCAATCGCGAGGTTGTCCTGGATATCTTTATGCTAGCCGCAGAGCCTTTGCGGGCCGGTGGTACCTATGACTTTGGTGCATCCGATCTGGCCAAACGTATTCAACAGCGAGGGATGTCGGTCAGTCGAGACCCCAACGCCTGGCATACTCCGCCTGCCGATGTGCTTTTTTTGCATCGTAAAATGGGCGGCATGTATCTGTTGGCGGCAAAATATGGAGCCAAGGTTAATGTCTCGGAAATATACAACCGTTTCGCCTGAGTCCCGTATCTGGGCAGTGAGCTGGGCAGTAGGTGCGGCAGTCTGCGCTGTTTTGGGCCTGATATTGGCGTTGGCAGCCAATCTGAGCAGTGCAGCAACCAGGACCGAATCGCCAGTTTACGCCAGTGCGACCAACCTACAAGCGCATATCAACAGCTTTGGTACCTACACGCGTGAGAACATGATCTATCTGGTGCGCGAGAGCTACGATGGCACACTTACTGTGGCTGATCTCTATGAGCGGCCTCTCAACCCCGCAGAGGCAAACGAGCGCTGTCAAACACTGCTCAATGACCTGCAAGGCGCTCCTGCCTCTGATAGAGTGGCAAACGTTTGGGTGCTCTCCGGTTTGGAGGGTACTGAAGAGCAACATAGCGTCTGCAAGGGGCGTCGCCAGTAGTAGGAGAGAGCGGTGGGGGTGAGTAGTGTTTGAAGCCTACGCTCAAGGGTTTGGATTAGTGACGGCCCTGTCCGCACTGTTTGGGCTCTGGTGGGTAAATCGGCAGAAGGCTAAGGCTGAGGAACCGGAAAAGTGGATAGCACGCGAACGGCTGGTACGTGCCTATATTCGCGGCGTGGTGGTTGTTTATCTGGTGCTCTTGTTGGTGAGTTATCTGTCGGGGACGGATTAGCAGAGCAGGGTCGCGAAATAGCGCTTTGCGCTACATCGCTCGTACGACAGGACACCGCGTAGGAGGGATGTACGGCAAAGCCGTATTTCGCGACAGGGTTAGTCCCTAGGCAGGGCGCAGCCCTCTTTGCAGCGCCGAGCATAGCGCCAGTTGGCGAATTTGTAATAGAGCCAGTTGAGCGGTCCAGTAGTGCGCGT
The DNA here is from genome assembly GCA_024640955.1 of Oceanospirillaceae bacterium. Lineage (GTDB taxonomy): Bacteria > Pseudomonadota > Gammaproteobacteria > Pseudomonadales > Balneatricaceae > Marinobacterium_E. Next base: position 31,570 of record JAHEDZ010000015.1, read on the forward strand.
GGCACGCACTGCACGCGCCAGCCACCGATATCCGGGCAACTGGTCCCAGATCACCAGAAAGGCGGGCACACCGATCCGGCGCTCGCCAGTCGAATCGACTGCATGAATTAACCTCATAGTCTCGCTGAAACTCAAGCCCTGCGCGGCTAGCAGTGCTTGCTCGCGAGTGATATCGATCCATTCGATCCGCTTATCTCGGTCAATTTTGATGTAGTGGTTGATCTCTTTGCGGCACAGTGGACAGCCACCATCGTAAAACAGTTTTGGTCTCATGCAGCGTCATACGGATCACTCACTCGGGTGGATGACTCTAATTTCAGCGAACCAGTGAAACGTCGCCGCTGACACATAGACGATCGAGCACTGGTCTAGTGAGCAATTTACAATCACACCAGCCCCTTGTTGGACTAAGTTTAAATCAGACGAGAAAGCTAAAGAGGTCGGACACGATCAGGAGCCGAGGTGCAGCATAAGCTGGTTCCTAAAAAATCAGAGTTGGATTAAAGCGTTGGGGCAGGCGCCACACGGAGTCGCGGTACGCGCGGTGGTTATTGTGTCGGGATTGGATGCAGACCGGCAGGCGGTCTACTCCTGTTTTTAAGTATCGAAATGGAAAAAACGGCGCTTGATGCGCCGTTTTTGGTGTGGGAGCGGTGTAGCCGAAGGCTATTTCCCGACTCGCTTGACGTCGGTCGCGACATGGCGCTTTGCGCTACATCGCTCGTACATTTGTCGGCTCTACGTTGCCCTAGGTATCAGTCGATACGCACCTTTACATAGCTGCCCGGAGCCGCTTCAATCGGCTTGTGCTCTTTGTTGCCCAGGCTCGTCGGTGCATCTATCTTCTTGCCCGCACGCTTGCGCACCCACTCAGCCCAGTTTGGCCACCAGCTGCCTTCAACACGTTCAGCTGTCTCTAGCCAGTGATCTGCTCCCTGACCTTTCTCGCCTTTTACCCAGTAGTTGCGACGGTTTTTTGATGCTGGATTAATAACCCCAGCAACGTGGCCGCTAGCGCCCAGCACGAACTCTATATCAGAACCGAAGGTCTCAGTTGCCTTGAACGTCGCTTTCCATGGCGCGATGTGGTCTTCAATGGTCGACAGGAAGTAGGTTGGAACCTTGATTTTGCCCAGGTCGATGGGCTCACCGCAGATGGTTAGCGCGTTCGGTTCAACCAGTTTGTTCTCCAGATACATCTTGTTGATGTAGTAGGTGTACATCTTCGCTGGCAGGTTGGTTGAGTCGCTGTTCCAGTAGAGTATATCAAATGGCGCTGGAGTCTGACCTTTTAGGTAGTTGTTGACTACATAAGACCAGATCAGATCATTCGAGCGCAGCATGTTGAACGAAGTCGCCAGCTCTCGACCATTGAGGTAACCCTGCTTGGTTACTTTATCCTCGAGCTGCTTCACCTGGTAATCGTCGATGAATACACAGAGATCACCTGGATCAGAGAAGTCTGTCAAAGTAGTCAGGAAAGTAGCGCTAGAGATGCTGTTGTCTTTGCGGTTAGCCATCACTGCCAACGCAGTGGCGGTTAGTGTACCGCCAACACACCAGCTCACCAGATTGATCTTGTCCGTTTCACTGATCTCTTTTGTTACGCGAATGGCTTCCAAGATGCCTTCTCCAACCAGGTCGTCCCAGCTGATTTCGGACTGATCTGAGCTCGGGTTGCGCCAAGAGATCAGGAAGGTGTTCTGACCCTGTTCTACACAGTACTTCACGTAGGAGTTGTGTGGCTGCAGATCAAGGATGTAGAACTTGTTGATGCTTGGAGGCACGATCAATGTCGGGCGGGTGTAAACTTGCGCCGCTTGCGGCTTGTAATGGATCAACTGAATCAGGTCGTTCTGGAAAATCACCGAGCCTTCGGTTGTCGCTAGGTTTTCACCGAGTGTGAAGGCGCTCTCATCGGTCATTGAGATGCGGCCCTTCTCAAAGTCAGCCAATAGGTTTTTCATGCCATCAACCAGGCTCTGGCCTTTGGTCTCCAGTGCTTGCGCCAGAACTTCAGGGTTGGTCATCGCAAAGTTAGTGGGCGACATGGCATCAATGTACTGCTTGGTGTAGAAGTTCAGTTTAGCCTGTTCACCGTCACCCAGTTTGGCATTGCTCGCCATCTCGGTCAGCATTTGCGAAGTCAGCAGGTAAGACTGCTTGATGTAGTCGTAGATAGGGCTCTTAGACCACTCTTCGCCCTGAAAGCGTCGGTCGCCTTTTTGTGGGACTGCAACTGGGTTTTCAGAGACATTGCCGCTCATCAAATTTTTCCACAGGTTGAACTGTGCAGTCTGATAGTCGGCAATAGCACGAATCCAGAGTGTTGGATCTTCCAGTGAGCGCGTGGCCAGCTCAGTCCAAGAGCGCGAGAATTGCGCGAAGACATCGTCACCGCCTGAGGCAGAGAAATTCTCGAGCATCTTATTGGTTTCGCTGGTCACATAGTTGATAAACTCTTGTGGGTCGATAGAGTTTGGCGTGTTGTTCTGCATCACAATCAGATCCTTTTTCGGTTCAACGGGCAGGGTGCAAATCTTCTCTACTTTCTCTACGTTCTCTGTCAAGAGTGGGGGCTAGGAGTGAAAAATGCTGCTCTGCACAATATTTGATCAGAATACCCCCTGATAACCCTTTGGACAAGTGAGCAAAAGGTTTAATTTTTGCAGTGCAGCATAAGTCGCTGCGGTTGACCGGTGAGATGAGGAGATGAGAATGCGGTTACTCGAGTTAATGACCACCGAGGGTTGCCATCTGTGTGACCTGGCTGTCCCTCTTCTAATCGAGGGGATGGATCCTGAGCAGTTCGAGGTCGATCTGGTTGATATCGCTTTTGAAGATGTGCTGGTCGAACGCTACGGCACGCGCATTCCTGTGTTGCGAGATGCCAAGAGCGGGGTGGAGCTCGACTGGCCGTTTACAGCACCGCAGCTCGCTCAGTTTCTTCACGGGTTAGTTTGAGTGGTTCAGTGAACTTGCCGCTCTAACGGCTCGCCAACACCAGCGCCTTGCGCTCTGCATCACTGAAAAGTGTGCGCGGCTCACCGCGTAACTGCGCATAAATCACACGGAAACTCAGCACGTTCTGTACATAGGTGCGGGTCTCATCAAAGGGGATCAGTTCGATCCAGATATCCAGCGGTAAATCTTCGCGACCCTTAAGCCAGCGAGTAACGCGATGAGGCCCGGCATTGTAGGCAGCCGTGGCATACGCGCGGTTGCCATCAAACTGTTTGGCCATCTGTGCTAAGTAGGCTGTACCAAGGCGCACGTTGGTGTGTGCTTCGTAGAGTTCGTGCGGACCGCGGTAGGGGATACGTGCTTTCTGTGCCGTGCGTTTGGCAGTAGCCGGCATCAGTTGCATCAAGCCACGTGCGCCGACCGGAGAGCGAGCCCAAGGGAATAGGGCGCTCTCCTGGCGCGAGACGGCCAGTGACCATAAGGGGTCGATGTTGCGCTGATTTGACTCTTTGACGAAAAGCTCGGGGTAGGCCTCAGGAAAGCGCAGCACCATATCATTCCACAGACCCTCGTACGCAGCAGCTAGGATACCCATCTGGTACCAGCCGATATGAGCCATCAGTCGAGCAGCCGCCTGGCGCTGTTGAGCGTCTAGCGTAGCGATCCAACTATTCCACTCAGAGCGAGCAACGGTGTAGCGATCGAGTTTGACTAGCTCCTTAATGCGCGCCATCTGGGCTGAGTTACGCAGCGGTTCAAGTAGAGCCTCACTAAATTGCGGCGACTGCTGGTTTAGTTCGAAAGGCTGCTGTTTTAGCTCGGCAGCAATGAAACCGTAGAAGCTGCGCTGCTTTAGAATTTTGGTAAAGTCTGCGCGTCCGCCGGAGCGCTCGTTGGCGATACCGGCCCAGTAACGCCAGCGGTTATTACCTTGAAGCTCAACTGGAAGTTTGGTTATTAAATGTTTAACTTCTAACCAGTCTTTATCTTGAAGTGCGAGCCTGATTCGCCACTCAGTAAGGTTTGGACTGGCATAACTCGGGTCCAGTTTGGCTAGCTTTTCGCGATCCTCTGAACGTAGCTCTTTGGCTGCGCGCACCCCCACTTTGCCGAGCAATTCAACATTTTCTGCCGTTAGGTTGAACTGATCGCCAAGCTGTAATAGCAGGTTCAGCGCACGTTCGTAGCCTTTGCGATAAGCACGTTGGACGGCGATTTTCTGCAGTCGCGCCTGCAGCTCACCGCGCATGCCGCGACTGAGTTCTACTATTTTTTCGGGTGAGCGGTAGACGGCCAGCGCATCCTCAGCGATGTTTCTCAGGCTCTTCTGAGTGATGAAACGTTTGGCATAACCCGCTAGCCCCGACTGGTTCTGTTCCAGTGCATTTAGGGTACGTTCCAAGGCTAGCTCAGAGTCAATAGCGCTATCGGCACGCATCTCTTTAAACAGTGGGTCACACACTTTCGGCTGCGAGTTTCCAGCCACCCAGAGGTCTCGACCCAGCTCATATGCACGCGGTTTATCACCGGCGCGATAGACTGAACGGGCAAATAGACACTGCTGTTCGGCGTTTGGTGAATCGAGATCCGCGTAGTACTTGGCATAAGTTTCCCACTGGCCACGATCTATAAGACCCGTAAGGAGGCGTGTTCGTAAAAGGCGGCCTAAATGCAGATTAGGAAAGCGTGCCTCATAGCGTCTGAAATCCGCCTCTGACACTCCACCTGACTTGGCGACTAAACGATTGTACTCGAGGTAGGGGAAGAGTGGATAACTGGACAACTGAGCGTAGGCGTCATCAGTGGGTTGGATTTTGTCCTGTTTAGCTAGCTTTTCAAGCTTGAGAAAGAGTTCGCGTTGGGCGTCTAGGTCGCCGTTATTCGCGGCCTGTAGTGGGTTAATGAAGAGCGCGGTGGAGATTAGCGTGATAACGAGAAGTATGCGGGGCAGCAAGGCACTCAGTCTTGCTGGTTCAAATCGCTTTGTGAAGTGAGTCCTAAGACAGTGCCAATTCATCAGTTTTGCCCGTGCCTGCTTTGCTTCAGTGTAGCATCCCTATCTGCGGATGCACCCCTTGATGTACACTAGCGCCCACTATTTTTTACTTGGCTTTTTATTGAGCTTTCTACTTAGCTCTGCTGCAGGATTTTCATGGCGTTAATACAGTTTGATCAGGTCTCTCTTAGCTTTGGCGCACGTGCCATCCTGGACAAGGTGGATCTGCAGATTGAGCCGGGCGAGCGTATCGGTCTGGTGGGGTCAAACGGTGCCGGCAAATCGACGCTGCTCAGCGTGGTGGCGAAGCGCCAGGATATCGACGGCGGTGTCTACCGACGTGATCCGGTTGCTCGTATTGCCGAATTACCCCAGTCCCTGCCTGCGGCGGATGAGCGCTCGGTGCGGTCGGTAGTTGCCGAGGGCCTCGCAGATCTTCAAGCGCTGCGGTCGAAGTATGATGAGTTGCTAGCCGTAGGCGATGAAGCCGCGATGGCTCAGCTTGAAAAGCTACAACATGAGCTCGAGGCGCGTGATGCTTGGCAGTTAGAGCAGCGTATCGAAAGGGTCATGACGGAACTTGATCTGCCCAGTGACAAGCTGATGTCAGAGCTCTCTGGCGGCTGGCGCCGTCGTGCGGCGCTCGGTGCGGCACTGGTCCAGCAGCCCGATCTACTACTACTGGACGAGCCGACCAACCACTTAGATATTGAGACGATCGAGTGGCTAGAACAGGTTCTGCTGAACTTTCGCGGGGGCTTGCTGTTTATCTCGCACGACCGTGCACTGGTTGATCGTATCGCTACGCGCATCGTTGAGTTGGATCGCGGGCAGATCGCTTCGTTTCCCGGTAACTACACCCAGTACCTCGAGCGCAAAGAGAAGATGCTTGAGGATGAGGCACGCCACAATGCTGAGTTTGATAAGAAGCTCGCCCAAGAGGAGCGCTGGATTCGTCAAGGCATCAAAGCTCGGCGCACTCGTAACGAGGGGCGTGTGCGTGCGCTCAAGCAGCTGCGTGTCGAGCGCACTGAGCGGCGCGAGCGTCAGGGTAAAGCACGCTTCGATGTGGAGGAGGCGGTACGCTCAGGCAAGCTGGTTGCTGAGCTTAAAAACGTCAACCTGGAGTTTTCGGGACAGCCAATCATCAAAGAGATCTCGGTGCGTATTCAGCGTGGCGATCGGATCGGTTTGATTGGTCCAAACGGTGCCGGTAAAAGCTCCTTATTGCGCGTGATTCTGGGTGAGCAAACCCCTGATTCCGGTTCAGTGCGTATTGGCTCGCAGTTGATTGTTGGTTACTTTGACCAGCTGCGTGGCCAGCTTAACCCTGAGAAGAGTATTATCGACAACGTCTCGGGTGGACGAGAGAGTATCGATATCAATGGCCGCTCGCGTCACATCATCAGTTACTTGCAAGACTTTCTGTTTACACCCGAGCGTGCGCGTACCCCGGTGAAAGCACTCTCGGGGGGTGAGACAAACCGTGTGATGCTGGCCAAACTATTTAGCCAACCCTCTAACCTGTTGATTCTCGACGAGCCGACCAACGATCTGGATGTTGAGACACTCGAGCTTCTCGAGGAGATACTGACGGAGTATCAGGGCACGCTTTTGTTGGTGAGCCATGATCGTCAGTTCCTCGATAATATCGTTACCAGCACGCTGGTGTTTGAGGGCGACGGCAAGATTGGTGAGTATGTAGGTGGCTACAACGACTGGGTGCGTCAGCGCCCGGTGAAGGATGTCAACCCGCCGGCCAAGACTGAGGCTGAGGCCGAAGCTCTGAAGAGACCTGCGGATAAGCCCAAAAAGGCGTCGACCAAGCTATCGTATAAGTTACAGCGCGAGCTCGATGCCCTCCCGGACGAGCTGGAGGCCGCTGAGAGTGCGGTTGAGGCACAACAAGCGGTTTGTAGTACGCCAGATTTTTATCAAGGTGACCACGAGACAGTCGCTGCAGAACTCGCGAAACTGGCCGAGCTCGAACAGCGCCTCGAGTCACTGATGGAGCGCTGGGTCGAGCTGGAGGCGATGCAGGAGGGTTAATCCTCTTCCTGCAGGTGCACAGCCAGAATATCGCATTTAGCGCCATGCAGTACGCCGTTTGAAGTTGAACCGAGTAGAAGAGCCAGACCGTGGCGACCATGAGAGCCGATAACGATGAGATCGGCACCCACCTTGGCAGCATGCTCACGGATCTCCTCTTCGGTGTTACCGGTCGCGACTACCGTCTCTGCAACCGGATAGCTCAGAGCAGAGGCTTTTGATGTTATGCGCTCATTCGCGTGCTTGTCGATCTGCTCTTGCAGACTAGTGAGGTCCATTGGCACATCGCCGCCATAGGCGAAGCTGACGATCTCGATTACATGAATCAGATGCAGTGCCGCGCCGTTGCGCTCTGCGATATCGACGGCACGTTGCAGGACTTGATCGCTATCGCTGGTCAGGTCCACGGCTACAAGTACACGTTTGTAATTTGCCATAGCGGCTCTCCTGCTAAAGGCGGCTTTTCGAAGACTCCATTTACAGGTTTAGCACATTGCTGGAGATTAAGTTAAATGAAATGGGCAATAATCGCTCTAATTATGCTCTCTTTGGTCGGATCCATGATGTGGGTCATGCCAACGCCACGTCAGCGGTTTCAGGCCAAGCTGCGTCTGGATGCGCGCAAACACGGCTTTCAGGTGAGTCTGGGTAATCTGGCATTGCCGCGGGCACAGGGGGAGATGGAGGCTGAGGAGCTGAAGAGCCCTGTTTATCGACTTCAGCGCACTAACCTAGCACGCAAGGAGCGCGATAGCTTTACCGGCTGGACGGTGGCGCGCATTACCGCAATTGCTAATGAGGGGCTGCCATCAGGTTGGAGCTGGGTCAAAGGTGAACGCGCTCTAGCGCCTGCGCGCCTCAATCAACTTAGCGAGTGGTTGCAGTCGCTGCCGAGAGAGGTCGAAGCGGTCGAGTCAGATCAATTCCACCTGGCCCTTTACTGGCGTGAGCCGGAACGGGCCGGCGCACTGGGTGAGTTGGCTGAGCGGGCCAGGCAGGCATTGGAACTCAAATTATAATTGAAGGGATCGCGAACGTACGCATCGCGTAGATCGCTCATACGAGGGTTGTACGCCGAAGGCGTATTACCCGAATCGAATTGGGAGAGGAAATGAAAGAGGTAAAACCCGGCATCTACCGCCATTACAAAGGCAACGACTACGAAGTGATCGGTACCGCACGTCACTCTGAGACCGAGGAGTGGATGGTCGTCTATCGCACGCTTTACGGCGACTTTAGCCTCTGGGTTCGACCGTTGGAGATGTTTACCGAAGAGGTCAGGCTAGAGAGTGGCGAGGGCGTTGCGCGTTTTGCTCCAGTCTGATTAGCCGGTGAAACGCGGTTTCGCCGGTTGAGCCGTAGCCTCCAAACGATTAATGTCGGCTTCAACCCCTTGCAGGCGCGCCTGTTTCAGATCTGCCGGCACCATCGCTCCCATCAAACAAGCCTTCGCATGTTTCAGATATGAAAGTGCAGGCAAGGGCGCTCCGACAGCCTCGAGCGACTTGGCCTAGTTGATGTGGCCATCAGCCACCACCGTAAGGCTGAGCCAGTAAAGTTTCTGTTTATACGACTGTGCCAGCTGCATGGTGATGCGACGAGCGTTAGCCAACTCGATCATCAGCTTCTCAGCAGATTTGATGTAAATCTGTGCTCGTTTTATGGCGCGGTCAGAGGTGAGCTGCTGTGGTTCGGCTGCTGAGGCTGCCTCATTCGGATCCGGTGTCCCCATATCTTACTTTGGGCTCAGGGCAATCATCTCCTCTATCAGAGACATCGCATTCAATCCTAGCGCCGAAAGCAGTACTGCTACGAGGATCACAACGTAAAAAAACTGTCATTGTTCGTATATATGTGGCAACTCGAATTCCGGTTAGGGTTGCAATCTTGACTTTCGGCAGTATTGTAGCGCCCATCAAAGAGAAGCGCACTCGCCTATTGACAGGCACCGTGCTGAGCAACTATTGCTAAAAAGGCAGCTGAACTGCTTATTGCTGCATTGCGTTTAACACTCAGCGTCTAAATTATGCCGAACAGGCACCAAAGGGAAGAGCAAGATGGGAAAGACCCTCGTTATTGTCGAATCACCGGCTAAGGCCAAGACAATAAACAAGTACCTCGGTAACCAGTATGTGGTTAAGTCGAGCGTAGGCCATATCCGCGATCTTCCTACTAGTGGCAGTGGCACCAAGAGCGACCCCAAAGCGCGCGCAGCCCAGGCGGCGAAAACGCGTAAGATGAGCCCCGAAGAGAAGGCGATCCACAAGCGGAAGAAGGCGCGCGAGCAACTGATTGGTCGTATGGGTATAGACCCCGAGAAGGATTGGTCGGCGCACTACGAGGTGTTGCCGGGCAAAGAGAAGGTGGTCGACGAGCTGCGCAAACTTGCCGTTAAGGCTGATGAAATCTATCTCGCAACCGATTTGGACCGCGAAGGGGAGGCGATCGCCTGGCACCTGCGTGAGGCCATCGGTGGTGATGAGGGCCGCTACAAGCGTGTGGTTTTTAACGAAATTACTAAGAAAGCGATCAACGCCGCTTTCGAAGAGCCCGGCACGCTGGATCTAAACCGCGTAAATGCTCAGCAAGCACGCAGGTTCCTCGATCGCGTTGTGGGCTACATGGTCTCGCCGCTGCTATGGGAGAAGGTTGCTCGTGGCCTCTCAGCCGGTCGCGTACAGTCGGTTGCAGTGCGCTTAGTAGTAGAGCGCGAGCGTGAGATTCGCGCCTTTATCCCTGAGGAGTACTGGGAGCTACACGCCGATACACTGACCGCTGGCGACGACAAGCTGCGTTTGGAAGTAAATAAGCAGGCTGGCGCGAACTTTCGCCCGACTAGCGAAGCGCAGATCAATGAGATCGTGGCGGGTCTCCAGGCAGAGGCGCTCAAAGTTGCTAACCGCGAAGATCGCCCGACTTCAAGCAAACCTTCAGCACCGTTTATTACTTCCACACTGCAGCAGGCCGCGAGTACGCGCCTAGGCTTTGGTGTGAAGAAGACCATGATGCTGGCGCAGCGCCTGTATGAGGCCGGTTACATCACATATATGCGTACCGACTCAACCAATCTCAGTGCTGAGGCGGTGGAGTCTGCACGCGAGTTTATTCAGGGCAACTATGGCGACAGCTACCTGCCTGATACACCGATTCGCTACAGCTCGAAAGAGGGTGCACAGGAGGCGCACGAGGCGATCCGTCCATCCGATGTGAACGTTGAGCCCGATCACCTCAGTGGTATGGAGCATGATGCGGTGCGTCTGTATGACCTGATCCGTCGTCAGTTCCTCGGCTGTCAGATGGTGCCAGCGCGTTACCTCAGCACTCGTCTGACTGTAAATGCCGGTGAATTTGAGCTGGTGACCAAAGGCCGTGTATTGCAGTTTGATGGTTACACCCGAGTGATGTCTGCCCGCTCGAAGAGCGATGAGGATGTAATTCTGCCTGATGTGGCGGTGGGTGAAACGCTTAAACTTGAGCAGCTCGATCCGAGCCAGCACTTCACCAAACCAGCGCCACGCTTCACTGAAGCAAGCTTGGTTAAGGAGCTGGAGAAACGAGGAATTGGCCGTCCTTCTACCTATGCAGCGATCATCTCTACCATCCAGGATCGTGGTTACGTTGAGGTGCAGAATCGCCGTTTCTACGCAAAGAAGATGGGCGATATTGTCACCGACCGCTTGGCCGAGTCCTTCCCAGATCTCATGGACTTTAGCTTTACGGCGCGCATGGAGGAGCAACTCGATGATGTTGCCGAGGGCGATATCGAGTGGAAGGCCCTGCTGAACAAATTCTACGGTCAGTTCGAAGACGAGCTGGAACAGGCGCAGTCAGCTGAGGGCGGCATGCGTGCCAACGACCCGACAGAGACAGACATCGACTGTCCCGATTGTGGCCGCAAGATGATGATTCGTACCGCCAGCACTGGCGTGTTCCTCGGCTGTTCAGGCTACGCGCTGCCTGCTAAAGAGCGTTGCAAAACCACCATCAACCTAATCCCGGGTGATGAGGTTGTCTCGGTTGATGGTGATGACGAGGAGGAGTCGCGCATTTTGCGTAACAAGCACCGTTGCAGCATCTGTGACAACGCCATGGACTCCTACCTGATCGATGCCGACCGCAAGCTACACGTTTGCGGTAACAACCCGGATTGTTCAGGCTTTGAAGTGGAGCAGGGTAGCTTCAAGATTAAGGGCTATGACGGCCCAACGATCGAGTGTGATAAGTGTGCTAGCGAGATGCAGCTCAAGACAGGCCGTTTCGGTAAGTTCTTTGGCTGTATGAACAGTGAGTGTAAGAACACCCGCAAGCTGCTGCGTAACGGCGAGGTGGCTCCACCGAAGATCGACCCTGTACCTATGCCTGAGCTCCAGTGTCAGAAGGTTGATGACACCTACGTACTGCGTGACGGTGCGTCAGGCCTGTTCCTGGCAGCTAGTCAGTTCCCACGTAACCGCGAAACCCGTGCGCCTTTGGTGATTGAACTCGTTCCGCACCGTGCCGATATCGACGCCAAGTACCACTTCTTGCTGGATGGTCCGCAGTATGACGAAGATAAAAACCCAGCGCAGATCCGTTACAGCCGCAAAACTAAAGAGCAATACTTGCTGACTGAAAAGGACGGCAAGGCGACCGGTTGGAAAGCTTACTACTCCGATAAAGGCTGGCAGATCGAGCACAGCAAGAAGAAGAGTAAGTAAGCTTGGCCGCGCAGTACACCAACCGCACCAACCGGGCGCTTAGCTTTGCACGCATTCAGCTTAAACAGCTGGAGCAAGCGGCAGAGTCAGGCGGCTGGAGTCAGGAGCTTGAAGTGGGCGCTTTCGAGGCGGGTATCGCTTTCCATTTGGCGGTGGCACTGCATGCTTATCGCCGCGAAATTGCTGAGCGCTACTCTCTGCCAACGGAATCTATCGAAACGCTCGATGATCTGATAGCGGCACAGCAGACCCAGGGGCAGAGCACTTCAGAGGCGACCGAGTTTGATGTGCTGGCTGAAAACCCCGATTCCTGGCTCAATCAGCTTGAGCAACGTTATGCCCAGTGCTGGGGGGCGACTCCAACCAAAGCTGCTCGCACTGAACCTACATCCGAAATTAGCCTAGTACAGATTGAGCCGGGCCTAACAGCAACACTTTCACTTCCTCTATCAACCCTCTACTCTGAACTCTACTCCTTGATCTCGCGCCAACGTGCTGCGATGCAGGAGTGGTAGGTTTAGCCAACTGTTTGGGCCAGTCAGCCTTACAGTGAATTCTATTCCACTTTAGTTTTTTACGAATTTTTTTCAATGTGTAAGTGGCATAGATCCTGCCAGTTTGGTGGTGTCGACAGTACGATTGACGTCTTACTAACAGGATGATGGTGATGCGGCATGCGTTACGGAGCTCACTAGAAGAGGCGAAAAAGTGGAACCTCGGTGGTGTACCCTGGTGCATCATTGATTTCACCGACACCCACGAGGCGCTCTACTGTAGTGAGCGACTGGCAGTGCTCTTTGGACTTGATCCAGCTGCCTAGAAGAATCTGCTCGCCGATATCTTTGTGCCGAATGAAGTGGGCGCCATTCGCGAAACAGCCCGGCAAACTCTGACCGTCACGGGCAGGGATAACTCAGACAATTGGGGTGGCAAGGTGACCTGTTGCCAAGACGGAGCCGAAGCTGTTCTTCAGAAGACGCTAGATGAGTTAGCGATCGAGTAATTCGCCCTGTCAATGAGTTCCAAATGCCCAAAAAAAAGGGCCACAAATGTGGCCCTGGGGGTGTTTGTAGGGGGTTACTACAAACGGGGGATCGTTGAGGCGAAACCTAGGCAGGAGCCCACTCGGATAGGTGGCGATGCAGGCTCTGTATTGGGTCTTGGGTCGCGTGCTATGCTCGCTCCTACTACAACGTGGTAGCGTGCTACGCTTGTTGCTAGTTGTGAATTACAGTGTGCGCACCAAGAGGCACTGAGTTTCTGAGTCGATGTAGGTCGACTTTAGTTGCTCGACCAGCGCATCATCAGACTCATCTTTGTGCCAGCAGATCAGTGTATGACAGGTGCCTGCCTGCAATGCGCGCTGGGCCAAGAGATCAATCCCGTGGCGCTGGTCGCGACGTAGAATCCACAAACGCTTGAGGTCCACACCCGCGCTCTGTAAGCGCTGCTTGTCGAGAGATTTGGGTGGCTCTAGCAGCACCAGCCAGCTTTCGTGCTGACTCAAACCAGCAAGCATCGGTAGTAGCAGCGCATCGCTTTCAGCCTGTGCAGAGTGTTGCACAATCTCTGTAAGTTGCAGCGGTTTGACATAATCCTGAAGCGGTAGAGAGACCATTGCGTTCATGTTGTTACCCTCAGAGCTCTTGCTGGCGGATGATGCCAACACCGAGCCCTTCAATCGTTAATTCTTGTTCGCGCAGATCAACCTCAATTGGGTCAAACTCCTCGTTCTCCGCGATCAGGTAAACCATGTGGCCCTGACGCGAGAAGCGCTTAACGGTGACATCCTCGCCAACGCGGGCAACTACAACCTGGCCTTCGCGTGCATCACGCGTCTGATGTACCGCCAACAGATCGCCGTCCATAATGCCGATGTTCTTCATGCTCATACCGCGTACACGCAGAAGGTAGTCTGCGCGTGGGCGGAAGAAGTCAGAACCGATGGTGCAGTAGTCATCGACGTGCTGTTGCGCCAGGATAGGCTCACCCGCTGCAACCTGACCGATGATCGGAAGACCTTCCTCTTCGTTCTCCTCACCCACTAGCCGAATCCCACGTGAGGTGCCGGGAATCATCTCGATCGCCCCTTTGCGCGCTAGCGCTTTGAGGTGCTCTTCGGCGGCGTTGGCTGATTTGAAGCCAAGCTCGTTGGCGATATCCACACGAGTAGGCGGGTAGCCAGTGTCGTGAATATGGCGGCGCACGATGTCGAGTACTTCCTGTTGGCGGTTTGTCAGTTTCATGGGAATCCCCTGGGTGTTTATACACTATCTGTAGTTTTATACAGTAGTTTATCCAGCGTCAAGTGTTAGATGTAAATTTATCCAGTATTTTGTATGATGCGCCCACATCTGCAGGGGAATATCGGTGCTCGATAAAGAACTTAAAGCCACTATTCAAGGCTCTTACAGCCAGTTTCTAGACGCAAAGGGCTTGCGTGCGCGCTACGCGCAGAAGGAGATGATTGCTGCCATAGCACGCCAGATCGGTGGTGTTATGCAGGATGGCAGCGGTACCCGTTTGGGTGAGAAACATGTTGTTGCTGTAGAAGCGGGTACCGGTACCGGTAAGACGATTGCTTATCTTTTGGCGGCTCTGCCAATCGCGCAGGCACGTGATAAAACGCTTATTATCTCTACTGCCACAGTTGCGTTGCAGGAGCAGCTTATCCACAAAGATCTGCCTGAGTTGTTAGAGAAGACCGACCTGAGTTTTCGCTACCAAATCGCTAAGGGCCGTCGTCGTTATCTCTGCCTCAATAAACTCGAATCCTCATTGGAGCAGCAGAACGGTCTTAATCAGATGGCACTGTATGAGGATGAGATGGCGCTGCGATTGGGGCCGGAGGATCTCAAACTCTATAAAAGCTTGATGGATGAGTATGCCTCGGGCCGTTGGAGCGGCGATCGAGATGAGCTGAGTGTCGAGCTTGATGAGGCGGTTTGGTATCCACTGACTGCGGATCACCACCAATGTACCAATCGGCGCTGTGCCAACTTTAGCGCCTGTCCGTTTTTTCGCTCGCGCGCTGAGTTAGAGCAAGCTGACCTTATCGTAGTCAACCATGATCTGGTGTTGGCGGACCTTTCTCTCGGTGGCGGTGCCATACTTCCCGAGCCTGCTGATTCCATTTATCTGTTCGACGAGGCTCACCATCTTGGAGAGAAGGCGACTGGACACTTTGCGTTATCTATGCGCATCAAAGCCAGCGAAAAGCAGCTCAAAGGGTACGAAAAAATTTTTAAGCAACTTCTAGATGAGTCTGATAATGCGCTGATTATAAAGGATTCGATAGAGCGAATGCAGCGCCCAGTCCAGGAGGTTTTGCACGCCTTGGGGGCTCTGGATCAGCGCCTTGATGAGGAGCTGTTGCTGTTGAAAGAGGGTGACAGGCGTAAGCGCTATAACCGTGGTGAGGTACCGGAAGCCTTGCGTGATCTGAGCCGTAATCTGAGCGTCGCTTTGACGCGCTTAGATGGTCTGATGGAAACCTTGCTAGCCAAGGTTAAAGAGGCGCTGGAGGCTGAGGGTGCCGAACTGGATAGAGGCTTCGCAGAGCGTTGGGCCCCTGTTTTAGGTGCAAATTGGGCGCGATTGCAGCGCATGAGTTGGCTCGCGCGCAGTTTTGCAACTCAAGATGAGGAGGGGGCACCACCTACAGCGCGTTGGTTGGTTAAGCATGAGAACGAGATGGGTGTCGACACCGAGATGCACAGCGCCCCGGTTTCCGCTCGCGAACATCTGCATCAGCTACTCTGGGATCAGTGTTATGGTGCTGTGTTGACCTCTGCGACGCTGACAGCGCTCGGATCTTTTGAGACGCTATTCACCCAATTAGGGCTGCCGGTGGATACACCGGCTCTACGCTTAGCTAGCCCCTTCGATTACGCTAGTAAGGCGCGCCTTGAAGTGCCGGTTATGAGTTCGGATCCGGGTAAGGCAGACGAGCATACCGACGAAGTCGCTGAATGGTTGGGCCGTGAACTTCCGCAATTAACGGCGGTGTTGGTGTTGTTCACCTCCTGGCGGCAGATGAATCGCGTTATGGATCTGTTAGAAGATGAGCTTCTCGAGCGGGTTATCCCGCAGGGTGATCTTAGTAAGCAGGTGATGCTGCAGACTCACCGCGAGCGAATCGACACAGGCAGCCCTAGCATTCTCTTTGGGTTGGCCTCATTCGCTGAGGGTGTAGATTTACCCGGTGACTACCTAAAAGATGTTATCATCTGCAAGTTGCCGTTTAGTGTGCCCGATGACCCCGTCGATGCAACGCTTGCAGAGTGGGTTGAGGAGCGCGGCGGTAACGCGTTTCAGGATATTTCCGTGCCGGCGGCATCCGTAAAGCTCACCCAAGCGGTGGGACGTCTGTTGCGTACAGAATCGGATAGCGGGCGCGTTGTACTGTTGGATAGGCGAGTAGTGTCTCGTCGTTACGGCCAGGCTCTGCTTGATGCACTGCCGCCGTTCCAACGCGTAATTCACAGGTAGCTAACGAGATAGCTACACAGACAGATTAAGAGAGCACAGACGTTGAGCACTGAGCAGACAACTGAAAAGAGCATCGATCAGACTTCACAAACCCCTGCAGAGGCGAAAGTAGACAACGGAACAGCGGGCGAACAGGGCGAGGGCTCTGAAAAGCAGGGCAACCGCCGCCCACGTGGCCGTAAACCCCGGGGTGGACAGAACAACCGTCGCCGTGGCGGTCGTAATGAGCGCAACAGCGAAAAGGCACAAGAAGAGTGGAGCCTGGAGCAATTTCAGGTCGAAGAAGTTGAGGACAAAGCGCGCTTCCATGATTTCAACCTGCCTGACGTGCTGATGCGCGCTATCGCTGACCTTGGCTTTGAGTATGCGACTCCCATCCAGGCTGCGACTATAAAGCCAGCGCTAAAGGGGTCCGACATTATCGGTAAGGCACAGACCGGTACCGGCAAGACTGCAGCGTTCTTGATTGGTGTAATTACGGACTTACTAGATTTTAAACTCGAAGATGAGCCTCACCTATCCGAGCCGCG
This sequence comes from Oceanospirillaceae bacterium, assembly GCA_024640955.1. Taxonomy (GTDB): domain Bacteria; phylum Pseudomonadota; class Gammaproteobacteria; order Pseudomonadales; family Balneatricaceae; genus Marinobacterium_E. Next base: position 48,297 of record JAHEDZ010000015.1, read on the forward strand.
CGCACTGATCATCGCACCCACGCGTGAACTCGCGCTGCAGATTGCTTCGGATGCTGAGGGTCTTGTGAAGTATGCAGGTCTGCGAGTGGTCTCGCTGGTCGGCGGCATGGACTATGAGATCCAGCGTAAAGCTCTGGCTGAGGGTCCTGTTGATATTCTGGTCGCTACGCCGGGTCGTCTGATCGACTTCGTACGCAATCGTGAGGTTGACCTACACAACGTTGAGGTGCTGGTCCTAGATGAAGCGGATCGCATGCTAAGCATGGGCTTCATCCCAGATGTGCGCACTATCATTCGCTCGACTCCACGCAAGGGGGCTGACCGCCAGACGCTGCTATACAGCGCGACCTTTACCGATGAGATTATGCGCCTCGCGGCGCAGTGGACACGTGATCCGGTCACCGTGGAGATTGAGTCTGATAACAAAACTACAGACAACGTTAGCCAACAGGTCTTCTTGGTCTCCAGCGATCAGAAGTATAACCTGCTGCGCAACTACCTAAGCGTGAATGGTATTGAGCGCGCGATTGTGTTCTGTAACCGTCGTCATCAGACGCGTGATCTAGCTGCACGTCTTCAGAAAGATGGCGTAAAAGCTGAGTTGATGTCTGGCGAGATCCCGCAGAACAAACGCATAAAAACCCTTGAGAATTTCCGTAGCGGAAAGATTCAAGTATTGGTAGCAACCGATGTTGCGGGTCGCGGTATTCATATTGATGGCGTTAGCCTCGTTGTTAACTACCAGCTGCCAGAAGATTCCGATGATTACGTACACCGTATCGGCCGTACAGGCAGGGCTGGTGCCACAGGGACGTCTATCTGTTTTGCGTGTGAAGATGACTCTTTCTTAATTCCAGATATTGAGGCACAGACTGGCGTTAAGCTTGAGTGTATCCATCCAGAGCCTGAGCTTTTGGCTGATGTGATGGCTGTGACAGCGGTAGAGGAGACGCCGGCAATTGCTGAAGCGCCGGTCGCTGATGAAGTGCTGGCAGAAGTTGAAGTCGAGGCGAGCGAAGCTAAGGACGCAGTTGAAGCGCCCAATGCTGAGGCTAACCCTGCTGAAACTCCTGCAACTGTGGTTGCTGCCGCTGATGCTCCCGCAACTGAAGGCGAAGCCGAGCAGACAGAAGAGCAGATGGACCAGTCTGATCTGGAAACACTGGACGGTGTCGCAGAGGTTGCTCAGCCTGTCGAAGCAGAAGCAGAAGCAGAAGCAGAAGCAGAAGCAGAAG
>JAHEDZ010000015.1:49631-58757 GCA_024640955.1 Oceanospirillaceae bacterium
GAAGCAGAAGCAGAAGCAGAAGCAGAAGCAGAAGCAGAAGATACACAAGAACAAGCGGATCAGCCTCCTAAGGAGAGCTAATGAGCAGTCGTACCTCAGTTGCGGTACTTGGCGGTGGCAGTTTTGGGACTGTCGTCGCCAATATGGTTGCAGAGAAGGGGATAGAGGCACGCCTCTGGGTGCGTAACTCAGACGCCGCCGCGGCCATCAACGAAACGCGCGAAAATAGCCGCTATGTTCCCGGCTATCGCCTATTGCGCGGTGTAAAAGCCTCGACGGATCTTGAAACGGTGCTCAACGGCGCTTCGATAGTGTTCGTTGCTATTCCCAGCTCATCTTTCCGTTCGGTCGTTCTGCAAGCTAAAGCTTTTATCAAACCCGAACAGATGCTAGTCAGCACTACCAAGGGCATTGAAGCGTCAACCTTCTCGCTAATGAGCCAGATTCTAGAGCATGAGTTTCCGGCTAACCCCATTGGTGTACTGAGCGGCCCCAACCTTGCGAAAGAGATCGCCAAACGTGAGCTGACTGCTACCGTGGTAGCGAGTCGTGATGAAGCGCTGCGCCGGGCTGTTCAGGATCTACTGCAAGCGCCGTACTTTCGCGTCTACGCTGCCGAGGATACTTATGGGGTTGAGTTAGCAGGTACGCTGAAGAATATCTATGCAATAGCCGCGGGCATGGCAGCATCTTTGGGGGTTGGCGAGAATACACGTGCGTTTCTGATCACCCGTTCGTTGGCAGAGATGAGCCGCCTGGCCGATAGCATGGGTGCAAATCCCATGACCTTCTTAGGGTTGGCAGGAGTGGGTGATTTGATCGTCACCTGTACGTCGCCATTGAGTCGCAACTACCGTGTAGGCCATGCGCTCGGTGAGGGCAAATCTCTCGATCAGATTGTTACGGATCTTGGTGAAGTCGCGGAAGGCGTAAACACGCTTAAGCTGATACGTGAGCACTCGAGAGAGTCGGATGTCTATATGCCGATTGTGCGTGGCCTTTATAAGGTCGTTTTTGAAGGAGCACCGGTGGAAGAGGTGGTCAGCAAATTTATGGCCAGCGTACAGAGCGCCGACGTCGAGTTTACCCTGCCACACGAGACGGCAGGCTGCTGATGCGCTTGATTATTATGCGGCACGCAGAGGCCGCGCCGGGTTTCCCGGACGAGCAGCGTCAACTCACAGCTTATGGGTTGAGTTCGCTCTCTAGTGCACCGCTGCAGTTACGTGCCGAACTGCAGCAGGTTGATCAGGTTTTTGTCAGCCCCTACCGAAGGACTCGCCAGACTTTTGATCGTTTGGAGACCGGGCTTAGTTTTAAGGTCTCTGAGTCCCTGACGCCTGATTCAGATCCTGAACAGGTTTGCGCGCTACTACAGACCCTGCCGCTGGATAGCACGGTGTTCCTCGTGACTCATATGCCGCTCGTCGGCTGGCTCAGCGGCTATCTGCAGGAGGGGCCTGCAACGCTTGGTTCAAGTTTTCATCCGGCACAGGTTGAGGTGCTCGAGATGGATGTTCCTGCCGCAGGTTTAGCCAAACGAGTGGCCGGTTACGAACTGTGATTGAGCAGCCTCGTGCCCTTAGCTTTAACGTTAACGGCCGCACGCTAGCCGCACTGGAGTGGGGCGAAGCAGAGCAGCCGCTGATGTTGGCGCTTCACGGTTGGCTCGATAACGCAGCGAGCTTTGCGCTTCTCGCACCTCGACTCAAGAGATTTCGTATAGTCGCGCTCGATATGGCGGGCCATGGACTCTCTGACTGGCGCAGCCAGGATTCGGGATACCCAATCTGGAGCTATGTAGAAGATCTCTTCCAGGTGCACCGACAGCTTGGTACAGAACGTTTCGCGTTGCTCGGGCACTCGCTTGGGGCCGGTATTGCAAGCCTCTACGCCGCTAGCTGGCCGGAGGCTGTGACCCGACTTGGACTGATCGAAAATTTAGGCCCGCTGGCTGACTCCGAGGAGGGATTTTCGCAGAGTCTCAGGTCCGCGATCGAAGATCATCAAAAACCTGCAAAAGAGATACGCCCGCGCGCATTTGAGGCTTGGGTGCGCTCGCGTTCAAATACCGTTTTCTCAGTGCCCGAACATGCCGCTCGTCTGTTGATGCAGCGTAACACGCGTGAAACCTCAGAGGGGCTCTTCGGCTACGCCTGTGACCCGCGTTTGCGACTACCGTCACTGATTCGTCTGTCTGAAACGCAAGTTCGTGCTGCGCTGAGACAATTGAGTATGCCGGTGCAGTTGATTAGAGGTGCGTCAGGGCTCAAACGTCCCCTGACCCAAGAGCGGGTAAGGGTCGTACCTAACCTAGAACAAGTTGAGTTGCCCGGCGGCCACCATCTGCATATGGAAGAGCCCGAAGTTGATGCTGTGGCTGAGGTACTTAATAGCTTCTATGCCCAGGGTGTGTGAGCCCATAACCGGCTAACTTTTTTGGAGTTTGAATGCTTAGGGTTTTTGTAACGCTTGCCAGCTTTCTTTTTGGGGTTGCAGTTCAGGGCGCTGATATGCCTAGCCTACCCGCCGACCTGACTGTATACGATCTTGCTGAGGAGAATCGTTACCGTAGCCGTTCGGTGTCAGATTACCGCCTTGTTCTGGGGGCAGTCGTTAAAATTGATCGCCAGGTAAGGGCCGATCAGGACCAGCGCCTCGCCGGTGAATTGCAGCAGTTCACTTGGGAGATTCCGCGCTCACACGAGCCTGCTGAGCCCTTCGAAGCGATGCGTTCACAGCTGCAGTCGTTGGGTGCAAAAATGCTCTACGAGTGTGCTGGGCGTGCATGTGGCGCCAGTAATATCTGGGCCAATGACCTGTTCCGTTATGCAACTCTTTATGGCCGTGACGACTCCCAGCGTTATCTTGCCGCGCAACTCAATGGGCAGCACCTCGCACTCTATGCAGTGCGTAGGGGTAATCAGAGAGTTTATCTTCACCTGGATCTGATCAGCAGCGATGAGGCTGTTGAAGCCGCTTGGTACGCCCCGTTAGATGGGCAGGGCTACCGTGTCTTGCCGCACTGGCCCGAATCACCCGAACTGGCCGTGAAACAGCTTATCGATTGGATGGCACAGAGCGGTGCAAGTGTACGTTTGGTCGTGCATCAGTCAGGTACCGATGTAACGCTAGCGCAGCGCGAGTCCGAACGTCACGCGCAAGTGCTGCGTCAGCAACTACTAGATGCTGGAGTTGAAGCGAATCGGGTAGAGGCGTTTGGCGTGGGAAACTTGGTTCCCAGTGTCTTAGGCGCCTCCACCCAACTCGCCGTTGTAATCATTCGATAGAAGGCACCCCGGTACTGTAGGAGGCTTCTCGGCGAAGCCAAGAAAGCGACCCGCGATGCGTTGGGTCGGGCAATAGCGCTTTGCCTTACAGCACTCCTACCGGTTATCCCGTCCGTGCGGGGCGTCTAGATCAAACTGCGAGCCGGTAGAGATAATGCCGTGAGGGTTGATGGTCGCATGGCTGCGGTAGTAGTGATGGCGGTTGTGTTGTAGGTTGCTAGTTTCGCGAATACCCGGCATCTGGTAGATCTCACGCAGGTAGCCTGACAATGCTGGGTAATCAGCAATGCGCTTGCGATCACACTTAAAGTGCTGCACGTACACAGGATCGAAGCGCAGCAGAGTAGGGAAGAGCCTGACGTCCGCCTCGGTAAAGTGATCACCGCACAGATAGCGCTGTTTGCTCAATAGCTCCTCTACCGCCTCCAAGCGCGCGAAGAGCACCTCCACTGCCTCGTCATAGGCAGCTTGAGATGTGGCGAAGCCAGATTTGTAGACACCATTGTTTACCGACTCGTAAAGCCATTCATTGATGCGGTCTATCTCGGCGCGTAACTTTTCAGGGTAGTAATCCCCCTCGGTTGCTCCAACCTCATCAAAGGCAGAGTTGAACATGCGGATGATTTCAGAGGATTCGTTAGAGACCAGCTTGTCCTGATGCTTATCCCAGACAACGGGAACGGTGACCCGGCCTGAGTAATCGGCATCGGCGCGGCTGTAGATCTGATAGTAGTAGTCGTAATTGAAAAGGTGATCGCCTGTGGCGCCCTCGAAGTTGGTGGCGAAAGTCCAGCCATGATTGAGCATCAACGGATGCACCACGCTGACGCTAATGAGATCGTTCAGCCCTTTTAGCTGGCGCATCATTAGCGTGCGATGGGCCCAGGGGCAGGCGTAAGAGACATAGAGATGATAGCGTCCAGGCTCTGCTTTGAAACCAGCCTCACCCGACGGCCCTGCCGTGCCGTCAACCGTTATCCAGTTGCGAAACTGTGCGATCGAACGTTCAAACTTACCTTTGGTTTTTACTGTGTCATACCACTTATCGTGCCACTCACCGTCAACTAACAGCCCCATAAACCCCTCCGTTGAATATATTCGTAGTTTACGTCAGGGATTGTTCATTTAAATCGATCGGTTTGGATCGTTTATATCGATTCGATCGATATAACATGATTTTTGATTGGTTTTTCTATTTCATCTACAAGTGAAATAAATATTTCGTTATAAATAGGGGGTGCCTGGTGCTGATTTGAGTACTTTTGGGTAAAAAATAACGAAAATGTCTGTTTCTGATCAATGTTGTGGATAGAGCAGGCCGAATTGTTGGACGCAGACGGCGCTCACGAATAAGTTTGATTCTCAATCGCTGATTGAAATCGGTGTGCCGAGCAAGCTAAGCTAGCGGCACTTTGTTATCTGTAGAAATTGTTTTTACTGGAGTTAAACATGCGTCGTCCCCTAGTGATGGGTAACTGGAAAATGAATGGGTCTCTGCTGGCGAACAAGGCGTTGATTGGGGCGCTGGAAGTGACGGCAGACGATTGCAAAGCCATCGACGTCGCTGTGTGTCCATCTTTTGTCTACCTGTCGCAGGTGACGGAGCTTTGCTCGTCTTCTCCGATTCATGTGGGTGCACAGAATATGTGCGATCAGGATAAGGGTGCTTTTACCGGTGAAGTGAGTGCCGATATGCTGCGTGATCTAGAGATCGGCTTTGTGCTCGTTGGCCACTCTGAACGTCGTGCGATCTACAGTGAATCCGATGCTATGGTTGCTGCTAAGGTCAACAAAGCGCTGGAGAAAGGCATAGTACCGGTGCTCTGTGTGGGTGAGACGCTAGAAGAGCGTCAGTCAGGCGAGATGCAGGCGGTGATCGAATCACAGGTGCGTGCTGTGCTTGATAGCGCGAGCATAGCTGCGTTCGCGCAGATTGTGATCGCGTATGAGCCAGTCTGGGCGATTGGTACCGGTGAGACGGCAACCCCTGAGCAGGCGCAGGAGGTGCACGCCTTCATCCGCAATCTGCTGGCAGAGCACGATGCTAAGATCGCATCACGTACCACGATTCTCTACGGTGGTTCTGTGAATGCAGGCAATGCTGCCGAGCTCTTTGCAATGGCCGATGTTGATGGCGGCCTGGTTGGCGGTGCCTCTCTCAAAGCTGCTGACTTCAGCGCGATTTGTCAGGCGGCTCAAGCTTCGGTCTGAGTACAGCTGTGATGCAAGGAATCTGACCTACACTCAAAGTAGAAGTCAGGTTCTTGAATCATAAATTCCTTAAAAAAACCCTCTTAGGCACTTCTATGATCTTTCTGCAAGGTTGTAGTGATGAAGTGGATCAGCACGACCATCCAGAGATAACAACTGGGAGAGAGCTGTTTGATTAGCGCACTCGCGCGACTTATTGAAAGTCTGGTCATGAAATAGCGCTTTGCGCTACATCACTCGCGCTTCATCACTGCTATTCTCGGCGGGTTAGGAGTTTAGGCGGTGGGCATCGGTTTGGATGGTTTCGACTTTGTTGCCCAGAAAGCTTATCTGGCCCTGGTAGCGCTCATCGCCTGTGCTGGTGAACTCGAAGCCGTAGCGCCGGCGTAGGCTCAATCGCCCTTGGGTGTTGCGTCCGAGCCAGAGTGAGCGCAGCGCAACAGTCTGATCGAGCAGTTGCAGATTCATCTCGTCACAGTGCTTGCGTACGGCAACTAGAGCGCGCTCGCGCACAGCCAGACCGCGATACCAGAAGAGCACCACACTCGCGATTAGCATTAACCAGAAAAGGTCGATTAGTTCCAGATACATTTTGGATTCCTTATTTGCGCCGATGCTAACACAACTGAGGCAGTTTACTGTAGGAGCTCACTTCAGTGAGCGATTTAGCAACCGAAGTTAAGTTCGCCCAATGAATTGGGCTCCTACAGTGTTGATTCCTTCGGAACATGGGCGTTGCGCTCAAACGTTCGTACGGCCATACTGAGCTAAATCTCCAGCAAATTCAGGAACTAAGCATGACGATTAGCGGTTATCTCGAACTTTTGAGTCTCGATCTGCTGGCGCTAGTCTGGTTTCTGATCTGTTTTAACGGTTACGCCAGTTACTCACGCAAAGCGAGCTACAAAGAGCCCTGCCTGGCCAGTGTGATGCATCTCTATCGCATGGAGTGGATGAAGGAGATGCTGCTTCGAGATGTACGGGTAGCCGATACCACTACGGTTGCAAACTTGGAGCGCGGCGTCACCTTTTTTGCCAGCACAACCATGCTGATTCTGGCGGGTCTGATGACTCTTATTACGCGTGGTGAAACAGCGATGGGGCTGCTCGCCTCGGTCCCAGGCGCTGAGATGCTCTCGTCGCTGCAGTGGGATATCCGCATTCTGGCAATGATGGTGCTATTTGTGTACGCCTTCTTTAAGTTCACCTGGAGTCTGCGCCAGTACGGTTTTGTCTCGGTAATGATTGGTGGTGCGCCGCTGCTGACCCAGGAGCGCACGAAAGAGATTGATGCGCATGCCAGCCGGATAGCTAAGATGGCCTCGATGGCAGCAAACAACTTCAATACCGGTCTGAGGTCCTACTATTTTGCGATAGCGATGTTGGGCTGGTTGATTCACTCCGCGCTGTTTATGGCGTTGGCGCTCACGGTTGTTTGGATTCTCTACCGTCGTGAATTTACTTCATCGACGCTTAAAACACTCGGACACACTGAAGAGTTCAATTAGCAGGCTTGAAATCTAATTTGAGCACCCCATATCAGTGAAAGGTTAAACCACACACTGATTTAAAGGATATTCAGGTTTTAGATTATGAGCAGTGCAACAGAGACCCCGAACACCGAAACTCTAGGCTTCCAGACAGAAGTGAAACAGCTGCTGCAGCTGATGATTCACTCGCTCTACTCAAACAAAGAGATCTTTCTGCGCGAGCTGATCTCCAACGCGTCTGACGCGGCAGAGAAGCTACGCTTTGAGGCTCTTTCAAACGCAGACCTCTATGAGCATGATGGCGATCTGCGTATTCAGGTGAGCTTCGATGAGGAAGCGAAAACCATCACCATCGACGACAACGGTATTGGTATGTCGCGTGATGATGTTATTGCTCACCTCGGCACCATCGCTAAGTCCGGTACCGCTAACTTCTTGTCTAATCTTTCTGGTGATGCGGCTAAAGATAGCCAACTGATCGGCCAGTTTGGTGTTGGCTTCTACTCAGCCTTCATCGTTGCTTCTAAGGTGGATGTCTACACTCGTCGCGCGGGCCTGCCTGCAGAGGAGGGTGTACATTGGTCATCTGAAGGCGAAGGTGAGTTCACCCTTGCGCAGATTGATAAGTTAGAGCGCGGTACCCGCATTGTGCTGAGCTTGAAAGATGATGCTGTTGAGTTTGCTAACGGCTGGCGCCTGCGCTCGCTGGTGAAAAAGTATTCTGACCACATCGCACTGCCAGTGCAGATGCTCAAAGAGGAGATGCCCTCAGAGGAGGAGTCCGAAGAGAAAGCCGAGCCAGAGCTTGAGAACGTTAACTCAGCAACAGCTCTGTGGACGCGCAATAAGTCTGAGCTTAACGATGAAGACTACAAAGGCTTCTACCAGCACGTATCACACGATTTCCAGGAACCTATCACCTGGGCGCACAACCGCGTTGAAGGTAACCTTGAGTACACCTCACTGCTCTACCTGCCATCTAAAGCACCGTACGACCTCTGGAACCGTGAAGCACCTAAGGGTCTCAAGCTCTATGTGCAGCGTGTATTTATCATGGATCAGGCGGATCAGTTCCTGCCGCTCTACCTACGCTTTATCAAGGGTGTAGTTGATTCGCGCAACCTCTCACTAAACGTGTCACGTGAGATTCTGCAGAAGGATCCTACGGTTGAGAAGCTCAAGTCTGCGCTGACTAAGCGCTCGCTCGATATGATCGAGAAGTTTGGTAAGAAAGACCCAGAAGCGTACCAGGAGTTTTGGAAAGAGTTTGGTCAGGTGCTCAAAGAGGGCCCGGCAGAGGATAATGCTAACCGTGAACGTATCCTCAAGCTGATGCGCTTCGCTTCAACTCAGACCGGTAACAGCAATGAAACTGTATCGCTCGAGGATTACCTCGGTCGCATGCAGGAGGGTCAGGATAAGATCTACTACCTTGTATCTGACTCTTACAACGCCGCTAAGAATAGCCCGCACCTTGAGATCTTCCGTAAGAAGGGCATCGAAGTGCTGCTGCTGACCGATCGTATCGATGAGTGGATGATGAGCCATATCTTCGATTTCGACGGTAAGTCTTTCCAAGATGTCACTAAAGGCGAGCTCAAACTCGACAAAGAGGAGAGTGAAGAGCAGAAGGCGGAGCTGGAAGAGAAGAGCAAAGCGTACGAGGGACTGATAGAGCGTCTCGGCAAAGTCCTGGAGTCACAGGTTGAATCTGTGCGTGTCAGCCAGCGTTTGACCGATTCGCCAGCCTGTCTGGTACTCGGCGACTACGACATGGGTTTGCAGATGCGCCGTATCATGGAAGCGGCTGGCCAAGCAGTGCCGGAGACCAAGCCAGTGTTCGAGTTCAATGCTGAGCACCCGCTGATAGCTAAGCTGGATCAAGAGGCAGACGAGGATCGTTTTGCTGACCTCGCGTTGATTCTGCACGATCAGGCGCAGCTTGCAGCCGGTGGGCAGTTGGAGGATCCAGCGTCCTACATCAGCCGCATGAATAAGCTATTGCTAGAACTCAGCGCTTAAGAAGCGCTGTAGGAGCGCAGCTATGCTGCGCGATTACATTAGATGCAGGTTATATTGCGCAGCATAGCTGCGCTTCTACACAAAACGCCCCCACATTTTGCAGATGTGGGGGC
>JAHEDZ010000019.1 GCA_024640955.1 Oceanospirillaceae bacterium
ACGCGACACCGTAACGGGCTGACGGGCCAAAATATCGCTGAGCCGCGCTCCAGAGAGGGGGTTACTCTGCTTCTGCTCACTCACTGCGCGGTTTAACTGTTCGCGGTTATCCACCTCCACGAAGAGTGCGAAACTCTCGTAGCGATCCGAGAGATCGGTAAAAATCTCTTCGGGGATGAAGTAGATAAGTGAATCCTCGATAGCTCGTGAGGGCAGGCGAATCTTGTTGGACATTAGCAGTCCAAGCTGTCCAAAAACATCCCCCTCACTAAGGCGGTTGTAGAGTTCGCCATTTCGACGGTATATCTCTACCGAGCCCGTGCGAACAACACAGAGCTCACGGATCTCATCACCAAAACGGAAAATATCGGAACCAGCACGGTAGTAACTAATCTCAAGATTGCTTGCAAGACGCTGTAACTCTTGCGGCGGTAGCTGGTCGAAGGGCTGAAAGCGCCGTAGAAACTCCGCAATTTCAAAATGCTCTGCTTCAATGGGCGCCCTTAGCAAAGAGAGGGGTGCGGCGGTTAGAAATCTACCACCACATCAGATTCGGCAACGGTACAACAAGAGAGAACGTAGCCTTCAGCAACGTCTTCATCAGTGATGCCGCCGTTGTGTTCCATTGTAGTCTGCCCCTCTTTAATCATCACCTTACAGGTACCACAGATACCCATACCGCAAGCTTTAGGAATATGCAGACCCAACTGCGAAGCCGCCGAGTGCAGTGTTTCACCCGGAGCTATCTGAATGCTCTTGCCTGAGGCATCGAAAGAGATTGAAAGCAGATCTTCGCGCGGGATCGCCTCAGCCTCTTCAACCGCCACTTCCGCATCCAGCACGGCCTGCTCTTCGATGGTTTCAGGCGTCGAACCGAAGGACTCTTCGTGGTAGCGGGACATATCAAAGCCCTGCTCTTCCAACAGTTTGCGCACCGCATTCATATAAGGGGTCGGACCACAACAGAACACCTCTCGTTCGAGGAAGTCAGGAGCGATCATCTCCAGCTTGGTGAGATCCAGGAATCCGCGGTACCCGTGCCAAGCCTGGCCAGACCCCTGGCGCTCACAGATCAGGTGAAGCTGAAAATTCGCCACGCGTGACGACATGTTGTCCAGTTCACGATGGAAAATGATATCCGAGGGCGTACGTGCGCTGTGAACGAAGACCATATCGGTATCCATGTTGGTATCGTAAGCCCATCGCGCCATCGACATAACCGGCGTGATACCTACGCCGCCTGAAAGAAACAGTACTTTCTCTGCCGGGAAATCGATGGAGTTAAACTGACCAACAGGACCATGCACCGCTAGCATCGCACCCTCTTCGAGGTTGTCGTGCAGCCAGTTAGATACCTGCCCACCCGGCACGCGCTTAACGGTGATAGAGAAGCTGTAAGGAACTGAAGGTGAGCTGGAGATAGTGTACGAGCGGAATACCTGTTCACCCTCGATCTCAAGCTCCAAAGTAACGAACTGTCCGGGCTTGAAGAAGAACATCACCGGCTTCTCAGCCATAAAGCAGTAGGTTTTAACGTCCCAGGTCTCCTGAATCGCCTTTACACAGCGAACCACATGGCGCCCGTTGGCCCAAGTCTGGGTGGTGACCGGAGCAAAAGAGTCGGTATTGGTTACAGTTAGATTTGAGCTTGCCATAACGGGTATTCCTGGTTAATTGATCACGCACGCGAGGCCTTAAGCCCTGCGCTCAGTGGGTGCATTTTCAGTTCATCGAACATAGCGCATTTATCTATTCGCGACAAAGATATGTCTAAACCCCCCACCCCCACGTGAAACCATGTATCAAGGGTCTAAAACAATATATATTCGTGTCGTGATCAGAACATTTTTTGCAACTGATCAGGCGCAGGATGCACCTCAGACTAACCCATAGGAAATCTAGGGGTTATGCGGCCGCAAAATGGCCCCTGTCGCAAAGGGAGAGTCGCTTGATGACTCTCAGGGAAACTACTGATTTGTTGAGACGTTCAAACCATGAATCAGAATGATCTGCTCAATGCCACTTGCTCCTCTGTTGAGCAGGCACGCGATGAGATGTCCAAGCTCCTAACTGAGCGTAACCCGGACTACTCACTACCACAGCCGTTGTACAACGACCCTTTCATGTTCCGTACTGATATGGAAGAGATCTTCGAGAAGGAGTGGTTGTTTGTCGGTATGACCAGCGAAATCCCCACGAAAGGTGAGTACTTCACTGTGGAGATTGGTAAAAACCCCGTTCTGATTGTTCGTGGTGCCGATGGCGCGGTTAACGCCTTCCACAACAGCTGCCGCCACCGTGGCTCACGCGTATGTACGGCGCACCGAGGAAAAGCGGCAAACTTGGTTTGCCCATACCACCAGTGGACCTATGACACCTCGGGCAAGCTGCTGTTTGCCGGCACTGAGATGGCCCCAGAGTTTGACCTCAAAGACCACGGCCTGAAAAAAGCACACTGCAAAACAGCCGGTGGCTTCATCTTTATCTGTCTGGGCGAAGAGGCACCAGACGACGGTTTCTACGACTTCCTGGAGACACTAGAAACCTACATGGAACCGTACGACGTTGAGAACACCAAGCTCGCGTGCGAGTCCAACATGTACGAGAAGGCCAACTGGAAGCTGGTATTGGAGAACAACCGTGAGTGTTACCACTGTAACGGTAGCCACCCGGAACTGCTGAACTCGCTACTAGAGTGGGACGACACCAACGACCCGCGCGCACCGCAGAGCTTCCTTGACCACTACGCACGCCAAGCGGCAGCCTGGGACGCAGAAGGCATCCCTCACGAACACAAGAGCTACGGTGTAGGCAAGCGTAACCGTATCGTTCGTATGCCCCTCAAAGAGGGCGTCGATGTTATGACAATCGACGGCGGCAAGGCCTGTGAGAAGCTACTGGGACGCGTGAAGAATCGTCAGCTGGGCTCCATGCGCATTCTGCACCTGCCTAACTCTTGGAACCACATGATGAGCGACCACTTCATCGTCTTCCGCGTGATCCCGATCTCTGCGCAGGAGTCGATGGTGACGACCAAATGGTTTGTGAACAAAGATGCGGTAGAGGGCGTGGATTACGATGTTGATCGACTGCGTCAGGTTTGGGATGCAACCAACGACCAGGATCGCATCCTTGGAGAAGAGAACCAGCGTGGCATCAACTCGGTTGCCTACAAGCCGGGCCCCTACTCCAAAACGTACGAGTTTGGCGTTATCAACTTCCTTGAGTGGTACAGCGAGACCGCTAAGAAAAACTTGGCGAAGTGAGTTGCTCTCGCGCTAAGTTTTGAACCAAAAAGGGAAGTCTAAGTACTTCCCTTTATTGTGCAGACTACAAACCGATAAATAAGAATAATAATGGGGAGCTTGATCACAATGGATCCAATACTCCAACCCTACAAGCTGAAGCACCTTGAGCTTCGAAATCGTATTGTAACAACCTCACACGAGCCCGCTTACCCTGAAGATGGTATGCCCAAGAGTCGCTATATCGCTTACCACGCAGAGCGCGCTCGGGGTGGTATCGGCATGACCATGACAGCAGGCTCTGCCGCGGTCTCTAAAGACAGCCCCCCGGCCTTCAGTAACTTGCTGGTTTATCGTGACGAGGTTGTACCGCATATACGCAACCTAACGGATGCTGTGCATGAGCATGGCGCTGCCATCATGATTCAGCTCACACACCTGGGGCGGCGCACACGCTGGGATACCGGAGACTGGCTCCCAGTGGTCTCCCCCTCACACAAACGTGAGCCTGCCCACAGAGCTTTCCCCAAAAAGCTCGAGGATTGGGATATCCAGCGCATTATCAATGACTATGCCGATGCCGCCGAACGCATGCAGGCGGGCGGTATGGATGGGATTGAGCTAGAGGCCTACGGCCACCTCATGGACCAATTCTGGTCTCCCCTCACCAACACGCTGGACACGCCCTACGGCGGTAACCTGCAACAACGGCTCAAGTTCACTCTGGATGTACTGAGCGCCATTCGCACACGCGTAGGCCCCGACTTTATTGTGGGGCTACGCTACACCGCCGATGAGTTGATGAAGCGAGGACTTACCCAAGAGGATGGGCTTGAGATATCACAGATTCTCAAAGCGAGCGGCCAGGTCGACTTTCTCAACATCATTCGTGGCCATATAGATACTGATGCAGCACTCACCGATGTGATTCCAATTCAGGGCATGCGCAATAACCCCCATCTAGACTTTGCAGGCGAAATTCGCGCGGCGACAGGAATGACCACGATACACGCGGCGAAGATCCCGGACCTCGCAACAGCCCGCTATGCCATCGCCGAAGGCAAACTCGATCTGGTTGGCATGACACGCGCACACATGGCCGACCCACACATTATCCGAAAGCTCATGGAGGGGCGCGAAGAGCAGATCCGCCCCTGTGTGGGAGCAAATTACTGCCTGGACCGAATCTATCAGGGAGGTGCAGCCTTCTGCATCCACAACCCGTCGACCGGTCGCGAAGAGCACCAGCCACACCTGATTGAGCCGGCACGCGAGACGCGCCACGTAGTAATAGTGGGCGCTGGCCCCGCAGGCCTTGAGGCGGCTCGTGTCGCGGCCGAACGAGGACATCGAGTGAGAGTTTTCGAGGCGGGCAACAGTGCGGGTGGCCAGGTCGCTTTGACGGCTCGAAGCGAACTGCGCCGCGAGATGCAGTCGATCATCGAATGGCGGCTAGCCGAATGTGAGCGCCTCGGCGTTGAAATTAGCTACAACACCTGGGCAGAAGCTGACGATGTAATAAATGAGAATCCTGATGTTGTCGTCATCGCTACCGGCGGTTATCCACAGACAGAGATACTCGAGAGTGGTAACGAGCACCTCAGCTCATGCTGGGACGTTATCGCGGGCGACACCAAACCAGCCAAGCGTGTTCTAGTATTCGATGACGCCGGTGATCATGTCGGGCTACAAGCTGCAGAGATTCTGGCCAAAACTGGAGCCGAGGTTGAGATAATGACGCCGGATCGCAGCTTTGCACCGGAAGTGATGGGGATGAATCTGGTCCCCTACATGCGCAGCCTGCAGGGGCTAAACACTCGCTTTACCGTCACTTACCGTCTGCTGAGCGTTGAAAAACAGAGCGACGGTCTGCATGCGCGTATCGGCAGTGACTATGGCTTTGTTGAGCGAGTTGAGGTGTACGATCAGATACTGGTAAACCACGGTACCTTGCCGATGGATGAGCTCTACTTTGAGCTCAAACCGCTTTCGAGTAACCTCGGTGAAGTCGATTACGATCAGCTGATCAACTCGCGCCCGCAGACGCTAAACAAAAATACCGAGGGAGCCTTTCAGCTCTACCGAATCGGCGATGCGGTTGCTTCGCGCAACACTCACGCCGCAATCTACGACGCCCTGCGACTCATGCGCGAGATCTAATATGTGGGAGAGTTATTCGGCGTATCCCTACTAACGCTGGGTTACTGGAACGAGCTTAATCGAGCTCATCCATCAACCACTCCCGAAAGTCGCGGGCGATTGCTCGCTCGCGACCTGCGCCTGCACTGACCAGGTAATAGGCCTCACTGCAGGCCAAGCTTGTATCACTCAAACACACCAGCTTCCCTTCGTTGAGCTCAGATTGAAGCAATGCCTCCGACCCGAGCAGGTAGCCACCGCCGGCGATCGCCGTTTCGAGGGTAAGCAGGCCATTGCCAAACTGCAGCAACCGGAACTGCCCAAGGTCATCAAACCGTTGCTCTGCAAACCAGCGTTTCCAACCGCAAAGCTCCTCAAAACGCTCGAGCGTGCGGTCACACAGGAGTGGTAGAGCCGCATCAAACAGCGGTTCCTTAGCGTCGGTCAGCAGTTCAGGCTTTGCCATGGGAACCAGATTTAGGTTCATCAGACAGTGGGGCTCTACATCCTCGTAATCGCCGTAGCCAAGCCTCACCGAAACGTCGATACCCGCACGTTTAAGCTGCGATACGCCGAATCCGCAATTGCGCGCGGGATCTACCGAGTGCAGGCTGGCCTGCAGACGAACTTCAGCCTCGGGATAGCGGCTGTAGAAACGGTGCAGACGCGGAACAATCCATTTGGTTGCGAATAGAGGCTCTGCACACACAGTGATTACATTGCGCTCATCGGCATAGAGTCGAATTTTATCAACCGCATCAGCAATCACCTGAAACCCCTCGTGCAACTCAGGTAGCGCAGCCCGAGCAGCAGGAGTAAGACTGACCCGCCGGTGGTGCCTGACAAACAGCTCAACGCCGAGATAATCTTCAAGCGCTTTAACCTGATGGCTGATTGCAGCGGGAGTCACATTCAACTCTTTAGCCGCCTGCGCAAAGCTCTTGGTTCTGGCTGCTACCTCAAAATATGAGAGTGCTATGAGTGGAGGGAGACGTGACATTCAGGTACTCAATCAGAAACCGTTAACGGGAGTCTGCTGGCTAGCCAGAGTGGCCACCAGCGTCTGCGTCACTATAGCAAAATAGTGACGCAGAGGCTGGCTTTACCCCGATGCTAATTAACTCGCAACAGCCGCGACAGCAGCCGCGCTGTTGAGTCTTTGACGCAGTAGGAATTTCTGTATCTTTCCAGTAGAGGTGGTCGGTAAGGCTTCGAAAATAATCTTTTTCGGCGCCTTGAAGCGACTCATGTTTGCGCGGCAGTAGTCGATCAGCTGCTGTTCGGTCAGCGCAGAACCGGCCCGAAGCTGAACAAACGCAGCGGGGACCTCACCCCACTTCTCATCTGCTAAGGGCACAACAGCCGCAAGCTCCACCTCAGGATGACGCTGAATCAAATCCTCAACCTCAAGCGATGAGATGTTCTCACCGCCTGAGATAATCACATCTTTCGAGCGATCAGAGATCTTCAGGTAGCCATCGGCGTGCAGCACTGCCAAATCTCCGGTATGGAACCAGCCGCCCTCAAACGCCTCAGCCGTTGCTGACTCATTGCGTAAGTAGCCTTTCATTAAGATGTTGCCGCGGAACATGATTTCACCCACGGTTTTACCGTCAGCAGGCACTGGCTCCAAAGTATTAGGGTCCAGTACCGCCACCTCTTCCTGCATAGGATAAGCCACACCCTGACGGCCATTCAGCGCAACGCGCTCATCGAGTGTGCAATCAGTCCACTCAGGCTGTTTTACACAGACGGTGGCTGGCCCGTAGGTTTCGGTTAGCCCGTAAACGTGAGTCAGTTCAATACCCAGGCGCTCAACCTTCTCCAAAACTACTGCAGGAGGTGCTGCACCAGCGATGAGTCCGCGAATCTTGTGGCCGAACTCCACATCAGACTTCAGTGCAGCCTCAGCAATCATAGAGTGAACGATCGGCGCACCGCAGTAGTGCGAAATCTGATGCTCTGCTATTAACTCGAGAATCAGCTCAGGATCGACCTTGCGTAGACAGACACTGATACCGCCAACGGCCGCAAGTGTCCAGGGAAAACACCAGCCGTTGCAGTGGAACATTGGCAAGGTCCAGAGGTAAACCACCGGCCCTGCCAACTCCCATGAGAGCACATTACTAACTGCGTTGAGGTAGGCGCCGCGGTGGTGCGTAACGACCCCTTTAGGATTTCCGGTGGTACCCGAGGTGTAACCCAAGGCAATCGCATCCCACTCATCCAGAGGCGGAAAACAGGGCGCTGGCTCACTCACCTGCTGCAGCAACGTTTCGTACATCAGCTCACCGATCATCTGCTCACCCTGCTGGGTGGTATCACTGACGTTGATGACGGTAGGGCGCTCGTTATCCATGCGCTCCAGTGCTGCCGTGACGACCGGGTAGTACTCTGGGTCTACCAGCAGCAGTTTCGAGCGGCTGTGAGATAGGATGAACGCCACAGCCTCTGCATCCAGACGCACATTAATCGCGTTGATCACCGCACCCGCCATTGGGATGCCGAAGTGTGATTCGCACATCGCAGGGACGTTTGGCAGCATCACCGCGACCGAATCGCCACGCCCCACGTCAAACTGCTGGAGTACTGCAGCGAGGCGGCAACTGCGCTCATAAAGCTGCGCCCAGGTGTATCTCTGATCTCCATAGATAACGGCCGTACGGAGCGGATAAACCTTGGCGGCACGCTTGATAAAACTCAGTGGTGAGAGCGCAACAGAATTCGCCTCATTCTTCTCAAGCGCCTGATTGAACTGACAAAGCTCGGTCATAAAGGGTTCCTTCGCATTAGTGATGCATAAGTGAAGATCTTTGGGTATCAGCGGCCCGGCTGTTGCCAAACGGGTTCGCGTTTTTCCAGAAAAGCGTCGATCCCCTCACCGGCATCAGCACCCATCATATTTTCGGCCATCACTTTGCCCGCAAAGCTGTACGCGTCCGCCAGTGTCATCTGACGCTGTGGATGAAACATTGACTTGCCGTAACGTACGGCTGATGGGCTTTTACTGAGAATCTTGGCAACTTTAGCCTCAATCGCGGCATCCAGCTCCTCGCCATCTACAACCTGACTAATCAGCCCCCAATCCACCGCGGTCTGCGCATCGATAATGTCGCCGGTGACCAGCATATCGAACGCGCGCTTGGCTGAAATACTGCGTGATAACGCGACAGCAGGTGTCGAGCAGAACAGTCCTACATTGATGCCGGACACCGCGAATCGGGAGGTGCTGCTAGCGATCGCCAGATCACAGCTGGCGACCAACTGACAGCCCGCCGCTGCAGCTATACCGTCAACTTTTGCGATAACTGGCACTGGCAGGGCTACGATGCTCTGCATCATCTGCCCGCAGCGCTCGAACAGTGCCTCGTAGTACTCCTGTTGCGGGTTTTCACGCATCTGCTGAAGATCATGGCCGGCACAGAATCCTCGCCCCTGGCCACTGATAACAACACACCGAACTGCAGGATCCTGCTTAATCTCATCTAACTGCTGCTGCAGCGATCCAAGCACGGCCTCAGACAGCGTATTCAGTTTGTCAGGACGGTTCAGCGTCAGATAAACCGCACCCTCTCTATCCTCTCGCAAAACCAGATCACTGCTGTTCTTCACACTGTTCACCATCAACCTCCTATAGCCCCGTTTAGCGGGGTGTAATATCGACGCTGGCGATCAGCGAATTACGAATAAAGCAGTTTTTGTGTGCCATGTGGTGGATACGATCAAGCGTCGCGGCATCCGGCTGCTTTTCACCACTGAAAACGACTTTGGGCGACAGCTCAATACGCGTTACGGCCATGCCACCCTTCTCGTGCTTCTCCAGGTGCCCCTTCGGATCATCCTCGTATGACTCAACGCAGTAGCCTTGATGGTCGGCGATAGCGAGGAAAAAGAGCATGTGACAGCTTGAGAGCGCGCTCACCAGCATCTGTTCGGGGTCAGCACAGTGTCCCTCTCCTTTAAAGTCTAATGACGCTGAGACATCCAGCACCTGACCACCGTTCAGGGTCACACTGTGATTACGCGAGTAGGTCTCTGGCTCTAGGTTATGGGGGGCTCTTTTCCAGCTGATTTCAGCCTGATGTACGGACATGTTGTTGTTCCTTTGAATCGTTTTAGTGGTGCGACTCTAACAAAGTGACAATTCGCCGGTAAACTGATCCTTTCTAAGCAAATTGTTAACGAAACCTAATGCAAGACCGTTCGTATCTGAAACCCTAAAAAACTGCCAGACCTCTTTTAAAAATTGCTAATAGGCAAATAGTTCTGGGGACCTGCTTAGATTACCTTTCCTAATCAAATTACTCAGACCTTATCGTTTTACCCCAACGCAAACTGAGCGCAAAGTGTGGCTACAAATATCCCTCAATTAGAGCCCAAGCTTTGCAAACTATTAATGTTGAGTACGCCATTATTGGAATTGAGACTAATGTTAGGGTTGATGGCGCTGCTGTGCTCAAACGCCTGCGCCGCGAACGCGACGAACGTTTTGTCGGGCGCAATCTAAGCTATGTTGCAAAAATACCGGCCCAGCACAAGATTGAAGGTCGGGCCCGTTTTATCGCGCCAGGTCAGCTACAAGAAGCAGTGCTTAGCTCTCGTCCCGCCGCTTGAGCTCCATGAGCTGAGACAGGCTTAAAGAGGTCGATTTGATCTCGCGAGTAACTACGTAGATGAAGTAGCGGTCTATTCCGATCTCTTCATCGAGTAGTTGCTCAACCAACTGCTGAAAATAAGAGAGACTTGGCGTAACCAGCTTCATCACGTAGTCACATCCACCGCCAGTAGAGCTGCACTCCACGATCTCATCGACAGTCAGGATGCGTTTTTCGAAGCGTTCAAAATCTGCTCGTTTGTGCGAATCCAGTGAAACCGTCATGTAGACCCGCGTCAAATCCACCAGACGATCGAGGCGAATATCCCCACGGTATCCCAGAATTAGCCCAGCGCTCTTGAGCTTGGTAAGACGCAACCAGCAGGGCGTCGGTGAAAGATTGACCAGTTCAGCCAGCCGCGCTTTTGATAACTGGCCGTGCTGCTGAATCGCACTCAGTATACGAATATCTATCGCATCCAAGGGTACTCTTTTCATAAGGCCAAGCTACTCGTTATCAACAATTAAAACGCGATTCTATGCCCGTTTATGCACGGGTTCAAACAGTAAAAACACACCGCAACGACGGCGCATCTGCGGCCGTTTCCAAACTATGAAAAGATCGATGAATATAGCTCAGAGATACAAAAAAAGGGGAGCACTAAGCTCTCCTTCTGTGACGCATAAGTTGCGGGCTATATCGAGAGTTCCAGCGGCTCAGGGAGACTGTGAGCCCGGTAGCAAGCTGTGACAGTATTGGCCAGCAAACAGGCAATCGTCATTGGCCCAACACCGCCTGGCACTGGCGTAATAGCACCCGCTTTCGACTTCGCTGAATCAAAATCGACGTCCCCCACCAGGCGTGTGCCACCCTCAGCGTTTTCAATGCGATTGATACCGACATCAATCACCGTGGCCCCCGGTTTCAACCAGTCCCCCGAGACAAACAGGGGTCTACCTACCGCGGCTACGACAATGTCTGCATCACTGAGTAGTTGTTGCAGGTTTGTTGTATGCGAGTGTGCAACCGTGACGGTGCAGCTCTCACGCAACAACAACTGAGCCATAGGCTTACCCACAATATTGGATCGACCAATAACGACAGCATTGAGCCCGCTTAGATCACCATAGCGAGCACGCAGCATCATCAGACACCCCAGCGGTGTGCAGGGCACCATCGCTTTCTGGCCAGTCGATAGCATACCCGCATTGGAGATGTGAAAGCCGTCTACATCTTTCTCAGGGGCGATCGCGTTGGTAACGGCAGACTCATCAATACCCTTGGGCAGAGGCAATTGGACAAGAATACCGTGCACGGCTGTGTCTGAATTCAATTGCCCAATGAGCGCCAGCAATTCACCTTGGGTGGTTGTCTCGCTTAGATGGTACTCAAAGGAGTTCATCCCGGCTTCGACCGTCTGCTTGCCCTTGGAACGAACGTAGACCTCGGAGGCGGGATCATCCCCCACCAGAATCACAGCGAGACCGGGTGTAATCCCTTTGGAGTCGATGAGCTCGGAGACATGTGAGGCTACGCGTTCACGAATCTGCAAAGCAAACTGCTTACCATCAATAACATCCGCCGTCATAGGCTTCTCCGCATAGACTGGCTTATTTTGAGCCGGCAGGACGACCCGCCGATCCCGCATTTCTAGTGACCCAATTGGCATTGGCTGCGATACCACCGAGAGGGAAAAAGTGTACCTGCTCAATACCAAAATCTGGATGGCGACGTTTATGCGCAGCCAACTCGAGCAACAACTCAGTGGGTTCGTACGGCAACAAAAGCTTTGAGACATCTTTGGCGCGACGCTGCAGAACACGCATACTCGGTCCAACGCCGCAGGAGAGGGCATACTTCATCAGCGTATGCAGCTTTGCTGGGCCAGCAACACCGATATGAATTGGCAAGTCTATCCCCTCGCTCGCCAGACGGTCTGCCCAGGCTATCACCGGTGAGGCCTCGAAACAGAACTGCGTAGATATGGCGACTTTGGCGTCTGTACGCTCAGAGAAGGCGCGCTTCCACTTAAGCGCCTGCATCACCATCCTATCGGAACCATCAGGATCGATATCGCGGTTGCCTTCAGGGTGTCCTGCGACATGCAAGCGGCTGAAGCCATCAAACAGACCGCTCTCGATTAGCTCCATAGAGTTGGCAAACTCGCCGACGGGCTGAGTCAAACCACCGCCAAGTAACAACGCTTGATCCACACCCGCCTCAGATTGATAGCGGCTTATCCACTCAGCCAGCAGCTGCTTGCTCTCAATCAGCCGCGCTGGAAAGTGCGGCATGACATCGTAACCTTCATCGCGAAGGCGACGCGCCGTAGTAACCATCTCTTCGATAGAGGTGCCGTCGATATGGGCAATGTAGACACGCGTACCTTGTGGCAGTATCTCTCTGAAGGACGCTACCTTCTGCGCCGTTTTCGGCATCACCTCTATGGAGTAGCCCTGCAGAAAGCTCTCTAGCAATTTCACATCTTTGCGACTCAAGGAGTCGCGACGCAGAAAGTTGAAGAGCCCCAGAATGCCTTGTTTGCTCGCCAATGGCTGGCCGCTATCCGGGGTTAATTTAGTAAGTAGTGAACGGGTCATAATCACTATCCTATTGATCTAAATGGTCATATCGGGCTCGGGCCCAAGGTTTCGGCTGCTTCCTAACAGCGGCGCTCAGAAATGAGCGCCACTGCTCGGATCTACAGTATCAGGCTGCAGCAATGCTCTTGTTTGGATCGTAGAAAGGTTTCTCAACTACGGTCGCTTTAACAGCACCGCCCGGCATCACAACGTCGAGTTTTAGACCAAGATTAACGGCATCAGCATCCACCATCGCCAGCGCGATATTCTGCTCCAGGCGTGGTGAGTAAACCGCTGACGTCACCTTGCCGACAACAACACCATCTTTTTCAACTGCCCAGAAACGTGTGTTTGGACCTGTGAGCGCAGGCGCATCAATCACCAGACCGATCTGTTTGCGTGTCACACCTTCAGTCTGAATACGCTTCAGCGCCGCTTTACCAATGAAGTCAGCCTCCATGTCTAAATCCACCAGGCGGTCCAGGCCAAGCTCGTATGGGTTAGTCTGGTTGTCCATGTCCGCGTGGTACGACAGCATGCCACCTTCGATACGACGGATTGATGAGGTGTGTCCTGGCTGCAGACCAAAGGGCTGACCGGCTGCCATAATCTTCTCCCAAAGCTCATCACCACGAGATCCATCCTGCAGGTAGAGCTCATAACCCAGCTCGCTAGACCAGCCAGTACGCGAGATGATCAGCTTGATGCCGTCGAGGTCGTACTCGCGCAGCCAGTAGTAACGCAGATCGGCGATGCTATCACCGAAGAGCGCCTTCATAATCTCACCTGATTTAGGACCCTGCAGCTGCAGCGGAGATACGTCAGGTTCGCAAATCTTCACGTCCATACCCGAGTTCACGGCTACGCCCTGAGCCCAGAGCAGTATGTCGCTATCTGCCAGGGAGATCCAGAACTTGTTCTCCTCCAGACGTAGCAGGATAGGATCGTTGAGGATACCGCCCTCAGCATTAGTAATGAGGATGTACTTACACTGACCAACAGCCAGTTTAGAGAGGTCGCGTGGCGTCAGCATCTGCACAAATTTCGCCGCGTCGGGACCTGTAATTTCAACCTGGCGCTCTACCGCCACGTCACACAGAATCGCATCGTTAACCAGGTTCCAGAAGTTCTGCTCTGGGCTACCAAAATCGCGCGGGATGTACATGTGGTTATAGACAGAGAAACCGGTCGCACCCCAACGCACAGTTGCGTCGAAGTATGGAGATTTACGGATCTGTGTGCCGAAACCGAATTCTTGTTTTTCTTGCTTGCTCATATCTTCACTCTCTATGTATGGGGGTATCGCCGCAGGACGAAATTTCGACTGTTTTTTCGCCTAACGAACATGCTCGAATAATAGATCCGAGCAAGGTTCAAAGAGGCCTAAAGAGAGCGGAGTCAAAGCGCAGTTCGGACTTATTTATTAGCCTCGATAGACTGTTTGGTCTAGCGGTTTTTGAAGGCCAAAAAAAACGGACCCTCAGTTTCCTTGGGTCCGTAAAAGGGAGTTATTGGAGGCTGCTGGGGAGCTTAGTGCCCCGGGAATACAACCGTTTTGCTGCCATTCAAGAAGCAGCGGCGTTCCACATGCAGTTTGATCGCTTTGGCGAGAGTCAGGCGTTCGGTATCTCGTCCTTTTGCCACCAGTCGGTCCGGTGTGTAGGTGTGATCTACAGGCTCAACACCCTGGGTGATGATTGGGCCTTCATCGAGATCCTTACTCACATAGTGTGCTGTTGCGCCCACCAGTTTCACCCCTTTGTCATAAGCCTGGTGGTAAGGTTTGGCGCCTTTGAAACCGGGCAAGAGTGAGTGGTGAATGTTGATCGCACGCCCGTGCAGCTTGCGACACATGTCGTCAGACAGCACCTGCATGTAGCGCGCAAGCACCACCAGATCGGCATCAACATCCTGAATAATTTCCCACATCTGCGCTTCCTGCTCAGCCTTGGTATCGGCAGTTATAGGCAGGTGGTAGTAAGGAATTTCGTACCAGTCAGCCAGACGTTTCAGGTCAGGATGGTTGGAGATAATCGCGGGAATTTCGATATTCAGCGCACCTGTGCTTTGGCGGTGCAGAATATCCTGCAAACAGTGGTCATACTTCGAAACCAGCAGAACAACGCGCTCCGGTGTCGCCAGGTCACGCAGATCCCAATTGGCATCAAAGGCGAGCGCGCGTTCAGAGAACTCCGCACGCAGCGGCTCCTGATCAAACTCACCAGTACCAATAAAGCGAAACTCGACACGGAAGAAGAAGCGACCGATATCATCATCGTCAAAGGTGTGAATTTCATAGGCATAGCACTGGTGCTTGTAGAGACAACTGATGATCAGCTCAAGCACACCCAGCTTGCTTGCCGAGCTGCCGGTCAGGGTGTAGGCGTTCAGGGTTAAATCAGTATTGGCAATTGCCGTAGCAGGAGCAGGTGCGTTCATTTACTTCAGTCCTTGGTTTATCAGGCTGTTCTGATGTTGTTCTTGTTAGGTGTCGGTGGCGCAGTTTGTGGCAACTCGCGCGCTCCGGTACAGCGTGCATCATATAAATATCCCTGCACCCAAGAGGGCTAAAAAATCAGCCACAGGACTAAGGTTTCAGACTTATTTTGACCTGACATTGGTCTATTTGGACTAAAGCCTCTGTATCCAAACTCCACAGCTCTCACCGGCTCAATTGAGACTGTTTTTCCGTGCAAGGGCATAGGTTATCTCTTTTCAATCGGCCCACCCTGAACAGGCTAGGCTTTAAGAGCCTTTTCAACGTTGGAACAAGCGTCAATCCAGGGGTTAAAAGCTTGCTGCATTTCCAATAGGTCGAGTCCAAGCTTGGTATAGGTTCCCTCGGTGGCGATGCTGTCGCTTAGGTGCTTGAGAGTCTGCTCGGGTTTGGAACTCGCGAGTGCGGCAGCGCCACTACAGGCGTGCAAAACCAGCTCTCGCGCTTTATCTCTCTCTAACCCTTGATCCGCATACCAGTCAGCAAGTTCATCGAAGAAACGGAACATCCAGCCATTCATACAGGCTGCTACGCTGGCTAGTTCGAACTGCTCCTCTGTATCTAGCACAATCAGTTGCCCCAACTGCTCGAGCAATGCCTGAGCTTGAGACTGAGCCGGAAAAAGCGGGACAGCCCCCTGCCCTACCTCGGCACAGGCAAGCGGGAGTGTACGCACCACCTTAGCCTCACCGACAAGCGTTTGGAGCCGCTCAAAGCTGACACCTGCAACACAAGAGATCACTAGGTGCTCTTTGGTGAAATCCAGAGGCATTAGTAGCTCCTCCAGCTGATGTGGGCGCACACTCAAGAGCACCAGTTTTGTGCGGTTGAGCACCTCCTGATTGGAGCTCGCTCGTTCGCAGCCCTGTTCGCTTACTAGAATCTGCCCGCGCTGCCGATTGCGCGGCGACAAGACAATCTCGCGCCCATCACCCGCATTGCGCAAACCAGCTACAACATAGCTAGCCAGGTGACCCACACCTAGAATACCCAGTTTTGCTGTCACTCTTTCACCCCTTTTTTCGCCAATAAAAAACGGCACTGCCCGAAGGAAGTGCCGCTCTTTTTACAGTTAATGACAGTCTGCCTGAAACTCAGCGCGATGCCAGATCAGCGCGATGCTAGCTCACTGAGAATAGCCTCTAGCGACTCTTTCGCTGCTGGAAGGATCAACCCTTCCGAGGCTGCCTGAAACTCTCTCAGTTGCCTCTGGGCCTGATCAAGCTGCTCAGCCGAAGCCGAATCTAGCCAATCTGCTACCGCTGCATTTATCGCTGCAGGCTCAGCGGTTGAGGAGATCTCAACACCGAGCCCTTTGAGCTGCCCTGCAAGATCCTCAAAATCCACAAGGTCCGCAAACATCATGTCATCAAACTCCGTTCTTCGCGTTACTCTTACTTGTACAGATGTGTCTCAGTTGCCAGGCCTTTCAGCAGGCTCACATACATTAGCACCAGTACAACAGTAAACGGAAGACCTGTAGTAATCGCACCCGCCTGCAGCGCAGACAGTGCTTCTGAACCACCACCCACAAGCAGGGTACCAGCGATCAGAGCTACCAGTGTCGCCCAAAACAGTCGCTTTGGCATTGGCGCATCAACCTTACCGCCAGCCGTGATGCTGTCGATAACCAGTGAGCCAGAGTCAGCTGAAGTGATAAAGAAGCAGAGCACAAGGATAATACCCAGTACAGACATCACAGAGGTCACTGGAAGATTTTCAAACATCTGGAACATCGCTTGAGCAACATCACCCAAACCACCAGACAACGCACCGACGCCGTTTGACACCTGTTCAATCGCTGAGCCACCCATGACCGCCATCCAGAGTACAGTGACAAGCGTAGGCGCCAGCAGTACAGCAGTGATGAACTCACGCACGGCACGACCAAATCGAACGTTTTAAAACGCAAAAGGAGAGCCTAAGCTCTCCTTCATGTGTTGCGCGGCGCGAACTTTAACGCAAAACACCCTCTTCGACCAGTAGATCGAAAATTGCCTTGGCTTTCTCAGCTGGAGTTTCATCGCGCATAACCGTACCGCCATCACCGGTTGCTTTCGCTGTCGCAGCTTTGAAGCGATCCGCCGCGGTCTTCGCTTTGACAACCTTTAACCGCTTGGGACGTTTGCGTGCAGGATTTTCTTCCCATCCCGCGCGTACCTCATCTTTGATCTCTATTCCGCGGCTATCTGCCTCAAGCTCAGCCCGCATAGCAGGCCCATAAGCACTTTGGCGAGCAGGGGCGGCAGCGCTATCGACCGATGCAATAAAAGGCAGGGCTACACGCACCGCCCGGCGCTGACCGCGTGGTAGTGCTTGCAACACCTCAGCCTGACCGTCCGTAATCGCGCGTATCTCGGCAATCCGTGTAACCACCGGCAGCCCCAGTTTTTCACCCAGAAGGTAAGCCATCATCCCTGAGGACTCACCACTCTCAGCACGAACACCGGTGAGCACGATATCCGGACAATCATCACTGAGGTATTCACTCAGAGCTGGCACAACATCGGCATCTGCCGACTGCTCGATAACCTTAAGCTTGTTCAAGCCCATACCCGCGTAGTCACGCAGCACTGTCTCGTTGGGGTTACCGGCATGGATGACCTCTAAGCCACCAGGCGCCAGCCCAAGACCCATCTCAACAGCGCGCGCATCTTGGTCGGCACGGCGCGCACGTCCTGAACTGGGGTGCTTCCCGACAGAGATCAGCGCTGCTACACGCAGATCAGCAACAGATTTAGGCGGCATCAGTCACCTCCAGTTGGCGGTACTCTTGCACCAATTTCATCAACTCAGTCAGCACTTCGTCACCGTCATCAATCACACTCAAAGCAGCGCGTTTGACCATATCACAGCCAATATCAGTATTAACCGCAACAACCTTGTCACACTGCCCGATACCCTGCAGATGCTGTACCGCACCCGAGATACCCACGGCAACGTAGACACGCGCAGTAACCCAGGTACCTGAGGCACCTACTTGGCGGAAGCGCGGCATGTGGCCATCATCAACTACGACGCGGCTACCACCCTCAGTCGCGCCAAGAAGCTCAGCGGCACGGTGGAAGTTATCCCAGTTACTCACTCCGTTACCGGCCGAGAGAATAAACTCAGCTTCGCCAAGCGCTACTGAGTTAGGATCAACTGCAACCTGACCGAGGTCAGACAATTTACCCTCAGTCGCACCTAGCTCGACGGCCTCCATAGCAAGGGCCTCATGGCGCGTCTCATCGATTGGATTGGCGCATTCAGGCGCCAATAATAGCAGTCGCTGAGTAGGTCGGGTGATATCGCTGCTACCGCCGGCACCGCGGCACAGGGTTGTCTCAGGCCCCACCTGCCAGGCTTGCGTCAGCGGTCGCTCATCGAGTCGCGCTGCCAAACGACAACCCAGCTCGAAACCAGCGGCAACACTGTCAGGGAATAGCCAGAACTTCGGCGCCAGACTCTTCTCAATATGTTCAAGCGCAGCAATACGCGCTTCCGGTGCGTAGCCCTCAAACTGCTCGCCCGAGAACTGCATCAAACGATCAACCCCAGACTTATCAAAGCTATCTTCGCGAATATCACCAAAGACAATGGTTAGAACCGCGCCCGCACCGCCAGCCGCGGAAACAAGCTGATGCGCCTGCCCTAACACATCTTTGTCGTGAGCGGTAAGACGACCGCCGATTAGGTCAGGTACTACTGCGATATAGTAGTCTGGAGTCTCAACACGATGCAGTGGCAGATCAACGGTTTTGGCTGCCGCACGGCGAGAACCACCCGCCTGGGAGTTACCATTGAGACGATCAATACGCTTAATGCCATTGGGCCCAATAAAACCAACAGCATGTGGGTTACGACGGATCAAGCCGGAGGGGCCACGGACCTCTGCAGCTCCCGCCTGTTTCATGGCGTCATGCAGTGGATGCAAGCGGTTACGCGCTATCCACTCAGCACGGGGATCACGGCGGATGATATCGTCACTCATTATGCGACCTCCTCTACCAGCGCATCTGCCACCATCTCGGCGATATCCTTAACCTCTGCGCGGGGCTCAACAACCCCCTCAAGCATCGCCGTACACTGCTGGCAGCCCACAGCGACCGTCTCTGCGCCCACCTCGCGAATCTCAGCCATACGCATATCGGCAATTCGACGCTCACCGGGAATATCGATGATTGGGGCACCGCCACCGCCGCCGCAACAGCGTGAACGGAAGCCAGAGCGCTCCATTTCGGCCAACTGAATGCCTAGGCTGGCCAGCAGCTCACGCGGCGAGTCATATTCACCATTGTAGCGCCCCAGGTAGCAGGGATCATGGTAAGTGACAGTTCCGCCCTTATGGGCACTCAATTGCAGGCGCCCATTTTTCACCAGTTCATTGATAAACGTAGTGTGGTGCATAACCTGATAATCAACCGCTGAGCCTGCCGGATAGAGTTCGGGGTACTCATTCTTAATGCAGTGGAATGCATGAGGATCTGTAGTGACGAGCGTTTTAAATTTGTACTTCTGCAGAACCTCGATGTTTCGTTGCGCCAGCCCTTGGAAAGTTGCGTCATCGCCAAGACGGCGTGCCACATCACCGCTATCACGCTCCTCGTCGCCAAGTATCGCGAAGTCAACATTGGCGGCCTTCAATACTTTCACAAACGCACGCAGGATACGCTGGCTGCGCATATCAAAGGCGCCATCAGAGACCCAAAACAGCACATCTGCCTGTTTCACATCGGACATGAGACGCAGGTTCTGATCCGCCGCCCAGTTAGTGCGGTTGCCGGGGTTGAAGCCGTTGGGGTTATCAGTTGCGATCAGGTTTTCCAGCGTCTCCGCTCCCTTGTTAGGAGTCTGCCCTTTTTCCAGAGAGAGGAAACGACGCATGTCGACGATGGCATCCACATGCTCAATCATCATTGGGCACTCTTCGACACAGGCACGGCAGGTGGTGCACGACCAGAGCGTATCGGGGCTAACTAAGCCACCCGTGATTGATTGATCAGGTCCGCCCTGAGCTTTACCAACCTCAATACCCGGGTATGGCGAGCCGGCAAACTTGGCGTCGGAGCCACCCGCCAAACCAACCACCATATCCTGAATCAGCTTTTTCGGGTTGAGTGGCTGGCCCGCCGCAAATGCGGGACACATCGCCTCACACTTACCACACTGGACACAGGCATCAAAACCCAGCAACTGATTCCATTTGAAGTCAGTCGGCTTATCCACGCCAAGTTTATCCGCTTTCAAGTCAACGGCTTTGAGACCCGTGGAACGACCCCCGCCAAAGCGCTCAGGACGACGATGGAACGCCAGATGCAATGCACCCGCGAAGGCGTGCTTCATCGGTCCGCCCCAAGCCATTCCGAACACCAGTTCGCTCAGCCCCCAAACGATACCGGCAGTCAGAATCAGCGCCAACACTAGACCACCAAAGGCCTCAGGCAGGATCCCCGCAGCAGGGAGCGTGGCAATGAAGAAGGTAGCCGAGAACATCAACAGGCTCTTCGGCAGGCGCATCCACGGGCCTTTCGATAGTCTTGCAGGGGGATTGCGGCGACGCTTCCACACGAAGAATGCACCCATGAACATCAGCGCGGTTGCGCCCAAGAGTGCATAGCTCAGAAGCTGACTCTGAAGGCCAAAGAGGTAGACCGCTAAGATGAGAACCATCGACAGCACAAAGCCACCGGCGGTCGCCACGTGCGTTTTGGAGATATACTTATCGCGTTCAACAACATGGTGCAGATCCACCAGGTAACGACGCGGCATTGCCATCAGACCCGCGATCAGGTTGACCTTTTCAGGCTGCCCCGCCCGCCATAGGTTGATACGCTTGAGCATACCGGCTGCAGCGAGCACCAAGGCTAGAACCAGTAGTACAGGGATTAACGAATCGAGGATCATCAGACGACCTCTTGAATAGAGCTAGAGTTGGACAAGGTCTCTGCCACGCGCCGTGGCGCGCTGGCAGAGACCCAATGCAGATCAGAGATCTTTACACAGACGCAGAGCATCGTAGATCGCCGCATGAGTGTTGCGCTGTGACACACAGTCACCCAGACGCCACAAGATCATACCTTCACCCTCTTGACTCAACACTGGCTGAGGCTGCACAGCAAACAGCGTCTCATTATCGATCTGACCCTTGTTGCGTGACTCAGCTTTGAGTGCGTAATAAAGCTCTTCGTTTGGACGCGTACCGTTCTCAACCACGATCTGGTCAACAACACGCTCCTCCTGCTGACCGGTGTACTCGTTCTCAAGTACAGCAACCAGCTTGTCGCCTTCACGATAGACCTTTTCCAGCAGCAGGTCAGAGGTCATGATCACCTCTTTCTCGTAGAGACTGCGGTAGTAAGTTGGGAAGGTGGTACCGCCAATACCAACACCGGGTTTGATATCGTCTGTCACCAGTTCAACGGTTGAACCTTTAGAGCTCAGGTAGTCAGCAGCAGACATACCTGAAAACTCACAGATCGTATCGTAGATCAGCACGTTCTTTCCTGGTTCTACTACACCGTTGAGGATATCCCAGCTTGATACAACTAGACCCTCTTCAGCACCCCAGTGAGGGTTCTGCTCGATAAATGGACGACCACCGGTAGCCAGGATACAGACATCTGGATTAAGGCCACGGATCATATCCGCCTCTGCACTGGTGTTCAGGCGCACGTCAACGCCTAGACGGTCGATCTCCATCGCTAACCAGCGGGTAATGCCAGCCATCTGATCACGCTGCGGTGCTTTCGCCGCGATAGTTACCTGACCACCAAGCTCTGCTGCACGCTCAAGCAGGGTAACCTTGTGACCACGCTCAGCCGCGACACGCGCCGCTTCCAGACCACCTGGACCACCGCCGACAATAACAACATTGCGTACTGGGCCGCTCGTCTTCTCGATAATGTGCGGCAGACCCATGTACTCGCGCGAGGTTGCTGCGTTTTGGATACAGAGCACATCCAGACCCATGTACTGACGGTCGATACAGTAGTTAGCGCCCACACACTGACGGATCTGATCAACCTGATCAGCTTTCACCTTTGCGATAAAGTGTGGATCAGCAATGTGTGCACGAGTCATACCCACAAAGTCGACATAGCCAGCCTCCAGCACTCGCTGAGCTTGGTTAGGGTCTTTGATGTTCTGCGCATGAATAACCGGCACAGATACCACCTCTTTGATGCCTGCTGCCAGATGTAGGAAAGGCTCAGGCGGGTAACTCATGTTCGGAATAACGTTTGCCAGGGTGTTGTGAGTATCACAACCTGAACCGACAACGCCGAAGTAGTCGATCAGACCGGTCGCATCATAGTACGCAGCGATCTGTTTCATATCCTCGTGGTTCAAACCGTCTGGATGGAACTCGTCACCGGTAATACGCATGCCAACAACAAAATCAGGACCTACCGCTTCGCGAACAGCTTTCGCCACTTCCAGACCGAACTTCATGCGCCCTTCGAAGGTACCGCCCCACTCGTCGGTACGCTTGTTGACGCGGGGTGACCAGAATTGGTCAATCATGTGCTGGTGCACTGCAGAGAGCTCAACCCCATCGAGGCCACCCTCTTTAGCGCGAACAGCTGCCTTAGCGAAGTCACCGATAACGCGCCAGATCTCTTCCTCTTCAATGGTCTTACAGGTAGCGCGGTGTACCGGCTCGCGAATACCTGAAGGTGACATCAGGTTCGGCCAGTTTTCACCATCCCAACGTGAACGACGCCCCATATGAGTGATCTGAATCATGATCTTGCCGCCGTGCTTATGCACTGCATCTGCCAGATTCTGGAAATGCTCGATAATACGGTCAGTTGAGAGGTTTACCGAACTCCACCAACTCTGCGGACTATCGATGGATACGACGCTCGAACCACCACAAATACAGAGACCACAGCCGCCTTTCGCCTTCTCTTCGTAGTACTTCACGTAGCGGTCGGTAGTCATACCACCGTCGGTCGCATAAACCTCTGCATGAGCGGTGCTCACAACACGGTTGCGGATAGTTAGCTTATTGATGTTCAAAGGCTGGAACAGTGCATCGTACTGCGACATGGTTCACTCCAACTGGTTTACGCTGCGCGCCCCGTTTACAGGGCACACATGAGATTCTTATAGAGAGCGATTAAACGCTCTTAACCGTTTATAGGCGTCACTTCGAAGATACCGAAGTCACACCCCTCTTCTGCAGCACTCTGAGTCTGCACGGCCTTAGTTCGCACCGGGTAGCCCAGGCTCTCAGCGATCTGGTCCATCGCTCCTGCGAACCAACCGGTAAACATGTAATCGACTTTGCGGTTCACTTTACCGTACTGATAAACAAACGCCGAGTTCTCCAGTCGCACGCGCGCGGTACCTTTCTCCAGGTCCAACTCTTCAGTGATGAAAAAGCCCCAACCACGCTGCGACAGACGCTTCATGTAGTGCTCGAACACATCTGCACCGGAGATACCGTGAGCTTCTGCTTCCTTTTCACACCAGTAGTACGCAGACTTGTAACCGGCTTTGTAAAGGATCTCTGCATAGCGCTCTGCACCGATCTCCTCTTCAATTCCCATATGGTTGTTTACGAAGAAGTGGCGCGGCACGTAAAGCATCGGCAGAGCGTCGGTAGTCCATACGCCAGTTTCATCATCAACTTGAATTGGCATTTCAGGTGCGTGGTAACTCATAGAAGGTCTCTCAAAATAACCGCAAATTTTAATTGTGGTCCTAGTATATGAATGCGGTCAGTTGCGAATTTCACTGGATGCGACACTTATTGGCGTGAAAACGCGTACGGAAACGACACATAAAAAAAGCGCACCTAATTGTGCGCTTTGTTCGCTAGAGCTCTGTCAGAGCTATTACTCGCCCCAGACATCTTCCAGTAGACGAACCCAGTTCTCACCCATGATCTTACGAACCTGCATTTCGGTGAAGCCATCTTTAAGCAGCGCTTCCGTCAGATTGGGGAACTCGCCGAGAGTACGAATACCCTCAGGGTTAATGATCTTACCGAAGTTGGTCAGGCGACGGGCATAGCCTTTGTCGTGCGTCAGGTACTCGAAGAACGCCTGATCCTGGCCTTGAGTAAAGTCAGTACCGATACCGATAGAGTCTTCGCCTACGATGTTGTAGACGTAGCGAATCGCCTCTACATAGTCTTCGATCGTTGAGTTGATACCGTTCTTTAGGAAGGGGGCGAACATCGTCACACCCACAAAGCCACCATGGTCCGCAATGAACTTCAGCTCTTCATCTGACTTGTTGCGCGGGTGATCTTTCAGACCGCTTGGCAGACAGTGCGAATAAGCAACAGGCTTCTTAGACTCCAGAATCGCCTCTTCAGAGGTTTTAGCTCCCACATGTGACAGATCTACGAGTACGCCTACACGGTTCATCTCCCACATAATTTCGCGACCGAAGTCAGAGAGACCACCATCACGCTCGTAACAACCTGTACCTACAAGGTTCTGGGTGTTGTAGCAGAGCTGAGTGATACCCACGCCCAACTCTTTAAAGACCTGTACGTAATTGAGCTGATCTTCGTATGCGTAGGCGTTCTGGAAGCTCATGAGTACGCCAACCTTGTCTTCCGCCTTCGCTTTACGGATATCCGCTGCAGTGCGGATTTTGGTTAGCCAATCAGAGTTCTCATCAATGATGCGGTTTACAGCTGCAATATTATTTACAGTGCCTTTGAAGTCATCCCAGAATGCCATAGTGCAGCTTGCAGTCGTTACACCGCCTCTGCGCATATCCTCAAACAGCTCAAGGTTCATTTTGCCGCAAACAAGACCGTCAATGACGATCGAATCTTTGTGCAGTTCAGCCGCGTTCATTTCTCACCTACTGGTTTACGTTAGAGTTATTTCAAACCTCTGATACTAGACGCTCAAGAGAAGCAAAATTGTTCTAAAAACGTCATCGATCTGACCCAGAACGCTTGTCCAACTCAACTACTGCAGCCGCACCGAACCGAAGGTCGGCTCATACTGCGCATCGGACAGCGCCTGCGTAGAGTGGCTGGTAGCACGCTTGGTTCCCAATGAGAGGGTCTCAGTGAGCAACTCTCGCGCCGCACTCGCCACAGGTGGCAAAATATTATCGTTAGCTTGCGCCTGTACGCCGCGTCGTTCCTCGCGTGGCGGCATCCCCATATGTTCGCGGTAGCATTTACTGAAATGCGGCGTCGAGATAAAACCGCAGGCGGCCGCAATATCAATTATCGACATTGAAGTCTGCTTAAGAAGCTGGCGCGCTCGGAAGAGACGTAGGCGCAAGTAATATTTCGACGGTGTGCAGTGCAGGTACTTCTGGAACAGACGCTCAAGTTGACGTCGAGACAGGCCGACATAGGAGGCCAGCTCATCAAGCTCTATCGCCTCCTCGATGTTCGCCTCCATCAACGACACCACCTCAACCAATTTAGGTTGAGTCGTACCCAGAACGTGGCGCAGCGGTATGCGTTGATGATCCGTCTCGCTGCGAACGCGATCACAGATGAACATCTCTGAAATGCTCGCGGTCAATTGGTAACCAAAGTCACAGCGGATCATGGTGAGCATCATATCCAGTGGCACAGTACCGCCACTGCTGGTAATTCGATCTCTATCAATGACGAACAGGTGGTTGGTACAACGCACCTTGGGGTAAGCCTCCTGCATCGAGGCGATACACTCCCAATGAGTACTGCAGTCGTAGCCATCTAACAAACCTGCATCGGCCAGCAGATAAGCGCCCGTGCAAAGACCGCCCAAGTGGACCTGTTTGCGAGCCAGTGTTTTGAGCCAGGCAACCTGCTTGCGGGTATAGCTGCGGGTGATATTGACGCCACCCACGATAAACACGAGATCGTAATCAAGCCCATCCTGCATTGCCTGATCAGGGGTGATGCGTATCCCATCACTGGCGGCAACCGCCTCCCCAGTTTCGCTGATGGTGGACCAACTGTAGAGTTCACGCCCAGAAAGTTGGTTTGCCATACGCAAGGGCTCTACCGCTGACGCCAGCGCGATCATGGTGAAGTTATCAACCAGCAGAAAGCCAATATGGCGAGTTCTCTGCTGTATGCCTGATGAGTTCTGCAACTCGATGTTTGAATCCGTCATTTATCAGACCCTGATCTTGATTTTGCTATCTACTGAGTCCAGTGAGATTGCAACGAGCATACCCGTTTATTCTTGTTTTGTGCCACTATGGAACCGACGACGCAATTAAGCATAAAAACGACGTTATTACGAAATTTCACACCCTATTCCAAGCAGTTCGCCGAAATTTCGCGGAATATACTCCAAATTCAACTAAAAACCTGCACTTATTTTGTGCGAAATGCACCAATATGAACCGATTTCAATATCGCATAGCGATCCAAAAATCAGGGGGAATACTGGCGCATGTCGCAACCAGCTAATTAAAACAGCGCTTTTAGACCGCATTCACGCCAGATTCAGGCGTACCTTCTAAATGTTTGAAGCGCTAATGCTTACGCAATAATAACCAGACAATAACAACAGGAGTCACCTATGTGCAGCAATCATGGAAACCGCGGCGTCGTCTACAAAGGTCCAGGCGAAGTCGCCGTTGAGAACATCCCCTACCCCGAGCTGGCGATTGGTAATCGCAAGTGTGATCACGGTGTCATTCTTAAAGTAGTGACTACAAACATCTGTGGCTCTGACCAGCACATGGTACGTGGCCGCACAACAGCACCTTCGGGTCTGGTCCTGGGACACGAGATCACTGGCATCGTTGTTGAAACAGGTCGTGATGTAGAGTTCATCAAGCAGGGCGATCTCGTCTCTGTACCGTTCAACATCGCCTGTGGCCGCTGCCGCAACTGTAAAGAGGGCCGCACAGGTATCTGTTTGAACGTAAACCCAGCGCGCCCTGGTGCCGCTTACGGTTACGTAGATATGGGTGGCTGGGTTGGTGGCCAGACCGAATACGTCATGGTGCCTTACGCTGACTTCAACCTACTTAAATTCCCAGATGCAGACCAGGCAATGGAGAAGATCAAAGATCTCACGCTGCTCTCTGACATCTTCCCAACAGGTTTCCACGGCTGTGTAACGGCCGGTGTCGGCCCTGGCGCAACTGTATATATCGCAGGTGCAGGCCCTGTAGGTCTGGCTGCTGCTGCGTCTGCACACCTGCTCGGCGCTGCTTGTGTCATCGTCGGCGACATGAACGCAGAGCGTCTGGCACAGGCGAAGAGCTTCGGTTGTGAAGTGATCGACTTGACTCAGGAAGGCGATATGGGCGATCAGCTCGAAACGATTCTGGGCGAGCGCGAAGTCGACTGTTTCGTAGACTGCGTAGGCTTCGAGGCGCACGCGTGTGGCTGCAACCACGCACAGGAGGCGCCAGCAACTGTACTCAACTCTGCGATGGAGATGACCCGCGCAGGTGGCCAGATCGGTATTCCAGGCCTGTATGTAACAGAGGATCCAGGTGCAGTAGATGATGATGCTAAGCAGGGAGCCCTGAGCATGCGCTTCGGTCTGGGCTGGGCTAAATCGCACTCATTCCACACTGGACAGTGTCCGGTTATGAAGTACCACCGCCCACTGATGCAGGCAATCCTATTCGACAAGATCAAAGTGGCTGACGCCGTAAACGTCCAGGTAATTTCACTGGATCAGGCGCCAGAGGGTTACTCTGACTTCGACGGCGGTGCAGCTAAGAAGTACGTGATCGATCCACACGGTACAGTTGCTGCCTAATTACCGATAGAACTTACAACACTGGGCTCGGTGCAACTGCACCTGAGCCCTTTTTTTGATCTATCACTCAGCCACTCACAAACGCGTCCGTTTGCGTTACTATAAAGACTGTATTTACCTATCCGTTCTCTGCAGTAGTTGGAGTAGTTAATGGTTCAGCGTTCACATATGAAGGAACAAGCCGACACACCACCGGCGGCACCCAAGGCCGTTCGGGTTGGTTTTATTCTGCAACCACATTTTTCACTCGTGGCCTTCACCGGTGCACTGGACGCTCTGGTAACTGCTAACTTGGTCACTTCTACCCCACTGTTCGAATACAGCACCTTCGGTGTCGATTCACGCATGGTCGTTAGCGACTTGGGTATCAACATCTCCACTGACGGTGTCATCGATAGCCTGCAGATTCAGCACCGCGGTGATCTCGACATTTTGATTGTCTGTGGCGGTTTTCGCTGTAGCCTGGCTGCAAACCCAAAACTCACCACCTGCCTGCGCGCGTCCGATAAGCTTGGAATGCGTCTCGGCGGGCTCTGGAATGGTTCGGCTGCACTCGCCCATGCTGGGCTACTGGATGGCCAGGAGTGTGCGGTACACCCGGACAACCACGCCTACATGAAAGAGACCTTCCCCAACGTTAATGTCTCACGCAACACCCTTGTACTGTCACCGAACCGAGCCACCTGCTCCGGCCCGGTGAGCGCTCTCGAGATGATGCTGAAGCTGCTGAATCAGATAAAAGGGAGTGAACTGGTGCGCGCCGTACGTGAAGTGCTGAGCTGTGATCAGGGCGCTGAGAGTCGCGATGCGATTCCACTGCAGATGGGTGACGACCCCACACTGCCGGAGAGCTTGCGTGGCATTATGGAGTTGATGCGCAAAAACATCGATGAGCCACTGACGCTTGTGGAACTGGCAGAGTTCAGTGGCGTTTCACGCCGGCAGATGGAGCGCCTATTTCACGCTCACCTCGATAGCAGCCCATCACGTTACTACCTCGAACTGCGTCTGAACCATGCCCGTCGCCTGCTTACTCAGACCAACGAGTCAATTACAAATGTGGCCCTCGCTAGCGGTTTTGTAAGTACCAGCCACTTCAGCAACTGCTACAAAGACTCGTTCGGGATATCGCCCAGCGCGACGCGAGCAAAAGCCGCCAGTAAGAGTGTCGTGAACGGCTAGTCAACACTCGATCGCGTTGACAGCCAGACCTCCACGAGAGGTCTCTTTGTATTTATCCATCATATCTTTGCCGGTGTCGCGCATCGTGCGGATTACTTTATCGAGTGAGATAAAGTGACTTCCATCCCCGCGAAGCGCCATCTGTGTAGCATTAATCGCCTTCATCGCCGCAATGGCATTGCGCTCAATGCAGGGAACCTGCACCAAACCGCCAACGGGGTCACAGGTGAGACCGAGGTTGTGCTCCAAGCCAATTTCAGCGGCGTTCTCCACCTTCTCTGGCGTGCCTCCCAGCACCTCACAAAGACCTGCCGCGGCCATGGCACAGGCTGATCCTACCTCGCCCTGACAGCCAACCTCAGCACCGGATATAGAGGCGTTTTTCTTACAAAGTGCGCCAATTGCCGCGGCCGCCAAAAGGAAGTCAACCACGCTATCCTCGGAGGCGTTGGGGGTGAACTCCATGTAGTACATCAGCACTGCAGGGATAATGCCTGCAGCACCATTCGTAGGCGCTGTCACCATACGACCGCCGCCGGCGTTCTCCTCGTTAACCGCAAGGGCATAGAGATTAACCCAATCCATGGCACTGAGGGTGGAGCTGATAATGTTCGGCCGAGTCGCACGGATCAACGACTTGTGCAGACTCATCGCCCGGCGCTTAACATGCAGCCCGCCCGGAAGAAATCCCTCGCGATGCAGGCCATTACAGATACAGTCTTTCATGACCGCCCAGATATCGATAAGCCCCTGACGGATCTCATCTTCTGTACGCCAGACCTTCTCATTCTCCATCATCAGTTCACTGACGCGCAGATTGTTCGCTTTACAGAGATTCAACAGCTCAACAGCGTTATTGAACTCAAATGGAACTTTTACCTGAGGTACCAGGTGAGCATCTGCTGTCGCTTCGCTCTCATCAATCACAAAGCCACCACCAATTGAGTAGTAGGTGTTTCGATAGAGTACGGAGCCATCCTGAGCATAGGCTGTTAGGCGCATTGCATTAGGGTGGTAGTCGAGATTTTCGGTGATTAGGCACATGTCACGATTCCAGACGAATTCGATCTTTGCAGTACCACCCAGCACGAGTGTTTTACTCTCTTTAACCTGCTCAATAGCAGGCAGGATAGTGTCGGGATCGACGGTATCAGGTCTGCAACCCAACAGCCCCATGATCACCGAGTTATCGGTACCGTGCCCTACACCGGTGGCGCTTAGCGAACCGTAGAGCTCAATTTGTACACGGCCTACCAGACCCATCGCGCCCGCCTGTTCTATGGCCGCAGCAAAATTAGCCGCTGCAATCATCGGGCCCACTGTATGTGAGCTCGATGGGCCGATACCGATTTTGAAAAGGTCGAAGACACTGATGGACATAACCACTCCGCCGCGCACGTGCGCACAATTAAACGACTAGCAGAGTGGAATTATCCGCCTAATTC
This sequence comes from Oceanospirillaceae bacterium, assembly GCA_024640955.1. GTDB lineage: Bacteria > Pseudomonadota > Gammaproteobacteria > Pseudomonadales > Balneatricaceae > Marinobacterium_E. Next base: position 30,369 of record JAHEDZ010000019.1, read on the forward strand.
TAATAGTGGTATGTCAAAAAACGACCTCTAGTATCCCGTTCGCGGTAGACGAATCCGAAGCGACCAAATTGAGCCAGGATAGATTCCTCAAACAGAGCCAAGGAAGTGATTAAGGGTCAGTATCCGCGCGTTGGATCAAAAAGTGGATAGGGCTCTTCGCCCGCTCTTATCCTTAAAATGTTATCAACTAAACTGTTCACGGCGGAGCGCGGATAGGTTTGGCCGGATGAGTGCGGCGTTACCTGCACCAGCGGATGAGCCCAGGCCCAATGATCCGAAGGCAGAGGTTCAGAGGCAAATACATCGAGCACGGCTCCGCCCAATTTGCCAGCATCTAGCAGTGACTTTAGCGCCCGCTCATCAATCACAGCACCCCGACTAATATTGATCACTTTTGCATGTGTTCCAAGCAGACCGAGGCGCTCTGAATTAAGGAAGCCATGGGTGTTTGAAGTTAAAGGAAGCACGTTAATCAGTACATCAAGTTGAGCCATAAATGGCGCGAACTCTTCGACGCCTTTGTAAAGCTTAACCTGATCAACCTCACGGTGGGATTGAACCCAGGCTGATACCTGGTAGCCGGTGCAGCTCAGTGCTCTACCAATCTCTGTGCCAATGTTACCCAAGCCGAGAATACCCACTCTGTACTCGTCAATCGGAGGATATTCGATGCGTTTCCAAACACCCTCTAACTGCTGCCGTGCATACTCGTGGAAATTGCGATAGTAATGCGCCACCCAGTAGAGGCAGTACTGAGTCATATCGCCGATCACCGCGTCATCGACCAAACGTACTATCGGCACATTAGGCAGCCGGGTCTCTCGCATCAAAAAATCACCACCGGCTCCCAGCAGCAAAATTGCACGTAAGTTTGGATAGGTTGCAAGCTCACCCTGAGGCAGGTTCCAAACAGCAGCGAACTCAACGTCCTCCCTATTTGGGACCTGCGGATAGCAGTATATCGTCTCGTCAGGCAACTGCTGCTGCAGTGCTTCTGACCAAGCATCGGTGCCAAAGTCACCGTTATATAGAAGTATCGCCATGTTTGTTAATCAATTTGGTAACGGTTAATGGTCTCCTGGCTAAACGTAAATCCTGTGCCAGGTCGCTCCGGTATAGCGATGCACCCATTGTCGATGGTCATCTTTTCGTTAAACAGCGGTGAGAACCAGGGCATGTGCTCCACCGAGATACAGTTTGGAGCCGAGCCGGCTATTGAGAGGCTCTGCTCAGTGAATATATGTGTCGAAATTGGGAGGTCGAATGTCGCTGCTAGCGCACATACTCTCTGCATCTCGCTTAAGCCACCAATACGTTGCAGATCCGGCATCAGGACATCAGCGCAGCGCTTCTCAATAAGCGGGCGCATGCCATAGCGGGTATAAACAGTCTCTCCAGTGGCGATAGGTATATCCAAGGCGAGCCTAACATCGGTGTGGCCCTGGAGATCGTGGACATTTACCGGCTCTTCCAACCAACCGAGGTTAAACTCCTCGAGCAGACGCCCAAGCCTAATTGCCTCTTTTGCGTTAAAGGCTTGGTTCGCGTCGGCCAGTAGCTCAATGTCGCCCCCCACAGCCTCTCGTACCGCACGAACACGCTCAACATCCTGCAATTTATTCGCGCTACCGACACGAATTTTCATAGAGCGAAAGCCTTGTTCTATGAAATCCTGCGCCTCAGAAACCAGTTCGTCAATTGACTGCGACAGCCAGAGCCCACCGCTAGCATAGGTTTTGACCGACTCACGGCAAGCTCCGAAGAGGCGATGCAGGGGCATACCGGCTATCTTTGCGACCAAATCCCACAACGCTGTATTGATGGTCGACAGTGCCGATATTGTAACCCCCTGGTAGCCGGTCGGATTGATCTCTCGCCATATCGCCTCAGTGATAGCAGTGACAGAAGTTGGGTCTTTACCAATGAGCAGGTGATTGAAACCGTTTATCATCTCGTTAAACGCTTTTATGCGCACAGAGTTCAGTGTGAACGCATACCCCTCTCCAACAAGGCCTTCATCCGTCTCGATAAATAGCAGTACGCAACCAACTGAACGCATGTCATGGATCGCAGTGGTGATTGGCTTTTCAAACGGCAGATCAACGATTCGTGTTTTCACAGCTGTGATTTTCATTTTGCTCCCCAACTATGCAATGTTTGCTGCGATCTGCCGCAGCCCTGCGAGCGCTGTTTTTTGTAAATCTGGGTCTAACGGTGACTCAAGGTAAGCGAGATAGGTCTGCCGAGTAAAAACCGGAGCGCCCTGAACTCTGAATAGCCGGCCATCGCTCAAGTACTGACGTACAGTACTGATAAGAAAGTACCCTGACCCACCATGCGTCAGGATATGGCTGAGTCCCAGTGAACTGAGACCAACAGACATACGTGGTACTGACGTATCGGGAAACGCCTCAGCGTGTTGAGATCTAAAGTCATCACCCCAGTCAACGAAAACGTAGCCATCAACCATCCCAAGGTCCACATCACGAGGTTGCGTCGAGACTAAAACAATCTCTTCACTGGTAAACTTTTCAATACAGAGATTAGCCTGCTGTTTGGGCGCATACAGCAGGGCAAGATCCAGAAGACCGTCACGCAACATGCGCATCAACGGCTCGGAGTAGTCCGATATTATTCGTGTTGCGACATTGGGAACTGAGTTTTCCATCCAAGCTAACCAGGGCGTAGCCACTTGATCCCAGTGGTTCAGTTGGATGCCCATACTGAATACATTAGTAAGAGTGTCGGGAAGGCTAACTTCTTGTCGTGCACGCTCCCAAGCCCGCACAACGGTAAGTGCGTGTCTGTAGAGGTGGTGGCCCGCTTGCGTCAGTTGAGCACCATCGCGTTTGCGGACAAAGAGCGGGCGATTCAGCCTATCTTCCAACACTTTTATCCGAGCACTCACTGTGGATTGGGTCAGGTGAAGTTTCTCGGCAGCCAACTGAAAACTACCCGTAGCAGCAATTTCCAGAAAGGCTCTTAGATTCTCGATATTCACTTGTTATCGCTCCCAGTCGGTATCCACCGATACTAATCCGTAAGAGATTTTGAGTGCATTTAATTTTTCGATATTAAACACCAATTATATTAATTTATTCACAAACAGCAGAGCTCTAGTATGGTTAGATACGGCACTAAGGAGGTCGAAATGCAGGGTTGGATCTATCTTGGACTGGGCATACTTTTTGAAGTAGCAGGCACCTGGGCAATGAAACTCTCCCAGGGTTTCACCAAGCCTGTAGCTTCGATGGCCTTCATTACTCTCTTTGCGACAGCGCTGATCTTCATAAACCTCAGCATGAAGACGCTCGACATGAGTATCGCCTACGCGGTTTGGTGCGGTGCAGGAATATTTTTGATCAGTGCCATCGGTTATTTGTTTCTTGGTGAGTCGATGACGCCCTGGAAACTGGCTTGTCTTGCGTTGATAGTCGTGGGAGTCGTGGGACTTTATGCCGTTGATCGCTAGCATCAACCTATGCAGAATTACTCCACGGTTATATCGAATTTATTGATTTAGACGTCAAATATTATTTGTTTTACAGCCTCGCTTGCTGGTGTGACTATCCATGAAAACAAGCATAAGAGGTCAAACAATGAGCGACGTAGGCCTTTCACCGAGCCAACAGAAAGAGCGTGTCCGAATCGATTTAGCAGCAATGTTCAGGTTAACTGCGCATTTCGGCTGGGACGATACCATTTGGAACCACATCACGGCCCGAGTCCCGGGTAGCGATCACAATTTTTACATGCACCGCTTCGGTCTGGCCTATGACGAGGTGTGCGCATCCAACCTGATAATGGTTGATGAGCATGGCAATGTGCTTGAAGGCCCGGAAGACGTAAATACCGCCGGGTTTATAATCCACAGCGCCATACATCTGAACCACCCCAAAGCAAAATTTGTGTTTCACGCACACCCTGCTTCAGCGATAGCTGCGACCGCCTTCAAAGAGCTTCCATTTCTCGTGCAAGACTCTTCCATGCTTTACGGCAAAGTGGGCTACCACGAGTGGGAAGGGCTCTCCGTAGATCCTGATGAGCGACACCGAATTGCTGAGAATATGGGTAGCAACACCTGCTTGGTAATGCGAAATCACGGTTTCCTGACAGTGGGCGAAACCGCTGGGGAGTGTTTCATGAACATGTACTACCTTGTTCGACTCTGTGAAGTCGCGCTGTCGGCCAAGGCATCGACTCTAGAGATTGACCCCGGCCCAGAACACCTTTGGGCACTCGCGTCAAAACAGTATGAGTCCTTCTCTCCTGGCTTGTATGAATGGCCTGCACTTTTGCGCAAGTGCGACCGCCTAGACCCGTCCTACAAATTCTAAAGCACCGAGTACGCCGACATGTCTGAATTAGTTAACCTTGATTCTTATCGGGACCCCATTTTACCAACTGCTTTTAGCGCTTCAGAAATTCGCATAGAGGATTTTATAGATCTCGATGAATTTCCGATCCATGACCTCACAAGCGCTAAGCGCCAAGAGTTGGTTAATCAGTGCAGGCGGGAGCTTGAGGAGCACGGGTGTAGCCATGTTCCGGGATTTATTAAGGCATCCGCCATTCAGTCAATGTTGGAAGAAGCTAACCGATTGATGGAGGATGCGCGCCCCGCGGATGATTTCGTCAACCCATACTTAACGACAGACGAACCTAGCCTTCCAGAGGATCACCCCAAACGTTTCTTCGAGAACAGAACGAGCGCCTTCATAAACTCGGATTTGCTGGAGCCTCAATCGCTGCTCCGTAAAATCTATGATTGTGATGTTATGGTGCACTTTGTCGCCGATTGTCTCAATCAAGGTCCGGTCTATCGCTGGGCAGATCCACTGGGTCGTTGCCCGTACAGCGTTATGCGCACAGGCGACTATTTCCCGTGGCACTACGACGGTAACGAGTTCACTGTCAGCGTCCTGGTCCAGGCAGCCGAAGCCGGTGGGGATTTCGAGTATGTGCCTAACCTTCGCACGCCTGATACAGAGAACTTTGATGAGGTGCAAAAGGTGTTGCAGGGTGATCGCGAGCGCGTAAGAGTCTTGCAGCTTAAAGAGGGGGATCTACAGCTATTTAAAGGTCGCTACTCCATGCATAGAGTGACTCCCACTAAAGGCGCAACCACTCGGATCATCGCGCTACCCACCTATGTTACTAACCCTTACTTGGTAAACAGGCCGCACCACGCTAAAGCCTTCTATGGTCGAGCCGAGCCGATTCATCATGAGAGAGAGATGAGTCGAGTCGATAACTTAACGGACTGAGGACGTTGACATGAAAATAGGATTTATCGGCCTTGGGAACATGGGATCAGGCATGGCTGCTAACCTGCTCGCTTATTGTCAGTGCGAGGGGCACCAACTCTCGGTTTTAGACATTAACGAGACGGCTGTAGCGTTATTTGAGTCAAAGGGCGCTATGCGCGCCCATTCTGTCAGTGAACTCATTGCTAATAGCGATGTGCTCTTTACTTCCTTACCCAGTGCCAAAGAGATCAACGCCTTGGCATTGGGTGATAGCGGAATACTAAAAAATCTCCAACCCGGCTCCGTCTGGTTTGAGACCAGCACGAACGAGGTTAGCGCTTGGGCGTCACTTCGGGATCAAGCGCCCGAAGGTATCAATCTCATTGACGCACCGGTCACCGGTGGTGCGGAGGGTGCCGCTGCGGGTACGCTCACAATGCTTTTAGGAGGTGATAAGTCTGTTATTGAACAATACCAACCTTTGCTGAATAGTTTTACTAAGCGAGCTGTTCATATGGGGCCCTCTTGCGCCGGCTATACAGCCAAATTAGCCCAGTTACACCTGAACTATTTGGTTGCGCAAGGTATTGGTGAGGCGCTGATGCTCGGTGCCAAAGCTAAGCTAGATCTGAATACGCTCTACGAAGTACTGAACAGCAGCTGTGCAAGTAGCTATGTCGTGGAGAACTACATTCCTAAAGTGCTAGACGGTACCTACGATGAGTCGTTCAAACTAGGGCTAGCTGAAAAAGATATGCGTTTGATCAACCAGCTTGGCGAACATCTTGAGGTCGAATTAACGCTAGGCTCAGTGGTATACGACTCGTATCAAAAGGCTACTCAAAGCTACGGTTTTGACGCCCCGCACCTCAGCATAATCAGGCTGATTGAGGAGCAGTCGATGACGCAACTTCGTAATTTCGTCATTGAAAATCCCCGAACAGATGTCGAATCGGCTTTAGAAATGTAGCAGTTACAACACCAGCTACTCTTGGCTCCCGATGCTCGTATGAATGTTGCTTTTATGGAAAGTACACCATGACTAGAGCCCTTGTGAATACTGTCCTTTTGGACAAAGACATATCATTCTCGATGAACTCAGATCAGGTCGCACGGCTGAATAGCTACCGTATAGGTCGCATTCGCAACATCATGCGTGATCGCGGCGTGGACTTATGCGTCATCAACAATCCAGTCAGCTTACGCTACGCCATCGACTTCGATGAGTATCAGCTGTTTCAGGCGCACATTCCAACCGTTTATCTTCTGCTACCGGTCGAAGGCCCTGTTCGAATGTATGGCGCCTCGCGACGCGATTACCTCAGTGTTCAAGAGTACGATCGACCGCACTTCATCAGCGTATTCGACGGCGGGCTGGACCTGAATACGGCGGCAAAAACCTTCATTCAAGATATAGCAGGCTTTCGCAAGCAACTGGGTTTAACAGGCAAAGTCGCTTTTGAGCGCTTCAGCCCCTTTGTGACTAAAAGAGCTGTAGAAGCTGGCTGGGTAGTAGAGGATGCCGAAACCATTGTTGAGCAGGCTAGAACAATAAAATCTGCAGAAGAACTCTTGTGCATGCGGCATTCAATTGCTGTTGCGCAAGCGGGAATAGCCGCCATGCAACGGGCTATGAAACCGGGCATAACCGAGAATCAACTCCTGTCGATATTGCACCAGGTCAATATCGCTCATGGCGGAGGTTGGATTGATGGTCGAATGCTAGCCTCAGGGGCAAGAACTAATCCCTGGCTTCAAGAGGCATCCAGCAAGCCCATCGGGCTGAATGAGCTAGTGGGCTTTGACACTGACCTGATCGGACCCTATGGATATCTTGCTGATATCAGCCGTACCTGGCTATGTGGAGACCAGCCAAATTCACAACAGCGTGCTGCCTATCAACACGCCTACGACGAAGTCAGCCACAATATGTCGCTAATCCGACCTGGGGTCAGCTTTCAAGAACTGGCCGCTAAAGCTTTTAAACGTAACGAAAAATATATCGCCAATCGGTACGTGTGCAGTTTTCACGGAGCCGGCCTCTGCGATGAGTACCCGAAGATTTACTACGACGGCGATTGGCCGCTTGATCGTTACGATGGAGTCATTGAAGAGAACATGGTGCTTTGCGTCGAGAGTTTCTCTGGTGCAACCGATGAAAAAGAGGGGGTAAAGATCGAGAATCAGGTACTGGTGACTGCCAACGGTTACGAACTGCTCTCTGACTACAGTTACGATGAGCGGCTCCTTGACAGCCTCTAAGCTGAAATTCGATTTGGGGAATAACTATCCCCGTTATCGGAACACTCACGTATGCCAAAGTTGCTCCAAGGGGGAGACTGCTATCGGCACTTAACGGGCATTTAATCGCCTCGTTCGGCTTCGCCTCACAAGCCTCCCACAGCATTCTGTAGGAGGGTTATTCGGCGCAGCCGGATGACGCGATAAGGCTGTGTTGGGTCGATTTTGCCCGTTACTCGCACTTCAAGCTCTGACTCTAGGCCACCGCAGTCAGGTTGGGAGATGAACGTTTTATACCGAGCAATTACCGCAGCTGGCTATCTTTGCTGCCGCGACGGTTGACACCTGCGGCGCTACCCTGGTTCTGTTCTAGGGCTGACTGGCAAGTGATACAGAGACGAACACCGAGAATAGCTCGGCGTCGCGCTTCCGGAATTGAGTTACCGCACTCTTCGCAAAAGTCGAAACTCTCGCCAGAGGGTAGTCGGCTCTTTGCCAGACGCACGGCATCGTCGATGCTGGCATCTATTTGTTCTTGAACCGCGCCATCTTGCGCCCAGCCACTTGCCATTAATTACTAAAAACGACCGTGCGTTTACCATGCAGGAAAACGCGTTTCTGAATGTGGTAACGCACTGCATTGAACAGGGTAACACGCTCGATATCCTGCCCTTTGGCTACCAAATCCTCTGGGTAGTGTGCGTGGTCTACAGTCTGAATACCCTGAGTGATAATTGGGCCTTCATCCAGATCGTTATTCACATAGTGAGCGGTAGCACCCACCATCTTCACCCCTTTCTCCCATGCCTGATGATAAGGACGAGCGCCTTTAAAACCTGGCAATAGCGAATGGTGTATGTTGATCGCTTTTCCATCCAGATACTGGCACATATCAGGTGAGAGCACTTGCATGTAACGCGCCAGCACGACCAGATCGATCTCGTAATCCTCCAGCAGGCGAATGATCTCCGCCTCCTGCTGCGGTTTGGTATCAGCCGTGATCGGCAGGTGGTAGTAAGGGATACCATGCCACTGCGCCAAATGCTCCAGATCGGGGTGATTGGAGATAATCACAGGCACTTCTATACCCAGTTGGCCCGTGCGGTAACGGTAGAGAAGATCGTTGAGGCAGTGATCAAATTTAGAGACCAGAATAGCCACACGAGGTTTGTGATCTGGACGGGTCAACTCCCACTCCATCTCAAACTCGCTGGCACGGGCAGAGAACTGCTCACTGAACTGCTCAAAATTACACTCGCCACTTTGTGGACGAAACTCAACACGAATGAAGAATCGGCCGATAACCGTATCATCAAAAGAGTGGATCTCATCAACGTAGTAGCCATTTTCTGCCATGAAGCGGGTGACCACATCAACGGTACCAAGCACGCTTGGACAGCTGGCAGTAAATATCCAGGAATCTGGTTTTTTCATAGGAATCTCGGGAAATAGCGGTGCACCCGGCTAGCGGGTGCACCCTTTAGAACACTAGGCTTCTACAACAAGCCCAAACTCTGCACTGGCACTCTGAATCCAGAGCCAGAGGTAATCAGCAAAGCTGCGACGCACTAACAACTCAAACTCGTTAGCACCGGTGCGGCGAATCACAGCGCCTGATTTAGCGAATACAGTAGAGACTACCTTGCCAACCGGGAATTCCGAGTCGTGCAGATCCACCGGCGTGGATTTTTTCAGCATATCTACAACATTTTCGCCGCTAACCTGATAGATCGTCAGACCACCGCTACCGTTAACCAGTGAGTAGTGTCCGCTCATCTCTGCACGAAAACGTGTCTCAAGATCAAATGACTGGTCATTAGGTACTGTAATCAACCACTCATCAGGTGCAATCCAGCGCACGATAGTGCCACCAGACTCAACGCTGCTAAGCGGTGTGAGCGGTAGCTCAACACCCAGCACGCGTGCAGCGGCGCCTATAAGCTCTGCGTTATTTGGATCGCAACGCAGAGTCAAATGGCCCATCAGGCCCACTTCGCGGAAGTGAACCCCACCAATCTTATTACCTTTGTGTGCAACTGTAGCCAGATCAGCGTGATGTAGCGGAGACTCGGCGCGCACGCCGGCCGCAGCATCCGGCACCTGGTTCATGATTGCTACGCTATTAGTGTCAGACATTTTGACGCTCCCCTTTAGGATCCAGGAAGATCGGACTACAAATTTCAGCTTCTACTACGCGGCCATCAGCCAGTGGGTAGTAGACCTTCTCACCCATGCGATCTAGACCGCCTTTAACCAGACCCATCGCAATGCTGTGGCCCAAATTGGCACTCCAGTAGCTCGATGTGATGTGACCAACCATCGGCATCGGGATTGGCGCTTTAGGATCAAACACACCCTGCGCACCTTCTGGCAACACGATTGTTGGGTCAGTGGTCTTCAAGCCGACCAGCTGTTTACGGTTTTCGCGTACACAGTCCTCGCGCGCCATACCGCGCTTACCGATAAAGCTAAACGGTTTCTGCTGCGATACCGCCCATCCCATACCGAGGTCGTAAGGGTGAACAGAGCCATCAGTATCCTGACCGGCAATGATAAAGCCCTTCTCAGCACGCAGAATGTGCATGGTCTCTGTACCATAAGGCGTCAGGTTGTACTTAGCACCGTGCTCGAACAGTTTTTCCCAAACCTGCAGACCGAAGTTAGCCTGAACGTTGATCTCGAACGAGAGTTCACCGGTGAAAGAGATACGGAAGACGCGTGCAGGCACACCTGCAACCTTCATCTCACGCCAGTCCATAAAACCGAGGTTCTCTTTCGAGACATCATAATCAGTCAGCTCCTGCAGCAGCTTACGTGCATTCGGGCCCGAGATTGTCATCGTAGACCAGTGATCGGTCACAGTGTTGAAGTAGACCTCTAGATCTGGCCATTCAGTCTGATGGTAGAGTTCCAGCCACTCGTAAACACGCGCTGCACCACCAGAGGTCGTGGTCATGACGAAGTGGTTCTCACCCAGACAAGAGGTGACACCGTCATCAAATACCATGCCGTCTTCGCCGCACATCAAACCGTAGCGGCACTTCCCAACGGCCAGTTTAGCCCAGGCATTAGTGTAGACGCGGCCGAGGAACTCACGCGCATCCTTACCCTGAATATCAATCTTACCGAGGGTAGATGCATCCAGAATACCGATAGACTCGCGAGTCGCTTTACATTCGCGATCCAAAGACTGCTGCATAGTTTCGCCAGCTTTGGGGAAGTACCAAGGGCGTTTCCACTGACCAACATCCTCAAACAGAGCACCGTTCTCGACGTGCCATTTGTGCATAGCGGTGTAACGCTTTGGATCGAACAGCTCACCACGATCGCGGCCAACCATCGCACCAAAAGTTACCGGTGTGTAGTTGGGACGGAAGATCGTAGTTCCTGTTTCAGGGATAGTGCGACCCGTCGCTTTCGCTGCGATGGCCATACCAGCGATGTTACCCAGCTTACCCTGGTCAGTACCGAAGCCGAGCGCGGTGTAGCGCTTCACGTGCTCAATTGACTCGAAGCCTTCGCGACAGGCTAGCTCGATACCGGCAGCCGTAACGTCGTTCTGGTAATCAACAAACTGTTTCGGCGCTTCCGAAGTCTTCTTCAGGTGAGGGATCTGGAACAGTGTCATTGGCGGATGTACAACAACCTCTTCGGTCGCTGGTAGTTCAATCTCTGCCTGCCCAAGGCCAAGTTCGGCCAGAGCTTTACGACCCGCTTCAGCACCCTGAGCCAGCGCACCCGCTGTTGTAAAGTCACCCGCAATAGCCCCAGCAACCAGACGTTTCTCAACCGTTGGACCCGGCAAGAAACCGACAACTTTATCATCCCATACAGGACGGCTGCCTGTGTGGCCTGCCAGGTGAATCACCGGGCTCCAGCCACCACTTGTTGCGACAGTATCTGCACTCAGCTTGGTGACAGATCCCTGTACAGCAGTACCCTCAGCATTGAGCGTAGCGATGCTAACGCCGGTAACGCGCTTGCTCCCTGCAACATCGATAACACCCGAGCCTTTGATAAGGTTTATACCGCGCTTGCTTGCCTCAGCAACCTGAGCACCCTGCGGATTCTGGCGGGTATCAACAATTGCCACAACTTTGCGGCCGGCATCTTGCCAGTCGAACGCTGCCTGATAACCGCCGTCGTTGGTCGTCATCACAACTAACTCGTTACCTGGCACCACACCGTAACGGTTGATGTAGGTAGAGACTGCACTGGCAATCATACAACCCGGCACATCGTTGTTACCGTAAACCAGCGGACGCTCATGTGCGCCGGTGGCCAGCACGACCCATTTTGCACGCACACGGTGCAGCGTCTGACGCGCCTGACCAGCCGGGGCTTTGTCAGAGATATGGTCCGTGTTGCGCTGATGTATCGTGAGGAAGTTGTGATCGTGGTAACCGTTAACTGTCGAGCGCGGCAGTAGCATCACTTCTTTCATGCCAGCCAGTTCAGCTGTCACTTTTTCAACCCACTGGCTCGCTTCGGCACCGTCCAGTGTCTCACGGCTGCTAAGCAGACTTCCGCCAAACTCTGACTGCTCATCAGCCAGAATCACTCGTGCGCCAGCACGGCCAGCAGTCAGTGCCGCCGTCAGACCTGCAGGGCCAGCGCCAACCACCAGCACATCACAGTGCTGGTTAATTTTCTCGTAGCTGTCAGGGTCGTTCTCCAGAGATGAACGGCCAAGACCCGCTGCTTTGCGGATAAATTTTTCATAGGTCTCCCACATAGATTGTGGGTACATGAAGGTCTTGTAGTAGAAGCCTGGAGGCATCATCTTGCCACCCACTTTACCCACAACACCCATCAAATCGTTATCAACGCTTGGCCAACCATTTGTAGCACCTGATACCAATCCGTCGAACAACTCCTGTTGAGTTGCGCGCACGTTCGGCACCTGAGTCGCTTCAGTCGCGCCTAGCTGCATCACGGCATTTGGCTCTTCCGCACCTGCAGCAACGATGCCGCGAGGACGGCTGTATTTGAAACTACGGCCTATAACATCAATACCGTTTGCCAGCATTGCTGACGCCAGGGTATCGCCTTCGAAACCTTTGTACTCTTTGCCGTTGTAAGTAAAAGTTAACGCCTTACTACGGTCGATGCGCCCACCAGACTGGAGGCGGTTTTTCTGTGTCATAACTCCGCTCCCTTATTTGGCGCTAACAGACGCTGCGACAACCGATGGCTTTTCACCAATGAGGTAAACCTCTTTGATCTCGTAGCTAACGGTGTCACGGGTCACGTTGAAAAACTTGCGACATCCGGCTGCATGAACCCAAAGTTCATGATGCAGACCACGGGGATTCTTACGGAAGTAGAGGTATTCACCCCACTCCTTATCTGAACAAGCTTCCGGGTCAAGCGGGCGGGCAAGGTGTGCCTGGCCTTTGACGTGAAACTCTTCCTCTTCGCGGTACTCACAACAGTGAGGACAGTAAATATGTAGCATTGCTTATTCCTCGTTAGTGAGCCACGCCCGCTGCGCCGTGCTCGTCGACCAGCGCACCATTATGGAAACGGAACATGGAGAATGGCTTAGCCAGCGGATGCATCTCGCCTTTAGCCAGCGATGCAGCGAAGACGTGACCAGAACCCGGAGTCGCTTTGAAGCCACCAGTGCCCCAACCACAGTTGAAGAAGAGATTCTTCACTGGGGTCTCACTAAGAATTGGACAGGCGTCAGGACAGGTGTCCACGACACCGCCCCACTGACGGTTCATTCTGACGCGGCTGAAGATTGGGAAGAGTTCAACAATCGCCTGCAGCGTGTGTTCAATTGTTGGGAAAGAACCACGTTGCCCGTAGCCGTTGTAACCATCGATACCGGCACCGATTACAAGGTCACCTTTATCCGACTGGCTAACGTAGCCGTGTACGTGGTTAGACATTACAACGGTATCAAGAATCGGTTTGATCGGCTCTGACACGAGCGCCTGCAGTGGATGCGACTCCAACGGCAACTCAAAGCCACCCATAGCGGCGATAACACTTGAGTTACCCGCCACAACAGAACCCACGCGGTCCGCACGAATTTCGCCGTAACGATCGGTCTTAACGCCTACACAGGCACCATCTTCGATGATCAGATCTGTGACAGCGGTTTGCTGAATCAGATCAACACCATGCGCATCAGCACCGCGTGCGTAACCCCAGGCTACCGCGTCGTGACGTGCAACACCGGCACGTGGCTGCCAAGAGGCACCCAGCACTGGATAACGTGTGTTAGCAGAGCAGTCCATGTGCGGAACCAGCTCCTGCACCTGTTTGGCGTCTAACACTTCACCATCGATACCGTTCAGACGGTTAGCGTTTACTCGACGCTGGATATCACGCATGTCCTGTAAGGTGTGGCCCAGGTTAAGTACACCGCGCTGTGAGAACATCACGTTGTAGTTAAGATCCTGTGACAAACCTTCCCAGAGCTTCATCGCATGCTCGTAGAGATGAGCCGCCTCGTCCCAGAGGTAGTTGGAGCGAACGATTGTGGTGTTGCGAGCGGTGTTACCACCACCGAGGTAACCCTTCTCAATTACAGCAACATTAGTAACGCCAAACTCTTTTGCCAGGTAGTACGCAGTCGCCAATCCATGACCACCGCCACCGATAACGATGACATCGTACTTTTTCTTTGGCGTTGGGTTGCGCCATGCGCGCTGCCAATTCTCATGGTGGCTAAGGCTGTGCTTGATCAGCCCAAAACCCGAATAATGCTGCATCGTATCAGCTCCCTAATATTTGTTCGGTGGCCGAAACCACCGACACACTATCAATTATGCGTAAACAGGATACGCGGCGCAGAGCGCCTTCACTTTGCTCTGAACGTCAGAAATTTTTGCTTCAAGCGCCTCAGGCTGATTCAGCACATCTAGCAGATCAGCGATCCAGCCGGCCAAGGTACGGCACTCCTCCTCACCAAAACCGCGTGTTGTCACAACGGGCGAACCAATGCGCAAGCCAGAGGTCACAAAAGGCGACTGCGGATCATTTGGCACGGCGTTTTTATTTACAGTGATGTTTGCACGCCCCAGCGCAGCGTCTGCATCTTTACCTGTTAGGCCTTGTTGAATCAGGCTCAAAAGGAAGAGGTGGTTGTCGGTACCGCCGGAAACTACGTCGTAGCCACGATCGATGAATATCTGAGCCATCGCCTGCGCATTCTTAACCACCTGCTGCTGGTAGGCTTTAAATTCGGGCAGAAGCGCCTCCTGGAAAGCGACCGCTTTGGCCGCGATCACGTGCATCAACGGACCACCCTGCCCACCTGGGAATACAGCTGAGTTGAGTTTCTTCTCCAGCTCGTTGTCGCGCGCCAGAATCAGACCGCCGCGCGGACCGCGAAGGGTTTTGTGAGTCGTCGTTGTTACAACATCAGCGAAAGGTACTGGATTCGGATAGACACCTGCAGCAACTAGACCCGCAATGTGAGCCATATCAACAAACAGGTATGCACCCACTTTATCAGCGATCTCACGGAAGCGCGCCCAGTCAACAACACGAGAGTAAGCAGAGAAACCCGCTACGATCATTTTTGGCTTGTGCTCCAGCGCCAGTGCTTCGACCTGTTCGTAATCAATCTCACCGGTCGCTTCATTCAGGCCGTACTGCACTGCGCTATAGATCTTGCCAGAGAAGTTCACGTGCGAACCATGTGTCAGGTGACCGCCATGCGCCAGGCTCATGCCAAGAACGGTATCGCCTGGCGCACAAAGCGCCATATATACAGCAGCGTTAGCCTGCGAGCCTGAATGCGGCTGGACGTTTACATACTCAGCGCCGAAGAGCTCTTTAGCGCGGTCAATCGCCAACTGTTCGACGATATCGACATACTCACAACCACCGTAGTAGCGCTTCTCCGGGTAACCTTCAGCGTACTTGTTAGTTAGCACTGATCCCTGTGCCTGCATAACACGCGGGCTGGTGTAGTTCTCAGATGCGATTAGCTCTATATGCTCTTCCTGTCGCTGGTTTTCGCGCTCGATCGCACCCCACAAAACATCATCAAAACCCTGAATCAGATCATTTTTCTTGAACATTCTTACACTCCTGAAGCGTACTCGCGATTTGACCGATTAATAGTGCGAGTGATGATAGGCCCAAACATTTCGGCAAAAATGCACGAAAACGCCCCTATAATTCCCATTTACGACAGCAAAATCGTCAAAAAAGCACAGAAATAGAGAATTAGGAATTTGTGGGAGAGTCTAAAAATAGAGAGCGCTGAGGATTGGATTTTAGGGCTCCCAATGCGCTCTTAAAGGAGGTGGAAAATTTTTAGGCTGCGCGCGAACCGCGCAGGAAATTTAGAGCTCGCGACAACTCTGACGATAGCGGCACAGAGCGGCTTTCAAACTCGTTCAAGCTGTTTTTTACCGTATTAAGTGTTTCTATATCATTTGCACTCAACCAGGCATTAGTTGCGCGACTGCACTGCATCGGCGTCCAATCACCCTGCAGAGGAACCCCCACAGCGCACAGCAGGTGGCAAAACTCTTCGTGTTGTCTTTGACTGTTTGCTTTCACCGGCGTGTCTCCTGCAATTTTTTGATCAAAGGATCTTAACAACCGCCAGCACTCGCACCATGCCTGAATACGACAGTTCGATTACCCCTCGCGACCAAGGCAATAGCAACGCTTATCAATCGAAAACTAGTGATTTCTTTTCGGTTCCGCGCGTGGTCAAATCTTTGAAAAATTGGAGACAGTGGCGTGGATACAAAAATTCTTGACGGTGGAATGGGCCATGAACTGCGACGTATGGGCGCTCCATTCTCCCGTCCTTTATGGAGCGCTGAAGCGCTAATAAAAGCACCACAAATGGTCGTACAGGCGCACACTGCGTTTATCGAAGCCGGTGCCGAAATCATCACGACTAACAGTTACGCCTGCGTACCTTTTCATCTGGGGGATGAACTCTATGCCGAACGTGGCGCCGAGCTAGCAGACCTTTCCGGCAAACTAGCTGCCGAGGCTGCTGCACAGGCTGGCAAACCTATCCTAATAGCAGGCTCACTACCGCCACCTATGGGCAGCTACCGCCCCGACTTTTTCGATGCAGCTCTCGCCCAACCAGTGACACGCACGCTCTACAGAGCGCTCAATAACTACGTCGACCTCTGGTTGGCTGAAACCATTTCAAGCTTAGAGGAGTTTGATAGCACCGCTGAAGTTCTCAGCAGCACTGACAAGCCAGTCTACTTCTCATTCACACTTGACGATGACTCAAGTTCGCCGAGGCTGCGCTCCGGTGAGAGCATTACAGCGGTGGTAGAGCGGGTTTCAAAAAGCAATGCGACCGGTTTGATGTTCAACTGCTCTATCCCAGAAGTTATGACCGGCGCGCTACAAGAGGCAAAACAGGCAATCACGGCACTGCAATCGGCCCTGCAATTCGGGGTTTACGCCAACAAGTTTACGCCGATAAAGAGCACCCAGGACTCTCGTAGCCAGGAGATAGAGATGAGAGAGATAGGGCCCGAAGAGTATGTCCGTTTTGCAGACACTTGGCGCAAACTCGGTGCAGAAATTATCGGTGGTTGTTGCGGCATTGGTCCAGAGCACATCCGGGAGATAGATGCATGGCGCAGACAACTAAGCGCAAAGTAGATAGGCGCTTGCAGTAAGCGGCGAGCGAACTTAGCGCGAGCCGGTCGCGGTTTTATCCAGCACCAGATAGATGCCTACCGCCATTATGAACAACCCAAGGAAACGTTTGGTCGTAATGGTGTATTGCTGAGCGCCTAGAAGTCCGAAATGGTCAATCACACTCATCGCCACCAACTGCCCCAACAGCGCGAAGGCGATCGCATTAGAAACGCCAAAGCGCGGCACGATCCAGGTGACACTGATCACATAGAAAGCGACACAGAGTCCGCCCAGATAGAAGTAAAACGGCAGATCATTGGCGATGAGTTTGCTCGGTAACCCTTCGGTCACCAGCATATAAATTGAGACCGAGGTGAAAGCAAGGGCAAGCGCCATCGCTGTGGCAAGCGATGAACTCATCAGCTTTGCGCCAAGCCCACCGTTGAGTGTCGCCATCGTGGGAATACCAATTCCCGCCAGCAGCATAACGGCGGCATAGATGTAGGGGCTATTCATCGTTCGACCTCTGTTTGTTTTAAGGCTGCAGTATGCCGGTTAGCCGCGACGTGCCAGCAGCTCGCGACCGCGCACCACAGCAGCACGCACCTGATCCGGAGCTGTACCGCCAATATGGTTACGCGCGCTAACGGAACCCTCGAGCGTCAGCACTTCAAACACATCTTCCTGAATCTGGTCAGAGAACTGTTGCAGCTCTTCGAGCGTCATATCAGAGAGGTCTTTGTTGGTCTTAATCCCATACGCAACCGATAGCCCTACAATCTCATGCGCATCGCGGAAAGCGACACCAGCACGTACCAGATAATCCGCCAAGTCAGTTGCCGTAGAAAAACCGCGACGTGCCGCTTCCCGCATCTCCTCTTTACGCGCTTCAATCGCAGGGACCATGTCAGCAAAGGCACGCAGACAGCCACGAACTGTATCAACGGTATCAAACAGCGGCTCTTTATCTTCCTGGTTGTCTTTGTTGTAGGCCAGAGGCTGCGACTTCATTAGCGTCAGTAGCGACATCAGGTGACCATAGACACGACCCGACTTACCGCGCACCAGCTCAGGCACATCCGGGTTTTTCTTCTGCGGCATGATCGACGAGCCTGTACAGAAGCGATCTGGCAGATTGATAAAGTTGAACTGCGATGAGGTCCAAAGTACCAGCTCCTCAGACATACGCGTCAAGTGCATCAGCAGCAGTGACGACGCAGCGCAGAATTCGATACCGAAATCACGATCAGAAACAGCATCCAGTGAGTTATTTGCCGGCGCGCTGAAGCTCAATAAATCAGCCGTGTAAGTACGATCGATTGGGTAAGTGGTGCCGGCCAGTGCAGCTGCACCGAGGGGCATAATGTTGATACGCTTACGGCAATCCACAAAGCGTTCGTAGTCGCGCGATAACATCTCAAACCACGCCAGCAGATGGTGCCCAAAGGTAACTGGCTGCGCAGTCTGGAGGTGCGTAAAGCCGGGCATAATGGTATCAGCGTTGCGCTCAGAGAGTTCCAGCAAGCCCTGCTGCAGACGAGCAATTTCGGTCAGGATAAAATCGACCTCATCACGCATGTAGAGGCGGATGTCGGTGGCGACTTGATCGTTACGTGAACGGCCAGTGTGCAATTTCTTACCGGTAATACCGATCTTCTTTGTTAGCGCCGCTTCGATATTCATATGCACATCTTCCAGGGCAACCGACCACTCAAATTGACCGCTCTCAATATCGGCCTGAATCTCACCCAGACCTTTGATGATCGCTTCACACTCCTCAGCCGTCAGCACACCCACCTTGGTAAGCATCTTGGCGTGCGCAATGGAACCCTGTATGTCTTGACGGTAGAGACGCTGATCAAAATCGACTGATGCGGTGAATCGTGCAACAAACTCGTCTGTCGCCTCGCTAAAACGCCCGCCCCACTGTTGATTGGTTGTGTTGCTCATCTCTACCCCAGAATTCAAACTTGAAATTTAACTACCGCTGTCAAAAACGGCGCGATTATAGCATCCGCGACCCCCCTATAGTAGAACCCCAGAGAACCACACGAAGCGCAAAGGTCTGATACAATGCGCCGCATTGAAAAAGATCTGATGACTTATCCCATTTGGAGCATGCATGTCACGCACACTTCGCATCGCGACGCGCCAATCGCTGCTGGCTCTCTGGCAGGCTGAATTTGTAAAAGCGCGCCTGGAAGCGCTACACAGCGATCTCAACGTTGAACTGGTTACCATGGTGACCAAAGGCGACAAAATTCTGGATACCCCACTGGCCAAAATTGGCGGTAAAGGGCTGTTCGTTAAAGAGCTTGAGAATGCCATGCTTGAGGGCCGTGCCGATATTGCCGTGCACTCTATGAAGGATGTCCCGATGGAGTTTCCAGAGGGTTTGGGCCTCGCGGTAATCTGCGAACGTGAAAATCCAACGGATGCCTTCGTAAGCAACACTTACGAACATCTCGACAGTCTGCCTGCGGGCGCAGTTGTTGGCACCTCGTCATTGCGTCGTGAAGTGCAGTTGCGCGAGCGCCGTCCAGACCTTGAAATCAAGAGTCTGCGCGGCAACGTGCAGACGCGTTTGGGCAAGCTGGATGCCGGTGAATACGATGCGATCATTCTTGCTTCAGCGGGCCTTATTCGCCTAGAACTCGAGGAGCGTATTCGCTACCGCATTCCAGCTGAAGAGAGCCTACCAGCCGGCGGCCAAGGCGCTGTCGGCATCGAATGCCGTATGGATGATGAGGCAACGCTGGCACTACTGGCCCCGCTCAATCACGCGACTACGGCGACACGCGTTCTAGCGGAGCGTGCTCTAAACCGCCGGTTAGAGGGCGGTTGTCAGGTACCTATAGGTTGTTACGCTGAGCTCGAGGGTGATCAAGTTTGGCTACGCGGCCTTGTCGGTCGCCCGGACGGCACCAAGGTTCTGCGCGACGAAATCCGCGGCCCGGCTACTGATGCCGAAGCACTCGGTATTCAGCTAGCTGACCGTCTACTAGCCGCAGGCGCCGATACCATCCTTGCAGAGGTCTACGCCGAACGTGGCTGAGGCCGCTACTAAGCGTCGGGCAAGAGTACTTGTCACTCGCCCTGCTCATCTGCAGAAGGGCGCTATCTCTCGACTGGAGCAGGCTGGCTTTGAGCCTGTGTCGCTTCCTCTGCTAAGGATCGAAGCGATCGATATTGAATCCGCTGAAGCGAGCGCCATTCGCAGTTCTATTCTCAATCTCGATCTTTACAGTACGGTGATCTTTATCAGCCGCAACGCCGCACGCATTGGCGCAGAACTAATCGACCAATACTGGCCGCAACTACCGATTGGCGTTGAGTGGATAGCCATAGGCCAGGGCACCGCAGATCAGTTGGCCGAGTTAGGCATCCACGCGAAGGTTAATCCTGGCGTCGATTCCGAAGCGCTGCTTGATACACCTCAATTGCAGGAAGTCAGTGATCAACGCATACTGCTAGTTAAAGGTGTGGGCGGGCGTGATCTGCTAAAGCATGCTCTTGAAGTTCGTGGCGCACAGGTAAATACCATTGAGGTCTACCAGCGCAGTATATGCAGCTATACTGAAGCAGAGTTAGCCGATAAATTAGGCGCAACGGTAGACGTCGCACTGCTAACAAGCGGTGAAGCGTTGCAAGCTTTCAGCGAGCTCAACCTAGCCGGTTGCATGGCTCTAGTGGTGCCAAGTGAGCGCGTCGCTATGCAAGCTGCACAACTCGGCTACACCGATGTAGTTACCGCAAACGGCGCCAGCGATGAAGCGATGCTAGCGGCCATAGCACAACGATTAAGTTAATTTGCATATAGGGAATCGCACATCATGAGTGATGCGAAAAAACCTGAAGATCAAACACAGTCCATCAGCGAGCCGAATCTACCGGATGAACACTCGGACGCGACTGCGAACGCTAATGAAACCGGACAAAATAGCGAGCAGACCGCAGCGCCAGCAGAGGACCGGGTGACTGAGGCACGTTTAAATGGGCAACCGACTCAGCAAATGCCTAGTTCAGGCAGATCAGGCAAAGCCGGAGTCGTGCTTGCACTGATCGCCCTACTCTTGATACCCGCCCTCGGGTATTGGGGTCACGTGGAGCTGCAGAAATTGAGCAGCAAGCAGGTGGCTTCCAGCACCCAATTAGCAGATGAGCTCGCCAGTAAAAACTCTGCACTGCGCACTCAGGTGAATAAGCTGGAGGATGAACTGGTTCGTTTGGACGACGAGCGTGAGGCACAGAACCTTCTACTTGAGCGTACACAAACACGTTTGAGTGAGGCGATAAAGCAGGTTGAAGCGGGCCGCTCTACTAGCGAGGCCGACTGGCGCCTGGCCGAGGCTCAGTACCTGTTGCGACTGGCAAACCAGCGGGTATTGATGGAACAGCGCCCGGAAGGGGCGCTAACGCTAGTGCGCAGTGCCGACAAAGTACTGGCCGATCTGGATGATGTCAGTCTCTACAGTCTGCGCCAGGCGATGGCTCAGGATATTGCCAAACTCGAGACGGTACCCAAACTTGACGTAGAGGGCACCTACCTGCGCCTGGCTGCACTGATCGAGCAGAGCCGCGATCTACCGACCCTGTCACTGGAACAGCAGCGCCAATTGCCCGACATGCTTAAAGAGATCACGCCTGACGTGGTCGACGAGACCCTCCAACAGGATATCCAAGGCGCATTTGGGCGAGCTATCTCTAGCCTCGAGAACCTCGTAGTCATCCATCAGCATGACCGCGCAGTGGAGCCCCTACTATCACCCGAACAGGGCCACTACCTGCGCCAGAATCTGCAGCTGCTACTAGAGCAGGCTCAACTCGCACTGCTGCGCCAACAGCAGAACATTTACGAGACCAGTCTTAACCGCTCGATTGATCTGATAGGACGCTATTTCGACTCAGACAACAGCGCCACACAGGCACTTAGCCAGGCACTGGAACAGCTTAAGTCACTGCCGGTGGCTTCGCAGATGCCCGATATCAGCGGGTCGCTGGACAAGCTACAAGAGCACATGGCTGACCTGACTCGTCTGGGAGCGGAGGCTGCGCGATGAGACGCTTTATCGTACTACTCGTGCTTCTACTGGTCGCCGGAGCTTGGCTTGGACAGGCGATGGTAGAGGATACCGGCTATGTTCTCCTGGCTTACAAGCAGACGAGCATAGAGACCAGCATCTGGGTTCTGGTGATCGCGCTGATCTTACTTTTCGCCCTTTTGCATCTCTCGCTTAATCTTTTTACCCATATTCGTTCTCCTATATTGAGTATAAAAGAGTGGAATCAGGCGCGCACCGAACGCAAAGCTGAAGCCAAAGCTCTGCAGGGGCTGATGGCGCGTGCCGACGGGGATTGGTGGCGTGCTCGCCGTATGCTGTTACAGGCAGCGCGCACTAGCCACACACCGACCATCTACTACCTCGAGGCAGCTGAGATGGCAGCACGTAGTGGTGATGAGAAAGAGGCCAGCCGTATTCTGGACGATGCACTCAAAGCGACACCCGAGGCGAGCCGTGCAATTCAGCTGCACCGCACTGAAATCGAACTTCGCCTTGGCCATGATGGCAAAGCTAAAGCCCTGTCAGAGCAGCTACTGCAGCAGCAACCGAAAAACTCACAGGCCCAAGGAATTCAGGCGCGCTTGCTGGCAAACCAGCAGGATTGGACGACCCTGTACCCGATGATTACGGATCTGAAGAAATCAGGTGCGATCAATGATCAAACCGCACAGAGCTATAGACGCCAGGCCGGAATTGCCTTGCTCGACCAGACAGCTGAGACTTACACCGCACTCCCCCAAGAGCAGCTAGCAACCGAACTGAAAAAGTGCTGGGGTGCCTTCAGTTTTGAGACGCAGCAAGACTCAAACGTTCGTCTGCACTACGTGCAGCTGTTACTCAACTGCGGCGAATCTAAAGAGGTAGAACAACTACTGGAAAGCTGGCTGTCGAAGAGCTGGAACGAAGAGTTGTTACTGCGCTACTCCGAGCTTAAGGGCGCGGATGCAGCAGCACAACTTAAGACCGCCAAGGCTTGGCTTAAACAGCAGCCTAACAACGCAGCGCTTGAGCTCTGCCTTGGGCGTCTGTCGCAACGCGCAAAACTCTGGGGCGCTGCCATTCAGCACTACAACCGCAGCTTGGAGCTCGAACCCCATGCGCAGACTCTACTTGAGCTGAGTGACCTACATCTAAATCTAGGCGAACCCGAAAAAGCGGCAGCGTTGCTGCGCGGCTACAACCGCCCGCTCAACCTTCCAGCTCCTTCAGCCGCAGACCGAGAAACACGCAAATCGTTGGTATAGTTGCGTTGGGGCGAAGCACGGCTGCGATGCACGGCAAAGCCGTATTTCGCGACCTGCCTTGGCACTGAAACGAAAAAAGCCCTAACAAGTTAGGGCTACAAATCAAAATGCTCATATAAAATACGAGTGTACGTAGTTTACATAAGCCGATACTTTATTGCGATTATTCCAAGGTTTGAATTCTGTATCCGACTACAGGCAGATGGACAACCACCTCGCCAACCGATTCGTCGTTATGAGCTATCGACACTCTCTCAGAGTCCAAGTAACGCAGGCGCCCAGTTATCGCTGGATCCGAAGTTTCACCCTGAGGCCTAATCGAGATTTGCGCTCCCTTTCGATAATCAACACCGACCATACTCGCTACACCGTCAGGCGCAGTTGATTGAGCAGCTGCAGCAATCTCTATAGCCTGCTCGCCAGAAAGGTCGGTGTAGCGATCACTTAGTTGCTCATTTGACTGATCGAGTAGGCGTTTAATCTTAGGGTACTGATTGATGAACGCTGGTCCCAACTCCCATCGCCCACTGATAAACCACGCCAAATAAGCGATGCTAAGGTCAGCATAAGAGAGTCCCGCTGTAAACATCCCCTGAGTACCATCAAGCGCCGACTCGACCGACTCTAGATGTCCAGAGAGCTGCAGAATAACTGCAGGCATCTGTGCTTTTAAATCCTCGGGAGTCCAGTTAGGACCGAAATAAAGACCGCCACGATCATTGATAAATTCAGCGGGCGCAGTTTCAAGCGCTGAAGTAATCACGATCCGAGCCGCCAAGTTAAAAAGCGAAGAATCGATCCAATCACCGAAGGCGAGAATCTTACCTCGCTGCGCCTCAGGCAGCAGCTTATCAGCATCGGACCGGGCAGCGATCTCTCGGACGATGTTTGCCGTGTCGCAGTATATATCCGCACCAACCTGCAGCACTGGCGTACGCCGGTAGCCAGCCGTCAATGGCATTAGCAGCGGCTTAGGGGGGACGCGCGGAATTTCGACCGATTGCCACTCCAACTCATTCAAAGCGAGGGCTAGACGAATCTTGTGAGCAAAGGGCGATGGCCAGTAGTGGTGCAGGATCAGATCAGACACGTTAAGCCTCCTAAGGCTGGCAGAAGAGCAAATGAGCAAAAACAGGGCATAGCTTAAGACATACAACAGCTGAGCACTATCAATTCATTCAAATACACAAAAAGCACCCAAAAGATGCTTTTTCTCCGCGGTGTGCGACGCGAAATCGATTAGATCTCGATAAAGACGCGATCGCCCTCAACCTTAGTTGGGTAGGTTTTTAGGTTGATACAAACAGGTGACTGCAGCGCTTCACCGGTTTTGTAGTCGAACATACCGTTGTGCTTTGGACACTCGATAGTCTCATCCATTACCAAGCCATCAGCCAGGTGAACTTTCTCATGTGTACACATACCGTCGGTGCAGAAGAACTCATCTTCTGGGCTGCGGTAGATAGCGAAAGTGCGATCGCCATGATCGAAACGGATCAGGTCTTCATTGTCGATATCATCAGTGGCGCAAGCATCAATCCATTCAGCCATCGGGATTCTCCAAATATATAAACAATTTTTAGTCGGTAAGTCTGAAGCATAAATCGCTGCGTGACGCCAAGGGTATCACAGCGGCGGCAAAACCGGAGCGTTGTCATGCGCTCTTCTGGTTCATCTTCTCTTTTTTCTTCTGGAAGCGAGCGCGCATCAGCTGATCGCCTTCCTTAGTACCGTCGTGCCAGAAACCGAACATCTTA
Organism: Oceanospirillaceae bacterium; assembly: GCA_024640955.1. Taxonomy (GTDB): domain Bacteria; phylum Pseudomonadota; class Gammaproteobacteria; order Pseudomonadales; family Balneatricaceae; genus Marinobacterium_E. The sequence continues at coordinate 55,514 of JAHEDZ010000019.1, forward strand.
TCGAGCGGCACAAAACCTTCACCGCCGTAGTTCACGTCGAAGTACTTGTGGTGCAGGTAGTGTGGGTAAGACTCACTTGGGATGTACTTACCTTTCTTAACGACTTCAATACGGTCGTAACCGAAGTGACCATTGATCGCACCGAAACCGGCTTGATGCAACTGGAACAGTGCAACAATTGGGTTAGATGGAATCACCAGGTGCCACAGCGCTACGGCGTGGTAGAGGAAGCCCTCAACCGGATGCATAGAGAGCGACGACCAAGGCGTTGGGTTGATCGAGTTGTGGTGAATCTTGTGAACCCACTTGTAGATCGGCTCCTGGTGCATTGCCCAGTGAATCACAAAGAAGTGTGCTTCATGGATAGCCGGAGTCAGGAACATCAGCGCGACCAGGTAGTACGGGTTATCCGCCCAAGTCAGCCAAGGCACCATACCTGTCGCGTAAGCGTGCAGGAAGATCACTTCTACAACAGTCCAGAGTGGTACTGAGAAGATGAAGGTGCGCAGGAAGTTGTCGATGTTCTGATCTTTAAACCAGAAGACATCTGACTTGTTGTCGCCAGGGAACTTAGCGTTGTACTTGAAGCGATTACCCTGTGAGCGTTTTTTGTAGAGCATCAGCTCAAACGCACCATAGAACAGGAATACACAGACCATGTTCACGCCGAGCAGGTAGAGCCCCCAGCCCCAAGATAGGGTCTGCATGGTCTCCCACTCAGGTAGAACAAAGTAGAAGTACGCCAGCGTAGTTGCGATGTGGAACGCATTCCACGGCCATACCAGACCTGGCAACCAAGCTAGAATTTTCTTGATGTTAACCGGCCAATCCCAAAGTGGGGCTGTCTCCAGACGTTTCTTTGGCTGCCAGTCGCCGCGCTTATTACGCGTTCCAATTTCAGTATCTTCCATCATCGCTCTACTCCCGATGGTTAAAACCGAGCCCTTTTGAGGCCTCTCTTATCGACGAGTGAGATTACGAATAGATCTGATTTGGGTCAATTGAAATGAAATCCTGAAGCTATTTTTGTTTCAAAAAGTATCAGTATTTAATCTCATAATAGCTCATTTAATTCCACAAAAAAAGCGCCTCAAGGGCGCCGTTTTTTGTTGCTCAGGGGTTAATCAGAAACCCTGACGCATAAGCTCACGCTGACGACGCTCAACCTCTTCCAGAGTCTGAGCAGATGCAAGGTAACGCTCAGCTGCAGACAGACGCTGGCTGGCAAAACGTGATTTAAGAAAATCTTTTACAGTGCGCTTGAGTTTAGTCATTTCAGTGGCTCCTACAACTTTGGTCTAAACAATGACGCGCATTATAGGAACCAAATCGCAGAAGCGTTACTGATCAAATTTCAGCCTAAAGATGAGAAAAATTTAGCCTTTAGTCTAACAAAGGTTTCAACTCACTAGATCTTGTACTGCGGGTATATCGATCTCAAGCAACCCACCCATATTCTCCCGGGTTGTCACTATTGGTGAGGCTTCAGTAAACACAGGCGCACGCGCGAGCACACCTTTGTGATACATCAGACCGTTGATAGCCAGAATAATCTCTGCCCGCAGGTCCTGATCCATAACCACATTAATCTTACCCTCAGCGAGTAACGGATAGGAGACATC
>JAHEDZ010000035.1:0-9155 GCA_024640955.1 Oceanospirillaceae bacterium
GGCAGAGATTCGTAGACGACCTGCGCCGAGTAAACTCAGTCACTCGCCCTGTATTTGATTGCCCTCTGTAATCGCAGCTCATGCGAGTTAATCTTTGATCCCTCTCCTGCCGTAATACAGGTTACGGGAGGAGCTTATATGCAGCGATTTTTGAATCGAATACTTAAGAGTGATGAAGAGAAGGAGGCGGAGCGTAAGAGGCGCCTGCAGAATCCCCATCATGTGAAGTCAAAGCGTCATTGGGACTGGGATACGGGGTATGGAGACATCGATATCGAGTCGACCTCAAACGAGGATCTCATAAACCGCGACAAGCCCTAGGGTTCGAGTCGCTTGATTATCTGGTCTATTTTGCTTTCTAGTGCTTTGTTGTGTTCCAAAATGTCTTGATTTTGGCGACGCAGCTCGCGATTTTTTACGCTCGTTTCGGCAAACCCAAAAAAGCTATTTGCCAGGATTGCACCAATAAAACCGACCAAGCCAACACCGAAATAGAACACCAGCGCCACCAGTGATCGACCTCCAAGAGTGACAGGATAGAAGTCGCCGAAACCAATGGTTGAGGCGGACATCTGTAGAGTCCAGAAGGCGTCTGCATAAGTGAGGATATTGGCGCTCTCACCGCCATGATGGGTTTCGAACCAGAGTAGGGGTAGAGCAAGTACGGCTATAAGTAGGTATAGCAGCGCAAAAGCAGAGAGGAATAGAAAGCCGTTGTTATAGTTGGTTACACCAAACTCATCCTGATGTTTCAACTTTGCCTTGATACGTTCCACCGCGACTGCTCCCTCCCGCTGTTGGCCTATAGAAGTGCCAGAGATTAACAAATCTGAGACCTGTAGCAACTAAACAACCGATCTGGCAGCCTCAGTTTTTCGAATAACTTTATATGTGAGCAAATATTTGGAGCATCGACCGATGAATACCCGGATTTTAGAAGGTTTCGAGATTAGCGATGAGGCGGTCTACGCTTTTGGCGATCTGACAGCAGTCGTTACCTTCGAGCAGGGTGTGATGAAAGATGTGATTGTAGGGTCCACCTACGGCGACTTTTCGGATGCCGCTCTGATGGATGTGCTCACTAACGGTAAACCGATTGGCGACGTGCAACGTTGGCTGGCATACATTAAACCAGATGTGGATCTGTCGCTTGGAGCCGGGGGCAAACGGGCTATCGATGTGCTAATGCCGGAGGCAGTACAAACTTTCTCTGGCACCGATGGCAGTGGCAAGGCGTGGTTGATCGGTTTTGACGGCGAAGCTTTTGCCTTCGCGCCTCGAGATAGCTCGGAGGCTGCACACTACGTTTCGCTCGATGCGCTGAACATTGTCGATGATATTGCGATCACCTCTCGACGTATCGATGCAGACACTTTTGTAGTGAGTGGGCCGTCAACTGAGATGTTGAGATGGCTGCGCGCCAAATTGGCTCAGACCACTCGTTAAGCCCCATTATCTGAAGCAGAAGCTCGCCAACTCTTTCTACGCACAGAATGGTCGAATGATCTACAGGCTGATCGTCTTTAAGCGTTAGTCTGTAGAGTTATATAAATTGGCACGGATACTGCTTCATATGTCGTCTAAGACATATAAAAAGGCAAAAACCATGACCAGTTTAAATAATCTCTCGCAACACTCAGCAGCGGCCCGCGAAGTTTTTAATGTTAAAGCACACTCAGACTTCGAGTGTGAAGTCTCTGGCGCTCACCCCTTGAAGGTTGCTTACTTTGTAACCACGCCAGACGAGTGGGATGCACCTCAAGCCGAAGGCAGCTGGCAGATCAACCTCAAAGGGCAACGCATTGGCCGCGTGACTGAGCTGTCACACCAGGCGATCTACCGTGCGCTCTGTCCGCACTTTGAGAAGAGCGAATCGACCCAGTTTTACGAAGGTTTTGAGCGTTGCGAGGAATCCAAAACTGTAACTGTGCGCATTTCGGGTTATGACGCCTGAAGAGATCGGCCTAGTCTACGACCAGATAACTCACTTCTGGGAGTCGCCGGACTTCAATCGAGACAACGGCATCTCGCAGCATAAACGTGCACTGCAGTTCGTTAAAGAGCCGGGTAGGGCGCTGGATGTTGGATGCGGCTGTACTGGCCAGTTTATTGATCTTCTCTTTCGGCGGCCTCGATCTGCACCCCGAAGTTCATGCCTTCCTGATCATACAAAAGCCTGCTGTCTAGATTCTGATCACATCAGAGTTTTCTGATATAATCTGCGCCGCTTAAATTTCGTGTCAGCGCGCTAAGGGTATTATGGAAAACATCGTCGTCTCAGCACTCTACAAATTCGTCACACTCGAGCAGCCCGAGAGCCTGCGCGAACCGCTACTGGAGTTCCTCGATCAGCAGGATATCCGCGGTACGTTGATCCTGGCGAACGAAGGGATTAATGGCACGGTCTCAGGCTCGCGCGAGGCGATAGATGCGCTGTACGACTGGTTCCATCAGCACCCGCCGCTGGGTAGCGTGAGCTACAAAGAGTCCTTCTTTAATGAGCAGCCGTTCTACCGCACCAAAGTGAAGCTCAAACGCGAGATTGTCACTATGGGCGTTGAGGGTATCGACCCGCGTAAAGCCGTGGGTACCTACGTGAAGCCTAGGGATTGGAACGCGCTGATCTCTGATCCTGAGGTGCTGTTGATCGACACGCGTAACGATTACGAAGTCGACATAGGTACTTTTAAGGGTGCAATCAATCCCGACACTGACACCTTTCGCGAGTTTCCTGATTACGTCAAAGAGCACCTGAATCCGGAACAGCACAAAAAAGTAGCGATGTTTTGTACTGGCGGTATCCGCTGTGAGAAGTCGACTGCCTTCTTGAAAGAGCAGGGCTTTGACGAAGTGTTCCACCTTGAGGGTGGCATTCTTAAATACCTCGAAGAGGTGCCTGCCGATAACTCTATGTGGGACGGTGAGTGCTTTGTTTTTGACAACCGTGTCTCAGTCGGTCACGGCCTAGAGCCGGGCGACTATCAGTTGTGTCACGCCTGCCGTAAGCCGCTTTCTGCCGAGGATCGTCAGCACCCTCACTTTGAAGAGGGCCTCAGTTGTCACCACTGTCACGACACAGTGACAGAGAAGCAGCGTCAGCGCTTTAAAGAGCGTCAGCATCAGCTTGAACTGGCAAAAGAGCGCGGAGAGCACCACATCGGTAAAGATGCACTCAAAGAGTTCGAACAGCGCCGCGCCGATAAGAGAGCGAAACGCGAAGCGCAGCGCCAGGCTAACCAAAAGTAAAAACTTACCTCGACCTGATCGATTGTACGAGCGATGTACGGCGCAGCCGTATTTCGCGACCCAGTCATACTTTTTTGTGCTATGTTGTACACAACCTAATCAAGGGTACACATCTTATGTCTGCGACTATGACAATTCGTTTGGATGACGCACTAAAAGAGCGTCTCGAAAAACTTGCGTCAGCGACGCATCGTTCTAAATCGTTTCTCGCGGCGGAGGCGGTAAAAGAGTTTGTTGAGCTGAATGAGTGGCAGATTCAAGAGATTCAAACTGCGATTACAGAGGCCGACAATGGGGAGTTTGCAAACGACTTGAGAGTTGAACAGCTCAAAGCCAAATGGTCTTAAATGAGAGTTAAATGGCTGGAAGCAGCCTTACAGAATTTAGATCAAGAAGCTGAGTATATTGCTGCCAGCGACCCGGACGCTGCTAAGAGCGTGGTCGCGGCTATCTTCGCAAGTGTCGATAACCTCGAAGTTAATCCGTCTATCGGGCGTGCCGGACGAATCGTTGGGACTCGAGAACTAATCGTCCCGGGTACTCGTTATCTAATACCTTATCGGGTTAATTTGGAACGCGAACAGGTAGAGATATTGCGAGTGTTTCATACGTCGCGAAGGACTCCCAAGAGTTGGTGATCAACTGTAAACCCTAAAAATCAAACTCCCTCTGAAAAAACTCGATCGCCTCGCGCACTTTGCGTGGGGTGTAGTTGCGTGACACGCGTACCGCGTAAACTGACTCTCTCCTCACTGGGCACCCTTGTAATATTTCAAGCAGATCGCCCTGTTGTAAAGCCTTGGTCACTATAAAACGGGGTAGGGCGACAATCCCCACCCCCTGCTTAGCCGCTTCACACAGAGCTTCGCCGTTATTGACGCTCAATCGGCCGTGAGTCTCAACGGGATTTGCTGCTGTACCCCATTCGCTGGCGCGACTGATAAGGCTGTAATGCAAGCATTGATGCTGTTTAAGGTCGGCCAACTCAAGCGGCTCCCCATTCTGCTTTAGATAGCAGGGCGAAGCGAAGTAGCCGAAGCTGAGATCTTGCTGTTTGATCTGCCCGCTTGAGCCTTTTAAATCCCAAAGCTGGGGTGTTGCGTAGAGTAAAACATCACTAGTAGGAGTCGATCATGGCTGAGAAACAGAAAAATGTTCTGGGAGAGGTTTTGGAGCAGTGTGGTTGCGATCCTATGACGGGGTACTTTCGTGATGGTTGCTGCAATACCGATGCTTACGATCGAGGGTCACATACTGTCTGTGCGATTTTGACCGATGAGTTTCTGCAGTTCTCACTTAGCCGCGGCAATGACTTGATCACGCCGCGGCCGGAGTATGACTTCCCGGGTCTAAAGGCTGGCGACTCCTGGTGCCTCTGCGCCTCGCGTTGGCTTGAGGCGGAGGCATTCCACTGTGCGCCGCCGGTAAAGCTGAGCTCTACAAATATTGCTGCGTTGGAACGAGTCGATCTAGAGAAGCTCAAGCGATACTCGCATCAGCAGATGCACTAGCTAAGCCAGTGGGTTAGGGAGAGACCGTCACTTCGACAGAGATGCTGTCGCTCTCACCAAAGTCCTCTGCCTTACGCACTGGTGCCTTAAGCGGAAGAATAAACGAGCCAGACTTCACCTGTAAACGCAAAGCTATGCTCTTCCATTGTTAAGCCGCAAAGTCCGGTAGTTCGGTGTTGGTGTAGCCTGAGATAAACTCTTTGGTTTCACCCGTCTCAGTATAGACGTGACGTTTCACTTTGCCGATGTCTGCGCCGTATACATGGATACTGATAGAAACCTGATCCTCAAAGGCGTTGGCCACCTGATGCACATCGCCAATGGTGGGAGATACCTTGCCAACATCGCCCGGGCGCAGACTGTGCCGTTCGCCGGCAACTAGCTGGTCACTCTTTAACTCGTAACTGGTCTCAATCTCACCGCCGCGCAACATTCCGATCAAACCCCAGACAGTGTGATCATGCACCGGTGTCTTCTGGCCCGGTCCCCAGACGAAGCTCACCACCGAAAAGCGATCCTGCGGGTCGCTGTAGAGCAGATACTGCTGGTAATACTCAGGGTGGGGAACTGTGCAGCTTTCGGGTAGCCAGTCATCCTCAGCGATAAGCTCGGCTAGATACTCACCACCGCTCTCTAGCAGGCGTGCTTCATCGCCAGTGTTATCGACTAGGTCATTCAACTTCTGAATAAATCGACCCATCTTGCCTTCGAGTTGCTGCGTCTGCATAGGTTTTGCCCTGGGTTGTTAGCGCTACTTAAAAGAGTATACCGGAGCCGAGGCAGCCGGATTGTAGAGCCCCATCATTTGAGGTGCTAAGTTCGCGAGCGCCTGCTGACGGTTACCCGGTGCCGGGTGCGTGCTCAAGAACTGCGGGGGTGCCCCTTTACTATTGGCTGCCATTTTCTGCCAAAGCGTTGCTGCAGCGTTCGGGTTGTAGCCGGAGCGTGCGGCCAGCTCCATGCCCAAACGATCCGCTTCCATTTCGCCAGTGCGACTATTTGGCAGTGTGATCGCTACAGCCGCGGCTAAAGGCGCGCCCGTCAGTGCGAGGTCGGCATATTCTGTGTCCTGAGTTGCGACCGCTATCGCCATCAAACCCAGCTGTGATGCCATGGCGACCGACATGCGTTCGGCAGTGTGGTTGGCCAGTGCATGTGACACCTCATGGCCAAGAACCTGTGCCAGTTCATCATCGGTCGCCTCAAGCTTATCGATCAGCCCGGTATATATTGCCATGCGTCCACCGGCCATACACCAGGCGTTAACGGTCTCTGGGTCATCGATAACACTGATGCTCCAGTCCCAGTTGCGTGTATGCGGGAAACGCTCAATCGCTTGGTAGACGATGCGTCCGGCGATCTCTTGCACACGTTTGACCGTCGCAGGGTCGCTATCCACCTTGCCCTCATCTTTGAGCGGGGTCAGCATCTCGGTATAGGCCGCTTTTGAGGCGTTGATCGCCTGTGACGGGGACACCAACATCAGCTGGTTACGACCGGTTGGGCTGGTACTGCAGGCGGTCAGTGTTGCAGTAAGAGTGAGGGTAAGTGCGAGTTGTGCGAGCGTCTTCATCGGGGGTTTCTCAAAATATCGAATCTGACCGAATGTTAAACCACCAACAGTACATCTGTCTGCGTTGAATCTTGCTCGAAACGCATACTGACACGCTGCTGTTGCTCGGTGCTCATACGTTGGTACAGAAAGTCGCGGGCGTTACCGGGATGACCATCAAGGTAGAGCTGGCTGGTGAGCAGTTCAAAGCCCTGATCGATCACTTTTACATGAATATGGGGCGTGCGGCCCGGGTAGGGCACCGGCTTGATGGTTCTGAAGTTAAAACGTCCGTCAGAATCAGTCTGAGCGCGGCCAAACCCCTGAAAGCCAGCATCACGCGGCTCACTGCGACGATCAGCGCTATGCAGGTAACGCCCGGTTGCGTCGCACTGCCAGATCTCTACAGTTGCATTGGCAATTGCATCACCATCGCTATCAACCAAACGGCCATTTAGTTGAATTACCTCGCCGCCGGCCGCTTTTACCGCACCTTCAACCTTAACCAAGTCGTTGTCGACATCGTCGAAACGCATCGATGAGGTGGGGTAGAAAGGGCCCTCCATTGCTGAGGGTGTCAAAGATAGGGCACGGGCGAGTGGCGCAAGCGGCAACAGAGCTGCAGCAGAGAGAAGGTTACGGCGTTTTGTGTTGATACCTGCCATCATCGGCCTCCGATCGGTGTGAGTTACTGCTTAAGAATCTAAACAACGCTGGCTGTCTTGTACCTGAATCGGATGAACAGCGGCTGGCTCTGCTCAATTAGCTGATCGCGACAATTATGCCTATAGTTTAGATGTGAAGCGAAGGAGTCAATCCAATGCAGAGAACTGTCCTGATCACCACCTATCTACTCTTGGTCTCCTTGCCGCTGCTGGCATCTTGGTATTACGTCGGCCAGCCCCGTATCTTCTGGCAAGAGCTCGGGTCAGTACTGGGTATTCTTTCGTTCGCAATGATCCTCTCCGAGTTTGTGCTCTCTGGGCGAGTAAAGTCCTTTTCGCGCAAAGTCGGTATGGATACCACGATGCGCTTCCACCGCATTATCGGTTGGTGTGCTTTAGTAGCGGCATTGATTCACCCCTTTCTCTACAGCTCCACCCCAACTACGGGCCCTTGGCCTTGGGACAGTACTCGCCAATATGCGGTGACGGCTGAATTTACGGCTATTTCGACAGGTGTATTAGCCTTCGTTCTTCTGCCGGTGTTAGTGGTTCTGGCAGTCTGGCGCTCGTCACTCGATTACCACTATGAGACCTGGCGCAGACTGCACGGACTTATAGCGGCGGCACTAGTAGGCTTGCTACTGCATCACACCCTGACTGCGGGTCGATACGCCGCAAATGAGTCGGTAGCAGTGCTGTGGCAGATACTCTCGTTTGTCGCTCTGCTGACACTCATCTATCGCTATTTTATTGCGCCGCTATTCCAGGTATCGAATCCCTGGAGAGTCAGCGCAATCGAAAAGTTGTCAAATAAGCAGTGGAAATTGAGTCTAGAGCCAGAGGGTGGACGCGCAATGGATTATCAGGCTGGGCAGTTCGCCTGGCTCAAGCTGAGGCACTCTGCCTTCTCGATCAGAGAGAATCCTTTCTCAATTGCCTCCGCTCCGGCGCAAGGCTCTGAAATCAGTTTTGTCATAAAAGAGTTGGGGGACTTCACCTCAACGCTCGGGAGTATCAGTGTCGGCGAGCGCGCCTATATTGATGGACCCTACGGCAGCCTGACGGTTGATGGGCGCAGCGAGCCAGGAATTGCATTGATTGCGGGCGGTGTTGGCATTGCGCCTATGTTAGGCATTGCCAGCCAACTACAGCTCACCAATGACCCTCGTAAACTCAAAGTGATCTACGCCAACCGCTCGCAAGAGCAGATTGTGTGTCGTGAGCAGCTCGATGCTGTGGATACTCTCTACGTACTTTCTGAGCCGTCTCAAGAGTGGGTTGGGGGCACCGGCATAGTCGATCAGCAGTTGATCGAGTCGAGCTTCACGCAAGAGCAATTTGATAGTTGGTTGTTCGTGGTCTGTGGGCCTGTGCCGATGATGGATGCTGTTTGGGCTGCGCTAATAGCGAAGGGTGTGCCGCAGGAGCGTATTTTGTTGGAGCGGTTTAACTACGATTAGTGTCAAAGATTGTCACACTACCTACTTATTTACCTCAATCAACAGTTTCAGCCTCCATCTTCCTCCAGTCTCTACTTCTGCCGTGTAAATTATAAGTCATTGTTTTGTATAACTATTATCCCTCGTTTAGGCTGTCTTGACATATCTGTCATAAAAATAATTGATCACAATTGACGTCTCTGACATAATTGTCATAGCGTGTCAGTTTTTAATCTGACAGAAATGTATCCATTCAAGGTGAAGATGGCCAAATGATTCTCGACCAAAGGCAGGTCCTGATCAAAGAAGATTTCGAGACGTCGTCGACAGTGTTCGACGTGGCCGAAATGCGCGAACTGCTCGCTCGAGCAGGGGCCAGCTATACCCTTTTGGATGGGTCGTCTATGAGTCCAATTCCTTTTGTAGAGGGACGCCAGAGTGGACCAGACTTGCACCTTCTCATGCCTGACGGCAGCATTATTATTATCCGAGAGTTCTTCGGTGAGATGGGTTCACCATACAGTCCGCAGACAATGCTGGCACAGTTCAGCCCCGAGACCGCCGTCTACTTCCCTGACTACATCCCTAATCTGACACAGGCCGCTTATGGTGGCGTCGGATTTGCTGGCGTACCATTCGGTGCGGCTGCACCGGCTGCCGCTGCGAGTGGTATCAGCCCTGCCATGCTAGCGATGGGTGCTGCAGCACCTGCCGCGGCGCTCCTGGCGCCTACGCCGGAGGG
>JAHEDZ010000035.1:9255-11414 GCA_024640955.1 Oceanospirillaceae bacterium
ACGACCTTTGGTAATGAACTTGGTATTGATGAGGATCTTGAAGACGCTGTTGTTACCGTGAAAACCGCTAATGTAGACAACGGTGAGACTATCGAAGTCGAATTTGCGGGCGCGACCTATGAAGCAACTGTCAACAACAACAAAGCCCTGTTCGCTCTGGATAAAGAGACTCTAAAAGCTATAGATGATGGTCTTTATGACATGGTTGCGACACTGGTGTCGGATGCAACTGTCACTAATGATATTGGTATTACGGTTGATCGCGTTGCGCCTGTATTTGATAGCCAAGAGTTACAGGTTTTGGTTGATGAAAACCTAGCAACAACTGATATTTTACTGGACTCAGCTGATATTGAGATTGGCACCGCGTTCGACGATAGTACCCTTACTTACACTCTAGACGGCGACGATAAATCGGCGTTTGTTATTAACTCTGTAACTGGCGCCCTTAAGTTTAAAGATTCGCCAGACTTTGAACTGTCAACGGATACAGATGGTGACAATGTCTACGAAGTCACTGTAATCGCTACAGACGTTGCAGATAACGCAACTGAAAAATCGCTGAGTATTGAGGTATTAGACCTTGATGAAAGCGACACAACAGCCCCTGAAATTCCGACCGTCGTTACACAGAATGTCTCTGATCAATTACCGATCATAAAGGGTACAGCGGTTGTAGCAGGTGATGAGCAATTAACGGTTGCCATTAATGGTGCCGTTATCAATGTAACCCCAGATGAGAATGGGGATTGGGAATTGAACTTGCGTGCTGACAACCTTGATATTGTCAGTGGTGCAGTCACAGAGTTAGAACCTGGTGTCGTTTATGATGTCCTTGCGACAGTAACCAACAGTAGTTCCGAGTTGAGCAGTAACGATGAGACCGATTCGGAACTGCGTATTGCACCTCTTGCGCCAACGGTTGACCCTCTCGAGACTGTTAATGATGACTCCCCCGTTTTTAGCGGTACATCATCTGAACTGAATGACAATCTAGCGTTGATAGTCAAGGTCAGCCAGGGTGTAGCACCAAGTGAAGCGCTGATTGAGTTCGAAGTGACCCCCGTTGCTAGTGAGACGGTGGCTGGGCAGTATGATTGGACGCTCGACTTGGCGACGGCAACACCGCTTGAAACTTCCCGTTTTGCAACTGAATTAGACCTTCCGCTAATTGATGGCGACTACGCGGTAACAGCACGCATTGAAATGAGTGTGGACGGTACCGTGATTATGAGTAGCGATCTTGCAGTGGATCAATTCACAGTTGATTTGAGTGCTTCGGTGGCGCCTGCAGTTAATGACCAGGTAACCGATCTGGCGATACCTGTAATTGGTGGTACAGCCAATCTCAAATTCGGAGAAACCCTCAACGTTTCCGTTTTTGATACGAACGATCAACTGATCCTTAGCTTCGAGGATGTCGCAGTCATTAATGGCGCTTGGTCTATCGATCTTGCGACCGATGTCCCGGCATTCGGTGAGTGGACGGCACCCGAAAACGGCACGGACTTAAACTTTACTGTGAGTGCGACCGTTCCAGAATCTGATTTAGCGGGTGATGGTTCGCTGCAAATCGATCAGGTCGAACCCACAGTTAAACTCTGGATCAATACCACGGAGACTTTGACTGAAAACAATGCGGCTATGTACCAGCTCAATATATTGTTCTCTGAAAAACTAGCTGAGTGGCCGCCTGATTTTTCCGGACTTCAAATTAGCGGTTTGAGCCTAGCAGTTGACGCTGAAAATACGCTTATCGCGCCCCTTGCAGACCCACAAAACCCGCTGAAATTTACGGCGGGCTTTGTGCTTGATGAGGCCTTCGAGGATATTGGATCTGCAGTGATCCCTGCCAATGCTTTTGTCGACTTAGCCGGCAATGGGCTAGAACTGCTCGAACTGTTCAACCCTCAGATCGATACAGTAAAACCGCAGGAGCTTCTACTTTCAATCAGTGATACGGGTGATTCTGCGACTGACGGCATAACCCGCAGTGCACTTGTACAAGTCTCTGGTCTCGAGAAGTATGCTGTGCTCAATTACTCACTCGATTCGGGTAACACATTTACTGAAAAACTTCCGCCTGAGGGCGGTTGGACTCGATCCGGCGATACCTATGTCACCACGCTAGAGTTGTCGGAAGACAAGCTAACCTCTGA
>JAHEDZ010000007.1 GCA_024640955.1 Oceanospirillaceae bacterium
AAGCGCCCACACGCATTACTTGATCTATTTGTTAAAGAGCGTTGCTTGTATTCGGTAGACCGCGTTGCCGCTGTCTCCCCAAGCGAGGCGCGTATATTACCGCGCCCGATTTTTAAGTCAAGCGGCGACAACCACTTTTGTAAAAAAATTCCAAATAAGTATTAGCGGTAGAAGAGGTGATGCTTCTTCTTACCTACTTTAACTAGGAAGTAACGACCATAACGACCCTGATCAGCTGCAAAAATAGCCGCAGCATTCATGATGTCGTCATTACCACAGGCGCGATCGTTAACTAGCACCGCATTACGACCAAGAGCATCTTTAATCTGTTTGCCTGAGGGTGCCAAACCGGCATCTGATAAAAGCGTAGTCATCGGAATCTCAGCGAGGTTCGCCGGAAGCTCACTTGATGGCAGACCATCAAGCTTGAGCTGATCGAAGTCCGCCTCACTCAAACCACTCAGATCACCCGAGAAGAGAGACTCGGTAATACGCTGCGCTGCGAGCAGCGCCTCTTCACCGTGAATCAGTCGCGTCATCTCTTCTGCAAGGATACGCTGCGCTTGCGGACGACCACCGGCAGCCTGATCTTCAGCTTCAATCTCTGCGATGCGCGCTACATCTAAGAAGGTAAAGTAGCGCAGGAATTTGTAGACATCAGCATCAGCTGTCGCCAACCAAAATTGATAGAAAGCGTACGGCGATGTTTTTTTCGCGTCTAGCCAGATCGTGCCGGACTCAGTTTTACCGAACTTGGTACCGTCAGCCTTGGTCACCAGCGGTAGCGTAATACCGAACACCTGGTTCCCATTCATTCGACGCGAGAGGTCGATACCGCCAGTGATGTTGCCCCACTGGTCAGAACCACCGATCTGTAGCGTACAGGCATGAGACTTGTTTAACTGCTGGAAATCGTAGGACTGCAATATCATGTAGGTGAACTCGGTAAACGAGATACCTGAGCCTTCACGATCGATACGCTGCTTCACGGACTCTTTTGCGATCATCTGATTGACAGAGAAGTGCTTACCTACGTCGCGCAGAAATGAAAGCACGTCGACGCCACGTGTCCAGTCCAGGTTATTGACCACCTCTGCCGAATTGCTGCCGCAATCAAAGTCAATAAATCGACTCACCTGCGCCTTGAGCTTCTCCACCCAACCCGCAACAGTGTCATCATCGTTCAACTTACGCTCCTGCGCTTTGAAGCTTGGGTCGCCAATCAGGCCAGTAGCCCCACCCACGAGCGCCAGCGGCTTATGGCCGTACTGCTGAAATCGGCGCAGGGTCAACAGAGGCACTAGGCTACCAATGTGCAGACTGTCCGCAGTTGGGTCGAAACCACAATAGAGGGTTACAGAGTTGTTTTTGAGATGCTCCTGCAACTCATCTTCACTACTCATCTGTGAGATCAGGCCGCGTGCCTGCAGCTCATCTATCAGGGAAACCGTATCTGTGGTCATTTTATCTACTCGGACTGTCGCGAAAGTTAAGAGGGCGCAGATTTTACTCTTTGCGCTCATAGCTTACAAACCCACAACTTTGCCCTCTTAGATCAAAAAAGATAGGATCTAGCTGTGGCAAACTACATATATAAGGGAACTTATATATAATGCGTGGTCTAAGCGATTAGATGCAGTTTACTAATCAGGTATTTACCTTGTCGAAACAGTTATTTAAGAAGGCCAAGAGCTTTCCAAAGGTTCATTTAGCACTGGCAGGTACGCTGACTGCGGTCAGTGTTTTTGTTGCAGCCATGCTCCCATCGCAGGATGTAGAGGCGACTCGCAATCAGGTTCAGTTGATAAAACCCGCTGAAACCGCTGCCACCGTCGCACCAGCGGCGCGAGTTGAAACGGTAGAAAAGGTCGTAAAGTTACCCGCGGTTGATACGCAGGAAGCTTTAAGTACTCCAGATCTGGTGAGTGTGCCTGACACACCTGCTGAGCAGGCGATCAACTGGCAGGAGTTCAAAGTTCGCTCAGGTGATAACTTAACCAAAATTTTTAAACGCGCTGGTCTCAATGCTCGCGACGTTTACCAAGTGAGTCAGAGTGATAAAGAGAAGCTTCTGACCCGTATCCGCCCCGGGCAGATACTAGAATTAGCGATCAACGCGGGTGAACTAGAGCGACTGCGTTTGGTGAAGAACAAGCTTGAGTCGGTTGAGTTTATTCACAATGGCGACAGCTACGATCTGAATACAATCGAGCGCACGCCTGAGATTAAAACCCATTTCGTTAGCGGTGATATTCAAAACTCGCTCTACTTGGGCGCGCAGCGCGCTGGCCTAAGTGATAAGAAAATTATGGAACTGGCCCAAATCTTTGGCTGGGATATCGACTTCGCGTTAGATATCCGCAAGGGCGACCAGTTCCGCGTGCTCTATGAAGAGAAGTACCTAGACGGCAAAAAGATTGGTGAAGGCAACATTCTAGCAGCCGAATTCACCAATAATGGAGACACCTTTGCTGCCGTGCGCTACACCGATTCAACGGGTGACACCAACTACTTCACGCCAGATGGCCGCAGCATGCGTAAAGCGTTCCTGCGTTCACCAGTTGATTTCCGCCGGATTAGTTCAGGCTTTAAACCCCAACGCCACCACCCTGTACTCGGCATTAAGCGCCCGCACCGCGGTACCGACTATGCCGCAAAAACGGGTACACCCATCAAAGCTTCAGGCGATGGAAAGGTTATCTGGCGAGGAACCAAAGGGGGTTATGGCCGCACTGTCATTCTGCAGCATGGTGGGAATATCACTACTCTTTATGCCCACATGAGCAAGTACAACTCCAAAGTCACCTCCGGCACACGCGTGAAGCAGGGGCAGACAATTGGCTATGTTGGTATGAGTGGTACGGCCACAGGCCCTCATCTGCATTACGAATTCCGCGTCAACGGTGTGCACAAAAACCCGATGACCGTGAAACTTCCAGTTGCGCAGCCAATTCCGAAGAAACAGCTCGCTCGCTTCAAGGCCCAGACCTCACAGCTGGTAGCCGAGCTACAGATGAAGGCCATAGAGCAGTTGGCTGAGATCGGCAGCGATAACAACAACGGCTAATGACCGACCTCTATATTGGTTTGATGTCCGGTACCAGCGTCGATGCTCTTGATATCGCGCTGTGCCGGTTTTCTCCCAGGCTCGAAATAGTCGCAACAGCCGAATACCCCTTCCCACTAGATCTACGTAAGCGCATAAATCAAGCATGCAACGATAGACCGATGCTGTTGGATGATCTTCTGAGCTTGCAGCAGGATTACACGTCGTTTTGCGCCGACGCGACAAATCAGTTTGCCCAACAGCATAGTCAGACAGAGCATGCGAGGGCGATAGGCTTTCACGGACAGACCCTCAGGCACAGACCCGATCTAGGGGCCTCACTACAGATGGCAAATCCGAGCCTTCTAGCGGAGCGCACAGGAATTGATGTCATTGCCGACTTTCGCAGTCGAGATCTCGCGGCCGGCGGTGAAGGCGCTCCATTGGTACCCGCCTTTCATCAGCACCTAGTCCGCGATCTTGAACGACCACTCGCGATCCTCAATCTTGGTGGAATCGCCAACCTTAGCCTTTTCACAACCTCGGGCTCAGTATTAGGTTTCGATACAGGGCCGGCCAACACACTGATGGACCTTTGGATCGGTCAGCACCTTGCGAAAGATTACGATGCAGGTGGCGAGTGGGCCGCCACCGGCTCAGTTAACCCAAAATTACTGGACAACCTACTGACCGAGCCCTACTTCCATCGCTCAGCCCCCAAGAGCACCGGACGCGAGCTATTTAATTTGAAGTGGCTTAGTAAACATCTCGAGCAATACCCGCAATTGAGCCCAGCCGATGTGCAACGTACTCTGCTGGAGTTAACTGCCATCAGCGTTACTCGGAGCTTAAGTACAGGTGTTAAACAGTTGATAGTTTGCGGTGGGGGTGCGCAAAACAGCCTATTAATTGAGCGCTTTACACAAATCCTACCAGACACGCAGGTGCAACTGAGTGATGACCTTGGTTGGCCATCCAGTCACCTAGAAGCGGTCGCATTTGCCTGGCTGGCTCAACAGCACCTGCTACGCCAGCCGGGAAATCTCGCAGAGGTAACCGGAGCGAAAGGCGCACGAATTCTTGGCGCCCACTTCCCCGCGTAATTAGATTGCCTGCGCGATAGCCTCACCCAACTCAACTGTTGTTGCCGAACCACCCATATCGGGTGTTCTTGGGCCTGTCTCGAGTACCGATTCAATGGTCTGCATCAGGTGGTCCGCTGCCACTTTCTCACCCAGGTGTTCCAGCATCATCACACCACTCCAGATCATTCCCACTGGATTGGCTACCCCTTTACCATAGATATCAGGCGCCGAACCGTGCACAGGCTCAAACAAGGATGGAAATTTACGCTCTGGATTGATGTTGGCAGAGGGAGCAATGCCGATAGTACCGGTACAGGCTGGGCCTAGGTCCGAAAGGATATCACCAAAGAGGTTCGATGCCACGACCACATCAAAACGCTGTGGATTCATCACAAACTGAGCCGTCAAAATATCAATATGATATTTATCAGTGGTCACATCAGGGTACTCTTTCGCCATCTCCTCAACGCGCTTGTCCCACCAAGGCATAGAGATAGCAATACCGTTTGATTTGGTCGCGGATGTCACATGCTTGCGCTCGCGCGTCTGGGCCAAATCAAAAGCATATTTAAGAATGCGATCCGTACCTTTGCGTGTGAATACTGATTCCTGAAGTACAGTTTCATTCTCCGTCCCCTCTGCAATCACACCGCCTACGGCAGAGTACTCGCCCTCGGAGTTTTCACGTACTACATAAAAGTCGATATCACCCACTTTGCGATTGGCTAGCGGCGAAGGGACACCCGGCATCAGTTTTACTGGGCGCAGGCAGACGTACTGATCGTACTGGCGGCGGAACTGAATGAGAGAGTCCCACAGGGAGATATGATCGGGCACCTTTTCTGGCCAACCGACCGCGCCAAAGTAGATCGCATCGTAATCGCCCAGCAGCTCTTTCCAGTTCTCAGGCATCATTCGGCCGTGTTCTAGGTAGTAGTCACATGAAGCGAAGTCGAAGTGATCCCACTCAAGCGCAAAGCCAAATTTCTTAGCCGCCGCGTCGAGGGCACGAATACCCTCAGGCATAACCTCTTTACCAATACCATCACCGGCCAAGACCGCGATACGATAGCTGTTCATTTCAAAATTCCAGAAATTAAAACGCCGGCAGTTGGCCGGCGTGTTTGTTTAGATCGAGAAGGAGGAGCCGCAACCGCAGGTTGTGGTGGCGTTGGGATTTCGTACGCTGAACTGCGAGCCCTGGAGGCCCTCTTTGTAATCAACTTCAGCGCCAGCAAGGTACTGGAACGACATAGGGTCAACTACCAGCGTAACGCCTGAATTCTCAACTACGGTGTCATCCTCAGCAACGTCTTCGTCAAAGGTAAAACCGTACGAGAAGCCTGCACAACCGCCGCCCGTGATAAATACACGCAGCTTCAGGTTGTCGTTCTGCTCCTCTTCAAGCAGCGTACGCACTTTGTTTGCAGCAGAGTCGGTGAATGTAAGGTCAACAGACACGTTTTATCGCCTCGTTAAATGCTAATGCTCAGAGTTTTACAAAACCTAGTAATTTAGTCAAGAATTACGGCATCAAGCCGACGATCCCCAAACCGGCACGCTCATCCAGGCCGAACATAATGTTCATCACCTGCACCGCCTGACCCGATGCACCTTTAACCAGGTTATCAATCACCGACAGAACCACAACAGTGTCGTCATCCTGTGGGCGGTGAACCGAGATTCGGCACACATTTGAACCTTTCACGCTACGAGTCTCAGGATGGGTTCCCGCAGGCATCACATCAACAAAGGGTTCGTTAGCGTAACGCTCTTCAAATAGCTGCTGCAGACCCGAATCCACTGGATCTTTCAACACTGAGTAGAGAGTCGCATGTATACCACGAATCATCGGCGTCAGGTGAGGTACAAAGGTCAGTCCAACCGGACGACCCGCCGCCTTAGTCAGACCCTGGCGAATCTCAGGCAGATGACGGTGGCCCGGCACACCGTAAGCCTTCATGCTCTCGCTTGATTCACACAGTAAAGAGCCGACGTTTGCACCGCGACCAGCACCACTTACACCTGATTTACAGTCGGCGATCAAACGACGCTGGTCGATTAAACCCTGCTCGAGCAGTGGCAGAAAACCGAGCTGTGTTGCAGTTGGGTAGCAACCTGCGCAAGCGACCAGTTGAGCCTCTTTGATCTCATCACGATTCACCTCTGGCAGACCGTAAACCGCTTTGGCGACTAGGTCGGGACAGCTGTGATCGAGCTTGTACCACTTCTCCCAAAGAGGCACATCTTTGATACGGAAATCCGCACCCAGATCGATGATGCGCACACCACGAGCAACCAATTCAGGCGCCAGCGACATCGCAACACCGTGTGGCGTGGCAAAGAAAACCACATCACAAGCCGAGAGCGTCTCTACGTCCGGCACGCTAAACGCCAGATCATAGTGACCACGCAGGTTAGGGAACATATCCGAAACCTTGATCCCCTCCTCGGAACGCGAGGTGATCACTTCGACACGCACTTCTGGGTGATTCGCTAGAATTCTGAGCAGCTCTACACCGGTGTAACCTGTGCCGCCAACGATACCAACTTTAATCACGTTAAGACTCTCCGGATTGTGAATATTACGGGGGCTGTATAATACGCCTGCTCAGTGTATAACTCCACTTGGACACAAAGTTTACTGAAGGAATTCGCAGCCAATGCAGCCAGCTGACAGTCAGATCCAGCGATACCAAAAGCTTCCTGTACTAAGCTTACTCGGCTTGGCGACCGGCCTGGTCACAGCTTTGCTGATAGGCCTTTTCCGCTGGCTTATCGAACTGCCTGAGCTGGGGTTAAGCGTCTCAGGCCTAGCTGACAACCTGACACAGCTCCCGGCTATTTGGCGCTTTCTCCTTCCAATGTGCGGTGCACTCCTACTGTGGAGTATCTGGCAGCGGCAGCCCTCCGACTATCGCCGTGTCGGCATTACTCACCTTCACGAGCACCTCTCTTACAAACATAGCGCACTGCCACTGCCCAACCTAATTAACCAATTAGTTGGCGCCGCACTCACGCTAGGTACTGGCCACCCCGTGGGGCGCGAGGGACCAGGCGTACACTTAGGTGCTGCTATTAGCTCACTTCTCGGAGAGCGCTTCGAAGTTCAAGCTAGCCAACAGCGCCTGTTAATCGGATGCGGTTCCGCTGCCGCTATCGCCGCGCTCTTTGGGCTGCCGCTAGCCGGCATCCTGTTTGCAATGGAGGTAGTGCTGCTGGAGTACAGCATTACAGGTTTTATCGCGGTCATCGTTGCTGCCGTTGTCGCTGATCAACTAACCGAAAGCCTCTTTGTCGAGACGGCACACCCCCACCTTTTCGCTGATACTATCAATTTCTCACAGGAGATCCCGCTACTCCTGTTACTTACACTGGCTATTAGCCTGGGCTCACTCTTCTTTCAAGAGTTGCAGGTGCGCGTGGCGACGCGTCGCTCACCGCTCTTCGGTCGAATGATGATGGCCGGGGGCTTGGTTGGAGCTGTTGCATTGGTTCTGCCTGAGATACTGATCCCCGTGCATATCAGCATGCTCGGCGCAATCAATGAGAGTTTTACCTTGCAACAGATGTTAGCGCTGCTCGCCTGCTATCTAGTTGTGACCCCAATTATCCTCGGCCTCGGCGTACCAGGAGGTGTCATCGGCCCAGCGATGGCAGCAGGAGGCCTATTGGGCGCAGTGATCGCAAGCGTCTCAGATCAGATGCAGATCACCACAGAGATCAGCAACTACGCACTGATCGGTATGGCCGCGATGATGTCTGCGGTTATACATGCTCCACTGGCTGCACTGGTCGCCGTTTTCGAGTGGAGCAGCAGCAGCCATATACTCACGGCGGCTATGATGGTGATCGTTGGTAGCGAGTTAATGATGCGTGCTGTCTTCAAACGCAAATCGATCTTCGAGCGCATGCTGAGTCTTCAGGGAATGAGCCGCAACACCCTCGCCTACCGCCGCATAATGATGAGCATCGGCATTGATGAGGTGATGAGCCGCAGTTTTACACTGGTCAGCCAAGATCTCAGCGAAGCGGAGCAGCAAGAGCTGCTAGTTGAGAACCATTGGCTACTACAACGCGTAGAGGGCAGATTCGAGCTAGCCCGTGGTATGAAGCCATTGGAGCATGAAGGTGACGCGAAGATTGACCAAGCCGAAATACCACTAGAGACACGAACGCACTGGCGACTGGTTGCCAGCATTCGTGACCGCTCTAACCTGCTGCAGGCGCTGGATCTAATGAGCGAAAACGAGTCCAGCGCACTGATAGTGACACAGAGAGGTATCCCGATTGGTGTACTCACCGACGCTGCAATTCAGGCTAGATTCGCTGCGCATGAGGAGTAGCGTTTGGCAGCCACCCCTCGGCTGTGGATAATTAGCGCAAGTTTCACTTACACACACAAATGCAAGATTACAGGTATTGTTTAATGTCCAGATCCGAACAGCTCTTCGCCGCCGCACAACAACATATCCCGGGTGGTGTTAACTCACCTGTTCGCGCCTTCAAAGGCGTCGGTGGCACACCTGTATTTGTTAAGCGCGCCGAGGGTGCTTACATCTACGATGAGGATGATAAACAGTACATCGATTACATTGGATCCTGGGGCCCTATGCTGTTCGGTCACAACTTCCCTCCAGTAATCGAGGCTATAAGGGAAGCGCTGAACTATGGCATCTCCTTCGGTGCCCCAACGGCAATCGAGACTGAGATGGCCGATCTAATCTGCCAGACAGTGCCAGCGATGGACCTGGTTCGCATGGTGAGTTCGGGTACTGAAGCGACCATGAGCGCTATCCGCTTGGCGCGCGGTTTCACCGGTCGCGACAAAATCGTAAAATTTGAGGGCTGTTACCACGGCCACTCGGATTCGTTATTGGTAAAAGCCGGCTCGGGCGCGCTAACTCTCGGTGAACCCAACTCTCCTGGTGTACCTGCAGCGCTCGCCGAACACACCATTACATTGAACTTCAATGATATCGATAGTGTTAAAGAGGCTTTCGCCGAGATCGGCGAGCAGGTTGCTTGCATCATCGTCGAGCCGATCGCCGGTAACATGAACTGCATCCCGCCAGTACCGGGCTTCCTGGAAGGCCTGCGTGAAATCTGCGACCAGTACGGCAGCGTACTGATTTTTGATGAAGTGATGACCGGCTTCCGCGTTGCACGCGGCGGCGCACAGGAACTTTATGGTGTTCACGCCGACCTCGTAACCTTAGGCAAGATTATCGGCGGCGGTATGCCGGTAGGTGCCTTTGGTGGTAAACGTGAGATTATGGAGAAAATTGCACCGCTCGGTCCGGTCTACCAAGCAGGCACACTCTCGGGTAACCCGTTGGCGATGCGAGCCGGTATCGCGATGCTTACAGCAATGAAACGTGAGGGCCTGTATGAGGAGCTGAGCGCTAAAACCGAGTACCTCACTGAGGGTCTAAAAGCGGTTGCGGCGAAGAACGGTGTGCCGGTCTGCACAGCTGCCGTAGGCGGGATGTTTGGCCTCTTCTTTACTGAGGCCGAAACAGTCAACAGCTTCGCCGAGGCGACTGACTGTGACCTAGAAGCGTTCAAAACTTTCTTCCACTTGATGCTGGAAGAGGGTGTCTATTTAGCGCCTTCAGCTTATGAAGCTGGCTTCCTGTCGGCCGCGCACACCGAGGCCGACCTAGATGCGACCATTGCTGCAGCTGACCGTGCATTCTCAAAGCTTAAAGGCTAAACATGCTAATCCTTAGCCAGGTTCTGTTTTTAGTAGCCGCTCTCGGTGTTGCTCTTGCTGCAAAAGCAAAAGCGAACCGAGAGGATAGCCACAGCTCTGAGTACTTTGTTATCACCCTCAGCGCGCTTGCTGCTGCGCTGTCGATTCTGGGGCAGCTGACCCTTGACGCTGAGGGCTCAGACTCTGGCACACTGCTACGCATCCTCAACAATCTGGCAATTTACGCTGGCGCACCGATGCTGGTGACGGGAGTGGTCGCGATTGCAAAGAGCTACCCAATAAGCCGCCCTGCTTGGGGGCGCTGGTTGCTCGGCCTGTTTGCTCTGTTCGAGCTCTGCCGTCGAATGGGATATGGCGAAGGCTATACCCTAATTTTGGGGGGCTGTTGTCTTGCGGGGCTCGCTGTCAGTCTAATTTGGTTTAGGGCGCGCACCGTCGCTGTTCCGCTGACCGCTTCGTTAGCTTTTTTAGTGGCCGGATTCGCCGCACACTATCTCTACGGCGCGGCCTTGAGCCTGCTACTGGGCGCAGCAGGCCTTGCATTGCTGGGTAAGAGCGTTAAAAACGCTCCGCTTCGGCCTCAGCCTGAGTAGCACCCGCGAAGTCTCCAGCCTGAGTTCGAATCAGCGCAAGCTCACGCCAGAGCCGGCGCTTATAGTCTGGCAACCCTGAAGCGAGTGCGATACCTCGCAACGCCACCTGCTCCGCTTGCAGATACTCACCTTGCTGACGCTTCACAGCAGCGAGTTGCAGATAGATCTGTGGGTCACGTGGCGCTATTCTCAATGCACGCTCAACCTGCGACTCTGCATTCGCAAAGTCACCGCGACCGGACGCTTGCTGCGCATCGCCCAACAGCGCCACAACAGCGGAGTTCGAGCCCTGCTGCACTTGAGGCATAGGTTGTTCAACAGCGGGTTGCTGTACCGGTGCTGACTCGATATTTGCTGTATCGGGCGGTGTAAAGGACGGTGCGTCGTAGACCGGTGTGATCGTAATTCCCTCGACTGGCTCAGCCGGCAAAACCGTCCCGGCCGGCGGCGGTGCAACCGGCGCGAGACTGCGCTCCTCAACCGGCGCAATATAAGGGTTTGGACCGGCACAACCCGCCAATACGCTTGCTGCAATAAGCAGCCCAGAGATCTTAATATTCATGCGCCACATCCTGTCTGATTCCGCAGCATTATTCAACGAAACCAGCCTTTAAACCAATCCAATAGATCATCACCCGACTTCACCGGGCGCTCCGTACGCAACTGGCCAGAGCAAGTTAGACGCTGGCGCGGCTCAGTTCCGCGGATAAACGGCACCGAGCGGGCACCGGAGCACTCCGGATCAGTCAACACCCCGCGCGCCGGATCCACCCAAAAGTACTCAACATTGTCCGGCTTAAGCGTGATGTAAGGTTCAGGACGCTCCTGACGCA
Organism: Oceanospirillaceae bacterium; assembly: GCA_024640955.1. Lineage (GTDB taxonomy): Bacteria > Pseudomonadota > Gammaproteobacteria > Pseudomonadales > Balneatricaceae > Marinobacterium_E. Next base: position 11,274 of record JAHEDZ010000007.1, read on the forward strand.
TAAGCTCCGTCCACACTTTTAATGCACCACCCGAACCGGTGAATGGCAGGCTGGTATTATTGTCACGCCCTACCCAGACAACCGCCAAGCGGGTGCCGGTAAAACCGGCAAACCAACTATCACGCTGCTGATCGGATGTACCCGTTTTACCCGACACATTGAGGTTGGCAGGCAGGCTCTGATAGAGCGAGCGCGCGGTCCCCTCACGGGCAACTGCCTGCAGCGTATAGTGCAGCAGATGTACAGAACCCGGATCGCTTATCTGCTCAAGATTGAAGGGGTAGCGCGAAAGCTCAGCGTTTTGGGCGTCCGTAACACGACGAATAGCTCGCAGCGGCATACGAAATCCGTTGGCGGCAATCGTTTGGTAGATCTGCGCGACCTCAACAGGCGAGAGTGCTAACGCACCCAGAAAGAGTGATGGATAAGGGTCGATAGCCTTCTTAACACCAAGACGCCCCAAGGTTTCAACGATTCGATCTACACCGAGGTCGAGTCCGAGATGGGCAGTCGAGAGGTTGTACGAACGGGACAACGCCTCGAATAGCGGCACCTCACCTTTGGGCTTGCCATCGAAGTTCTGGGGTTCCCAGAACGAACCATCTTGCTGCTTTAGCTTCACGGAACGATCGTTCAGCGGACTGATCAATGTGTAACCTGACTCCAGAGCGCTCAGGTAGAGCGCGGGCTTCACCAGCGAGCCAATCGGCCGGTAAGCATCCAGCGCACGGTTGAAGCCATCGAAGCGAGCATTGCGATCGCCCACTAGCGCCAACACCTCTCCCGTTTGCGGATCGGTTACAACCACACTACCTTGCAGATCCTGACCTTTGGAACCGTAGCGTTTGGCGAGCTTATCGAGCTCGCCCCCTAGCGCTATTGCCGCGTGATGGTGAACCAGCGGATCGAGCGCGGTAAAGATGCGCACGCCTTCGGAGTTGAGATCCTCCTCGCGGTACTCAGTGCGCAACTGGCGTTTCACGATATCCAAATAGGCCGGGTAAGCACCTTTGTGACGACTGCCTTTACTCACAACCTCTAGTGGCTGAGCCACAGCCCAGTTGAAGTCCTGATCGGCAATAAAACCCTGATCGCGAAGGAGTTTAAGCACCAGATTGCGCCGATCTAGCGAGCGCTTAGGATGACGTCGTGGATCGTAGTAAGAGGGACCTTTAATCAGCCCCGCCATCAGGGCGATCTGGTGTATATCCAATTCAGCCAACGGACGCCCGAAGTAGAACTGAGCGCCCTGGCCAAAGCCATGAATCGCTCGTGCACCATCTTGGCCCAGATAGACCTCGTTGAGGTAAGCCTCAAGGATCTCCTCTTTGGAGTAATGCAGCTCGAGCAGAATAGCCATTGGCAGCTCAAGAAATTTGCGGGCTAGGCTACGTTCGGATGTAAGGTAGAAATTTTTGATCAACTGCTGCGTTAGCGTACTACCGCCCTGCACAAAACGGCCCGCGCGAACATTCACCCACATTGCGCGGGCAATGCCCTTGAGCGAGATACCGAAGTGATTGTAAAAGTCGCGGTCTTCAACAGCGACAAGCGCATCAGGCAGCAAGGCGGGTACATCTTTGAGCTGAACTAGCTCGCGATCTTCATTATCACCGGGATAGATCCCACCAATCAAGATGGGCTCGAGTCTGGCCAAGGCTACGGAGCCACTCGCTCTGTCACTGATGGAGTTGAGCGTTGTACCATTGAAACTCAGTACCAATCGACGCGGCGGCTCAGAACCTTCAGGAAAATCAAAACCGCGGGTATAGAGCTCAACTCGCCCAGGTCCCCACACAGCAGAGCCAGGCCGATCAGCCAGCTGCACGAGTTTGTACCCCAGCCCTTGAAGCTCCGCTTTGAACGCATCTTGTGAAAGAGACAATCCGGGATAGAGCTCGAGCGGACGCGCGTAAACCTTGGCAGGAATAGCCCAGCGCTTGCCCTCAAACTTCTCTTTAAGCTGCGCATCTAAATAGATCAGTCCAGCGCCACCAAGGACAATACCCACAAGACTAAGTTTCAATAAAAATAGCAAAATTGCTCTGAACCAACGCGATTTTCGGCTATTTTTCGGCTTTGTAGGTTTTTTTCTCTTTTTTGTCATCTTCTAAGTATAATCTGCCGCCCAGTCACAAGGCGCTGCTATTCGATGAAATCCACTCTGGTTAACAATCTGCTCGATCCAGCCTGCTACCCACATGAGGTCAGCGAGCTTACCCTGATCGAGACGCATATCGCCTGGCTGATCACTACAGGAGAGTATGTCTACAAGATCAAGAAGCCGGTTAACTTCGGCTTTCTTGATTTTACCACGCTTGAGCAGCGTAAGTTCTTCTGCGAGGAAGAACTCAGGCTAAACCAGCGAATGTCCTCTGACCTGTATCTCGAGGTTGTTACCATTGGCGGTTCGGAAAACTCTCCGCAGATAGGCGCGACAGATCAAACGCTCGAATACGCTGTGAAATTGCGCCAGTTCAAGGGTGGGCAACTGCTGTCAGAACTGCTCGAACAGGATCAATTCAACCCTGATTGGCTCGAACAACTGGCAGACAAGATAGCTGATTTTCACGCCCGCGCTCCGATTGTGTCGCCCGACTCGCGTTGGGGCGAAGCTGACAGCATTCGACAGCTCGCCGAGGATAACTACCAACAGATTAATAAGAGCTTGCTACCGCCGACTGAACTCCAAGAGCTTGAACGCCTCGAACAGGTCAGCGCAGAGCGCTTCGATGCGCTGGAGCACCTGCTAAAAGCGCGCAAAAAGGATGGATTCGTGCGCGAGTGCCATGGTGATCTTCACCTGGGCAACATAACGCTCGGCGACGAACACCTGATCGTCTTTGACTGCATCGAGTTTAATCTGGAGTTCCGCTGGATAGACCGAATAGCGGACCTAGCTTTTTTATTGATGGATCTCGAAGCTCGAGGACATCAACGCTGGGCGAATCGCTGCCTCAATCGTTATATAGAGAAGAGCAGCGATTTCAGTGGCCTCCTGCTGCTACCGCACTACAAAGCCTTTCGCTCGATGATACGTGCCAAGGTTGCCATGCTGGGCGAGCAGTCGAATCTACCCGAGTTCCGCCGCTATTTAGCCCTAACAACTCGCTACTTTCAGCCGCCCAAGCCCCTGCTGATTCTGATGCACGGCTGTAGCGGCACAGGAAAGTCATTTCTAGCGGCGCAATTAGCTGAACGAATCAATGCCATAGAGGTGCGTAATGGCATCGAGCGCCAGCGTATCTATCAGGAGTTGGCGCTGCGCGGTGATCATATTGAGCTTTACAGTGCCGATATGGATACGCGGACTTATCTGAGGGTGGAGGAAATTACCGAACTGCTTCTGCGCGCTGGCCAGACCGTCATCTTAGACGCAACTTTCCTCAAACAGCGTGTTCGTCAGCGTTTCGAGAAGCTGGCAGAACGCTTCGACTACCCTTTACGGATCATCCACTGTGACGCGCCTAATGAGGTTATACGCGAACGGCTACAGAGACGGCTTAGAAACAGCGACAGCACCAACGAAGCTGACATCTCGATCTATGAGCAGCAACGGGTGCGCAACGAGCTGCTAAACGAGGCTGAGCAAGCTGTAACACTCAACGCTGACACTACTGATCCGCAGGTAATTGACGTCCTAATCAAAGAACTCCAACGTCAATCGTTGGTCATCACAGCGTTGAATTGAGGTCGACCATCCGCCTCAACTGAACGCTGAATCTCTATCTCAAACACCCGACTGAGAAGGTCTGGTTGCAACAGGTCCGCACCACCAAGCCCCAACAGTTCACCGCGCTCTAGCAGCGCAAACTGATCCCCAAACTGCGCCGCGATATTGATATCGTGCAACACCACAACGAAGCAGTGCCCCTCAGCCTCTTTGAGACGCAGGATCAGTTGCATAACGTCCTGTTGATGGCGCAGATCCAAGGCTGTCAGCGGCTCATCCATCAAAATTAGACCGGGTTCAACAGCACGCTGCATCGTAATCCGCGCTATTTGTGTGCGCTGCGCCTCGCCCCGCGAAAGGGTTGGGTAGCGGCGAGAAAGTAAACCGATCAAATCTAATGCATCAACGATTTCGTTAAACCTCGCCTCCGACTGCTCTTTATCGAGGCTCAGGGGATGAAGCCCCATCCGAATAACCTCATCGACTGTAAAATCGAAATCGAGAGTTTGGCGTTGCGTCAGAAAGGCGAGGCGCTTTGCCCTCTCATCAACAGCTAAATCCAGCAGATTAATACCGTTAAATTCAACCTGCAGCGCAGGCACTTCCAGGAGGCCTGCAATTCCTGTCAGCAAGGTTGATTTGCCGGCGCCATTGGAACCCAGTACAACCGTCAGGCTACCCGGCTCAGCACTGAAATCGTCGAGGTTCAGACGATTGCCAAAATTTAGGTTACGAGCTTTAAGCATTTCCTGCCTCGCGATAACGCAGATGAATCAACAACAGAAAGAAGGGTCCCCCAGCGAGTGCAGTGAGAATTCCAACCGGCAACTCAGAGGGTGATATTAGTGCGCGCGATAACGCATCGGCTAACACCATCAACACGGCGCCAACTAGCGCAGATTGTGGCAATAGCAAACGGTTATCTGGCCCACTCCATAACCGTACTAGGTGCGGCACCATCAGACCGACGAAACCAATCAGGCCTGCAAAAGCGACGACCACACCCACACCCACACTCGCGGTTATAATTAGCAACCATCGCAGTGCGGCTACATCCACACCAAGCAGTTGAGCCTCTTCTCGCCCTAGCAACCAAAGGTTCATCGCGGCAGCGCGACGCTTCAGTAACCAGAGCGAGACAAGAAGAATTAGCATTAGCAGCACAACCTGCCACCAATTTGCTTCAGAGAAGCGCCCCATCATCCAGAAGCTGGCATCTCGCAATGCCTGCGCATCAGCAACATATTTAAGTACTCCGATAATAGCGCCGGCGATGGCATTGATGGCCAAGCCGATCAGCAACAGAGCCGTCATTGAAATCCCTCGATACTGCGCCGCCATTCGGGTCACCAGCAGGGTTGCGAGAACACCACCCCCAAAACTTACCAGCGGTAGGCCGACAGTCGAGAGCAGCGCACTACCCGCAAAAAGAGATCCACCCAGCACTACAACACTGATCGTTGCCAGCGCCGCGCCTGCTGAGACACCGATTAGCGAAGGGTCGGCCAAAGGGTTGCGAAAGAGTGTCTGCGTGGCGGCACCCGTCAAGGCCAAGAGTGCACCGCAGAGCCCTGCTAACAGGACTCGAGGAAACCGTAATTGCCAAAGAACAGCCGCATCAGTCGAGCCCGATTCAAATGCGGCACCAAGGTCCAGTGAAACCGGCCCAACCCAAAGACCGAGAAACACTGCTAGCATCAGCGCCGGTGCGCTTAGCATCACGGCTCTCGGGTTAGACACAGCACACACCGCGGGTTAGGCTTACTCTGACACAGTGATCAGCTTTGCTACGAGGCACAACATGGACCATCCCATATGCGATTTTAAGGATCTGGAGAACCCAGGCGCCCGAGGATACGAAGTCGGTGAGCAAGCCATTATCGTTGTGCGGCAAGGCGATCAGGTACGGGCCTTTATCAACGCCTGTCCGCATCGCGGCATCCGACTGGAGTGGCAGCCCGATCAGTTTTTGGATTACGAGAAGCAGTACATTCAATGTTCTACACATGGCGCCCTGTTTACCCTCGATGAGGGTCAGTGCATAGTTGGCCCCTGCAACGGTAAAAGTTTGGAAGCAGTCGAGTGCCGAGTTGAAGATGGGAAAGTCTGGGTATCTCACTCAGACTGATCCTCTATAAACTGTCTTATCCGACTGAGGGCCTCACGAATTCGATCTTTCGAAGTCGTGTATGCAAAGCGCACGTAGCGTTCGGCATGATTGGCGCCAAAGTCTGCACCCGGTGTCGCAACTACTTTAGCTTGCTCCAACAGCGCCCAACACCAAGCGAAGCTATCAGCGGTCAATTCACTGGCGTCGGCGTATATATAGAAAGCACCTTCAGGCACACGCGGCACTTTAAACCCGAGTTCTAACAGGCCGCTCAATAACAGATCACGACGCGCCTGCAGTTCTAACCTGCGCTCTTCAAATAAGGCGAGAGCATCCTTATCAAACGCAGCAAGTGCGGCGTACTGAGAGAGTGTGGGAGGTGATATGAAGAGGTTCTGTGCCATCTTCTCCATCTCAGCGACCGCCTCTTTCGAGCTAACAAGCCAACCTAAGCGCCAACCAGTCATACCAAAATACTTAGAGAATGAGTTAATGACGATCGCATCTGAATCGATCTGGACCGCTGAAGGGGTCTCTACCCCATACGTTAAGCCATGATAAATCTCATCGACCACCAGTGTTCCGCCTCTAGCGTTAACAACCGCTGCGATTCGTTCAAGCTCAGCGGCATCGAGCACCGCACCGGTCGGGTTGGCGGGTGAGGCAATTAGAACGCCCGAGGTATCCTGATCCCAATGCTTTTCCACCATCTCGGCGGTTAGTTGGTAATTGTGACGATGATCAACGGCAATAAGCTTGGCACCGGCCTCGACTAATCTCAGGAACTGGCGATTGCAGGGGTAGGCTGGATCAGCCATAAGGAAGTTCGTCCCCTGCTCTGCGATCAGTGCGAACGCGAGCATAAGCCCAGCAGATGCGCCAGCAGTAACCAGCACCTGATCAGCGCTTATAGCCTGTCCGTAGCGTTGTCGATGAAAGAGCGCGATCGCCTCACGCAACGGCTGAATACCCCCAGCAGCTGTATAGGTTAACGGTTGCGTATCGAGCAATTGTTTAGCACGCTCAATCACCTGCGGTGCGGCTCCAAAGTCCGGCTCACCCGCTCCCAGGTGAACTACATCCTGACCCGCGGCACCTAACTCACTCGCGCGTTTGAGCAAGTCCATTACTTTGAACGACTCAATATCCTGCGCTCTCTGTGTCCAGCCCTGTGCCATCACTATCCTCCATTCGCTGGGCGCATTATAAACGGCATTTACATGCTATGCGTACGTTCAATTACACGCTAGGCGTAGGTTCCATTGTAAGTACCTACAATAGGGACTAGCCTAAAGGGAAGCCATCTGATAAGTTCTGCGCCTTAAATTAACTCTTGACAGTTATTAGGTGACGGACAAACCGGACACTTAAAGAGATGAGGCAGTAAATATGCCAACGAACGCCGAAAAGAAATTCTCAACGATTGCGCCATATGAGATCAAAGACTCTGAAGAGTTTATGAACGATGCGCAGAAAGACCACTTCCGTGAAATCCTACTGGAATGGAAACGCCAGCTAATGGAAGAGGTTGACATGACGATCAGCCATCTTAAAGAAGAGGCAACTAACTTCGCAGATCCTAGCGATCGCGCCAGCCAGGAAGAGGAGTTCAGCCTAGAGCTTCGTACCCGCGACCGCGAACGCAAGCTGATCCGTAAAATCGAGAAAGCGATAGAACGCCTCGAAGATGATGATTACGGTTACTGCGATGACTGCGGCGTCGAAATCGGTATCCGTCGACTAGAAGCACGTCCAACTGCTACCCAGTGTATTGACTGTAAAACGCTTGCTGAGATCAAAGAGAAACAAGTCGGCGGCTAGCTCCTGTTAGGTAGCTTCAAGCTCTAGAAGTTACCTTCTCCTTTCTATGGTATATCGCGGACGTTTCGCACCCTCACCAACTGGCCCACTACACGCGGGCTCGATACTCACGGCTGTTGCAAGCTATCTAGATGCCAAAGCTAATGCTGGTACCTGGCTGGTACGAATCGAAGATCTTGATCCACCACGGATTCAACCTGGAGCGGAAAAGGCGATTTTAGAGGCGCTAGAGGCATATGGCCTCGAGTCCGATGAACCCATCATCCGCCAGAGCCAGCGTTTGGAGATTTATCAGGAGCATTTAGACAGGCTCATCGCGAACGACCTGGCATATCGCTGTAGCTGCAGTCGCTCCGAGCTCAAGGCTCGCATGGCTCTGACCGAATACGATCGTTTCTGCCTTAATCATCCACCAGCAGATGGCACCCAAACAGGCGTACGCGTTGTAGGTGGAGCTAGCCCGAGCTTTTCCGATAAGGTGCAAGGTCCACAAGCCGCTGAGACTGTGAGTGACTTTATCGTTTTGCGCCGTGATGGACTTTTTGCCTATCAACTTGCCGTTGTTGTTGATGACGAACTGCAATTGATCAACAGCGTTGTGCGAGGCAAAGATCTACTTAACGAAACATCAAAACAGATCGTGCTACAGCAAAAATTAAGTTTTTCTCAACATAAAAATTACGCCCACCTGCCCCTGATTCTGGCAAAAGATGGTCAAAAATTGAGTAAACAGACCTTGGCGCAACCCGTTTCAACTAGCCTCGACCATATTAGGGAAAGCTTAACAAACACCTTTGGAAAGCTCGCCCTAAATCCACCCAAAGATTTGATTTATAACGATATTATTGATATTTATCGATGGGGTATTGAGCAGTGGAAGCTGTCTAAATTACCTACTGATCTAAAGGTATAAGTTATTACTCATTAGACTTTGGTGCTAATAGTGAAAAAAAACTAACTTTAGAGTTGAAAGATACTCAGCTGTCACATATATTCCGTTACCAGAACAACAACAACACGCGGCATTTGTGACACCCAAACAAAAATAATAAGGGTGAGATCGAAGCCAAATCGCTCTGAATAAAAATAACAACAGAGCATTGACGGTCGTGAAGACTACGCCAGTGAAACAACAATAATAATCACTGTGGAACTGTAGCTTCACGACCCGTCCCCCCCAAAACCTTCCTTTCTTGTCTTGTACCAAACGCACCGTTTTAACACCCACACATCGATAAAAGAGCCTAACATATCCAAGCTCCTGCTCTGCTGGTATGATTGCGTCTCAATTTTTGCAACTACCTAAGAAGATTAATCAGCACTGATGGAAGAGATCCTTCTTTTACTACTCGGCCTTGGATTCATTGGCGCATTTTACTGGACAGCTCGCGGCCCTAAAGCGGCAGTTGCTGAGTCCGCAATTGAGCCCCCAGCAGAGGCGCAACTATCCGAAGCGGTGCTACCTCTGGGCGAACGCCGAGTTATTCCTGAATCGGTGCATCAGATACCGCGCCATGCTCTGGATGATAACGCCATGCGCGTGGTCTACCGGATTCTTGATGCAGGTTACGAAGGCTATCTAGTCGGTGGTTGCGTGCGAGATCTTCTCGCGGGTAAGAATCCAAAAGACTTTGACGTTGCGACCTCTGCAACCCCTGAGCAAACCGAACCTCTGTTCAATCGTGCTCGCCTTATCGGACGACGCTTCAAAATTGTCCACGTCCGCTTCGGACGCGAAGTAATCGAAGTCGCCACCTTCCGTGCCGGCCACGATACCGCTGATAGTGGCGATCAGAGCCGACAGGCTGCATCCGGTATGCTTCTGCGCGACAACGTCTACGGCAACATTGAAGATGACGCGCTACGCCGCGACTTCTCTATTAATGCTCTCTACTACAACGTTAGCGATCACAGTATTCTCGACTTTGCGAATGGCTACCCCGACTTGCTGGCCAAACGCATCCGTATTATTGGCGATCCGAATGAGCGCTACCGCGAGGATCCAGTGCGCATGCTGCGCGCGGCGCGCTTCGCCGCAAAACTCGGATTTGAAATAGAAGAGAACACCGCAGCGCCTATCCACAACCTTGCACCACTGATTGGCAAGGTTGCACCCGCACGTATGTTTGACGAAGTACTCAAGCTGCTCCAGACCGGCCACGGTGTCGCCACCCTGCGCCAACTGATTCGCTTTGATATGTTCCAGTACCTGCTGCCAGGTACGGACCGCATGCTGGATTCTGAGCTCTACCCCGTAGAGACGCTAGTCGATTGTGCACTGCGCAATACCGACCGCCGCCTAAATCAGGGCAAGAACGTAAACCCGGCGTTTCTTTTTGCAGCGATGCTTTGGTATCCACTGGTAGAGCGCATGGCGAAGCTTGAGAAACGCTCTGAACTGCCGCCGCTGCAGCGCCTGCATGAAGCGGCAAACCAGGTATTGGGTGAGCAGATCAAGGCGACCGCTATTCCTCGTCGCTTCTCAACGATGATCCGTGAGATTTGGGAGCTTCAGCATCGCCTGCCGCGTACCGACCGCGCTGAGCAGATTATGGAGAGCCCTCGTTTCCGCGCTGGATATGACCTGCTAATTCTGCGTGAAGAAGCGGGCGAAGACCAAAACGGACTGGGGGCTTGGTGGACAGAATACCAACGGGGTAACAAACCACCGGCGCCACGGCATGAGCCGCGCGATGAGAAGCGCAAACGTCCTCGTCGACGCCGTCGTAGTTCTTCGACACCGCGCCAGGACAATCAAAGCTAATGAGCGTACACGCCTACATCGGACTGGGGAGCAATCTCGGGAACCCGATTCAACAGGTCGGTGACGCTCTAATTGAGCTTAACCAAATCCCACTGACACGACTGCTGCAGCAGTCTCAGCTCTACCGCTCGGATCCGGTCGGTCCACCGGGTCAACCAGACTACGTCAATGCCGTAGCGTTGCTTGAGACAGCACTCGAGGCACTCGAACTACTGGATGCACTACAACAGATCGAGAACGCCCATCAGCGCAGACGTATCCAGCACTGGGGACCGCGCACACTGGACTTAGACCTGCTGCTCTACGCCGATCAACAGATCGATCATGAGCGCCTTCAGGTCCCGCACCCACATATGAGTGAGCGTGAGTTTGTGCTCTATCCATTGGCAGAGATAACGCCAGAGATCAAATTACCTGACGGTACCGCCTTGCAGCAGCTGCTAACCAAATGTCCACTGGGCACTTTGGCGCCAGTCGCTTTATAATACTGAGAACTTTGACCCACAGAGATCAAGACGATGAGTAGCGTAAATCTGCAGACCCTGAGTGAGCACAAGCGTAACGGCCGCAAGTTCGCCATGCTAACGGCTTATGATGCTAGCTTCGCCAATCTGGTGAGCAACGCAGGCGTTGAAGTGATTCTAGTAGGTGACTCTCTAGGGATGGTTCTGCAAGGTGAGAGCAGCACTCTACCGGTCACTATGGAGCATATGGCCTACCACACTCAGAGCGTTGCCAAGGGTAATCAGGGGGCTCTGATCATGAGTGACCTGCCCTTCATGAGTTACGCCAGCGTTGAGCAAGCCCTGGAGAACGCAGCTGAATTGATGCGCGCAGGTGCTCATATGGTCAAACTGGAAGGTGGACGCGCACTGGCTGAAACCGTTAGCAGACTCACCGAGATGGGAGTTCCTGTCTGCGTTCACCTCGGCCTTACCCCCCAGTCAGTTAATGTGTTGGGTGGCTACAAGGTTCAGGGTCGTGAACAGACAGCTGCACTACAGATGCTTGAAGATGCTCGCGTCTTAGAGGAAGCAGGCGCTGCAATTCTGCTACTCGAGTGTGTACCTACATTGCTCGCTGAGGAGATCACAAAGAACTCTAACGTGCCCGTGGTGGGTATTGGCGCAGGCCCACACACCGATGCTCAGGTCTTGGTTCTGCACGACATGCTAGGGATTACACCGGGTAAGAAGCCTAAGTTTGTGAAGGACTTTATGCAGGGCTCCAGCAGCGTTGTCGGAGCGGTAGAGAGCTATGCAAGCGCCGTGCGCGACGGCAGCTATCCCGGTCCAGAGCATAGTTTCGAATAATATGCAGACAGTCACTACCATTGCCGAACTACGTCAGGTCGTCGGTGCCGCTCGCAGAGCGGGCAAGAGCATTGGGTTTGTTCCTACTATGGGTAACCTTCACCAGGGACACCTGAATCTGCTGATCACTGCGCGCGAGAGAACCGATTTTGTTGTCTCGTCTATCTTTGTAAACCCACTGCAGTTTAACGCTAAAGATGACCTTGAGCGCTATCCGCGCACACTGGAAGAGGATCAACAAAGCTTGATCGAATACGGTTGCGATCTACTGTTTGCACCGTCTGAGTCCGAAGTGTACTCCAGTGACCGTGCTAGCCAGACCTTTGTAGAGGTACCCGGCATCTCCGAGATGTACTGTGGCGCCAGTCGTCCAGGCCACTTTCGTGGTGTAACCACAATCGTTAACAAGTTGTTCAACCTAGTGCAGCCTGACCTAGCCGTATTTGGGAAGAAAGACTTCCAACAGCTGCATATCATTCGCCGCATGGTGACTGATCTATCGATGCCGGTTGAGCTGGTCGGTGTAGATACAGCGCGCGCAGAGAGCGGTCTGGCGTTGAGTTCACGCAACGGCTATCTCACGAAGGACGAGTTGAAACGGGCACCCGTGTTTTACGCACAGCTGCGGACGATTCATGACGCTCTGGTTGGCGGAAGTGATGATTTTGAAGGTCTGATAAAACAGGCGATCGAGTCGCTCGAGCGTGAGAGCTTCAAGCCAGACTACATTCATATCGTGCGCCGATCAGATCTGCAGCCAGCAACGCCGAAAGACAGGGAGCTAGTCGTTCTGGCGGCCGCCTTCCTAGGCCAGGCCCGCCTGATTGATAACCTTGAGGTCGATTGCTAGCGTCTAAGCTCTAGCAATTGCACCTTTACCTATACCCTCGAACGCTCGAACCTCAACGCGACTTCCTGGACAATTCTGACCAGTAACCAGCGCCATATGCTCGGCAATCTGCTCCACGGTAGACTCAGTATCGATCAGATAGACACGATCGCTCGGAAGCGATAGCTCAAATGCCCCTTGAGGCGCCTCATAAGCGAAGTAGCTTATTCCCTCAGCCTCACGCTGCAAATGTGAGCGCGTACCTATGTAAATATCACGGAACTGCTGACCCCAGTACTGCTCCTGCTCAGCGCTACGTTCTCCATCAACAAACACCTGTACTCGTGATCGATGGCCGTGGGCGATTCGCTGACAGTTGCCCTGATGCTTCTGCAGGCCATGTGAGTAGTGATAGAGCGCACTATCAATCGTCTCAGGGTAGAGCGTCAAAGTCAGCCCCTGCACCTCATCTGGGAAGAGCTCGATTAGTCGGGATTCACACCACCGGGCCACAGATTCGGGGGTAATCGCCTCAATATCTAACAGTGCGAATGCCTGCTCCGGACCCACACAATGTAATAGACGTCCATCGTCGTCAGTCCAGCGAACTTCGGTGCGATTATCCGACTCTTCTATTTCAAGGTTCGGCATCCGAGTGGCAATGGCCAATGCATGGTCGATACCCTCGTCAAACCACTGCTTCACACGCTTTTTGACGATGCCAAAATCGCAGATCATCCCCTCATCATTAAGGGTGCCGTCCAGCTCTAAGCGCACTACCCAAGATTCACCCAGCAGGCCACGCTGAGCATCCAGATAAGAAAAATCGACATGAGTAAGATCATCAACAAAAAGTTTCACAGCACACCTCAAAAGTTAGAAGCGCTAGTTTACCTCATCCCAGCAACCGCGCGCATCCGCTGCGACACTTGGGTATACTAGAGCGCAAATTTTCTAGGCAGTCGATAATGCGATTAGATAAGTATTTAGCTCAGTCCACCGGATTCTCCCGCAAAGAGGTGAAGCGAATGCTTCACGCCGACGAGGTACAGGTTAATGGCGAGTTCGAGCGAAATCCTGCACGAAAAGTAAGCGACGAGGATGAAGTACTCCTTGATGGTTACCCTATCGACACACCACGTGAGCGTTACATCATGCTCTACAAGCCGATTGGCTACGTCTGCTCTAGTGACGATGGCACTCACCCCTCAGTGCTGGGACTGATTGAACTGCCGCGAGCTGATGAGCTGACGATTGCGGGTCGCTTGGATGTGGACACCACAGGTTTGGTGCTGCTGAGCGACGACGGCCAGTGGTGCCACCGTATTACTTCCCCACGCCATAAGCTGGGTAAGATCTACGAAGTCACTCTCGCCGATCCGATAGACCCTAGTTACGTTGAGAAGTTTGAGCGTGGCATTCAGCTCAATGGTGAAAAAGAGCTCACTAAACCGGCGCAGCTCGAAATTCTCTCCGAAAACCGCGCCCGGGTTGAGCTGTTCGAAGGGCGATATCATCAGGTTAAGCGGATGTTTGCAGCTCTGGGTAATCGCGTTGAGGAGCTGCACCGTGATGCGATCGGACCTATTCAGCTAGACGATGAGCTCTACGAAGGTGAGTGGCGCGAGCTGACACAGGCTGAGGTTAAGAGCATCTTTAATGCCTGACTTTGAGATGCTGATTAACCAACGCCTGGGCGCATCAAGCTCAGGGTTGTTAGTGATCGATGAGAATTTGGATCTGCGCCTGCTGCAGGGTCGTTCCGGTTGGCACGCCCTGACCAATCGCTTTGATCAGCAGATCGCTCTAGAGGCCCAAGATTGGCAAGTCAGCTTCTCAGATTTTGTTTGGCCCGATGGCCTGAAGACTGATCTTCTGATCTACCGCATCTCCAAAGAGAAAGCGGTGGTCAATCATCTACTCAATCTTGCAGCGACACACCTCAAACATGAAGCTAAAGTGATCCTGTTCGGAGATAAGTCAGAGGGGATCAAGAGCTACGCAAAGAACGCTCAAAAGCTCTTTGGTGGTGAGCGTGTTGAGAAGAAACTCGGTGGCGATAGCTGGGTGGTTGAGCTGACCATCGACAACCGTTCGGATAAGTTACTCGATGATCAAAACTACACAGCTTTGCGGGGAGTGACTCAGGTTTGTAAGCACACACTCTTCTCAAAACCCGGAATATACGGCTGGAAAAAAGTCGATAAAGGGAGCGAGCAACTTATCGAACGACTCCCAGCGATGCTCGATACTACCCTGCCCTTAGAGAGTACTAGCGTCCTAGATCTAGGTTGCGGTTCAGGTTATCTAGCCCTGGCAGCCTGCGGCCAGAGTACCCAAACTCATGCCACCGACAATAACGCAGCTGCCAAGATAGCAACAGAAACAACACTAAGGCAGGCTGGGCTCAATGCAACTTTTACCTTCTCAAACGCCGGTGAGCAGTTGGACTCTAAGTTTGATCTGATACTATGTAACCCGCCTTTCCACAGCGGCTTTGGCATAGACTACGATCTCACGGATCGCTTCTCCAAAAACGCTGCTAAGCTATTAAAACCTGAGGGCAAAGCCTGTTTTGTCGTGAACCAGCATGTTCCGCTCAAACGTATCGCTTCAAACTACTTTAAGTCGGTTGAACTCGACCAAGATAGCGGCAACTTTTGTACTTACCTACTGACTCAGCCGAGTTTTAACTAAACGGAACTAACACAAAGACTGTATGGCTACCGATTACCTAAAACAGAGTTACTTCTTCTTTCGTTCTAACTTCAGCAACCTACTCAGCATCCAGTTGCCGTTTATCGCTGTTCTGATGCTAATTCAGCACACTGTTATCGGAGGCATCGAAGACGGTGCAAACCTGCAGAATGATCTCTTCTTGCTGACCGCTATGGACCTGTTGTTCGTACCGATCTACCTCGGCGCGACCATATTCTACATGCAATCTATTGTGGATAGTCAGCCAATTAGTACACTGCAAGCCTGGGCTTGGGGTCTGCAGAACTGGGGACGTCTGTTCTTTACCTTCTTGCTTAGCGCACTTGCGATCTCTATGGGGTTAATGCTGCTAGTACTGCCGGGGCTCTACATAGCGGTACGTTTAGGATTGGCCAATCAAGTCTGCTTGCTGGAGCGCAAAAGCCCATTAGAGGCAATGAAGATGAGCTGGGCAGGCACAGCAGATCTGTTCTGGACCCTAGCCAAAGGTTTGGCAATCATCTACGGCCTGCTGTTCATCGGCGAACTGCTTGTAGCTCCAATCGTTGAGGGCAATATGATATTGGGCTTTGTCGGCTCTGCTATCCTCGATTTTCTGAACGTCTTTGGCGCCATCTTCACCTTCCGTATCTACCGGGCTTGGCGAGATCGCGAACCGATTGACGAGTAGCCGTAAAAAGCCAAGGGAGCCCAGAGCTCCCTTTTTTATGCTTAGATAAACCAGCTCCATCAGTGCAGCGTAATCCAAATAAACAGGATAAATCGATGCTCAAACCTTCTCTTCTAAAGCGCTCAATGGCCGCCACTCTTGCCAGCTTACTATCAGTCGCAGAGGCAAGCGATCTGCCTCAACGCGATATGGTCGAACTCGATAAGTTCTGGATCGACAGAACGGAGGTCAGCATTAGCCAATTCGCGGTCTATGCAGATAAAGCGAGAATCACCACCTCAGCTGAGCGCGACGGGGGCGGACTAGTCTACGAATTTGGTTGGGCGCAGAAGCCAGGTTGGACTTGGCGTACCCCATACGGCCTACCTGCTAATCCCAGCGAACCCGCCGTCCACCTGAGGTATGACGAAGCCCAAGCTTTTTGTCGTTGGAGCGGCAAGCGACTACCGACTGAATCCGAATGGATTAGTGCTGCCTACACCGAGCAGCGCGCTGGCAGGGATCGTATAACCTACGCCTACCCAACCGGGGACTCCCCTGTGGGTGCAAACTGCCTCGAGGGGTGCGGCGAAGTCATTACTGCGAAAGTGAGCAAGCGCTTGAATCGCGGCAGAGGTCACTCCGAAGTGGGAACGACTCGCGAGGGCGTAAATGGGCTTTACGATATGGGTGCCAACGTATGGGAGTGGGTTGATATACCCGATCAAAGCTCGAAAGGAACACGAGGTGGTTCATGGTGGTACGGCCCTACACAGATGAGGCCCGATTACGCCGCAACAAAGCCGCGCGATATGGCTGTCGTCTACATCGGGTTTCGTTGTGTGAAAGATAAATAAGGAGAGCCAACGTGAAGTCGGTTTGGATTAAGATTAGCGCTTTCTTGCTGTTATCGTCGCCACTACACGCCGCCCAAGTGGACTACTATCGCTTAGCCTGCGAGTTTCCATCGGGCGAGCAGCAGTGGATTGTGGCGTACGATAACGAGACCTATGATCTGATGTTCACTGGCAGCGGCGGTGCACCCAGTTACACTGGCAAAGCTGCAAATCCAGAATATCTGAGTGTGAGTCAAACAACATCTCAAGGCAGCCTAGAGAGTTTAGTGCTTAATAGATTCACCCTCGCTATACAGCGGTTAACAACCCTGCACACCGGAGAGGTTGCGGAGACCGAAGCAGGTCAGTGTAATCTCAGTCGACGTCAGATCTGATAGAATCAAAATAAAAATAGTAGGAGAGACCATGTACCGACAACTCACCACTGCACTTTGCACACTCACTTTTGTCGCCTCAGCGATGGCCGACCCTGCCCTGGGCACATGGCAGACAGCACCAGACGACAACGGTAACTACGGCCATATCCTAGTCGGTATGTGTGGCGACAGCCTGTGCGGAGAGCTTGTGCAAAGCTTCTCGTCCGATGGCGAAGTGCTGGAGTCTGAAAATATTGGACGAAACATCATTTGGGACATGAAAGCCCGAGGCAATGACCGATACGATGGCGGTAAAATCTGGTCACCTGATCGAGACAAAACCTACACATCCAAAATGGAGTTAGTTGATAGCGGCAAAGGACTTGCCGTAGAGGGTTGCATTCTGTTCATCTGCCGCGATGGTGGCACATGGAAACGCATAGAGTAGCGATTAAGCTCCAAGATTGGGGCGATGGAGAAATGTCTGTTACCCTCAGCCTCTATGAGTGAACTGCAGATCTTAGACACATCATTATTTCTTTGGATGAACACCGGCCTCACCAACCCGCTGTTCGATTTTACGATGCCAATAATCACCTTGTTAGGAGATAAATGGGCGGTTTGGCCGGAGATACTGTTAGTCGCGCTTCTTTGCGCTCCAAAAGCATTTCATTTGGAAGCAACCAACCAAGATCTGACAACTGCCGCGGTGTCGCGTTTGCGACTGTTTCTATTTCTTGCGCTTCTCTATGGCATCACTGCTGGGATGTATAGCAGCGTAAAAGTCAGTGTTAATCGTGATCGCCCCTTCGAAAACAGTGTTGGTGAACTAAGAATTTCTGAAGAGAAAGCTAAATCAATTAGCTCCAACGGCTCTTTCCCCAGTGGCCATACCGCCAACGCGTTCATGCTTGCAACGGTGTTGAGCGTGGCGCTGCCACGGCTTAGTCTGCTGTTCTTTTGCGGCGCACTGTTAGTGGGGCTTTCCCGGATCTATCTTGGGGTGCATTACCCTTTGGATGTGCTATGCGGAGCTCTGTTTGGAGCAACACCTAGCCTTTTACTCTTAAAAACCGGCTGGCTAGCCAAACTGTTTAACCGAGTATAAGCGACAACCTAGGATGAACAACTGTAGTGGCTAACGCCACCTAAGCCCCAATACTGCTCGGGTTTGAGACGGTCATGCTGCGCTTCAATTTCGGCTGACTGCTCAGCATAGGGATCGTTCATTACGGTTTGCAGTTGGCGGAGCGGCTCATAGTTGCCGTTATAGGCCGCCTGATAAACCGGCACAACTAACCACTCCCTGAGAATATATTTCGGGTTAACTGCTCTCATCTGCTGCGTAATCGCTGCAGTGCCATCAGTCACAGCACGCTCGCCAATAAGTGAGTGCCACTGCGCTAGCCAAGCGTCCCAGCGCTGCATCAACTGTTCGGACACACCCTGTTGCGAAGCAGAGACATAGAAACTGACCTCTAGCGCCCCGATATCTTCAGGAATATCAGACAAAGCTCTAAAAAATTTAGTGAAATCCACGGGAGTTGCTGTCATTAGCGCAAGTAACTCATCTACCAGCGCCTTATTGAACTCTAAGAGGCCGAGTTTAGACAGCCACATGGCCTCCATCTTCTCCTCCATAACTGTGGAGAAGCCGGTGTAAAGAGCCTGTAACTTCTCCAAAGCATCCTCATCCTCCGCCACTAGAGGCAACAGGGCCACCAAGAACATTTGATAATTACGTGCGGCAGCGATCGGCTGATTCATTAAGGCGAAGTGTTCACCTCCACCGGTCCACGGCTGGAAATTGGGATCAAACTGCTCACAGAAACCAAACGGGCCATAATCGAGCGTAAAACCTCCCGCAGCACAATTATCACTATTGAAGTTACCCTGGCAGTACCCAACGCGAATCCAGTTGGCCACTAGCGAAGTGAGACGCGCGCGAAACAGTTCGGCTAGTTTCAGGACTTTCTCGGTGAGAGGCAGATGTGACTCGATCTCCCCCGCGTATTCGCGATCAATTAGATGCAATACAAGCATCTCTAGCTCGTTGAGTGCCTCTGGATGCTCACCTTTGCGCGCTCGACGCCCAAAAAGCTCTAACTGCCCCACGCGGATGAAGGATGGCGCGACACGTGTTGAGATGGCTACAGTCTCTAATCCCATGCGGTCTGGGTCATATGAGAAGGAGCCTTCTGAATACCAGGGACGCCTTACAGTCTCGTCTCTGGATGCATAGAGGCTAAGTGACCTAGAGGTCGGAACGCCAAGCCCATGCATATGCTCCTGTGCCAAAAATTCGCGCACACTAGAGCGCAATACAGCGCGTCCATCCCCGCCACGGCAGTAAGGCGTACGCCCGCCACCTTTTAGCTGCATCTCCCAACGTTGCCCCGCGAAAACCCCCTCTAGCACGGATATAGCACGCCCATCGCCATAACCGTTGCCCGTCTGAAACGGGCACTGCTGGTAGTACTCACGACCAAAAATCGACAGCGCGTAACCCGTTGCCCAACCAGCTTTACGGATCAGTTCGGGAGCCTGCGATAGGTCACCGGAGAAGATGCGCATAAAATCTGGGTGAGTCGCGAGCTGATCATCCAACTGAAGCTCGGCAAACAGACTTTCACTGTGAGCGACATACTTAGGATCGCTGATAGGTGTTGGCGTTACGGGCACAAAATGACCAGAGAATACCTGACGTGGATCGTGATCTTGCCCACCTTCGCGCGCCTGCGGATCGGCTCGAAGCGATTCGACAAAGGAGTAATCAGTGCACCTTGCGAGCTCTTCGAGCGAACGAATACGTTCACTGGAGTTAGTTGCTACGGAATCCGACATTATCGCTCTCTTATGATCTGAACTGGTGCCAATTATCTGAACCAGTAAACACTTAACCCACATAATTACGGCTGAAGTGTCAGACAGTTCAATTCACCGTCATTTTACACCGCCTGATGAGCCTCACCAGCGGTTATTCCATACTGTGGACAATGTCGTTTAGATCGAGGATTCGTAATGAGAAATTGTGATTGAGTTTTAGGAAAGTTCAGTCCACCTTCGACACTTAGCGGGCATTCAATCGCCTCGTTCGGCTGCGCCTCACAAGCCTCCAGCAGCGCTGTGGGAGGGTTATTCGGCGCAGCCGGATGACGCGATAAGGCTGATTTAGTCTGGTTTCCGAAGCAAAGTCGATGTCTGAATAGCCAGCTTTTGCAGCATTAAAAAAGGGAGCCGAGGCTCCCTTTTCTGACATCAACTATTGATTAGTTATCAACAGTCTCGTCCTCTTCCATATCTTTCATCGACAGCTTAATACGGCCGCGCATATCGACGTCCAGTACCTTAACTTTAACGATGTCATCCATGTTGATGTAGTCAGTCACTTTGTTCACTCGCTCGTTAGCGATCTGTGAAATGTGAACCAGACCATCTTTACCTGGCAGGATGTTAACGAATGCGCCGAAGTCTTCGATGCGGACAACCTTACCTTCGTAGATCTTACCAACTTCAGCTTCAGCAGTGATAGCAGTTACGCGGTCAACGGCAGCCTTAGAAGACTCTTTGTTGTCTGCGTAGATGCGTACTGTGCCGTCGTCGTCCAGGTCGATAGATGCGCCAGTCTCTTCAGTGATAGAACGGATAACTGCACCGCCCTTACCGATAACGTCACGAATTTTCTCTGGGTTGATCTTCAGCTGAACCATCGCTGGAGCGTGGTCTGCCAGTTCTGGACGAGCGTAGCCAATAACCTGAGCCATCTCACGCAGGATGTGTACACGTGCATCGTGTGCCTGCTCCAGAGCAATCTCCATGATCTCTTCAGTGATGCCGGTGATCTTGATATCCATCTGCAGAGCAGTAATACCCGCTTCAGTGCCGGCTACTTTGAAGTCCATATCGCCGAGATGATCTTCATCACCGAGAATGTCAGTTAGAACTGCGAAACGCTCATCCTCTTTCACCAGGCCCATCGCGATACCTGCTACAGCAGCAGAGACAGGAACACCTGCATCCATCATCGCCAGTGAAGAACCACACACAGACGCCATAGATGATGAACCGTTAGATTCAGTGATCTCAGAGACCAGACGCATGGTGTATGGGAAAGCTTCCTGAGTAGGAAGAACCGCAGCAACACCACGACGAGCCAGACGACCGTGACCGATTTCACGACGACCTGCACCACCCATACGGCCAGCTTCACCCACAGAGTATGGAGGGAAGTTGTAGTGCAGCATGAATGGGTCACGACGCTCACCTTCCAGTGCGTCGATGATCTGTACGTCACGGCTAGTACCCAGAGTACAAGCAACGATCGCCTGAGTTTCACCACGAGTGAAGACAGCAGAACCGTGAACACCTTTCAGAGTGCCCACCTCAACATTGATTGGACGGACCGTCTTAGTGTCACGGCCATCGATACGTGGCTGACCGCTCAGGATACGCTCACGTACCGTCGCTTTCTCGATAGAGGCGAATACTTTAGAAACCTCTTCAGCACCTGGTGCCGCCTCTTCGCCAGTGGCGAACTGAGCAACAACCTGGTCACGCAGTGCGCGCAATGTGTCCTGACGCTGCATCTTGTCTGCAACCTGGAATGCCGCATCGATCTGTGCACCGAAGGCACCATTGATAGCGTCAGTCAGAGCAACGTTCTTCTCAGCTGGCTGCCAATCCCACTTAGGCTTAGCGGCTTCAGCAGCGAATTCGTTGATTGCGTTAATAGCAACCTGCATCTCCTGGTGAGCAAACAGAACTGCGCCAAGCATCTCATCTTCAGAGAGCTGTTTCGCTTCTGACTCAACCATCAGAACCGCATCGCTAGTACCTGCAACAACCATATCCAGCTCAGAGTTAGCCAGCGCTTCATAAGTTGGGTTGAGGATGTAACCCTCATCTTCAGTGAAGCCAACACGTGCTGCACCGATTGGACCCAAGAATGGAATACCAGAGATAGTCAGCGCCGCAGAGGTACCTAGCATCGCTGCCATATCTGGATCGATGTTCTTGTCAGAAGACATAACCGTACACACAACCTGCACTTCGTTCATGAAGCCTTTAGGGAAGAGTGGACGAATTGGACGGTCGATCAAACGTGAAGTCAGTGTCTCTTTCTCAGTAGGACGAGCTTCGCGCTTGAAAAAACCACCTGGGATACGGCCTACAGCGTAGTACTTCTCCTGGTAGTGTACAGATAGAGGGAAGAAACCCTGTCCCTCTTTAGCTTCTTTAGCACCAACAACGGTACATAGAACCTGAGTCTTTTCGTTAACAGTAACCATAACTGCACCAGTTGCCTGGCGAGCTACCTTACCGGTTTCGATCGTTACAGTGTCGTTACCGAACTGGAACGTCTTAGTAATCGCATTAAACATCGATTAGCTCCGTTTTAAGTTAAAGATCTCTGCTGATCGCGAAACTTACATCTTTTAGAGCCAGTACTCAGTTGAGCTCTCTATCTTGGGGTAGAAAATCCAATTGAGTACAGGCTTGAGTATCGAAACTTCGCAGAGCTTGAATCGCCGCGTGCTTGCTCCTGCGTCTCGCGGCATACCGACCATCCATGGTCATAAAAAAGGGCCATACAATGTATGGCCCCCATGGGGCTGGTCTTAGCGACGCAGGCCCAGACGCTTGATCAGCTCAAGGTAACGATCTGCATCTTTACCTTTGAGGTAGTCCAGCAGCTTACGACGCTGGTTTACCATGCGAATCAGACCGCGACGTGAGTGGTGGTCCTGCTTGTTTGCTTTGAAGTGACCCTGCAGGCCTTCAATGTTAGCAGTCAGCAGTGCAACCTGGACTTCTGGTGAACCAGTGTCGTTCTGGCCACGACCAAAATCAGCTACGATTTCAGCTTTTTTCTCAACAGACAGTGCCATTGATATTCTCCTAGTTACGATATGCACAGGGTTCTACACAGAGCAGGACCCCGGGGTTAAGTCGCGCTGTACCGAGCATATCTTCAGTTCAGCGTCATACCTCAGCTGAGGTAAATCTTGCTTTGCTTGTTAGGGCAAATTGTTTTCTGACGTACCTATATAGAGGTATCCAGCAGGCGTTTTGCCCGCAAGCGACCGGTCTCGTCGACCTCGCCTAGCCCCAGAAAACGGGAATTCTCAAACAGTCTCACCAGACCGCGTTGTTCAAACCGCTCGCCTAGCTTCTGACCTTGGAGTAGTCGGGCAGCCAAAATATCGCTCAATTCTAGCGATGGCAGGCGTTCCACCGCACTCCAGGGCGGCAATAATACAGTATCTAATCGCGTTTGTATGCACTCGTGGCTCTCGCCCTCTTTGGCTGGTTGAGCCAAAGATTCGAGCTGTTCAAGCGTTAGCATCTGAGCTGAGTCGTAATTAGAGACCGCTATGCGTCGCAACATACTTACGTGCGCGCCACATCCAAGCTCAAACCCGAGATCCTCAACGATAGATCGTATGTAAGTGCCCTTGGAACAGTGCACCTCCAGATCAATCTCATCTGCTCGCAGATCCAGCAGTTTGATCTCAAAGATGGTCACCTGACGCGGCTTTACCTCAACTTTCTCACCCTTACGTGCAAGCTTGTAGAGCGGCTGGCCGTTGTGCTTCAACGCTGAAAACATCGACGGTACCTGTTCGATCTCGCCGAGGAATCGACGCTCAAGCAGAGCTTCAAGCTGCGCACGATCAATCACAGGAACAGGCTTGGTCTCAACAACTTCGCCATCCGCATCACTCGAATCAGTGCGCACACCCAGCTTAGCTGTAGTGATGTAACGTTTGTCTGAGTCGAGGAGGAACTGCGAAAACTTAGTCGCTTCGCCCAAGCAGATCGGTAATAGGCCTGTTGCTAACGGATCCAACGCTCCAGTGTGACCCGCTTTAGCGGCATCATAGATACGTTTGACCCGCTGCAATGCATGGTTAGAACTGCAACCTTGGGGCTTATCAAGCAAAAAGACGCCATCAATGCGGCGCCCTTTTTTACGTCGTGCCATCGATTATTCGTCTTCCATACGACGCGCTTTTTCGATAAGGCTCGCCAAGTGGCGGCCGCGCTCGACGCTCTCGTCAAAATGGAAACGGAGATTTGGCATAACGCGCAATTTAATCTGACGAGAGAGTTCCGCACGCAGAAAACCTGCGGCGTTCTTCAATACAGCCAGACTGTTCGCAGTCGCTTCAGCTTCATCCATACCGTTAAGTGGCAGTACGGTAATATAGACATCGGCATAGCCGAGATCTTTGGCGACCTTTACGTGGTTAATCGTCACCATGCCGAGGCGTGGGTCTTTGATCTCACGATGAATTAGTTGGGCCAGATCCCTCTGGATCTGGTCACCAACTCGGTCAGTACGTTTAAAATCACGTGCCATATTTGTTAGATGACCTCGGATTACAGCGTACGCTGAACTTCGATAGTGTCGTAGACCTCAATCTGGTCGCCGACCTTAACGTCGTTGTAGTTCTTCACGCCGATACCACACTCCATGCCGTTACGCACTTCGTTGACGGTATCCTTAAAGCGGCGTAGTGACTCCAGCTCACCTTCGTAAATAACCACGTTGTCACGCAGTACGCGGATGCGTTTGTTACGGTAAACCGTACCTTCAATAACCATACAGCCGGCGATTGCACCGATCTTAGGCGCTTTGAAGACGTCACGAACTTCAGCAGTACCGACGATCTCCTCACGGAACTCAGGTGAGAGCAGACCGCCCATCGCCGATTTCACATCATCAATGATGTCGTATATTACTGAGTAGTAGCGCAGCTCCATCTCTTCACGCTCAACAATCGCACGCGCCTGAGCGTCTGCACGAACGTTAAAGCCGATCAGAATTGCAGAAGAGGCCAGCGCCAGGTTAGCGTCGGTCTCACCGATACCGCCTACACCGCCAGAGACGATGTTCACTTTAACCTCATCAGTCGAGAGATCTTCTAGTGAGTGTGTCAGTGCCTCGAGTGAACCACGCACGTCGGTCTTGATAACGATGTTGAGCGACTTAACATCACCTGCCTGCATGTTGTTGAAGAGGTTCTCCAACTTAGACTGCTGCTGACGTGCCAGCTTAACTTCACGGAATTTACCCTGACGGAACAGAGCGACTTCACGCGCTTTCTTCTCGCTAGATACTACAGTGAACTCATCACCGGCATCCGGTGTGCCGTCCAGACCTTGGATCTCGACTGGGATCGCAGGGCCGGCAGCGTCCAATGGTGCGCCGTTCTCGTCGAGCATTGCGCGGACACGACCGAAGTTCATACCCGCCAGCACGATATCACCCTTCTTCAAGGTACCGTTCTGGATCAGCAGTGTAGCAACTGGACCACGCCCCTTATCGAGACGAGATTCAACCACAACACCTTGACCTGGAGCATCGTCAACCGCTGTCAATTCAAGCAGTTCAGCCTGTAGCAGGATAGACTCGAGCAGGTTATCAATACCTTCACCGCTCTTTGCAGAGACGTTACAGAACTGCACGTCACCGCCCCAATCCTCTGGAATAACATCACGCTGAGCAAGTTCGTTCTTAACGCGGTCTGGGTCCGCTTCAGGCTTATCGATCTTGTTAACCGCAACGACCAGTGGTACGCCCGCCGCTTTCGCGTGCTGAACTGCCTCTTCAGTCTGCGGCATCACACCGTCATCCGCTGCAACAACCAGTACAACGATATCGGTCAACGATGCACCACGTGCACGCATTGCGGTAAACGCCGCGTGTCCTGGAGTATCGAGGAAAGTCACCATGCCGTTGTCGGTTTCAACGTGGTACGCACCTATATGCTGAGTAATACCACCAGACTCGCCCGCTGCTACACGCGTAGTACGGATGTAGTCGAGCAGTGAGGTTTTACCGTGGTCAACGTGACCCATAACGGTAACAACCGGCGCACGACCGCTTGCTTCACCTTCGTGCGCTGCAACGCTCTCAAGCAGAGCATCCTCAACCGCATTCTCCTGCATAGGCTTAGCGACGTGGCCCATCTCCTCAACAACCAGAGTTGCTGTATCCTGGTCGATAGGCTGGTTGATGGTTGCCATGGCACCCATCTTAAACATCACCTTGATCACCTCAGCTGCCTTTACAGACATCTTCTTCGCCAGTTCAGCGACAGTAATGCTCTCAGGGATGCTCACTTCATGCACTATTGCCGCAGTTGGCCTCTCGAAGCCGTGCTGGTTTGGTGTATTACGGCCCTGATGTCTCGGGGCACGCAGCGGCTTCTGCCCAGGACGGTTGTTACCACCTTTGCCGCGACGAGATTCACCGCGCTCAGCGCGCTCGTTACGACGATTATCGCGCTCTTTTCTCTTCTTGCGAGGATCTTCAGCTGCTGGCTCTGCAGGCTTAGCGGGCGCTGCCGCAGGTGCAGCCGGCTTTGGCTTCTCAGCTGAAGGCTTATTCTTCTCAACTGAACGCTCTGGCGTCTCAGCTACAGGCTCTGGCTTACTTTCTACCGCTGGAGCTTCGTCTGCAGCAGGTGCTGCTGGTGTTTCTACTGGCGCCTCGACTGCCGGCTCAGGTGCTTGCTCTACCGCCGAAGCTTCAACCGGTGCTGCAACTGGCTCTTCAACCGGAGTCTCTTCTACCTCTTCACGCTTAACGTAGGTACGCTTCTTACGAACTTCTACGTTCACGGTCTTGCGGCTCGCACCGCCACCGACTTTCAGTGTCGATGTAGTTTTACGCTTAAGTGTGATCTTCTTAGGCTCACCCACTTCGGCGTCTTCGCCATGGCTGCGCTTCAGAAAGGCCAGCAGTTGCTGACGCTCTTCGTCTGTTACTGTGGATTCGGTGTCTTTACCTTTGACGCCCGCTTCCTGCATCTGTGTTACCAAACGCTCAACGGACACACCAACCACATCGGCAAGTTGTTTAATCGTTACTTCTGCCATCTGGGGGTTACTCCCTCTCCGTTGTCTAATTACTGCTCTTCGAACCAAGGTGCGCGGGCTGTCATGATCAGCTCACCTGCGCGCTCTTCGGTCATATCTTCAATCTCGAGCAGCTCTTCAATTGACTGCTCCGCCAGATCTTCCATGGTGACGATGCCACGTGACGCCATCACAAACGCCAGGTGCTTATCCATACCATCCATGTTCAACAGATCGTCTGCCGGCTCCTGTGCACCGAGCTGCTCTTCATTAGCAATCGCCAAGTTAAGCAAAGCATCCTTAGCGCGCTGGCGCAGCGCATCAACGATATCTTCGTCAAACTCTTCGATCTCAAGCATCTCGTTTACTGGGACGTAGGCAACTTCTTCCAGAGAGGTGAAGCCTTCAGCAACCAGCAACTCAGCCAGGTCCTCATCAACGTCCAAGTGGTGAATGAACAGGTCAACCGTTTTCCCTGTCTCCGACTCGCTCTTAGCTGCCGCTTCCTCTTCGCTCATCACGTTGAGTTCCCAGCCAGTCAGCTCGGCCGCCAGACGGACGTTCTGACCGTTACGACCAATCGCCATTGCCAAGGCTTCCTCTGCTACTGCAACATCCATCGAGTGAGTCTCTTCATCAATAACGATTGAAGCGACTTCAGCGGGTGCCATTGCATTGATAACCAGCTGCGCTGGGTTGTCATCCCAAAGCACGATATCAACACGCTCGTCGCCCAGCTCCCCCGATACAGCCTGCACACGCGCACCGCGCATACCGACACAAGCACCGACGGGATCTAGACGGCCGTCATTAGTTTTCACTGCGATCTTGGCGCGAGCGCCTGGATCACGTGAAGCCGCGCGGATCTCAATCATCTCTTCAGCAACTTCAGGCACTTCGATACGGAACAGCTCGATCAGCATCTCGTTGGAGGTGCGGCTTAGGATCAGCTGAGGGCCGCGGCCTTCAGAGCGAACTTCCTGCAGTACAGCGCGAACACGCTCACCCATGCGGAACACTTCGCGTGGCAGCAGGTTTTCACGTGGCAGCAGTGCTTCTGCGTTATTACCCAGATCTACGATAACGTTGTCACGTGTCACTTTCTTAACAGTACCGGCGATCAGTTCGCCAAGGCGGTCCGAGTAGAGTTCAACAACCTTAGCGCGCTCAGCTTCACGTACCTTCTGTACGATAACCTGTTTCGCAGTCTGCGCAGCGATACGGCCGAACTTAACCGACTCAACCTGCTCTTCATGGATATCACCCGGCTGCAGATTGGTATCGATCTCTGCAGCCTCTTCCATAGTCAGCTCAGTACCGAGCGCTGGAACAGCATCGTTATCTACAACCAACCAGCGACGGAAGGTTTCGTAGTCGCCCGAGGTACGGTCAATTACGACGCGGATCTCTGCCTCTTCGTCGTAGCGCTTTTTAGTCGCAGTCGCTAGAGCCACTTCGATCGCTTCGAAGATGACACCCTTAGGTACATCCTTCTCATTAGAAACCGCTTCGGCTACCAACAGAATCTCTTTGTTCATAATTCTTTCTCGCTCCTAGATTCAAAAGCGTTATTCAAAAGTTGGAATCACGTTGGCACGCTCGATTAGATCGTGCGGCAACAAGTATTCGGTTTGATCAACGACCAGTAGGACCTCATCACCCTCTATGCCGTTGAGAATCCCTTTAAATTTCCGACGCCCCTCAAAAGGCATCCGCAGGCGCAGTTGCACCATGTGGCCAGCGTAAGCTTCAAACTGCTCTAGCGTGTAGAGCGGTCGATCCATACCTGGAGACGAAACTTCCAGTGTGTAGTTTTCCGAAATCGGATCCTCTACATCCATCACACCACTCACCTGGTGGCTGACGCGCGCGCAATCATCAACACTGACACCATTGGGGCCATCAATGTAAACGCGCAGAACCGTGTCCTTACCGGCCGACCTGAAGTCGATACCCCAGAGCTGCAGATCCAACCCCTGAACTACGGGTGCAATTAACTCTTGTAACAGCTTTAACTTCGCTGACAATTTTTCTACCTACAATTTTTACCAATAAAAAATGGGTCACATGGACCCATTTCTGAAAATCCACCACTCCATACGGGAAGGCAGATTGACTGTCTCCTGCGGTAACCTTGAGGCTTCGCAACGCTTCAAATCTTTGGAAGCGCCTACGAAAAAGCCCCATAAAGGGGCTTCTACCAAAAAAGTGGTAGCGGGGGCCGGATTTGAACCAACGACCTTCGGGTTATGAGCCCGACGAGCTACCAGACTGCTCCACCCCGCATCAGAAACAGGTCAAAATACTACGCTGAACCTGTCATTTTTACAAATTTGGTGCCCAGAGCCGGACTCGAACCGGCACGTCCTAGGGACACTACCCCCTCAAGATAGCGTGTCTACCAATTCCACCACCTGGGCTAAACCTTTAGTTATCTCCGACAGTTGGGATGTCTGACGTCCCAGCTGCAGAGTTGCTGGCTGCCGGGAGCTCCTGCACAGGTGCTTGATCAGCCGCAGCTTCAATCACCTCAGCAGCAGGGATGCCTGCATCACCAACGCTTGCCGCTTTGTCCCTAGCAAATACCGCCAAAACAAAGCTAGTTGCGAATACTCCAGCGGCAAGAATCGCAGTAACACGACCCAAAACGCTACCGCTACCCTGACTACCGAAAACAGTCTGAGATGCACCGCCACCGAAGCTAGCACCAGCTTCCGCACCTTTGCCCTGCTGAAGCAGAACCAGCGCGATGATGCCTGCAGCGAGCAGAACATGAATGATCAGTACAATTGTTTCCATAGTCTGAAGATAACAACCATTAACAAGTTTCTGCCGGCCCAAACGCTTGAGGAACAGGGGCCGACTTCAAAAGAGGCGCGAATCTTACCCTAGCAAAAATCAACTTACAAGCGGCTTCAGCGCTTTTTCCACTTTATCGGCAACATCCTGACAGACCTGTCCAACCAACTGCTCGTCCACGCCCTCAACCATGACACGTACAACTGGCTCGGTACCCGATGGGCGCAACAAAATACGGCCGTTGTCACCTAAGAGCTGCTCCGCCTCGGCGACAGCCTGCTCGATGGGGGCAACACCCTCTATCGACACGCGCTTCTCTAACCGCACGTTGATCATCTGCTGAGGCAGCTTAGTCATACCCTGCTTCAACTCATGGAGGCTCGAACCACTCTCTACCATCGCCTTGAGTACCTGAACTGCAGCAATCGTACCGTCACCAGTCGGCAGCAGGTCGCGCACAACGATGTGACCAGAACCCTCACCGCCCAGCACCCAATCGTTAAGATGCAGCTGCTCCATCACATAACGATCGCCCACTTTAGCGCGGATAAATGGAATATCAATCTGCTTTAACGCTTGCTCCATACCTAGGTTTGTCATCAAGGTGCCGACAACACCGCCCTCAAGTGCACCGGACAAATGAAGAGACTTAGCGATGATCAGCAAAATCTCATCGCCATCCACCATTTCACCCGCATGATCGACAAGAATCAGTCGATCGCCGTCACCGTCAAGCGCTATACCGATATCCGCGCCGATCGCCAACACCTTCTCGGTTAATGCAGCTGGCGAAGTCGCACCGCAGTCAAGGTTAATGTTCATACCGTCAGGCTGAGTACCAATCTCAGTTACCTTGGCACCTAGCTCTGCAAACACCTTAGGCGCGACGTGATAGCCTGCACCATTAGCGCAATCAACGACAATATTCAGCCCTTCCAGACTAAAATGATGTCCCCCGCTCGCTTTACAGAATTCGATATAGCGACCGGCAGCATCGTTTATGCGGCGCACTTTACCCAATTCAGCTGAGCAAACTGTAGTCATAGCCAGATCAAGCTGAGCCTCAATCTTCTCTTCAACCTCATCAGGCAGCTTAGTGCCCTCTGAGCTGAAGAATTTGATGCCGTTATCATCAAAAGGGTTATGCGAGGCGCTGATTACGATCCCCGCATTAGCGCGGAAGGTGCGGGTCAGGTAGGCAATTGCGGGTGTCGGCATCGGTCCAAGCAACAAAACATCTACACCCGCAGCTGTTAAACCTGCTTCAAGAGCAGACTCAAACATATACCCTGAGATTCGCGTGTCCTTGCCGATAACCACCTTAGATTGACCATCAAGTGCCAAAACACGGCCTACCGCCCAACCCAGCTTCAAAACAAAATCAGGCGTAATGGGAAACTCGCCAACGCGACCACGGATACCGTCGGTACCAAAATACTTTCTTGCCATCTAACTACTTACCCTAAAATCTCTGGCTGACCGACTTATGCCTTTTCACGCAACACCGCCTCGGTCATGCGGACACAATCCACTGCGGCTGCCACATCATGTACTCGAATTATACGCGCGCCGCGCTCAACTGCTAGCGCTACTGTTGCCAAGCCACCCGCAAGACGTTGATCTGGCTCGCGATCGAGCAAGTTTCCAATCATAGACTTGCGTGAAGTCCCAGACAAGACAGGCACACCAAGCTCAAGCAGACGATCAAGGCGATTGAGTAGCTGCAAGTTATGTTCCAATGTTTTACCAAAGCCAAAACCGGGATCGACAATCAGCTGTGTACGCTCGATTCCAGCTTCAACACAACGCGCAATCTGCTGAGCAAGAAAGTCCTGAACTTCAGCAACTACATCGGCATAACTGGGTGCACGTTGCATCGTGGCCGGGCTCCCCTGCATATGCATGACACAGACGGGTAGCCCTGATGATACTGCCGCATCAAGAGCTCCTTCACGTCCAAGCGCACGCACATCGTTGAGAATGCCAGCGCCCAAACTCGCTGCAGCGCGCATGAGCTCCGGCGAGCTGGTATCTATTGATGTCACTACATCAACTTGGGCACTGAGCCGCTCCAGTACCGGAAGAACGCGATCCATCTCCTCTTGCAGAGATACAGGCTCTGCACCGGGCCGAGTCGACTCGCCACCAATATCGATGACAGCAGCACCCTCAGCCACCATCTGCTCCGCATGCCTAAGCGCGTGGTCGATAGAGAGCGATTGATTACTGTAGAGCTGCCCGCCGTCAGAGAACGAGTCGGGCGTTACATTAAGGATACCCATAACTTGGGTTGAACTGAGATCTAGCTGGCGAGCGCCACATTTTAGAATTGCCACGTGTTTACTCTGACTTAAAAACTGAACAGGCCCGCACAAGCGGGCCTGTTGGGATCGAAGATCTATTAAGCCTTCGGCTCTTCACCTTCGGGATGATCGCCCTCCGCAGTCGGCGCATCATCACCACTTGGAATATCCGACTCTGAATTCGAAGCTTCAGACTCATCAGCTTCAGCCTCTGGCGCCTGTTTCTGTGGTGCCGTCTCGGAATCGCGCTCCGGCATGTCACTCCAGCCATCTGGAGGTGAAACCTCAGTACGGGCCATAAGCTGATCGATCTGCTCAGAACCAATCGTCTCGTAAGTCATCAGCGCTTCACACATTGAATCAAGGATGTCGCGATTATCTTCCAATGTTTGGAAGGCGCGCTTGTAGCACTCGTCAATAATGCTACGCACCTCAGCATCAACACGCTTTTGAGTCTCTTCAGACATCGCTTTGGCTGCAGCGCCCCCGCCGTAACCAAACGGATCCTGATCTTCACTGCCGTAGAGCAGCGGACCCAGTTCATCCGAAAGGCCCCACTTGGTAACCATGTTACGCGCCAGGTTAGTTGCTTTCTGGATGTCGTTTGACGCACCCGTCGTAACACCCGCTTTACCCAGCGTAATCTCTTCAGCAATTCGGCCACCGTAGAGTGAGCATATCTGCGAAATAATTTGTTCGCGGCTGAAGCTATAACGATCCTCTTCGGGCAGGAACATGGTCACACCTAAAGCACGTCCACGCGGGATGATTGAGACCTTGTATACCGGATCATGTCCTGGCATCAAACGTCCAATAATCGCGTGACCAGCTTCGTGGTAAGCAGTATTCAGACGCTCTTTGTACGACATCACCATCGACTTGCGCTCAGCGCCCATCATGATCTTGTCTTTTGCCTGCTCGAACATATCCATACCGACGGTGCGGCGGCTGTTGCGCGCAGCAAAGAGAGCGGCCTCATTAACTAGGTTAGCTAGATCGGCACCAGAGAAGCCCGGTGTACCACGCGCAATCAGCTCGGGTTTCACATCATCACCCAGCGGTACTTTGCGCATGTGCACCTTGAGGATTTTCTCACGACCCTGGATATCCGGCAGACCAACATGCACCTGGCGGTCGAAACGACCTGGGCGCAGAAGCGCGGGATCAAGGACGTCAGGACGGTTGGTCGCAGCGATTACGATGATACCTTCAGTACCCTCGAAGCCGTCCATCTCTACCAGCAACTGGTTCAAAGTCTGCTCACGCTCATCGTTACCGCCACCAAGACCTACACCACGCGAGCGGCCAACGGCGTCAATCTCATCGATAAAAATGATACACGGAGCGTGTTTCTTCGCCTGATCAAACATGTCGCGCACACGCGATGCACCAACACCAACGAACATCTCTACAAAGTCGGAACCCGAAATACTGAAGAAGGGCACTTTGGCTTCACCGGCTATCGCTTTCGCTAGCAGTGTTTTACCCGTACCCGGATTGCCGGCCATCAATACGCCCCGAGGAATATGCCCGCCAAGGCGCTGGAACCTGCCCGGGTCGCGCAGGTAATCAACAAGCTCCTGCACCTCCTCTTTGGCCTCCTCAACACCAGCAACATCGTCGAAAGTGGTCTTTACCTGATCCTCGCTCATCATCTTAGCCTTCGACTTACCGAATGACATCGGGCCGCCACGACCACCGCCGCCACCCTGCATCTGGCGCATGAAAAACATGAACACTGCGATGATCACAAGAATCGGGAAGGAAGCCACTAGTAGCTGCGACCAGATGCTCTGCTGTTCGGGCATCTTGCCCTCAACAGCAACATTGTTCTGCAACAGGTCATCGATCAGCTTCGGATCAGAGATTGCTGGACGCACTGTCTCAAAGCGCTCACCATTCTGGCGGGTACCTTCGATGGTGTAACCATCAACAACCACTCTATCTACACGTCCCGACTGAACCTCTTCGACAAAGTCGGAGTAGCTAATGCGGCGTGAATCCACTTCGGTGCTAAAATTGTTAAAGATAGTAAGCAGCACGGCTGCGATTACTAACCAAAGCACCAGATTTTTGGCCATATCGTTCAAAGAAAAACACCTCTAAATTGATCGGCTACAAGTTAGTCTTTTTTTGCTGAAAAACTTGTACGCCACAAAATCCGTTTCCGAGCAGATCTGATGTCCGAAGATTTATCACCATTTTCGGCGTCAGCAGTCGTCAGATACTAATACTGCCTTATACATGGGGATCGTTGCTGATAATACAACGGTCCACCTGTCTTCTATCTGAATCAGATCTCGATGAGTTGAGCGATGCTACCATGAGCCACAGCGTTCAGACAGTCTGAAAGGCTTGTATCTACTATGCTGCGGCCAAAGCGAGTAGACTATCACTCAACCCAGCACTATTTCAGGACAGCAGTTTAGTATGAGCCTCACCAACGATCAAAAGAAGCGTTTGCGTAACGTTGCACACAATCTCAACCCAATTGTTACCGTAGGTGGAAATGGCCTGTCGGAAAACGTACAGCTTGAGGTGGACCGAGCACTGGAGGATCACGAGTTGATCAAAGTGAAGTTCGCCGTTGGCGATCGCGATCTAAAGCGTCAGCTAATCAAAGAGTTAGTGGAGATTGTCGAAGCCCAACTAATTCAAGAGATTGGGAATATTGCTGTGCTTTTCCGCCCCTCAGACGAGCCAAACCCGAAGCTTTCCAATCTCATGCGCTAGATTCGACAGTATCCAAGAGCTACTCTGGTCCAACCACGTTCTCTTTTTCAAATAGCGGGTTGTGGTAATCCTATTTAGTAAAAACAGACGATCGCATTAACATCCCAAGATTAGGTTTTCAGTAGACTGACTCTAAGCTGTCGATTACACGCTTAGTTTCATTTTTACATCTCTCACACTTTCAGTGGGACAACAATGACCGTAGGAGTCGATAATGATTAAAAAATTCCTAGTTAAAGCCTCTGCAGTTGCCGTAATGGGTGCTGCAATGTCGATGGCAGCTCAAGCTGCTGAAGTGACTCTGAAGTACCACAGCTTCCTGCCTGGCAAAGCTCCAGCGCACGCTAAGCTGGTTAAAGATTGGACTGAGTCGATTGCTGAAGCATCGAACGGCCGCATCGAAGTTAAAATGTATACGGCAATGCAACTCGGTGGTAAGCCACCCCAGCTAGTTGATCAGGTACAGGATGGCTTTGCTGACATTATCTGGACCCTGCCCGGCTACACTCCGGGTCGCTACCCAGCGATCTCAGCGTTCGAGGTGCCATTCATGGTAACCGATGCAGAAGAGACCTCTATGGCTCTGCAGGCTTACTACGAAGCGAACCCTTCAGTGCAGGCTGAATTTGCGGATATGCATCCACTGTTCTTCTGGACGCATGACCGCGGCGTTGTTTATACCAAGGGTGATGCAATCGACACCGTTGCTAAGTTCGAAGGCAAAAAGCTACGTAACCCAAGCCGCCCTGTAGCTATGGCGCTGGAAGCACTGGGAGCAACTCCAGTGGGTATGCCTGTACCAGAGATGCCACAGGCTCTAGCGAAAAACGTTATTGACGGTACTGTTGTACCTTTCGAGATCGTTCCAGCACTTCGTCTGCATGAACTGGTCGACAACGCTGTAGAAATTCAGGATGCCGACGGGCGTGGTCTCTACACCTCAGTATTCGTGATGGGCATGAACAAAGCTAAGTACGAATCACTGCCAGCTGACCTCAAGAAAGTGATCGATGATCATTCGGGCATAGCGATGGCTCAGCAGTTCGGCGAATTCTTCAAAAACGCAGAGAACGTTGGCCGCAAGATGATCGACGAGAAAGCGACACGTCAGACTATGGCTGCGGCAGAAGTGACAAAGATGCGTGAAGCTACTAAAGACGTCGCGACTGACTGGATTCGTGAGATGAACGATCGTGGTCTGGACGGTCAGGCCCTGCTGGAATCAGCACAGGCCCAGCTGGATAAATACAGCAAATAAACCAAAGACTTAGGGTGAATTACAGTGTCACAACTGTTAGTTAAAACCCGGTCAATAGCTACCCTCTATGAGCAAGCCACTATGTGGCTTGCTCTTTTAGGGGGAATAGTTTTGACCCTGATGGCCATCACCACCGTGATCAGTGTTGGCGGCCGATACTTTTTCTCTGCGCCGATTCAGGGTGATACCGAAATAATGCAGATGTTCACTGCAGTTGTAGTAGCGCTATGCCTACCTTACTGCCAGATGCGACTGGGCAATGTTATCGTCGAT
This sequence comes from Oceanospirillaceae bacterium, assembly GCA_024640955.1. Taxonomy (GTDB): domain Bacteria; phylum Pseudomonadota; class Gammaproteobacteria; order Pseudomonadales; family Balneatricaceae; genus Marinobacterium_E. The sequence continues at coordinate 47,597 of JAHEDZ010000007.1, forward strand.
GTTCTCACTACATCAGCTCCTAAACTATTTCGACTGACGATGGATATTATCGGCAGTCTGCTGCTGGGCGGTCTCTTTGCCATTCTCGCCTACTACACCTTTGACGGCGGCGTGGCCGCTGCAAAGTATGGAAACGAAACGATGATGTTGCGGATGAAGGAGTGGCCTTTCTACGACACCATCGCCTTCGGGTTTACGCTGACAGCCATCGCCGGGTTTATCAAACCTGTCACTCTTCTCGCAGATTACAAAGGTTCGAAATGAGTACTGAAGTCATTGCGGGATTAATGATCCTGTTCATGCTGATCATTATGTTTTTGCGCGTACCCATAGGTATCGCAATGATGCTCTCTGGTGTTATTGGTTACTCCATCATCGATGATTTCAGCACCCTAACCTACTACATGAAAGGCTCCTCATTCGCACAGATGGCGAGCCACTCACTGGCAGTTATCCCGCTATTCCTGTTCATGGGCAATCTGGCAGCGCGCTCGGGTATCAGCCGCTCTCTCTTTGTCGGCGTAAACGCGTTTATTGGTCACCGTCGCGGCGGCTTGGCATTAGCTGCAGTGGGCGGATGCGGACTGTTTGGTGCAATATGTGGTAGTTCTTTGGCAACTGCCGCCACCATGGGCTCAGTAGCCCTGCCTGAGATGAAACGTCACGGCTACCACGGCGCTCTGGCAACCGGCGCTCTCGCTGCCGGTGGTACACTGGGTATCCTAATCCCACCATCAATCGTCCTGATCATCTATGCCATCCTGACTGAGCAGAACATCGTCAAACTCTTCATGGCGGCTATGGTTCCAGGTGTAATGGCCGTTATCGGCTACATGTTGGTGATTGCGATTGTCGTAAAACTCAATCCGCACTATGCCGACAAAGCTGAGAAATCTAGCTGGGGCGAACGTGGCCGTGCTCTGATCGAGCTGATCCCAGCATCAATCCTCTTCATCGGTGTACTTGGCGGCATTTACGGCGGCGTCTTCACTCCCTCTGAGGCGGCAGCCTACGGTGTCGTCGGCACGATTATTATCGCACTAATAAACCGCCAGCTTACTTGGAAGACATTTGGCGAGTGCATCAAGCAGACCGCTGTGAATACCGGCATGATCTTTGTAATCATTCTTGGCGCAGATATGTTCAACGCCTTCTTGAGCTTGTCGGGCATGCCTCAGGCACTTGCCGACTGGATCGTTGATTCTGATATGACGCCTATGCTGGTCTTGTTGGTAATGCTCGGCGTTTACCTGGTACTCGGCTGTCTGATGGACTCACTGTCAATGATTCTGCTGACCGTACCCATCTTCTTCCCTGCGATCATGTCCCTCGACTTCGGTATGACCTACGAGCAGACCGCACTCTGGTTCGGCATCATCTGTTTGATCGTAGTTGAGGTGGGCATGATCACACCACCGGTAGGAATGAACGTCTTCATTATTAACAAAATCGCTGATGGCGTTCCAATGCGCGATACCTTTGTCGGCGTCTTGCCATTCCTGGCGTCGGACTTCGTACGCGTGATTCTGCTACTGCTATTCCCAGTACTTACCTGGGGAATTATTCCGGATTAGAGCAATAAAAAAGACCGCTAATGCGGCCTTTAATAGCGTAGTAGTCTGAGCTACTACCTGGGTGTGAAACGAGGGTTAGATATGCCTAACCTCTGCAACCTCATACTCGATCATACCTTTAGGGGTTGTAACAGTTGCCACGTCACCCTCTTCCTTGCCGATGAGGGCACGAGCGATCGGTGAGTTAATTGAGATCTTGCACTCTTTGAGATTGGCTTCGTCATCACCGACGATCTTGTAGGTAACTTCCTCGTCAGTCTCGAGGTTAACCAGATCTACAGTAGTGCCAAAGATCACCTTACCAGTATGCGGCAGGCTGGTCACGTCGATGACCTGAGCAAGCGAGAGCTTGCTCTCAATCTCCGCGATACGACCTTCAATGAAACCCTGCTGTTCACGTGCAGCGTGGTACTCAGCGTTCTCTTTGAGATCTCCATGCTCACGCGCTTCAGCAATCGCAGCGACCACTTCCGGGCGCGCTTTTGTCTTGAGGTGTTCGAGTTCAGAGCGAAGTGCAACTTCGCCCTCAACTGTCATAGGGACGCGACTGCTCATGCAGATACCTCCTGGTGGATATCCTGCAGGCGACGCACTTCGCGCTCTTCACCAAACTGCAGTGCAGCAGCTACCGCTTCGGCACCGGCCAGTGTAGTGGTGTATGGCACTTTGTGCTGCAGCGCTGCGCGACGGATGTCGGCAGAGTCCGCAATCGCCTTGCGACCTTCAGTAGTGTTAACCACGTAAGCGATCTCACCGTTCTTCAGCATATCAACGATGTTTGGACGACCCTCAGCAACCTTGTTAACAACCTTAGCTTCTAGGCCACTCTCGTTCAGGTGCTTAGCCGTGCCGCTAGTTGCAACTAGAGAGAACCCCAGTGCAACAAGATCCTGCGCCAACTTAACAACGCTAGCTTTATCAACATCGCGTACCGAAATGAAAGCGTTGCCTGGTTTAGGCATCTTTTCACCTGCACCAATCTGCGCTTTCATGAACGCTTCACCAAAGGTCACACCGGTACCCATAACTTCACCAGTCGACTTCATTTCAGGGCCAAGAATTGGATCTACACCCTGGAACTTGTTGAACGGGAATACCGCTTCTTTGACGTTGAAGAACTTAGGCACGATCTCTTCCGTAAAGCCAAGATCCTTCAGAGACTTACCAGTCATAACCAGCGCAGCAATTTTCGCCAGCGACACACCGATACACTTAGATACGAACGGTACTGTACGTGATGCACGCGGGTTTACCTCGATGACGTAGATTTCGCCGTCCTGGTAGGCCAGCTGTACGTTCATCAGACCCACTACGCCGAGTTCCAGCGCCATCTTACGCACCATCTCACGCATCGCGTCCTGGATATCCGCTGCCAGGTTGTATGGCGGCAGTGAACAGGCTGAGTCACCTGAGTGAACACCCGCCTGTTCAATGTGCTGCATGATTGCACCGATCACAACCTGCTCGCCATCACAGACCGCATCGATATCAACTTCGATCGCCGCATTGAGGAAGTGGTCTAGCAGTACCGGTGCTTCGTTTGAAACCTGTACCGCCGTGTTCATGTATTTGCGCAGTTCGTCCTCTTTGTAGACGATCTCCATTGCGCGCCCACCGAGTACGTACGAAGGACGTACAACCAGTGGGTAGCCGATCTTCTCAGCTTCAACGATCGCAGCATCGAGGCTACGAACAGTCGCGTTCTCCGGCTGCTTCAGACCCAGACGCTTGAGCATCTGCTGGAACTGTTCGCGGTCTTCCGCACGGTCAATCGCTTCAGATGAGGTACCGATGATAGGCACGCCAGCCTGCTCGAGAGCTACAGCGAGTTTCAGTGGAGTCTGACCACCGTACTGCACGATAACGCCCTTGGGCTTCTCAACTTCAACGATCTCAAGCACATCTTCCAGTGTGATCGGCTCGAAGTAGAGACGATCAGAGGTGTCGTAGTCAGTCGATACTGTTTCTGGGTTACAGTTCACCATGATGGTCTCGTAACCATCTTCACGCGCTGCCAGTGCTGCGTGTACACAGCAGTAGTCGAACTCGATACCCTGACCGATACGGTTAGGGCCACCGCCAATCACCATGATCTTGTCGCGATCAGAAGGATTCGCTTCACACTCTTCCTCGTAGGTTGAGTACATGTAAGCGGTATCCGTTGCGAACTCTGCCGCACAGGTATCAACGCGCTTGAAGACTGGGCGTACGTTAAGCTTCTGACGCTGTTTACGGAACTGCTTCTCAGATACTCCAAGCAGCTTAGCCAGACGAGCATCCGAGAAACCTTTGCGCTTCAGACGGAAGATCATATCGCCTGTCATTTCGCTCGGTGCAGTTTCAGAGACGCGTTTCTCGTCCTTGATAAGATCTTCGATCTGAATCAGGAACCAGGGGTCTACACCGCTGAGTTTGTAGATCTCATCGACGCTCATACCCATGCGGAATGCATCACCGATGTACCAGATGCGCTCAGCACCGGGTTGAGTCAGTTCGTGGATCAATTCGTCACGCGCATCTTCAGCTTCGAGGTCAAGAATAGGGTCGAAGCCTTCAGAACCTACTTCCAGGCCACGCAGGGCTTTCTGGAGTGACTCCTGTTGAGTACGGCCGATCGCCATAACCTCACCAACAGACTTCATCTGAGTCGTCAGACGGTCGTTAGCCTGCGGGAACTTCTCGAAAGTGAAACGTGGAATCTTAGTAACTACGTAGTCGATCGCAGGCTCAAACGATGCTGGCGTGCGACCGCCTGTGATATCGTTATGTAACTCATCCAAGGTGTAACCCACTGCCAGTTTCGCCGCCACTTTTGCAATCGGGAAACCTGTTGCTTTGGACGCCAGTGCTGACGAGCGAGATACCCGTGGGTTCATCTCAATAACAACCATGCGGCCTGTGTCTGGGCAGACACCAAACTGTACGTTTGAACCACCGGTCTCAACACCGATCTCACGCAGTACAGCCAGAGATGCGTTACGCATCAACTGGTACTCTTTATCGGTCAGCGTCTGTGCTGGTGCAACGGTGATTGAGTCACCCGTGTGCACGCCCATCGCATCAAAGTTTTCGATAGAACAGATGATGATACAGTTGTCGTTCTTGTCGCGAACAACCTCCATCTCATACTCTTTCCAACCGATCAGCGACTCATCGATCAGAAGTTCGTTAGTTGGGGAGAGGTCAAGACCACGCTCACAGATCTCGATGAACTCTTCTTTGTTGTAAGCAATACCACCGCCCGAACCGCCCATAGTGAATGATGGACGGATGATTGCTGGAAAACCGATTGAATCCAGAACCTGCAGCGCCTCTTCGAGCGAGTGTGCGATTGAGGCGCGTGGACACTCAAGGCCGATGCTCTTCATCGCTTTGTCGAAGCGCTCGCGGTCTTCCGCTTTATCGATCGCGTCCTGAGTCGCACCGATCATCTCAACATCAAACTTAGCCAGTACGCCTTCGCGATCAAGATCCAGCGCACAGTTCAATGCAGTCTGACCACCCATAGTAGGCAGCAGTGCATCTGGACGCTCTTTCTCTATGATCTTAGCGACTGTTTTCCAGTTGATCGGCTCAATGTAAGTTGCATCTGCCATGGCTGGATCAGTCATGATGGTCGCTGGGTTTGAGTTAACCAGAATGACGCGGTAACCCTCTTCACGCAGCGCTTTACACGCCTGTGCGCCTGAGTAGTCAAATTCACACGCCTGGCCGATAACAATCGGGCCGGCGCCGAGGATCAGAATACTTTTTAAGTCGGTACGTTTTGGCATCTGTAAAACCTAATCTCTAAAACTTGTTAATCCCGTGGCTTTCGCCATTCGCTCTGATTGAGAGTCGCTCTTAGCCGTTCTGGCGAGCTGACATCATCTCAATGAAACGATCGAACAGTGGAGCCACATCGTGTGGACCTGGGCTCGCTTCTGGGTGCCCCTGGAAGCTGAATGCCGGACGATCCGTGCGTTCGATCCCTTGCAGGGAGCCGTCAAACAGAGATTTGTGGGTCGCGCGTAGTGTGCTTGGCAGCGTTTCTTCTGCCACAGCAAAACCGTGGTTCTGACTGGTGATCATTACGCGATTGCTATCAAGATCCTGAACAGGGTGGTTGGCACCGTGGTGACCAAACTTCATCTTTTCAGTCTGAGCACCCGAAGCTAGCGCCAACAGCTGGTGGCCCAGACAGATACCAAAGACAGGCAGTTCAGATTTCAGAATCTCAGTGATCGCTTCAATCGCGTAGTCACATGGCTCTGGATCGCCAGGACCGTTCGATAGGAACACGCCATCGGGATTAAGTGCCAACACCTCTGCAGCAGGCGTCTGAGCCGGTACCACGGTGAGGCGGCAGCCCCGCTCAACCAGCATACGCAAAATGTTGTGTTTCACACCGAAGTCGTAGGCAACAACATGGAAAGGCTGTTCAGCGTCAGCTTTCTCAACGTAGCCAGTGCCCAGCTCCCATGAAGAGGTGCTCCAGCTACCAGCCGATTCGCGGGTAACGACTTTTGCCAGATCCATACCTTTAAGGCCCGGAAAAGCACCTGCAAGCTCCAGCGCCTTGGCCTCATCGATGTTATCGCCAGCCATAATGCACCCGTTCTGAGCACCCTTCTCGCGCAGAATACGGGTCAGGCGACGGGTATCGATATCAGCGATACCGACAATACCGCGTTCACGCAGGTACTCGTCCAACGCTTGCTCTGAGCGGAAGTTGCTCGCCATCAGCGGCAGATCGCGAATAACCAAACCTGCAACCCAGGTCTTATCAGACTCAGCATCTTCAACGTTACAACCAACGTTACCGATATGTGGGTAGGTCAGCGTGACAATCTGACGGCAGTAGGATGGATCGGTTAGGATCTCTTGGTAACCTGTCATTGAGGTGTTAAAAACAACCTCACCGGCAGACTCGCCTTCGGCGCCAATCGAAATCCCTCTGAAAATTGAACCATCTTCAAGAGCTAGAATGGCTGACTGCGTCAATGTGACCTCCCCGCGGAATCGCTAACATCAAAAACTGTGGGGCATAGTTGTGAAAAAGCGAGGCCAAACTGATGGTTCGCCTCGCTCTAAAAACATGCCGTATGAAGGGTCGCCGCGGATCGCGCGGCCAAAACCTGCGGTATTCTACTCGAACACCCCAATACTGTCTATCGCAATAAGGGGTTAGAACCCTGAGTATGCAACCAGTATCGCCGCGGCTTTTACTTACCCCAGAAGCGCACACGTCCGGTATCAAGATGCAGGAAGTTCGACCCGGTGTACAGACCTACTCCACCTGATTTAGCCGCTAGAGCCGCTTTATTCAGATGTTTCAAGTCCGTGCCCGGGAGGCGTACATCAATCGCCTGACCCAACATGTGCAGACTCTTTTTCGCCACTCCCGAACTCTTTGAGCGCAGGGCCTCATTGGTTTTAGGCGAGCGATAACCGGAGATAATCTCGAACGAACCTGAGTTCTCTGTCGCTAGCTGCAGCTTATGCAGTAGATCGATCAGCTCGCGGTCCATCTGATAACCTTCACCGGTGCGGAAATCGCGCAGCAGATGATTAAACTCAGCCAGAGACTCATCAATGTACTGACCCTCTGCCCAGTAGGTTAGTTTGAGCTTTTCACCGGTATGCAGGTGATTGAACGCTAGGCTTCGCTCTTTCTTAAGAGATGCTAAAGCAACATTAGGAAATGCGGCTGCGGCAGCAGCCAAGGATGCGCACTTAATAAATCCTCGACGCGACAACATGTCTACCCCTCCTTGGGTACTCTTCTGATTGGCCATACCTCTCCCCTGGGTAACTACAGACCATTTATCGCCCCGACCCTCATAGTCTGGGTATAACTGCAAGCGAGGTGCTTATGGTTGCACCTTCTGATTAAATATTAACCAATTCTTTAGGGGAGGGATAGGCTGATAGCGACTGTTTATCGCTGAACGAGTTGAGTGTTTTTCAATTTACTTTCGTTACCTACCATCGAAGCGATCAGTTCACGGTCAGCTTTGTAGATATCGTCACGCAACTGCAAACGACCGTCGACGTCTAACCAGGCTCGATTGTAGACAAGGAATACGGGCACTGACTGAGGGAGACGCAGCCAGCGAGTTTCAGGCTGCAACAGAGAGGCTTCAAATTTTTCGGTGTTGCCCATCAGCAGCGTGCGCGCCAGATCGGTCACGCCCTCGACACGAATACATCCGGAACTGAATGCGCGAGAGGCGTCGGCAAAAAGCTCTTTGCTCGGGGTATCGTGCAAATAGATTGCATGGGAGTTGGGCATATGGAACTTCACCTGTCCAAGGGCGTTATTGTTGCCGGGCGCCTGCACCAAACGCACATCGGTATCACCCCACTCCAGTGCTGCCCAATCGATGCTCTCATTTGGCACCGCTTGCCAACGGCCTGCAACCAGACGCTCGGCCTGCATCCCTTGAGTGGAGAGGTATTGCGGATTAGCGAGAATTTTAGGCACTAAGTCACGCATTAGAATCCGACGCGGTACCGTCCAGTTTGGATTAACCACGAGCTGCTCTACAGTCGCCTGGAAACTGCGCGTCGGGCGTGCAGGACGACCGGAGATACTGATGTGACGTTCGGCCAACTCTCCCTGATTGAAGTAGCGCACCTCAAAACCGGGAATGCTTACTAAAAGGTATCGCTCGCCGAACTCCCGCGGTAGCCAGCGCCACCGTTCAAGCACCGCCGCCAGAAGCTCTACACGATCTGACGCGGAGTAGTTCAACCACTCCAAGGTATCAGGACCAATCACTGCATCAGTCTCTAAACCGTGATCGGCCTGAAACAGACGCACATTCGCCGCCAGCTGTTCGTCATACAGTCGCGGAGCAAGGTCAGAGATCTCGTCAGAAGCTTCGTAGCCTAGCCAATCCAAGCGCTCACGCACCAAAAGGATATCTTCATGCAGGCCGCCAGGTTTAAAGTAGGCAGTGAAAGGTAATTGTGCGGGCTCCGAACCGATCAACTCGCGCTGCTGCGCATAAGCTTTAACCAATCCGAGGTAGTCAGGGTGCTGAGGCAATAACGACTCTAGAGCCGGCAGAAGTGCCGGTGCCGCTAACACAGATGCACGAACTGCGGCTAGATCAAGCGACTGCTCTGGGTAGTGCCAGAGTGGATCAATACTGGTCGGTACCTGACCGACAGAGAAACGCCTGATTAGTGAATCTAGGACATCACTGTGAGCCTGATCAACCTCATTAAGTGTCTGCGCTTGCTGCAGTCGAAGCTTCAGATCAGCACTCTCAAGCCCGTGTTGATCACCCAGAATAATCGCAGCATGAAGCCCTAGCGCTCGCTCGGTCACCTGCCCAGTTTCAGCGTTGTACCAGCGATCGCTAGCCGCGAAGAGCTGAACACTCAACAGAGAGAAAATGGTGACGATAAAACAGCGTAGAGCAGAACGACGCACAGAGAACTCCTTACACCCTTCTTTAGAGTGGTAAGATTCAGTGTAGTCCTTCTAGGTAGAACTGTTGTTTAAACGCTTGAATAATGTGCATAGCCCCTGCCGAGATCGAGGGGCTAAGCTTGCAGCGGCTACTAGACCACTTCGGCGAGATTACCCTTAGTCTCCAACCAACTCTTACGATCTGCTGCGCGCTTCTTCGCCAGCAGCATATCAAGCATCTCGGCCGTGTCATCACCTTCACTCAGGGTAAGCTGCACCAGACGACGTG
>JAHEDZ010000005.1:0-40405 GCA_024640955.1 Oceanospirillaceae bacterium
CTCAAAAGGCACACTCCTACCGAGCGGGTCACCCCCAGCAACCCCACATCCAACCACCATCGAGTAGGTCGTTGTAAGCGGGCACTAAACTACGCTCCTGAATCGTGTTCTGGGCTAGCTTCTATTGTGCGCTTCGACGAGGTCAGTCCGAATTAATGCTTAGGCTGCTCAGCAGCCTCAATCTGTGTGAAGGGCTGGGTGATGTCGTACCAGATTAGGGCACTGTAGTAGTCGGTCTCGCCGCTCTCTTCCATCTCGTAGTTAACTTCGACAGAGTAGAGTTTTCGTAGTCCGTGGGTGTGGATTTTGGTCTCCAGGAGTTCGAGTGCAAGCCACTGCTGACGTGCGGCCATCTGTTGGATATGATCGCGCATGTAGGCAGTCACTTCAGTTGAGGTAATATGCTGGCTGGCCAGAACTTCGAAGGGCTCGTTGGGCATGCCTGTTCCGGTTGTGAGCTGTATCTGGTTCTCTTGACTATTCATGAGTGGATAACCGCTTTGCTATTCCTCTGTGGTTGCTTGATGTTTAGTATTACGTGTTAACTGAGGCTTCTGATCTTTGATAATTAAGCCTTATGCGGAGTTTCACGTTCTTTTCTGTCTAACATTGAGGTATGGCGTTGGCGGCGTTTTTTCAAGGGTTTGTTCTCGGCGCAGGGCTGATTATTGCGATCGGTAGCCAGAACGCCTATGTGCTGCGTCAGGGTCTCAAACGTGAGCATGTATTTCTAATCTGCTTAGTCTGTGCACTCTCAGATGCATTGTTGATCACAATTGGTGTGTCGGGTACCGGGACCTTGGTTGCAAGCTCTGATCTGCTTCTGTCTGCAGTTCGCATAGGCGGAGCACTCTTCCTATCTCTGTATGGGATACGTGCGGCGCAAGCTTCCATCAAAGGGGAGTATCTAGATACTACCGGTGGAGCTCTAGTAGTGACTCCGCTAAAGAGCGCGCTTCTGACGACCCTCGCCTTCACCTACCTAAACCCTCACGTCTATCTCGATACAGTTGTTTTGCTCGGAAGTATCGCGGGACAATTTGCTTGGCAAGAGCGGATCCAATTTGGATTCGGTGCTGTTGTGGCATCCTTTGCCTGGTTCTTTATGCTGGGCTTCGGCGCGCGTTGGCTGGCACCGGTGTTTAGCAGGGCTATTGCGTGGAGGATCCTCGATTTATTGATCGCTTTCATTATGTTTGGTCTGGCCATCTCTTTGGTTTTGCCGCTACTTAACTAATCAAAGCGAGTAGCAACTGCGTATCTGTGAGCACTAACAGAGGTATGTATATGCAGTTGCCTGAGTATTTCATTGATCATCAGCCTGGTGTGATCACTTTCAAAAATGCCAACACCACGCTAGGTTTTGTGCGATATACAGCTGAAGCTGAAATAGAGTATATATTTGTGCGCCGACACTACCGCGGTCAGGGTTTAGGACGGCGACTGCTCGGTATTGTGGAGGCTCAGACGGGTCGTGCGCCCTCTCCACAAGAGCCTATTAGCCCCCTGGGAACCGCTCTTTTCGATAGTTATCTGGCCAACGTCGTCGGTTAGAGCAGACGCATAGACAGATCGATCGCACGGCAGTGCTTTGTTAGCGCACCAATCGAGATATAGTCCACGCCTGTCTTAGCATAATCCAATAGGGTTGCGTCGGTAATGTTACCTGATGCCTCCAGCTTTGCTCGCCCGTTCACCAGAGCGACAGCCTCAACCATCTGCTCTGGTGTAAAGTTATCCAGCATGATGATATCCGCACCAGCCTCTAATGCTTGATTGAGCTCGTCAAAACCCTCTACTTCAACTTCAACGGGTTTGCCTGGGTGGCTAGCTTTTGCTGTGCTAATCGCCGCTACGATACCGCCACTGGCCAGGATATGGTTCTCTTTGATCAAGAAGGCGTCAAACAGCCCGATACGGTGGTTGTAACAGCCACCACAGGATACTGCATACTTTTGTGCCAAGCGCAGGCCGGGGATGGTTTTGCGAGTGTCTAGCAGGCGAACGCTGGTTTCAGAGACTCGCTGTGCGTATTGAGCCGCCACTGTGGCTGTGCCGCTGAGTGTCTGAAGGAAGTTCAGGGCTGCGCGTTCACCACTAAGTAGGCTGCGCGAACGCCCCTTGAGTGTGAACAGAATCTGATTTGGCTCTACCAGATCACCGTCCTGCACTTGCCAGTCCACCACTACCTCGGGATCGACTTGGTGAAAGACCTCATCAACCCAGCCAGTGCCAGCGATAACCGCCTGCTCACGCGTGATGATACGCGCTTCACCTTGCTCATCTGCAGGAATCAACTCAGCAGTGATGTCACCCGAGCCTATATCTTCTGCGATCGCTGCATTTACGTTCGCGATGATGGTGGGTTTAAGCTGTTCTAAGGTTTGCATTTACAGTCTCGCTGGCGGTCAATAAACTGGGCGCATTGTACGGGATTCGGGCTGCAAAAGTTAAGGAGCTAGGTGTTGTTTGATCGTGAAACTGAGCTTGTTATCGATCAGGGCGTGTTGCAAGAGATACGCTTTGTGCCTTCGCCCAACTGCAATGAGCGACCGGAGGCGGAGATCTCGCTGTTAGTTATCCACAACATTAGTCTGCCGCCCGGTCAATTTGGTTCGGCGTCGGTGGAGCAGTTGTTCACTAATCAACTGGACTGGGATGCCCACCCCTATTTTCAAAAGATCCGCGGCATCGAGGTTTCGGCGCATATGCTGATCGATCGGACGGGTGAGATCACTCAGTTTGTGACATTCGATAAACGAGCTTGGCATGCCGGCGTTTCCTGCTTTGACGGGCGCGAAAACTGTAATGACTTTTCCATCGGTATAGAGCTAGAGGGCACCGATGATCTGCCCTACACCCAAGCGCAGTATAACCAGCTGAGTCGGGTGACCGAGGCGTTGATGCGGGCCTACCCCGCGATTACCAAAGAGCGCATAACGGGCCACCAACACATCGCTCCGGGACGTAAAACCGACCCCGGCCAGCACTTTGATTGGGACCTTTACTTAAATAAGCTGTTAAATAGTTCTAATTGATAATAAATATCATTTACAATTGGGCAAACACCTTTAACCACAAGGGAAATTTCGTGTCTAACGCGCCGCTTCTGCGCCTCAACAATGTTCACTGCACGCTGGGTACTACCGCAATTCTTCCCGGGCTGAGTTTCGAGCTGCAGCAGGGAGAGATTGCCTGTCTGCTTGGTGCTAGTGGTTGCGGTAAAACAACGGCACTGCGCGCAATCGCAGGTTTTCTGGAGCCCGATAGTGGCAGCGTCGAGTTAAACGATCAGATCATCAGTGCTCCGGGTGCGATGGTTCCACCAGAGACTCGCGGAATCGGCATGGTGTTTCAGGACTATGCGCTCTTTCCGCATCTGAGTGTCGCCGGCAATGTGGCGTTCGGTCTTAGTGGGCAGGAAAAGAGCAACCGGGATGCGACAGTTCACGAGATGCTCGCTCTGGTCGGTCTGAGCGACAAAGCGGACGTGTACCCTCATGAGCTTTCAGGTGGACAGCAGCAGCGCATAGCGCTAGCGAGAGCCTTGGCGCCCAGGCCCGATCTGCTGTTGTTAGATGAACCCTTCTCCAACCTCGATGCGGACCTGCGTCGCCAGCTGTCGCTGGAGATGAAACAGATTCTCAAACGTCAGGGCATTGCTGCTATATTGGTGACCCATGATCAGCAAGAGGCGTTCACGCTTAGTGATAAGGTGGGCGTTATTATTGGCGGCACTATCCATCAGTGGGGTTCGCCAGCCGAACTGTTCTACCAGCCTGCTACGCCTCAAATTGCGCGCTTCCTCAGTATGGGGGCGCTGATAGACGGGAAGGTCTGTGACGAAGCTTGCTTAGAAACTGAGTTGGGTGTGATCGAGTTTGCAGAGCCTGTGGAGGCTGCTGTCGGCGAGACAGTAAGTATCTATTTGCGTCCACTAGACCTGGCTCTTACCGAGGAGCTTGATGCTCCTTGCTTGATTGAGCAGATTGAGTTTCAAGGCATACACACGCTTTATCATCTGCGGACCCGTTCTGGACGCACCCTTCAGGTAGCGGAGCAGGGTATTAGTCAGTTTGAGGCTGGGCAGCATGTCGGCGTGCATGTGAACGCTCATCGCCCGCTGATTTTCTCAGGGCCAGCTTAGAACGAGTAGCGCTGCATTTTCTGCCACGGACACAACTACTGAGTCAACAACTATGACGCATCGCGCGTAGCAGTGATCGTGCGACTCAGCAGAATTACCGGAATGATCCCTACCAAAACAATTAGTAGTGAGCCGGGCGCTGCTGCTTCTATCTTCTCGTCTGAAGCGAACTGATAAACAGCAGTTGCCAGCGTATCGAAGTTGAACGGACGCAGTATCAGCGTCGCAGGTAACTCTTTCATCGAATCGACAAACACTACGAGTAGCGCTGTCAGCAAGCCTGTACGAATCAGCGGCAGATGAACGCGTTTCAGTGTCTCCAAGGAGTTCGCTCCGAGTGACCGTGAGGCCATATCCATGCTTGGTGTTACCTTGGCTAACGAGCTCTCGATGCTGCCTGAGGATACTGCGAGAAAACGCACGGAGTAGGCGAATAGAATCGCAAATGGGGTGCCACTGAGTAGCAGCCCTGTAGAGATATTGAAAGTGTCGCGCATCCAGCTATCGATTGTATTGTCAAAAGCGGCGAAGGGGATGATGACCCCGATAGCCAGTACAGCACCGGGCAGTGCATAACCTAGGTGGGCTAATTTTGCTGCAAATCTTAACCCTTTGAGATTGGGGTTCAGGCGTTGAGAGTAGGCCAGCAACAGTGCAAGCATTGCGGTAAAAATCGCTGCACCACTTGAAAGTAAAAAGGAGTTGCTGGCCTGCTTAAGAAAGCGCGAATCGCTGAACTGGTCGAGATGGTTTAGGGTCATGCCGCCTAGTTCTGCCAGGGGAACTATAAAGCCAAAAAACACCGGAGTTAAACAGAGCAGGGAGGCCGCCATAGCCTTGCCACCGGTCAGGTTGTATCGCTCCAGGCGTTTGAAACGATCGGCGCCGCTGAACTGCTTGGCTTTGGCACGACTCGTTCGCTCTAACCAGATAAACAGCACTACGAAGAGCATCATTAGCGTGGCAATTTGTGCGGCTGCACCGAGGTTGGACATGTTAAGCCAAGCATCGTAGATACCGGCAGAGAGACTCTTCACTGCGAAGAAGTCGACCGTGCCAAAGTCGTTCAGTGTCTCCATGGCAACTAGTGCCAAGCCCACTGCAATGGCTGGGCGTGCGACAGGCAACGAGATGCGAAAGAAGCTCTGCCATGCACTGCACCCGAGGGTGCGGCTGGCATCACGGATATTGATTGACTGCTCAAGAAAGCTTGAGCGTGCCAAAAGATAGACATAGGGGTAGAGCACCAGGCTGAGCATTAGCACAGCGCCCCCGAGAGAGCGTATCTCCGGGAAGCTGTAGTCGCGTGCGCTGCTCCAACCAAAGAGGTCGCGCAGGGCGCTCTGCACAGGACCGGCGTACTCGAGCAGGTCGGTGTAAATATAGGCTATCACATAGGCTGGGATCGCGAAGGGGAGCAGAAGGGCCCACTCAAACAGCCTACGGCCGGGGAAGTTACAGAGCGTCACTAGCCAGGCGGTAGAGACGCCGATAAAGAGAGACAGTGCACCCACACCGGCAAGCAACAGTAGAGTCGACTCAACATACACCGGCAAGACGGAGCTTATCAGGTGCGGCCAAATATTCTCGCTGGGGTTGAAAGCCAGCCATACAACCGCTGCTATCGGTAGTATAACGAGAAGCGCAACCAGCCAGCCTAGCGTAGTCCAGTAGCTGGGCAAACGCAGACCTGCAGTACGAACTGCCTCAGGTTGAGTTGTTAGCTTGGTTTCAATTGTTTGCATACAAAGTGGCCCGGAGTATTACCACCCCGGGCCTCAGTCAGGCTTTCGCCTCTCTCAATTAGTTATCGAATCCAACACGGTCGACCATTTTTGCGGCGGCACTGCGATTGGCAGCAACACGGGTCAGGCTAACCTCATCGGCTTTAAATTCGCCCATATACTCGTTGATCAGCGCTGAACGTGCAACACCGGGACGTACAGGGAACTCGTAGTTCACTTCTGCGTATATACGCTGTGCCTCTTCAGATGTCAGGAATTCAAGCAGCGCCTTGGCTGATTCTGGGTTAGGGGCATTTGCAGTAATTGCTGCACCTGAGATATTCATGTGCGCACCGCGATTCGCTTGATTAGGGAATAGCAGGTTAACCGAGTTGGCCCACTCTTTCTGTTCAGGCTCTTTGTCGTTGGTGAGCATCGCGCCGAAATAGTAGCTATTACCTAGGGCTACATCACACTGCCCTTCCATTACGGCCTTCACCTGAGCGCGGTCATTACCCTGTGGCTTGCGTGCCAGATTGGCCTTTACCGCTTCCAACCAAGCTTGGGCTTCGGCCTCACCTTTATGCTCAATCAGCGAGCCGATCAGTGAGAGGTTGTAAGAGTGCTTGCCGCTGCGAGTACAGATACGGCCAGCCCATTTCGGATCTGCTAGGCCTTCGTAGCTGCTGATGTCACCTTCTGATACTCGCTCTTTGGATGTGTAGATAATACGGCTTCGCGCAGTCAGACCCACCCAGGTTCCGTCTTCATCACGATACTGTGCTGGAACGTTCGCATTTATCTCTGCCGAGTCTATTTTGGCCAGCAGGTTACGAGCTTTTGCGTCATGTAGTGGGCCAATGTCACTGGTCAAAAGAATATCAGCAGGGGTATTACGCCCCTCGTTTTCGATTCGTTCTATCAAACCTTTAGATGCGTAAATGATATTCACATCAATATCGGTCTGCTCTTTGAAGGCATCCAGCAGCGGACGTAGCAGAAACTCTTGGCGGTAGGAGTAGATATTAACCTCATCGGCAAGGCTCACTTGAGGAAGGGAGGTAAGGGCGGCAAGAGTGGTAACAGCAAAAACTTTAGATAGTGATTTCGTTTCCATAACAGACATCTGACTCTCCAAAAAGATAACCTAAACGATAATGAGAAAGATTATCATTTATATTAGCACTGTCAATCTTAATGTTAATCATTCTCATTTGTTTTCTAGATGACCGGAAAAATGCGACTTGTTATTACTGGGATAGCCGTTTCAACGCGCAGTATCCGCTCTCCGAGATGAAAAGCACAGAGTCCCTGGCACTGCATAAGCTCTATTTCGTACGGTATGAAGCCGCCCTCTGGACCAATTGCTACCAGTGATGGCTTCGAGGCTGGCTGAGGGCAGGGGGATGCATCATACGGGTGCGCAATTAGTGCACGTTTGCCTGCTGCTAAGTCAGGAAGCTCATCCTCGACAAAAGGTTTGAAACGTTTACGCAGATGCAACTCGGGCATCAGGGTATCACCTGCCTGTTCCAGCCCGAGCTTGAAGAGCTCATCAACACTCTGAGCTTGAAGTATGGGGGTGGACCAGTAACTTTTATCGACGCGATAGGCGTTGATCAGATAGATCTCTTTTATGCCTAAGGTGGCGCAGTTCTGCAGTATGCGCTTGAGCATTTTGGGGCGTGGCAGAGCCAGTACCAGAGTCAGCGGCAGAGGGCTAGGCGCATCAAGAGTCAGATCGACGGAGAGTTGCGCTGTTGCAGCGCTTATCGATTCAACTACGGCTTGGCCACGTTTACCGTTAACGAGGCCTGCGCGCAGTTGGTCTCCCGGTGCAACGCGCTGTACCTCCTGCATATGTTTGAGCCGCCGGCCACTGAGTTGCACTCGATTTTCGTCGATAAAATCACCGGGTTCGAGCAGAAGTAGGTTCAAAAAGGGTGCCTCCATCGTCCAAGGCCGTTATTCTACTCACTTTTGTGCGGTCTCACCCAGTAGATAGAGCGAATTGGCGGGTGGTGCCGACTCATAACAGAGAAGCTGCACCAACCTAATGAGCAACGCACCTGATCTTATTCAAGAACCTATCCGGCCCACCTTGGTGCGTATGACTGTGCCGATGATGTTCGGTATGATCAGTCTGATGCTGTTTAACCTGGCGGATGCTTGGTTTGTGGGGCAGTTAGGTACCGACCCGCTGGCAGCCCTCTCATTTACCTTCCCAATAAGTTTCTCGATTACGAGTTTGGCAATTGGCCTCGGTGTGGGGACCTCCGCAACCCTTGCGCGACTGATTGGCAGCGGTCAGACAACGCGTGTTGCTCGCGTTGCAACAGACAACTATCTGATGGCCGTTCTGATTACGGCAATGGTCGGCCTGCTTGGGCAGTTTTTACTTCCTACACTGGCTCGGCTTTTGGGCGCACCCGTAGCCCTCTATCCGCTGATAGATGGATACATGAGTATCTGGTTCTTTGCATCGATCTTTATGGTGTTAAATATGGTCTGCAATGCGACCTTCCGAGCTTCGGGAGATACTCGGATCACTGCAGTGATCATGCTGGGCTCGTCAGTAATGAACTTTGTGCTCGATCCGATCCTGATTTTTGGCTGGGGACCGGTTCCGGCGCTGGGTATTGAAGGTGCCGCTCTGGCGAGTTTGATCGCCTGGACGACGACCTCAATTGTTGCACTCTATCTGTTGAAGCGCTTGAAGGGGTTGTTGCTGCTTGATTGGCTGCGATGGCCTGATATCTGGGATAACTGGCGTTCGGTACTACGTATCAGTCTGCCCGCAGCGCTCTCCAATATGATGACGCCAGTTGCCAATGGCGTGCTGACTGCGGTGGTTGCGCGTCATGGTCCGGAGGCCGTAGCAGCCTTTGGTGTTGGCAATCGGCTGGAGTCCTTGTCGCTGTTGGTCTGTTTGGCGCTCTCAATGACGTTGCCGCCGTTTATCTCGCAGAACTTCGGTGCACGACTGATACATCGCGTGCAGGGTGCCTACCAGAGCTCGATTCAGTTTGCGCTGATATGGCAGTTGTTCGTTTATTTGGTGTTGGCACTTTCGGCAGGTTGGGTGGCACAACTTTTTACGGATGATCCTGAGGTACAGCGTTGGCTAACGCTTTGGATTCTGATCGTGCCCCTGGGCTTCGGCTTCCAGGCAGCGATATTTCTCTCCTCGTCAACTTTTAATGCACTGCATCAGCCTTTGCGTGCGCTGCGAATCAGTCTGGTACGACTATTTCTTCTCTATGTACCGCTTGGTTGGCTGGGCAACCATCTGTTCGAGCTCAAGGGCATGTTTGTAGCGTTGGTCGTTGCGAACGCACTGACTGCGCTTTTCGCTTGGTTCTGGATGCTACGCGTGCAGGGCCGTTTGATTGAAGATATCCAGCAATAGAGCCATGACTGAAAGTCGAATCCCTCTAGATTGAAAGTCATGTTAATGTTAGGCCTCATTCTAGTGCGAATTCTTCTTAGAGTTGCTCTACAATAGCGCGGCAATGCTAACAGAGGCACGCTACAGACCCCGTTAAGAGTGGTTTGCGGAGCCTGACAAGGTTCGTCAGGTTGGCATAGTTCTTGTTATTCGTAAGGTAGTTCAAACCTGCGAAGGTGCTTAGTAATTAGAGAGCTTGTGCTAACTTCAGGCAGGTAGGGATTGCCTGCTTTACTCAAACCATGGGGTGTTAAAAATTATGAGTCAAAAAATCGCACTAGTGACCGGTGGTACCGGTGGCCTGGGTACGTCTATTTGTCGTGAACTTGCAGATGCAGGTTTCAAAGTGGTGGCAGGCTACAACTCGGGTGGCAACCACGAGAAAGCGAAAGCGTGGCAGGAAGAGCAGCGTAAAGATGGTTACGAAATTGGGGTCGCTTACGGCGACGTAACTAACGCCGAATCTTGTGCGAAATGTATCGAAACGGTTGAGTCGCTGACCGGCGGTAGTGTTGACGTGCTTGTGAACAATGCTGGTATCACGCGTGACGGTATGTTCAAGAAGATGAGCTGGGAACAGTGGGACGAAGTGCTCTCTGCGAACCTCGACTCTATGTTCCATATGACCCGTTTGGTAATCAATCCAATGCTGGATAAGGGCTTCGGTCGTGTTATCAATATCTCTTCGGTTAACGCACAGAAGGGTCAGTTTGGTCAGGCTAACTACTCTGCCGCTAAAGCGGGTATTCATGGTTTCACCAAAGCACTGGCCCAGGAAGTTGCTCGCAAAGGTGTAACGGTTAACACGGTATCACCGGGTTACATCATGACTGCAATGGTTGCCAAGATCGATCAGAAGATCCAGGATTCGATCACTTCAACGATTCCGGTCGGCCGCTTTGGTAAGCCGCATGAGATCGGTCGTACTGTAGCTTTCCTTGCCGATAATGAATCAGGTTACATTACTGGGGCAGATTTCTCTGTGAACGGCGGTCTGCACATGTTCTAAGACTCTGACCAACGAGTCTGAAAAAAGGCGCCTGCGAAAGTCGGCGCCTTTTTTGTCATCTGAATACTAGTTGTTCACCTCTACCTGACCATCGACATAGAACCACTTCTCACCCTCTTTTCGAAAGTTAGAGCGCTCATGCAGGCAGCCTGCTCCTGAGGGCGCGACGAAGAAGGCGTTGAATTCAACCACTCCACTGGTGTCGGTTGAACTGCCCGCTTGCGTATCGACGATCTCCAGTTTGATCCATTTAGTCTGGCGCAACTCCTGCTCAAGCATGCGACGCTCATTGGGTGATCGCCGCTCAGGTGCGAGTGTTGCAATTAGGTAGTCAGCCGCACCAAGTGCAAAAGCGCTATAGCGTGAGCGCATGAGTTGCTCTGCGGTAGATGCTAGGCGTTCTTGACTTAAAAATGGTCCGCAGCACTGTGCCAGCGCTTTTTCTGAACCGCAGGGGCAGGGCGTGTTCTCTTCAATCAACATGCGGGTACTCTATAATCTGATGTTTGAAACGGGGTAGTCTTAGCCAGACTGGATTTGGCCTGATACTCTTTACGCATTATCACGTGAACAGAGCTAATTGAATAGGAAGTGACATGGCCGGCGGGCAGATTGATACATTTTTTTGGCACGATTACGAGACCTCCGGTACCGATACCCGGCGCGACCGCCCTCTGCAATTTGCTGGCGTGCGTACTGACGCCGAGCTCAATCTGATAGAGGACCCCTTAGTTATCTACGCTCGACCTGCTGATGATCTTTTACCCCACCCGATGGCTTGTCTGATTACCGGTATTACACCGCAGAAAGCGATGGATGAGGGATATCCGGAGACTGAATTCATTGACCTTATTCACCAGCAGATGGCCCGCCCCGGTACCTGTTCAGTGGGTTATAACTCGTTGCGATTCGACGATGAGGTAACCCGCAACACACTCTACCGGAACTTCTTTGACCCCTATGCACGCGAATGGCAGAACGGCTGTTCGCGTTGGGACATCATCGATATGTTGCGATTGACCCGTGCTCTGCGCCCTGATGGCATAACTTGGCCGCAGTATGAGGATGGTAGCCCTAGTTTGAGGCTCGAGGACCTAACGGCCGCCAATGGTCTCGATCATGGCCAGGCACATGATGCGCTCTCTGATGTACTGGCAACTATCGCTGTGGCTAAGTTGGTGAAGCAGGCGCAGCCGAAACTCTACGACTACGTGCTGCAGAATCGTACCAAGCAGCGTGTGCAAGCGATGCTAGACACTGAGCGGATGAAGCCGGTTCTGCATGTCTCATCGAAGTATCCAGTTGAACAGGGAAATCTTGCTCTGGTAGCGCCAATAGTTAGCCAGCCTGGGAATCCTAATGCGACGCTCGTTTGGGACCTCAGGTGTGACCCTCAGCCGCTTTTTGATCTACCGCCTGAAGAGCTACGTCAGCTGCTGTTCACCCGACATGATCAATTACCTGAGGGTTCACCCAAGATCGCGCTGAAGGCCGTTCATGCAAACCGCTGTCCGATTCTGGCTCCGGCCAATATGCTCAGTGCAGATGAGGCGAGCCGTTTTCAGATAGAGGGTGACACCTGTCGCCGACATCTGGCGCTGCTGCGCAGCGAGCCCGGTCTCATTCAGAAGGTTCAAGCGATCTATGACGAACAGCGTGAACCTGAGTCTGACCCGGATCTGGCGATCTATTCGGGTGGTTTTTTCAGTGCTGATGACAAGAAACTGATGGATAAAGTTCGCGCGGCTGATGCCGATACCCTAGCTACACTGGATCTGCCGTTTCAGGACACACGTTTGGAGGAGATGTTGTTGCGCTACAAAGCGCGTAACTACCCGCATCTGTTATCGGAAGAGGAGAGTCAGCGCTGGGAGGAGTACCGCAGTCAGAAATTGCTGACAGGTGAAAACGGACATTTCAGCTTTGAATCCCTCTATGCCGAGATGAATCGATTAGCGGCGGACCCTGCGACCACCGATCAGCAGCGAATGATTTTGGAGGAGTTGGCGCTCTATGCCGAGTCGATCTATCCAATGGAGTTTATTTGAGCCGGCGTTGATTGCAAATCAGCCGCCCGAGTGGATTCTGTTCGAACCCCAGATAGCACCGCTGGAAACTGAGTGGCTGCTCTATCAGGCACTAACAGACGGTGTTGCAGATGAGGAGCAGGTACTGGCCCAAATCGATCTGGACTATGGAGTGGGGCTTGAGGGCGCGGGCAGCATAGAGTTGCCGCCTTGGCCCGAGAATGAGCAAGTGTCCAATCCCAGCTTCGAGATATTTGAATTCGAGCTGATCTCACCCTTCTCACCGATTCCTGAGCTGGACGAACTGCCTTTCCCCGATGTTTAGTTAGTTCTGGGCAACGATGCTACTTGTCTCAATCCAGACGCGCCGTTGTAGCAGCTCGTCAATACGCTGTAATAGAGCAGCGGCATCTACTTCATCTAGCGCTTGCAGGAGTTGCTCACGGGTATCGAAATTCGGATTATCCCGATCTATCTCACGCCATAGCCGCGCGGTCTCATCACTCAAGCGTTGCGAAGGCGTGCTGATGCGTGATGCTAAGCTGGCTTTGAACTCATCTAAGCGTTCCTCAAGTAGGGCCGGGAGGTCTCTGCGCCACTCTTCGAGAAATGCTTGGAACGCCGCACGCAACTCAGTGCTATTTGCGACCGGTGACTGCGCGACTAATGCGATGCCCGGTTGCTCGTTCATCGGTAGGTAGTTACTAAATACGATATATCCGAGCTGCTGCTTGGTTCTGAGGCTGGTGTAGAAGGGCGCGGAGAGCATTTCGTTCAGCAGGGAGATTTCGGCTCTCTGCTTCAAACTCTTATTGCTGCCCTGTAAGTAGAGCAACAGTGCCCTGTCGGTGTGATCCACGTCGACCTGGAGCTCACGGGTTTGAGTGAGCTGCTCGACTGTTAGCTCGGGCGCAGGGATGGACTGCATTTGACTGAACTGGGTCTCTACCACTTGAGCAAGCTCCTGAGCCTCTGACTCAGTCAGGTTGCCGTGGACAAAGAGTTTGAGGCTACCCTTGGCGAGCAGGCGCTGGCGCTGCTGGTTGAGTAGTTTAAGAGAGACCTCAGGGAGGGCGGCCAAACGCTCCTCTACGCTCCATCCCTCCATTAGGTTGTCAAACAAAAGGGCGAAGGAGCGGTTGTAAGGTTTGTCCTTGAGGCTGTTAGCGAGCTCCTCTGCATAGCTCTGTTTAAGACGTTCAAACAGTGCGCTGTCCGTCAGTGGTGTGTGTAGCGAATCGAGCTCTGCTGCAAAAAGCGCCGGTAGGCGATCATCATAGCCACTGACCTTGATCGACAACCCTCGCAGGTGTGGGTAGAGATCCGCCTCTAAACCAGCTAAGGCTGCATCATAGAGGGTCTCGTTAGCCAACTCTTTGATCATGCGGGTCAGTAGTGTGCTTGCGACGGCATTCTGAGGCGAGGCCGTTACCTCTGGCGTAAAGATAGCTAGGTTAATAGCACCACGGGGCTGGCCGAAGCCTCGATCCTGCTGGTGCCAAACCTCCAGTAGCTCTGTCTCTAGCAGGCGTTGTGGCTTATTGGTAACTTCGCCCGGTTTCAAATCGAAAGCGGTAGCGATAAAGGGGTTAAGTGCTTTGATCTGCAGCGCTTCAATTGGCGGTGGATCTTGCCACTGCGCAATCAACTCGGCATCGGGTTGTGAGATGTTGTACTCAATCCCGTAGAAAGGTTCGGTCGCATCCGTCTGCGCCTGATCGGAGTAGCGCGACAGAATCATACGCCCAGGCCGCATCAGTTCGAGGTAGTTGCTGATCTGTTCTGCATCGAAGTGCTCGAAAAGATAGCCGGCGTGCAGCAGCTCTTCAGCCGGGTACTCCGCTAGCATGCGCGCAAAACGGGTCACCTCATGCGAGGGTTCGCCTGGCTGTTGAAAGCGGAAGTCGATTTCGGCGAGTTGGCGCTGCTCGTCATATAGTGCCTGTTGCAGCCCCTCTTGGCGCATCAGCTCCAGCTTGGAAAAGAGCGCCTCAATGATTTCCCCCTCATTTTGTTGACCCTCAGGTGTCAGATCGATATTGATATCAAAGCGGCTCTGGTTGTCGAGATCTATACCGATCCAGGCGCCGAGACTCTCAGCCCAGCCCTGTGCTTTGAGGTATGAGAGAAGGCTGCCTTCACCCTCGTACCCGAGCTGGTTCGCGATATAGTAGAGAGGTTTAGTGCGCCAGTGAGAGGTGCGTTCGGGCAGAGGGAAGGCGATACTCAGTTGCTGCATCGCTTTGACCGTTTTGACGTCCAGCTGCAGCGGTAACACCTGCTCATCGTAGAGCGGTAAGCTGTCAACGTACGGCTCTACATTGCGATCTTCGATCGGGCTGAAGTAGCGGGTTGCCAACTGCTCGAGTTCATTAATTGACTGCGGGCCAATCAGCGCTGCAGTCATAAGGTTGGCTGAGTAGTAGCGATCGTAGAACTCAATCAGATCTGGGCGGATCGGGTTATCAGACTCGTTGGAGAGCGTGTCCAGGTTGCCAACCGTAAACATCGACCAAGAGTGATCTGGATTCATCAGCACCTTATCGGCGACATAGTTGCGTCGCCCATCCTCCAAACGCTTTGACTCAAACTCCGAGTGCACCGCCTTGCGCTCGCGCTCGACGTATTCAGGAGTGAAGAGCGGCGAGATGAAGAACTGAGAAAAGCGATCGAGCGCCGGCTCAAGCGAGTCTGCTTTGATATCAAAGAAGTAGGTGGTGTTGTCGTAGGCGGTAAAGGCATTGTGACTGCCGCCATTCGCACTGATAAAGCTCTGGTAGGCATCTACTTCAGGGAATTTCTCTGTACCCAGAAAGAGCATATGCTCAAGGAAGTGTGCCAGCCCCTCGCGTCCCCGAGGGTTGGCGTTAGAGCCTGCAGCTACACTTAGCGAGGCAGCAGCTTTCTGCAA
Source organism: Oceanospirillaceae bacterium (assembly GCA_024640955.1). GTDB lineage: Bacteria > Pseudomonadota > Gammaproteobacteria > Pseudomonadales > Balneatricaceae > Marinobacterium_E. The sequence continues at coordinate 15,267 of JAHEDZ010000005.1, forward strand.
ACGCTCGTCCGTTACCAGTGCCACCTTGATCCCGTTATCGAGTTCGATGACCCTGTATTCGCGCTGATCAAGTTCGCTCTTGATCACCTCTGTGGCAGAGATAAGTGGAGCGACAGAGATCGCAAAAGTGGCAACGCAGATGTTTAACAGCTTCACAGACAACTCCTATTCCAACTACCAGTGTATACGAGCGGGGCCCTGAAAAGATTAACCCAGGCTTTTAGTTTCGAGCTTTCAGCTGACATTGTGATGAATGATTTCCTGAAATGTCGCTAAGGATTGTTGCAGCAAGTCGGCATCCGGGGGTGTAAATTCGGACGGGCGCACATCCCTGTGCCCCAGTGGTTTCGACATCCTGGCTACAAATGTCTGAATTCACACTCCCGTCGCACTAGCCGAGCTTTAGACCAACCAGAAAGCCGGTGGTGGCGCTGGCGCCGCGGGCGGTGAAGGTAGAGAGGCGGTCCATCAGGAAACTGCCGGATTGGCTAGCTAACTCGGTCGCTGCTGTCGCAGCTTGTTCGATGCTCTCGTCGCTTACAGTGGCGATACCGTAGTATTCAGCGGCGAACATCAGGATGAGTGCGCCGCCACCGATAAGCAGGGCAAGTTTGAGCATTTTTTTGGCGAAATAGCCGACCGTCAGGCCGATGACGAAGGGTGCGCCTACGTTGCCGAGCAGAAAAGTGCTCGACAGAAGGTCCGTTTCAGCAGCGGTTGATGGAGCTGTTTGTGAATCCATGGGTAATCAGCGGTCAATAAAAACGAGAACGGTTAGTTTGAGCAATTTGATGGCGTAATGCTACCAAAAACAGCAGTTTACCCGTATGCCGCAGCCAATTATCTGGTGTAGTCTTGGATTATAAGTCCAATAAGGAGATTCGAATGAATCGTGAAAAGGTCATCTTTGCCTTTTTTATAGTACTGGCGCTGACCCTAAACGTCGGCTTTGTGGTCGGTGATGTCGATAACCCAGCACACCACGAAGTGCTGGAGCTCTTTTTTGCCATTGTGGTGTCGTTGGTCTGCACGGTGCTGAAGTTTGGTGATCGAAGTCACTTGGGCGCGCTGATGTTAGCCACCAGTCTCGTGGCTGACCTACAGCTGATAGCGGCAGGTGCGATCTGGGGCTATTACGCCCATATTGCCGCAGCTGGCATGACCGGTGATGCGATGGCAAGCGTGGTTTCCTTTGCAGCTGGTGCACTGGTGGCCAACATTATCTCGGTTGTTCTGCTAGTCATCGAGACTGTATTGGTGCGCCGCTAAAGAATGAACGCACTTCTTTATGTGATGCTGCGGCGGCTGCGTATGCCGCTGATCGTGCTGATCTGCGTTTATGCGGTCTCAACTCTTGGGTTGGTGCTAATACCGGGCGTCGATGACCAAGGGCAGGTCTGGCGTATGGATTTCTTCCACGCCTTTTACTTCGTGTCGTTTATGGGATCGACCATTGGCTTTGGTGAAGTTCCCTATCCGTTTACACCGGGCCAGCGCATGTGGACGCTGGTCTGTATCTACGCCACGGTCATCGCCTGGCTCTATGCCATCGGTTCATCATTGGCGATCTTACAGGATAAGGGTTTTCTGCGTCTGATGCGTTCGCGCCGCTTTACGCAGAAGGTCAAAGCGCTGAAGGAGCCTTTCTACCTTGTGTGTGGTTACGGTACGACCGGACGTGAGGTGGTGCTGGGGCTGGAGCGTCGGGGAATCCGCTCAGTAGTAATTGATATTCGCCAAGAGCGCATCGACAGTGTTGAGTTGGAGGAGTGGGCACTGCCCGCTTACAGTCTCTGTGCTGATGCGTCGCTGCCGGATAACCTCGATATGGCGGGTCTACAAAAATCAAATTGTCTCGGAGTGTTGGCGCTTACCGATCGAGATAATGTCAACCTGGCGATCTCAATCGCTAGCAAGCTGGTGATGCCAAAACGGCTGGTAATAAGCCGTAGCGAGAATCAGGTAACGACGGCTAATCTCGCCTCCTTCGGTACCGACCTGGTGATAGATCCGTTTAAAAAGTTTGCCGACTATTTAGGTTTGGCTGTGCGCCACCCGCACCAGCATCTGGTCATTGACTGGCTCCTCAATCCTGACCACCGACCGCTCTCGAGTATCTACAAACATGCGAAAGGGCGTTGGGTGCTTTGCGGTTATGGTCGTTTCGGACGTGCTCTGGCCAATGCGATGAAGAGCGATGAGACCGAGATCACCATTATTGAACCGGACGCGACACGAGCCGGAGAGCGAGCCGACTGGGTGAAGGGCGTGGGAACGGAAGCTGTCACTCTAACGGCTGCCCGAGTCGCCGATGCCGTCGGTATCATCGCGGGCACGCCAGATGACGCCGATAACCTCTCAATTTTGATGACGGCGCGTCAGCTAAACCCCAAACTGACCACGGTGGTCCGCCAGAATCAAGCTGCCAATAAGCTGATGTTCGATAACTCCAACGCGGACTATGTAATGCAGCCAGGGCATACCGTCGCTATTCAGATTCTGGCACATCTGCGCACGCCGCTCTTGGGCCTTTTTTTTGACCACCTGCGGCAGATGGACGAGGTCTGGTCACACACCTTGATTAATCGCATCTCAGATGCCGTTGGCGACACGCGAGTTGATAGTCGCAGTTTCGTTGTCGGTGATGAGCAGACACCTGCCATTGCAGCTGCCATAAGAGCCGGACAAACCGTGAACCTGCGCGTGCTGATGAAAAAGCCGAACGACCGCACCAAAGAGCTTGAGTGCTTCGCCTTGCTACATAAGCGTGAGGCTGAGGTACAGTTAACACCCGGCGAGCTGCTTGAGTTGCAGCTAGGTGATGAGCTGCTCTTCTGTGGACAGTATGCGGATTTGAAATCCCAGCTCTGGACACTGGAGAATCACCAAACACTCAGCTACATACTGACCGGTCAAAACGATAATCCCAACCCTGTACTGCGCTGGATACGGAGCTTTAACGCCTGATGGCTTACCTTCTGCTGATTCTGACCCCCATGTTCTGGGCCGGTAATTTTATTAGTGCGCGTGCAATCGCCCCAGAAACTGACCCGCTGTTGTTAGCGCTGTTGCGCTGGCTCGTCGCGCTGCTGTTAATTTTGCCCTGGTGGTGGCCGGTGGTTCGGCGCGAGTGGCCGGTGATGCGACAGAATCTTCCCATACTCTGCTGGCTCTCATTCTGGAGCGTCGCCATGTTTAACACCATGATTTATTTGGGTGTCGAGACCACGACAGCCAGTAATGCGGCGATCTTTCAAGCGATCATACCGGTTTTGATTCTGTTGCTGAGCTGGTTGTTCTACTCTGAGCGGGTCGATGCGCTGCAGGGGTTGGGAATACTGATATCGATTAGTGGTGTGCTGGTGATTGTCTCCAAGGCGGAGCTATCGCGATTACTGGGTTTGCGCATGAACCCGGGTGATCTGTGGATTATGGTAGCTGTGGTCTCCTGGGCGATCTATTCCGTAACATTACGCCACCGTCCGGCTAGCGTCAGCCCGTTCGGTTTCTTCGGCTTCTCGGTCGCCTTCGGTGTTATTGCCCTCTTACCCTTTGCTCTCTGGGAGCAGGGTGGGGTGGTGATGCCACACTGGAACAGCTGGGTTTGGGCTCTGGTTGGCTATATCGCGATCTTTCCATCGATCCTGGCCTACCTGTTCTGGAATAGGGGTGTGGCTGAAATCGGGGCGGCAACAGCTGGATTGTTCATCTATTTGATTCCTGTTTTCGGTTTGGTGCTCGCTATCCTCTTCCTTAATGAGGCCCTTCATGGGTATCATCTGGTCGGGATTTTATTGATTGCTGTCGGAATCCTCTTGGCGATGATTCGCCGTATCACGGTATATCTGCAGCAGCGACGTACGAAGGAGTTGTAATGAAAGGTTTTTTAATTGCCTGTGTTTCATTGATGTTGGTGTTGGGAGTGCCCCAACAGGCCGAAGCGAAGCGCTTTGGCGGCGGGTTTTCTCTGGGTAAAAGTTTCAGTACGCAGAAGAAAGTGGCACCAGCACCTACCAAACAGACCAGCACCACCAAAACCGACGGCACAAAAAGCGGTGCTGCGACTCAGCCTGCTAAGCCGGGTATGGGTGGTCTCTTTGGCGGCTTGCTAGCGGGTGGCCTTTTAGGTGCGTTGATTTTTGGTGGCGTCTTCGAGGGTGTCCAGTTTATGGATATTCTGTTGATCGGACTGGCGATATTTTTCCTCATGCGTCTGATGGGAGGACGGCGTGAGCCGGCCTATGCCGCGGCAGGCAGCACCAGTGAACGCGCCGAAAGCACCCAGCAGCAGTATCGCCAGAGCACCAGCTCTGCACCCTCAGCGTCGGGCGATGCCGATTTTGAGCAGGATACAACGGTTGTAGAGACACCTGATTGGTTTGATGCTGATGCGTTTGTGGCTCAAGCGCCACAGCATTTTACTCAGCTGCAACGCGCCTGGGATGCACAAAACTGGGATGAGATTGCAGAGTACACTTCAGCAGAGCTGTTGGCACAGCTGAAGACTAATCGCGAGGTTCTTCCGGAACAGCAGCAGACTGAGGTGGTCTCCTGTATGGCTGAACTGGTTGGTTTCCAGCAGAGCCGTGCCGGGACCGTAGTGAGCATCCATTTCCACGGTTGGATCCGTGAGCAGGTTGAGCAAGAGCCCACAGAGTTCTCTGAAGTTTGGCACCTCGGACGTGATGCAACCGAAGCGGGTGTAAACTGGATTATTCTAGGGATCGAACAGCCTTAAAAACCACCCTTTTTTGGGGCAAATGGTTGAAAATTTAGGGGTTAATCGATAGTTTAAGGTCACACACAACAATGTCTGCAAAACTACACAAGAGCGCCGACAACAAAACATTTTTCGGGGAGAAAAAAGATGCGTGCAATTAACCTAACTCGCGCTGCAGCGCTGGCCGCTGCGGTTGCCTTTATTGCTGGCTGTAGCTCCACTAGCACGACGACTGATGGCGGTGCAGATGTTTCAGATGCTAACACCGCAGCACAGACTCAGGGAGCTGACGGTTCTAGTGTACAGGCCGGCACTAGCTACGCTGACGTTGCACGTCTGCGTACTACTTTCTACTTCGACTTCGACCAGTCTGTCGTGCGCCAGGAAGGCTTCGCTGACCTGGAAGGACACGCGCGCTACCTTGCGAACAACCCGAGTGCAAAAGTACGTCTAGAGGGACACGCAGATGAGCGCGGTACTCGTGAATACAACATTGCTTTGGGTGAGTCGCGTGCAAACGCGGTTGCGCGTCTGCTGATCGTAAATGGCGCGAGCAACGGACAGATCGAAACTATCTCTTACGGTGAAGAGAAGCCAACGATGCTTGGCCACACCGAGAATGAGTGGTCGCTGAACCGTCGCGTTGAACTCAGCTACACTAGCCGCTAATGAGAAGATTGACCCTTGCAGTCCTTCTGGCTGCCTCAAGCCTGGCTCAAGCTGAATCCCTGTCACAGTCCGCTCAGAGTGAACTCGTACTGATGATTCAGCAGCTCCAGGCAGAAGTACGCCAACTGCGTGGTGAGATAGAGACTCAGCAGTATCGCTTCCAAAAACTAGAGCGTGAGCAGCTCGAACGTTATCGTGATGTAGATCGACGCCTCAGTGCACTGATCCTCGGTGGTGGTTCGGCAGCGGCACCGGCCCCGCAGCCGGCCGCTTCTGCTCCGGCACCGGTTGAGCAGGCTCCGGCACAAGAACCTGTTGCCGCGACACCCGCCTTATCTGCACCGGCTCCTGCACCCGCTGCGCCAGCGGCTATAAGCGATTCAGATGCTTATGCATCTGCATTCGCGCTGGTTCGCGAGCGTCGGTTCGAGGAGGCTCTGACCGCATTCGAGGGCTTTGTGGCAACCTACCCCTCAAGCGATCGCTTGGCGAATGCGCACTACTGGATAGGTGAAGTGCAGCTGGCACAGCAGAAGCTGGAGCCTGCGCGCGCAGCCTTTAAGTTGGTAGTGGATCAGTTTGGCCAACATCCGAAACGTCCCGACGCCCTGTACAAATTGGGTGTGACTCAGGATCGATTGGGTGACTTGGCCGCTCGCACATCGACTTTCGAACAGTTGATTACCAACTACCCCAAGAGTTCAGCTGCGGGTCTTGCCCGCAATTATCAGAGTCGTTAACGGCTCCGCGGTCAACCGCCATTCTGTTGATCGCAAATTGCTAATCGATAAACCGCTGATAGGATTTAACCGATGAACAAGCGAGCTGTAGTTCTGCTCTCTGGCGGATTGGATTCCGCAACGGTACTGGCCATTGCTGCAGGCAAGGGGTATGACTGTTACGCGTTGAGCTTCGATTACGGTCAACGGGCTCAAACGGAGCTAAACGCAGCGCGGGCTCTGGTTAAGTCGCTCGGTGCCAAAGAGCATCGGGTATTTAATCTTGATCTAGCACAGTTTGGTGGCTCTGCATTGACAGATAGCAGTATTGATGTGCCCGCGGATGCCGAAGAGGGTATTCCCGTCACCTATGTGCCAGCACGCAACACCATCTTCCTCTCTCTCGCCCTAGCTTGGGCAGAGGTACTTCATGCGGACGCGATCTTTATCGGGGTCAATGCCGTAGACTATTCCGGGTACCCAGACTGTCGTCCCGAATTTATTGCGGCCTACGAACAGATGGCTAATTTGGCGACACGTAATGGTGTAACCGGTGAGCCTTTTAAAATCGAGACGCCGCTGATCGATCTGACAAAAGCAGAGATAATCCAGCAGGGCACTCAGATCGGTTTGGACTATGCGCTTACGGTCTCTTGCTATCAGTCAGATGATGAGGGGCGGGCTTGCGGCAACTGCGACAGCTGCCACCTCCGAGCAAAAGGCTTTGCTGACGCCGGTCTCGCCGACCCAACTCGCTATCAGAGTTAGTCTCGGTCAGCTTGCGCAACTCTAGTCGGACTGACTTGGCTCTAGTAAACTAGCGCCGCTTTTTAATACCTCAGGATTTGATCATGCTCAGTAAGGAACAACTCGATAAGCGAATTCTTGTGCAGGAGCACTTTGCCAAAGAGCACCTGCCACATGAGCTGAGCGAGGCGCAAGTTGAGCAACTTAACGACGAGATTATCGCCGAGCTTAAAGCCCGTGACGCTTGCCTGGTTGCGCACTACTACTGCGACCCGTTAGTGCAGGCGATTGCAGAGAAGAGCGGTGGTTGCGTTGCTGACTCACTTGAGATGGCTCGCTTTGGTGCCAGGCACTCCGCCTCTACACTAGTGGTTGCGGGTGTTCGTTTTATGGGGGAAACCGCTAAGATCCTCAGTCCTGAAAAGCGTATTCTAATGCCGACCCTCGAGGCGACCTGTTCGTTGGACCTCGGGTGCCCCGTGGATGATTTCAGTGCCTTCTGTGATCAGCATCCGGAGCGCGAAGTGGTGGTCTACGCTAATACCTCGGCCGCCGTAAAAGCGCGTGCTGATTGGGTGGTAACCTCTAGTATTGCTGTACAGGTGATCGAGCACCTAGCAGAGCAGGATAAGAAGATCATCTGGGCTCCCGACAAGCATCTGGGAACCTACGTTCAAAAAGAGACCGGTGCCGATATGCTGCTCTGGGATGGTGCCTGCATCGTCCATGAGGAGTTTAAAGCTAAGGGTCTGTTAGACCTTAAACAGGTCTATCCGAATGCGGCGATTTTAGTCCATCCTGAGTCGCCCGATGCGGTTGTTCAACTGGCTGATGCTGTCGGTTCGACGAGCCAGCTCATCAAAGCGGCACAAGAGCTGCCAAACGAGACACTGATCGTCGCGACCGACCGCGGCATCTTCTACAAAATGCAGCAGGCGGCTCCCGGAAAAACCTTCATTGAGGCTCCTACCGGCGGCTCTGGCGCTACTTGTCGCTCCTGTGCGCATTGCCCGTGGATGGCCATGAACGGTCTGCAGAATATCCTCGATGGTCTGCGTCAGGGTAAGGAAGAGGTGTTCGTTGATGCTGAACTTCGCCAGAATGCGCTGCGCCCACTTGAGCGTATGCTCAGCTTTCAGGCATAGTAGGTCGAGCTACACGTAAGCTACACACAAGCTACACATTCAGTTAACGCTGTCGGCTCCGGCTTCCTCGGTTCGCGCCAAGCGAAAGCCTTTGCTGAGCCCCGCTAGTTGAACAGCCTGTCGACTTCGTCACGTAGCGCCAGCACCTCTTGCTCGCGTTGACTGACCCACTCTAGCTGATCCGGTTGGCGTCGTGCGTCGCGACGGGCAAAGTCGAGTTGTCGCAGTGCTAGATCATAGTCGCCGCGAAGCAGAAAGTACTCTACTCGTGCACGGTGTATCCCGACCCGATCTGACTGCATCCCGGATGCCTCAGCAAGTTGATACCAGAGTTCGGAGTTGTCCGGATGTTCGCGCACGAGCTCGCGCAGTACCCAAACGGCATCAGCTATGCGCCCCTCTTGTAGCAGCCAGTCTACCTGTGCACGCTGTACTGCGTAGTCATCGGGGTAGAGATCGATCAATTCCTCTTTAAGCTTACGAGCCGTCTCAGTTCGGTCAGCTTCCAACTGCTCTACACGTGTGAGCTGCAGCCAAGGACTCTGGCGCAACCCTGAGTTGAGTTGTTGCCAAAGTGATTCAGCACGCTCTAGCTGTTCGGCCTTTACTGCGAGTAGATAGGCGTTCAGGGGTTGGTTAGAGCCCTCCATTGTCCGGCTTGTATCTGATAAATGTGCCATGACGCGCGCTCGCGCGATCAGGAATTCGGTGCTATCGCTATAGATGCTCGGTTGCGGCATGTTAAGTGCGCGGTTACTGGTATCGGCGATTCGATTTTGCGTCACTGGGTGAGTGCGCAAAAATTCAGGTACAGCGCTGCCGGAGAAACGGTGCACCTCCTGCAGACGGGTGAACATACGGGGCATTGCCGAAGCACTAAATCCAGCGTTCACCAGAGTGCGCATACCCGCTTGGTCTGCATCGGTTTCATTCGCACGACTAAAGGCCAGCTGGGTACTAGCGGTCGCACCGACGGTTCCCTGCATTACAGCGATACCGGCGTCGGTACTGATCGACGAGAGTAGAATGCCACCTAGAATACCAGCCAGCACCAGAGGTTTGCTGCGCTCAGAGGAGGCTTGTTGTTGCGCATAATGCCGCTGACTCAGGTGGGCGAGCTCATGCGCAATCACCGATGCGAGTTCATCCTCGCGTTGAGCAGCCAGCATTAGTCCGGCGTTAATACCAATAATGCCACCGGGCGCGGCGAAGGCGTTAACTTCCGCGCTATCGATAAGCACCAGTGTTAATCGCTGATCCTCAAGCTCTGACACGGGCGCCAAGCGACTCAAGAGGCCCTGGATATACGATTCGACGACTGGATCATCATAGAGATTGGCGTGTCCGCGGACGGTGCGTACCCATGCCTGGCCGAGTCGATACTCCTGATCCATCTGCAGTGCCGAGCTGTTCGCGGAGCTGATGCTTGGTAACTCGGCTCGAGCCCCCAGTGTTGTAAACACAAGCGCCGTTAACAAAAGTGTCAGGAAAATCAGATATCTGTGCATACTCTGCTATACGCCTATAGTCGGCCGATCGTGGTCTTTAAAACCAAACTAGGTTACATTGCGCTGATAATATACAAGGCGCCTTAATAGAGTATGACAGAGATTCAGATTGACGAGAGATTGGATGCCTGTGGATTGGCTTGCCCGCTCCCTTTGTTGAAAGCTAAGCAGGCGCTCATGGATATGAACGCGGGTCAGGTGCTCGAGGTGCGCGCGACTGATGCAGGCTCGGTTCGCGACTTTCAAGCCTATGCGGACCTGTCAGCGCACGAACTGATTTCGACCGAAGAGGTTGACCAGGTCTACATCCATATTCTTCGCAGAGGCTAAGCAAAGATGCAGAAAATATTGGGTAAATGGGTCCAGCGTTACTTTTCTGATGAGGGTGCTCTGCTGCTCTTCGCACTGCTGATCGCGGCTGGATTGGTTATATTTTACCTCGGTGGTGCGCTGATTCCGGTCTTCGCTAGCCTAATTCTCGCTTTTATGATGCAGGGTGCGGTCAACCGGCTGACCCGAGTGGGTATGGGCCGGATGCCGGCTGTGATTTTGGTGTTTGTCGGTTTTGTTGGGTTCCTGACCGCCTTTTTACTGTTTGTGATGCCTATCGCCTGGCGTCAGTCTGTGACGCTGTTTAATGAGCTTCCACGTATGGTGATTGAAGTTCAGAACCTGTTGCTGCTGCTGCCGCAGAAATACCCGGACATGATCTCTGAGACTCAGATTAGACAGCTGTTTGGTCTGGCTGCCGCCGAAGTGAGCCAGTTGGGGCAACTTATTCTGAGCTTCTCGCTGAGTTCGGTAACCGGTGTTATGGCGCTGCTCATCTACCTAGTACTGGTCCCGATTCTTGTATTTTTCTTCCTCAAGGACAGTGATTCGCTGATCCGAGGCTGGACCGCTGCACTGCCCGAAAAACGCGATGTGCTGAATCAGGTCTGGCATGAGATGGATGATCAGATCGCCAACTACATTCGCGGTAAGGCCATCGAGATACTCATAGTTGGCGCCGCATCCTATATCGCCTTCGCAATCTTGGGACTCAACTATGCGGCGCTACTGGCGCTGTTGGTGGGCCTCTCTGTACTGATCCCTTACATTGGTGCGGCGCTGGTGACTGTGCCGGTCGCACTGATCGCCTTCTTCCAGTGGGGAGTCTCGTCGGATTTCATGTATCTGATGATCGCTTACGCCGTTATCCAAGCTCTTGATGGAAACGTATTGGTGCCACTGCTCTTTTCAGAAGCGGTTAACCTGCATCCGGTCTCAATTATAATCGCAGTGTTGGTGTTCGGCAGTCTCTGGGGATTCTGGGGTGTGTTCTTTGCTATTCCGCTGGCGACCCTGGTGAAGGCGGTTGTCACGGCTTGGCCGCAGAACCATGCAGCAGAAGAGGCCGCTACTGAATCGTAGCGGCCGTTCTCGGCTTAAGCTGGCAAAATCTGATTGGCGTGCTCCTTGGTTTTCACCTTAGAGATCACCTCTTCAAGCTTACCCTCCTCATCAATGATGAAGGTGGTACGCACAGTTCCCATGTACTCCTTACCGTAAAGCTTCTTCAACTGCCAAGTGCCAAAGATCTCGTGTACTTCATGATCGGTATCGGCAATAAGCGGGAAGGGCAGGTCATACTTCGCGATAAACTTCTGATGCGACGCCTCTTTATCCTGGCTAACGCCGATAATCTGATAGCCTGCTGCGGTTAGTCGGTCAATGTTATCGCGAAGATCGCAGGCCTGTGCAGTACACCCAGGAGTGTTGTCTTTGGGGTAGAAGTAGATCACCACTTTTTTGCCTTTGAACTGGCTTAATGTGATGGGGTCACCGTTCTGGTCACGGGCGGTAAAATCGGGTACCTGCTGGCCAACTTCTAACATCTATCTCTCCTTCGAGGCTATGTAGTGCAATTGTTTCACTTTTATCCGCGCTTTCGCGGAAAAAGTGAGCGTTTAGACTACGAATGTTAGCGCTATTTCGTTTAAAATGTCGCACTGGTTAAATTTTGCCGGAGAGCTGAGTTTGTCGGTTCTCTCGCGTAAGACAACAAAAGGTGATACAGCATGATTCGCGGCAGTATGGTAGCACTCGCCACCCCAATGCATCCTAACGGTGATCTAGATTGGGAAGCGCTCGACCGCGTTGTCGATATTCATCTTGAGAACGGCACTGACTCAATCGTAGCAGTGGGTACCTCAGGTGAATCGGCAACTCTGGACTATGACGAGCACTTGGAGGTGGTTAAACGTGTTGTTAAGCGCGTTGCGGGTCGTATCCCTGTAATAGCTGGCACAGGCGCTAATTCTACGCGTGAAGCGATTGAGATGACGCGCGGGGCGAAAGAGGCGGGCGCGGATGCTTGTCTGTTGGTTACGCCTTATTACAACAAGCCAACTCAAGAGGGGTTGGTGCTGCACTACACCGCCGTCGCAGAGGCTGTAGATATTCCACAAATTCTCTATAACGTCCCGGGTCGTACCGCTTGTGATATGCAACCTGAGACGGTTGTGCGTCTGTCGTCTGTAAAGAATATCGTCGGTATTAAAGAGGCGACGGGTGATATCGATCGCGCTCGCTTCCTCGTTGAGAACACGCCAGATGATTTCGCTATCTACTCCGGCGATGACGGCACTGCAATCGAGTTGATCCTCGCAGGTGGCCAGGGGAACATCTCGGTGACCGCCAATATTGCACCTGCGCAGATGGCTGAACTCTGCCGTCTTGGTCTGGAGGGGAAAGCGGATGAGGCACGTGCTTTGCAGGCTAGATTGATGCCGCTGCACAGTGCGATGTTTACCGAGTCTAACCCGATCCCCGTTAAGTGGGCTATGCACGAGCTGGGTTGGTGCGACACCGGTATTCGTCTGCCGTTGACGCCTCTTTCAGCCAACCTGCGTGCGGCGCTGGTTGATACGCTGAAACAGTCCGAACTGCTCTAAGAGAGGGTTTAGCTATGGCAAAGCGTCTCGTTCTATTAACCGCAGCTACGCTGATCGCCGGTTGTGAGTCTCTGCCGGATAATCCGATCTACGGCGAATCAGGCATCATTAAAGATCGCAAGACTGAGTACGCGCAGGCACAAGCGGGCAGGCGTCTGCAGATCCCTGAGGGTATGGATGCTAAGCAGACTCGTGACGGGCTACGGGTACCAGAGCTCAATACCGCCACCATGGCGCAGGCTGAGATTATCGCTGATGTGCCGCGTCCCGAGTTCTTCTTCGCAACTGAAGGTGGTGAGCGCGCATCGATCCGTCCACTTGAGGGCGAGCGCGTAATCTTAGTTGATGAGCCAATCGATCGCGTCTGGACTGAAGTGCTGGGTTACTGGGCTGATGCTGATGTGCAACTGGTCACTCAGGATGCGCGCACGGGCTTGATGGAGACTGAGTGGATTCGGGTTGAGGGTGAAGATCTTTCGCCGTTTGAGAAGGTTTTGAATACGCTCAAATTTAACTCCGAAGCGAACGAGCCTTCGTTAAACAAATTGCGTCTGCAGGTTCGGCCAGATCCAGAAGTTGAGGGCCGCACAGCCATTAGCATGAAGCAGGTACAGATATCTTTGAGTGCGCAGGGGCGAGAGGTCGACTGGTTGTTGGATGCCGAGGAGCTGCCGTATACCAACGAAATCATGTTCACGATGCTTGACTACTTGAGTCGCAGCAGTGAAACCGCACCGACCTTATCAGACTATCAACAAGGGGATCGCCTCGAGAGTGAGGTGGGCCGGGATTCTCGTAATCGTCCGTTGTTGAGCGTCAAGGCTCCTGCCGAACAGGCATGGGATCTGGTCAATGCTGCGCTTGATCGAGCCGGTGTAGACGTTGGTACCCGGCAAGAGGATAGTGGCCGAATCTATCTCACTTACGTGGGTAAGACGCCGGAAGAGAAACCTCAGGGGCTGTTTGATTGGTTGAGAAATCGTGAGTCAGGTCCAATCAGTTTGGATTGGAATCCAGCCGCAGCGCCAGAAACAGTGGACGAAAACATCAACTACACGAGCGATCCGGACGCGCCTGTTGTTGGTTCTGTGCCGACACAGGAAGAGCTCTTGGCAATGGACGGCTTCAAGATCTTCGTGGGCAAGCGAGTAGTCAAAGTCTTTGGGCAGGATAACCAGAAACGGACAGACGAAGATGGCGACCTTATCGTTGTTAAGCGTTACCAACTGGTCTTTAACCGTGCGCGCTCGGGTGTGCTTATCTCGGTTCACGATCGCAAAGGCAACATAGTCTCTGAGAGCACCGCCGCTGAGCTGCTCTGGACGATCAAGGACAATATCGGAATTTAAGGCGTTGGTTACTCCTACACCAAGCGTCGCTGGAGATTTAAATGGAAAAACGTGAAGAGCTGTATGCGGGCAAAGCGAAGTCAGTATTCAAGACTGATGACCCGGATTACATGGTGCTTGAGTTCCGCAACGATACTTCTGCTTTCGATGGTAAAAAGGTCGAACAGCTGGATCGCAAAGGGATGGTGAACAACAAGTTCAACGCTTTTATTATGCAGAAACTTGCTGATGCCGGCATCCCAACACACTTTGAAAAGCTGCTATCGGATAACGAGTGTCTGGTGAAGCGTCTCGATATGATGCCGGTTGAGTGCGTTGTGCGTAACGTCTCTGCGGGTTCACTCTGCCGCCGTCTGGGTGTCGAAGAGGGGCAGGAGCTGAATCCTCCAACTTTTGAGCTGTTTCTCAAAGATGACTCTCTAGGCGATCCGATGGTCAACGAGTCGCTGGTTGAGACTTTTGGCTGGGCGCAACCAGCGGATCTGCAGCGCTCCAAAGAGCTGACCTACCAGGTAAACGACGTACTTAAAAAGCTGTTCGACGATGCCGGCATGATGCTGGTGGATTACAAACTCGAGTTTGGTCTGTTCAACGGTGAGGTGTTGCTCGGTGATGAGTTCTCGCCTGATGGTTGTCGTCTGTGGGACAAGAAGACACGCAAGAAGATGGATAAGGACCGCTTCCGTCAGGGGCTCGGCGATGTTATCGAAGCGTACGAAGAGGTCGGTGCTCGCTTGGGTATCGATTTCGACGCTTAATCGAGCTCTTGGGAGAGAGCGGCGCCTTCGGGCGCCGTTTTTGTTTAGGGCTCGGTATTTTTAATGACATGAGGGTGTGGAATACCTCGATAGAAGACGTCGAGTTACGCTTGAGGGTTAATACCCTCTAATCCGCCTCCAAACCGGCAGAAACATGGGCAGCTTCTATGCTTCTGTTAGATAGCCGGACTCAAAGTTTGGAGCGCACGATGCCACAGCAACGCCTAAAGCAAAAAGCTAAGCAACTAAAATCAGCCTGTTCAACGATAAAAGAGCGTCTCGATGCGAACGACGTTGAACACATTACCAAGTTTGTCGAGAGTTACCACGGTGTGTCGCCGATCGAGGAGCTGAAAGAGGGGCTCACAACCGAGCCTCAAACGAATGATTTTGACTCGGCGATACTTACCATTGCGATGCTAGAGCTTCAGGCGTTCAGTCTATCGTCAAATTGAAGGCATCCCGGGGCGTTAGAACGGAGTGGGTGAGCTGAAACTCATCCGCTCCTGAGTCACGGGATGAAAGAGCTCCAGCAAGTCAGCATGCAGCATCAGTCTCTCAACGCTGTTGAGCGCTGCCCCCTCAGCATAGAGGTTGTCCCCTAGAATTGGATGCCCTAGCACCTGCATATGAAGGCGTAGCTGGTGTGAACGGCCGGTAATGGGGTAGAGGGCGACGCGGGTGTACTCTTGCTCGCCGATCTGACCTCTATCCAAGGCGCGCCAGAAAGTGGTTGCCGATTTGCCCTGCTCAAAGTCGATCATCTGCAATGGACGGCGCTCCCAGTCACAACGCATGGGCTCGCGTCGTACACCCTCATCCTGTTCCGGCTGTCCGGCGATCAGTGCATGATAGCGTTTAAAGTTCTGGCGCTGCTGAAACTGACGGCTCAACTCACGGTGAGACTCTTTATTGCGGGCGAGCACCATTAGCCCCGAGGTGGCGCAATCGAGGCGATGCACAATAAGGGCATCATCCCAAATCGTCTGCGCGCGCCGCCAAAGACAATCCTGCTTATCTTCACCACGGCCGGGAACGGAGAGCAGACCCTCGGGCTTCTCCAGTATCAGGATCTCGGTATCTTCGTAGTGACACTGCATCGACTTTTTCAACCTTTACTGAGATTCAAACTCTCTCAAATAGAGCCAGAGACTCTATATGGTGAGTCTGCGGGAACATATCAGCCACACAGAGTCGACTCATACGGTACCCCTGTGTTGTGAGTGTCTCGGCGTCACGCACCAGAGATGAGGGGTCACAGGCGATATAGACCAGTGCGCGTGGGCGCAGATGCTCAATCTGAGCGATGATATTGGCTGCGCCCTGGCGGGGTGGATCGAGTAGGACTAGATCATACTCTTGTGCCAGCCAAGGGGCAGCAGTATCTGATTGGGATAGATCGGCACTGTAGGCGCTGATATTCTCTATTCCGTTCGCAGCAGCGTTGGCCAGGCAGCGCTCTACCATCGGACTACTCCCCTCAACCGCCGTGACCTGCTTAACTCGCTGGGCCAGTGGCAGTGAGAAGTTGCCCAGACCCGAAAATAGATCGAGCGCACGCTCCTCTGCTTGTGGGGCTAGCCACTCGAGCGCGCGACTAACCATCTGTTCGTTAACCTCGCTATTGACCTGCACAAAGTCACGCGCGCTGAACTGGAGGTTCAGTGTCTGGGCAAGCTCAAGCTCAGTTGCCGCAGGGTTCGCGTATAGTTTGGTTTTTGCGCCCTCTTTGATGCTTAGTTCAAAGTCCGCCTGATGCAGTTTGGCGAGCGTAGTTAGCGCTGCGCGCAGCTCGTCACTGAGGTTTTTTGTCGTTCGCAGCTCTACCACCAGTCCAGCTTTGCCCTCGATGAGCTCGACCTGGGTCAGGTGTTTGATACGCTCAAACTGCTTGAGTGTGGTGCGCAAATCTACTAGCAAGGCGTTGATGCTGGGAGTTAACACGGGGCACTGCTCGATATCGACCAGTTTTGAGCTGTTACGGCGGCGAAAACCCATAAGCAGCTCACCACTCTCGCGCTGGTTGATCCCGACACGGGCGGCACGGCGGTATCCGAGAACTGCAGAGCTCTGCAGTGGACTGTCTATCGCCTCAGGTTCGACTTTGGCGCGCTTCGACAGCTGGGTCAGCAGCTCCTGCTGCTTCAGTTCAACCGCGGCCTGAGGGTCTAGATGCTGAAGGTCACAGCCGCCACACCGATCGTAGTACTGACAGACAGGTTCCACACGCTGATCGGAGGGAGAGATTAGCTGTGCCAAACTTCCCTCATCGAAGCGCTTACCACTTTTTTCGATGGCGACTTCCACCTGTTCACCCGGCAGCGCATCTCGAACAAAAAGTGTCTTGCCGTTCGGACGTGCAACACCACGCCCATCAAGTGACAGCGAGAGGATCTCTACCGGAGTATCGAGGTTAGTTGGCTTTTTCGCAGCCTGGCGTGGACCACCATAGCGAATGCGGCGATGCTTCATAAAAGACCTGAGGGCTGAGTGAGTATTTAAACTAACATTGGGTATAATTGGAGTTTACCGAACTTTAGCTGTTAACGGGATAGCCTTGATGCCACAGGGTCCAGCAGAACATCCATTCGCGCAGTATGTCCGCATCCTCGGCAAAGGCAAAAAAGGGAGTCGCTCTCTGACACTAGAGGAGGCGCGCCTGGCGATGGGGATGATCTTGGATGCCGAGGTGGAGCCCGAGCAGCTCGGGGCTTTTCTAATGCTACTGCGGGTCAAGGAGGAGGCGCCTGAAGAGCTCGCCGGATTTATCGATGCTGTTCGTGTGCGATTTCCGATACCTGAGCAACTGCAGGTTGACCTCGATTGGTCCAGCTATGCCGGTAAAAAACGGAACCAGCCCTGGTTTTTGCTCACTGCTCTGCTGTTGGCCGAGCAGGGCGTCAGAGTGTTTATGCACGGTGCGCGCGGCCATACGCTGGGGCGCATCTACTCTGAGGATGCCCTGGCGCAGTTGGGGATAAGCGCTGCTGCGAATTGGCAACAGGTAAAGCAGCAGCTCGATCATGGCGGTTTTAGCTTTATGGGGATAGATCAGCTCTGTCCGCCTCTGGGTGAAATTATTCAATTGCGCCATATTTTGGGTCTGCGCTCGCCAGTGCATACCCTCTGCCGCCTGCTAAACCCGTTAAACGCACGCGCCTGTGTTGATGGTGTATTTCACCCGCCTTATGCACCCATGCATCAGCAGACAGCGCTGCTGCTTGGCACCCAAAATAGCGTCACAGTTCGCGGTGATGGCGGCGAAGCGGAGACTAAGCCTGATAGCGAAACTGAAATGCACTGGATACTAGACGGTGAGCTGAGCCTCT
Organism: Oceanospirillaceae bacterium; assembly: GCA_024640955.1. Taxonomy (GTDB): domain Bacteria; phylum Pseudomonadota; class Gammaproteobacteria; order Pseudomonadales; family Balneatricaceae; genus Marinobacterium_E. The sequence continues at coordinate 33,147 of JAHEDZ010000005.1, forward strand.
CTACCTGGCCCAGACTCTACCCTCAGCGCCTGGTCAAAAATGAAGATCTCAGCATATATCAGATGAAGGCGCTTTGGAGCGGTGAGTTAGAGCACCCTTATGGCGAAGGGGCGCTGCTTACGACTCTAGCCACAGTGCTGCGTTTACTTCCCGGCAATGCGCAACGAGCCCCTGAAGAGCTGATTGCTGAGGCGCGTGAACGTTGGGGTCGGCGTGACCGACAAAGATTCAAACAACTGGATTAATCACGCCGCAACGAGTCTTTGATCGCGATCGGCGATTGAAAACGAAAGATCACCACATAGGTGGAGAGCAAGAAGGTCAAAATTGCCGTGGCCTGGATGACGTGCGAAGCCTCTGTACCGATCAACTGAGAGGCGAATGCAAGATAGGCGATCAATAGCGAGAACTCACTGGTCTGGCCTAAACGAAAACCGATCTCCCAGCCGGTCTCCTTGCTTTCGCTGATACCACTGAGCAGGGTTCTAAACACCACCGGTTTGACGGCCAGAACGGCTACGGTCATCGCCAGTGCAGGTAGTAAGATGTCGTCGAGTAGAGCCAGGTTGAAGCTGGCGCCGACTGAGAAGAAGAACAGAATCAAGAAGAAGTCGCGTAGCGGCTTAAGGCTGGTAGCGATGTACTGTGAGATCGGGCTGGTTGCCAGCGTGACGCCTGCGATAAATGCGCCCATCTCGGCCGAAAGGCCGACCAGTTCGGCCGCTTCAGCCATACCCAGACACCATCCGATAGCGACCAGAAAGATATATTCGTGGAAGCGGTCAAAACGCATCAGTAATGGCAAAATCACGTAGCGCACCGCCAGATAGGCCGCCAGTACCATTGCTGGAAGAGCGATCATCGACTTCACGAAGCCCACGGCAGGACTCGCCTCGCCGCCAGAGTTCAGCAGCAGCAGTACGAGGATTGCGATTACATCCTGCAAAAGCAGCAGGCCCACCACAAGCTCACCGGTGTGCTTGTGGTGCAGCACAGTTGTTGGTAATAGTTTGATACCAATGATCGTGCTCGAAAACATCATGGCGGCGCCCACTACGAGCGCTTCGGTCTGCGTGAATCCGAATGCCAAGGTCATCCCGTAGCCCAGTGCTAAGAAGATTAGTGAGCTGATCAGCGCCACTAACGTTGCCTTTTTGAGCATGTGAATCAGGTGCGACGGCTGCATGTCGAGGCCGAGAAGGAAGAGTAGAAAGATAATGCCGATATGGGCAATGTCCGACAGCAACCCAGTATCAGTGACCGCTTCTAGCCCCGAGGGGCCTAGCAGCGCACCCAGAACGATGTAAGCAACCAACAGCGGTTGGCGGGTGTATAGAGCGATTGATGCGAGCACTGCAGCACCGCTAAAAATTAGAAAGAATGAGGTAAATAGCGAGTGCTCGGGCATGCCGGATAGGTCCTAGGGTAGGGTCTCAGTTTAAGTAAGAGTGTATCAGAGGATAGTCGATAGGCTAGCGTACAAATAATAACCTATTAATTTACTCAGATATTAATAGACTGTATTCTTGGTCCATATAGAATCATAGCGGAGACTCAGTGAAATGCTGAATATCGAAGTAACCCCAGGTGCAGCAGTCTATCTGGCGGAACTGCTCGAAAAACAGAATGTTGAAGGTATCGCGGTCCGTCTGTTCGTCACCCAGCCCGGCACAACCTATGCAGAGACCTGTCTGGCCTACTGCCGCCCAGAGGAGGTGAACGGTGAAGATGAGATTATGGAGCTTGAGCAGCTGCGCTTCTACATCGAGCGCAACTCTATCCCCTACCTTGACGAAGCCTTCATCGACTACGCTCAGGATCGTATGGGCGGACAGCTAACGATCAAGGCCCCAAATGCCAAAGTACCGAAGGTTTCGGCTGATAGCCCAATGGAGGAGCAGATCAACTACATTCTCTACTCTGAGATCAACCCAGGCTTGGCTTCACACGGTGGTGAAGTGAAGCTGATCGAACTTGTAGAAGAGGACGTAGGCATGATTGCTGTCCTCAAATTTGGCGGTGGCTGTCAGGGTTGCAGCGCAGTCGACATGACGCTCAAAGACGGCGTAGAAAAGACCTTGGTTGAGAAACTACCAGGGCTTGTCGGTGTGCGTGATGAGACTGATCACAGTCAGCGTGAGAACGCCTACTTTAAGTGATCCTAGCGCCTTTGCACTAGCCACAGATCAAAATGTTAAGGGAGAGTGAAAGACTCTCCCTTGCTTTTTCTGGCGCAGACCCCATAGTGAAAGTAAGGAACATTTGGCGCAGCTGTCTATTTCTCTTCCGCGCCGCTACCGGAGGCATCCAAGATGGATCAGAACGCAACGAACTCCCCCGTGCTGGAACTACCTGTACTGCCGCTACGTGATGTAGTTGTCTACCCGCACATGGTGATACCGCTTTTTGTTGGGCGTCAGAAGTCGATTCAGGCGTTGGAAGAGGCGATGCTTCGTGACAAGCAGATTCTGCTGGTCGCGCAGCGTAGCGCTTCAGAAGATGAGCCGCGCATGTCAGATCTGTTTGACTGCGGTACGGTCGCAACTATTCTGCAGATGCTAAAACTGCCCGATGGCACAGTCAAAGTGCTAGTCGAGGGTGAGTACCGTGCACGTATCGATACCCTCTTTGAGGAGCAGGAGCACTACGCTGCGAGCCTGCATCAGCTCAGTGAAGAAGAGGTTGCCAGTGCCGAGGCCGATATCTACAAACGCACGGTGCTGGATCAGTTTGAGAAATTCATTCAGGTCAACAAGAAGATTCCAAACGAGGTTCTAACTTCACTCAACAACATAGATGACCCAAGTCGTCTGTCGGATACCATCGCTGCGCATATGTCGCTCAAACTCGAGCAGAAGCAGGAGCTGTTAGAGCTGCTGAACTCGAAAGCGCGATTGGAAAAATTGATGTCTCTGATGGAGGCGGAGATCGACCTGGTTGAGGTCGAGAAACGCATCCGTGGTCGCGTCAAAAAACAGATGGAGAAGAGCCAGCGCGAGTACTATCTGAATGAGCAGATGAAGGCGATTCAGAAAGAGCTGGGTGATCTCGATGAGTCAGGCGGCAGTGACCTTGATGAATTGCAGCGCAAGATCGAGGCGGCGGGCATGCCGCAAGAGGCGCTCGACAAGACAATGGCCGAATTCAACAAGCTGAAGATGATGTCTCCAATGAGCGCTGAGGCGACCGTTGTGCGAGGCTACATCGATTGGATGTTGCAGATTCCTTGGTCAAAACGCACTAAGGTACGCTTGGATATGAAGCGCGCGACTAAGATTCTGGACGAGGATCACTTCGGGCTTGATGAGGTTAAAGAGCGCATTATTGAGTATCTCGCGGTGCAGAAGCGCGTGCGTAAGCTGCGCGGTCCAATCCTCTGTCTTGTTGGACCTCCAGGCGTAGGTAAAACCTCTCTGGGTCGTTCAATTGCCCGGGCGACCAACCGCGAATATATTCGTATGGCTCTAGGTGGTGTGCGTGATGAGGCGGAAATCCGCGGCCATCGCCGTACCTACATCGGTTCGATGCCCGGTAAACTGATTCAGAAGCTTTCGAAAGTAGGGGTTAAAAACCCACTGTTCTTGCTGGATGAGATCGATAAGATGGGTATGGATCACCGTGGTGACCCTGCCTCGGCGCTACTTGAAGTGCTCGATCCCGAGCAGAACTCGAGCTTTAACGATCACTACCTCGAAGTAGATTATGATCTTTCAGAGGTACTGTTTGTTTGTACCTCTAACTCGATGAATATCCCTGGCCCGCTGTTGGACCGCATGGAACTGATCCGTATTCCGGGTTACACCGAGGATGAGAAGCTCAACATCGCGCGTCGTTACCTGTTGCCCAAGCAGATTAAGCAGAATGGTTTGAAACCTAAAGAGCTGGATGTCAGCGATGATGCCATCATTGATATTATCCGTTACTACACTCGTGAAGCCGGCGTTCGTGGTCTAGAGCGTGAGCTTGCTAAGGTGTGTCGTAAGGTGGTTAAAGAGCTGGCGCTGGGAACCGCTGAGGGTAAATCACTCTCTGTAACTAGAGAGCAGCTTGAACACTACCTGGGCGTACAGAAGCACAACTTCGGTCGTGCAGAAGAGCAGGATCAGGTAGGACAGGTAACGGGTTTGGCTTGGACTCAGGTTGGCGGCGATATCTTGACGATCGAAGCGGCCATTGTGCCGGGTAAGGGGCGTCAGATTCTGACTGGATCCCTGGGTGATGTTATGAAAGAGTCTATCCAGGCAGCTCTCACGGTGGTGCGTAATCGTGCTGAGTCTATGGGTATCCCGACTGACTTCCACGAGAAAAAAGATCTCCATATCCATGTACCTGAGGGTGCCACTCCCAAAGATGGACCGAGTGCCGGTATTGGAATGTGCACGGCTTTAGTCTCGTCTCTTACCGGGATTCCAGTACGTTCGGATGTCGCGATGACCGGTGAAATCACGCTGCGCGGACAGGTGTTGCCGATAGGCGGACTAAAAGAGAAGCTGCTCGCAGCACACCGCGGTGGTATTAAGACGGTGGTCATACCTGATGAAAATCGCCGCGATTTGAGGGAAATTCCTGACAACATCAAAGCAGATCTTGAAATAAGGCCAGTAAAGTGGATTGATGAGGTGTTGAGCATAGCGCTCACTCGTCAGCCTGAACCTCTGACTGAGGAGCAGAAAGAGGCCTTAGCAAATGAATCTGCTAAGGGTGATACCAAAGCAGAAGCTGTGAGCCGACATTAAGCAGAAGCCGCGTATTTATTGGCTTTAAGCTGTTGACGCTCCGCTGGCAGGTTGCTATAAAGTAATGACATCTGCTTTGGCATATGAACAAACACAACAACACTACAAGAAAACTCTTTCATGAAGGGGAACAATGTGAACAAGTCTGAACTAATTGATGCAATCGCAGCATCTGCTGATCTTCCAAAAGCTGCTGCTGGCCGTGCGCTAGACGCTACCCTTGACGCTGTAACCGCTGCTCTGACGAAGGGCGAGTCTGTTGCGCTGGTGGGCTTCGGTACTTTCACTACTAAAGAGCGTGCTGCACGCGACGGTCGCAACCCACAGACCGGTGCGACTATCAAAATCGCTGCTGCTACTCTGCCTACTTTCAAGCCTGGTAAGGCGCTGAAAGACGCTGTAAACAAGTAAGACACTCGTTAGCTGGCCATAGGCGACCATTCACAGAAGGATGTGATTGGTAGTCGGCCCAGCTAGTAAAAAAAGCGCACTCCTTCGGATGCGCTTTTTTTAGTTTTAAGGATCGATATAGAGATGTTGCAATCTATGCGCGACAACTCACAGGGGATCGTCGCTAAGATCCTTGTGGGTTTGATTATTGTTGTCTTTGCTCTTTGGGGTGTGGATTCACTCGTTGGTTTGGCTACGGCTAAACCTGCTCCAGCGATAGTAAATGGTGCTGAGATCACAGAGCAGGAAGTGTTCCGTGGTGTTGAGTTACAGCGCCGACAGATTTTGAACCAGATGGGTGCTGATGCTGACCCAGCGATGTTGGATGACAACCTTCTGCGCAAGTCGGTACTCGACAGCCTCGTCGACCGTACCTTGCAAGAGACAAACGCCGATGATCGCGGTCTATTTGTCTCTGAAGAGATGCTCGATCAACTGATCGTCAATACTCCGGATTTCCAGGTTGAGGGTCGTTTCGACCGCAACCAGTTTGAAGCCGCGCTGCGAAGCGCAGGTTTCACTCCGCTAAGCTACCGTGAGCTGCTTCGCACCATGACACTCGTTGATCAGCAGCGTCGTGCTTATGCAGACTCCGCTTTTGTTACCCCGGCTGAACTGGATCGCATGCTCGAACTGAACCGCCAGACACGTGACATTCGCTACGCACTGATAGCCCCGGATGAGTCAAGTGTTGAGATAAGCGATGCGGAGTTACAAGCCGCTTATGACGAACGTTCTGCGCTGATGCAGACACCGGAACAGCTAGTGATGGACTACGTTTTGCTAGAGCTTGAACAGTTCTCCTTCCCTGAACAGGTTAGCGAAGCTGAGCTGAACACTGCATACGAGAATCTCAAGGCAGAGTTCCAGGGTCAGGAAGAGCGTTTCGCGCGTCATATCCTGCTCGAGGTCAATGACTCTCAGAGCGCAGAGCAGGCTGTGGCTAAAGCTGCGGAACTGCGTCAGCAGATCGAGGCGGGCACTGATTTTGCTGAGCTGGCCAAAGCGGAATCTGAGGATATCGGTTCTGCTCCTATGGGGGGTGAGCTGGGTTACATGACTAAAGGTTTCTTTGCCGGTGCTTTTGATGATGCACTGTTTACGCTCAATGAGGGCGAAGTGTCAGAGCCGATTACCACTGAATTTGGCGTTCACCTCATCAAGCTGGACTCAATTCGTCAGACCGAAGCGCCAAGCTTTGCGGAAGCGGAGTACGACCTGCGCGAACAGATCGCTCAGCAAGAAGCTGAAGCGGCTTATGTGGTCGCGCTGGAGCGTCTGGCTGACCTAGCATTCTCTTCAGGTGACCTGGTGGCAGCTTCTGAAGAGCTCGAGCTTAAGATCCAGACTTCAGAACCCTTTGCTAAGAGCGGTGGTGAGGGGCTATTTGCCAATCAGCGCGTTATTCGTGCCGCAAACTCAGATTCTGTCCTGAAAGAGCAGCTCAACTCTGATCTTGTAGAGCTCGATTTTGGTCGTACGATGGTGTTGCATCTGAATGAAGAGATCCCCGCACGTCAGTTAACGCTCGACGATGTACGTGAAGACTTGATGGCCCAGCTCAAGCAGGAGAAGGCAGCGAAGATGGCTGCTGAAAATGCTGAGGAGTTTGTGAAGCAGTTGAACGCCGGAGAAACTCCTGAGCTGGTATTTGAAACGGCAGAAGCGGTGATGCGCGGTGCTGATTCAGGTCTACCGCCGCAGTTAGTATCTCGCGCATTCGCCCAAGCGAAGCCGGGTTCAACATCAGTGTTTACGAGCACTAGGTTGATTGATGGCAGCGCAGCGGTATTTACTGTCGAGGCGGTGGGTGTTGCAGATGAACAGCTCGAAGCCGAGCAGCGTCAGCAGATCGGTCGTATGCTCGCAAACCTGCAAGGTGAAAAGGCGTTCAACGCCTACTTTGAGCAGCTCAAAGCCGCTGCAGAGGTCGAGATTAATTAAGCTCGACTTACAACGCCTCTATCTAGGCGGTGTAGCAATCACAAAAAAAAGCGCGAATATCCCGGGATATTCGCGCTTTTTTATTGAGTGCTGGTTAGGCGACTTGCGCCTCTGCAGTTGCAGTTGCAG
>JAHEDZ010000005.1:40505-99470 GCA_024640955.1 Oceanospirillaceae bacterium
TGCAGTTGCAGTTGCAGGAGCAGGGGTGCGAATCAGATGATCAAATGCACTCAGCGCAGCAGTAGCTCCTGCGCCCATCGAGATCACAATCTGCTTGTAGGGCACATCGGTTGCGTCACCGGCACCGAATACACCGGGTAGATTAGTCGCGCCCTTGGCATCTATCTGAATCTCGCCGTGCGCTGATAGCGCGAGCTGACAACCTTTTAGCCACTCAGTGTTCGGGATCAGACCAATCTGCACAAAGATGCCTTCGAGTTCGATTCGATGTGTTTCGTTGGTGCTACGGTCGGTGTAGTTGATCGCAGTTACGCGCTGGCTATCACCCTCAACTTCGGTGGTCTGCGCCATTTTGATGATGCGGATGTTGCCCATGGAGTTGGCTTTATCCTGCAGTACCTGGTCGGCGCGCAAGGTGTCGCTGAACTCGAGTACAGTCACTTCCTTAACGATACCCGCTAGATCAATCGCCGCCTCAATACCTGAGTTGCCGCCACCGATCACCGCTACACGTTTGCCTTTGAACAGCGGACCGTCACAGTGCGGGCAGTAGGCCACGCCCTTGCCGCGGTACTCCTGCTCGCCAGGTACGTCCAGTTCGCGCCAGCGTGCACCGGTCGCAAGAATTACAGAGCGTGCCTTGAGTGTTGCACCACTCTCAAGTTTGAGCGCGTGGTAGCCATCAGCCTCGCCCAGAGATGCGGCACGCTGATGCGTGATCAGGTCGACATCGTACTCTTTGACGTGCTGTTCCATCGCTGAAACAAGCTTAGGGCCCTCGGTGTAAGGAACAGAGATGAGGTTCTCGATTCCCATCGTCTCCTGTACCTGACCGCCGAAATGCTCAGAGACCAGAGCGGTGCGAATGCCCTTGCGGGCGGCGTAGATCGCTGCTGCAGCACCTGCTGGGCCGCCCCCAACAACCATCACCTCGTAGGGCTCACGTTCGGAGAGCTCTGCTGCGGCGCGATCGGCGCCCGCCGTGTCGAGCTTGGCCAAGATCTCTTCAAGCTCAGTACGGCCCTGTACGAATAGCTCACCGTTCAAAAAGACTGCAGGCACGGCCATCACCTGACGTGAGTCGACCTCGTGCTGGAACAGCGCGCCATCAATCATGGTCGCGCTGACGTTCGGATTCAGGCGCGCCATTAGGTTGAGCGCCTGTACCAGGTCTGGACAGTTCTGGCACGATAGTGAGATGTAGATCTCAAAGTTCATCTTGCCCTGCAGACCTTTAATCTGCTGTTGCAACTGCTCCGAGGCCTTAGACGGATGTCCGCCGGCCTGCAGCAGTGCCAGGATCAGTGAAGTGAACTCATGACCCATAGGGATACCAGCAAAGACCACACGTGGGGCTTTGTCGCCCTGTGCGGAGATCGCCATGGCTGGCTTACGATCGTTCTCCCAGCTCTCAACACTGATCAACGCAGAGCGCTCAGCCAGTAAATTCGCCAGGTTGCTCAGCTCCTGTCCCTTCGAGGACTCATCCGCAGCGAGGTGCAGGGTGATTGGCTGTTTGATATAGCCAAGGTAAGCATCAAGTTGTTTGAGGATGTTCGCATCTAACATATAGACCTCGATCTACAGCTTAAATTGTTTAGGGAAGGTGTTAAGAGCAGCGCCACAGCGCTTAAGGGTGAGGCCGCCGGCTGGCGACCTCGAGTACTGCCGGCTAGGGATCGCTTAGATCTTGCCAACCAGGTCCAGTGAAGGAGCCAGAGTCTCTTCACCTTCTTTCCATTTAGCTGGGCAAACTTCACCTGGGTTTGCAGCAATGTACTGCACCGCTTTGATCTTACGCAGCAGCTCCTGAGCGTCACGGCCTACACCGCCCGCTGAGATCTCAACGATCTGGATCTGACCTTCTGGGTTGATTACGAAAGTACCGCGATCAGCCAGACCAGCCTCTTCGATCATTACATTGAAGTTGCGAGTTATAGTACCTGTTGGATCGCCGATCATTGGGTACTGGATCTTGTTGATAGTCTCTGAAGAGTCGTGCCACGCTTTGTGAGTGAAGTGCGTGTCAGTAGAAACAGCGTAGATCTCAACGCCGCGAGCTTTGAACTCTTCGTAGTTGTCAGCCAGGTCACCCAGCTCAGTTGGACATACAAAAGTAAAGTCAGCAGGGTAGAAGAAAACTACAGACCACTTACCTTTGAGGTCGGCTTCAGATACTTCAACGAATTCGCCAGCGTGGAAGGCTGTAGCGTTAAACGGCTTAACTTCAGAATTGATGTAAGACATTCAGTAAAACTCCATCTATAGGTTGGTTGCTTGATCTTTAAGATGGAGCGCATGTTAATAAAATCTATTAGAGAGTAAAAATTGATAGTTTTTAGGAAGTCTATAAGAAAATTTTATGGACGTGCTCAGGTCGATAGTAATGACTAAAAAATAATCAGTTGGAACTGGACCTCTAGGCTATTCCGCTAGCCTCAATTAACGCCTGAGTATAGGGGTTCTGTGGTTTGTGGAAGAGTCGTTCGGTCTCACCTTCCTCAATTAGCTCGCCGCCCTGCATCACCATAATGCGGTGGCTCAGGGCGCGCACCACGGCAAGATCGTGGCTAATAAAGAGGTAACTCAACTTGTAGCGGGACTGGAGATCTCGCAGCAGTTCGACAATCTGTTTCTGGACACTGCGATCGAGTGCCGAGGTGGGTTCATCCAGAACGATCAGCTTGGGCCTTAAAACTAGGGCGCGGGCGATAGCGATACGCTGGCGCTGGCCACCGGAAAATTCGTGTGGATAGCGATCGCGGATGCTCGGATCTAGCTGCACATCGTTGAGTGCATCGATCACCCGGCGCGCACGCTCACCACGATCGGTAACGCCTTGCACCTCCAGACCTTCGGCAACGATCTCCTCAATCGTCATGCGTGGGCTGAGGCTGCCGTAGGGGTCTTGGAAGACGATCTGCATCGACTGACGCAGTGGACGCAGCTCTACTTGGGTCTTGGCGTCGATTCGGGTCGACTCGAAACTGATAGCGCCCTCGCTGCGAATCAGTCGAAGAATCGCCATCGCCAGAGTGCTCTTGCCTGAACCAGACTCGCCAACGATGCCAAGCGTCTCGCCTTGACGCAGCTCAAGACTGATGTGGTTAACCGCTTTGACGTGGTCGTAGACGCGTTTAAACAGGCCACGTGTCAGTGGGAACCAGACCTTCATCTGTTCGGCGTTAAGTAGTACCGGCGCAGTTTCGCTGACCGGCTGCGGATGACCGCCGGGTTCTGCGTCCAGAAGACTCTGGGTGTATGGGTGTTCCGCTTGAGTAAAGATCTTGGCAGTCTCGGCTTGCTCGACAAGCACACCCTGATGCATCACACAGACGCGATGGGCATAGCGACGCACGATATTGAGGTCGTGAGTGATCAGCAGGATCGCCATACCGAGTTTCTGCTGCAGCTCTTGTAGTAGCTCAAGGATCTGCTGCTGAATGGTGACGTCCAGTGCGGTAGTAGGCTCGTCGGCAATTAAGAGCTCAGGTTCGTTAGCTAACGCCATTGCGATCATAACTCGCTGGCGTTGGCCGCCGGAGAGCTCGTGAGGGTAGGAGCTTAGACGGCGTTCGGCTTGAGGTATGCCGACCAGGTTGAGTAGCTCCAGTGCACGGATACGCGCTTTGTTACCACTGAGCCCTCTGTGTAGCCGCAGCGTCTCACCAATCTGCTTCTCCAGTGTGTGCAGTGGATTGAGCGAGGTCATCGGCTCCTGAAAGATATAACTAATACGGTTGCCACGAAGTTGGCGCAGTTGGGGCTCGGTCGCGTGCATCAGGGCCTGCTCGTGATAGTGGACCTCGCCTTGGGGGTACTCTGTACTTTCCGGTAGTAGTTTTAGTAGTGAGAGTGCGGTGACGGACTTACCTGAGCCCGACTCTCCCACCAGGGCCAGCGTCTCTGCAGGTTTAATCTCAAAACTCACCCCTTTAACAACCGATTCAGACTGCCCAGCAAAACGGATATGCAGGTTGTCGACCGTAAGTAGTGCATCCTGACTCATATCGATTTCCTCGGATCAAAGGCATCACGTACACCCTCGCCAATGAAGATCAGCAGTGTCAGCATCACCGATAGTGACAGGAAGGCACTGATTCCTAGCCAGGGTGCATGCAGGTTCTCTTTACCCTGAGCGACCAGTTCACCCAGAGAGGGCGACCCAGGTGGTAGGCCAAAGCCGAGGAAGTCGAGCGCGGTAAGCGTGACTAACGAGCCATTAAAGATAAACGGCATAAAGGTGAGCGTGGCGACCATCGCATTCGGCAGTACATGGCGAAACATGATGACGCGGTTGGGCTGGCCGAGCGCGCGTGCAGCGCGCACATACTCAAGGTTGCGGGCGCGCAGAAATTCGGCTCGCACAACATCGACGAGATTCATCCAAGAGAAGAGCAGCATGATTCCCAGCAGCCACCAGAAGTTGGGTTCCACCAAGCTGGCGAGGATTATTAACAAGAAGAGTACGGGTAGACCTGACCAGATCTCAATAAAGCGCTGCATCAGAAGATCCAGACGGCCGCCATAGTAGCCTTGCATGGCGCCGGCAACGATTCCGATCACCGAGCTGGCCAGCGTAAGCACCAGTGCAAAGAGCACTGAGATGCGGAAGCCGTAAATAAGCCGCGCCACTACATCGCGCCCTTGGTCGTCAGTACCGAGCCAATTAACCGCTGTAGGCGGGGAGGGGGCGGGCTGATCGAGGTCGAAGTTGATCGTATCGTAACTAAATCGAATCAACGGCCAGAATACCTGCCCCTCCTGCTCCTCGATGAGCTCAATGATATAGGGGTCACGGTAGTCGACCCGCGCCTCGAAATCGCCACCAAAATCGAGCTCGGTGTACTCGGTGAAGAGTGGATAGAAGTTAGCTTGCGGCGTTGTAATTACTAGCGGCTTGTCATTGGCAAGAAGCTCGGCAAAGAGCGTCAGCACGAAGAGGACGCTGAAGATCAAGAGTGACCACCAGGCACGTTTGTTGGAGCGGAAGTTGAGCCAGCGTCGGCGCTGTAGTGGGGTCAGTTCCATACTCACATATCCCGGCTCTCGAAGTCGATGCGCGGATCGACCAGGGTGTAAGTGATATCGGAGATCAACTTGAGCAGCAGTCCGACTAGCGTAAAGATATAGAGCGTACCAAAAATTACCGGGTAGTCGCGGTTAATAACGGCTTCGTAGCCGAGTAGGCCGAGCCCATCGAGAGAGAAGATCACCTCAATGAGCATCGAGCCGGTGAAGAATATCCCGATCAATGCCGCCGGCATCCCGGCAATGATCAGCAGCATCGCATTACGAAAGACGTGACCGTAGAGCACCTCGCTCATCTTCAACCCTTTGGCGCGCGCGGTAAGTACATACTGCTTGTGTATCTCATCGAGGAAGGCGTTTTTCGTCAACATGGTCAATGTTGCAAAACTAGAAATGACCGACGCCAGAATCGGCAGTGCCAGATGCCAGAAGTAGTCGCCGATCTTCTCGATCAGGCTCATCTCCTCCCAGCCGGGGGAGGTGAGTCCACGTAGTGGGAACCAGTCTAGGTAGGTGCCACCTGCAAAGATCACAATAAGCAGAATAGCGAAGAGGAAGTTGGGTATGGCGTAGCCGACGATAATGAATGAAGATGTCCATACATCGAATGGCGTGCCATCTTTGACCGCTTTTCTGATACCTAGGGGGATGGATACCAGATAAGTGATCAGCGTAGTCCAGAGCCCCAGAGAGATTGAAACCGGCATCTTCTCAATAATCAGATCTACAACGGGTTTATCACTGAAGAAGCTGCGTCCAAAATCAAACGTCAGATAGTCGCCAACCATTTTAAAGAAGCGCTCATGCGCCGGTTTATCAAAGCCGTAGAGCTTCTCAATCTCGGCAACCAGCACCGGATCCATCCCTTGCGCGCCGCGGTACTTACTATCGTTGCCAGAGGACGCATCGGCGCTGATGTCTGATTTTTCGCCGGAACCAATACGACTGGTGGCATCGACCGCGATACCCTGCATATGTGCGAGCGCCTGCTCCACTGGCCCGCCAGGGGCCAGTTGAATAATCATAAAGTTTAGCAAAAGTATGCCAAACAGGGTCGGTATGATCAGTAACAGACGCCGAACAATGTAGGCGGCCATCTTGTCTCCTTAGTTGGTCTCTTTAGACCACCAGGTATCAAGGCCCAGCGCGTAGGTTGGGCGGGTTTCTGGGAAGCCAAACTTATCCCAGTAGGCGATTCGATGTGACGCGATGTGGAATTGCGGCACTACGAAGTGGTTCCACTGCAGGACACGATCAAGTGCGCGCGCGCGTAGTACCAGTTGCTCTCGATTAGGTGCCTGAATCAACAACTCTACCAATCGATCGATCGCAGCGTCTTTGATACCTATCAGGTTGCGGCTGCCGGGTTGATCGGCGGCCTCAGAGCCCCAGAACTCACGCTGCTCATTACCCGGTGAGCTGGACTGCCCGAAGCTGCCAACAATCATATCGAAGTCGGTTTCGCGCAAGCGATTGATGTACTGTGATACGTCAACGATACGGATACTCACCTCCATACCGAGCTTCTCTAGATTCTGTATAAATGGCGCTACGACACGCTCAAAATCCTTCTGCACCAGCAGGATTTCAAACTTGAACTCATCACCGTTGCCGTTCTTCAGGGTTCCTGCATCGAGGTTCCAACCCGCTTCTCGCAGTAGCTTGAGCGCTTCACGCAGTTGCATGCGGTTACGACCATCGCCCTTAGTGGTTGGTGCACGGTAGACCTCAGTGAATACCTCATCTGGGATCTGGCCACGCAGTGGCTCCAGGATCTCTAACTCAGCCGCTGTTGGTAGCTCAGTTGCCGCCATCTCTGAGTTGGAGAAGAAGCTGTGACTGCGTGTATAGGCATCGTAGAAGAGGTTGGCATTGGTCCACTCGAAGTCGAAGCCGAGTGTAATCGCCTGACGTACCCCCTTGTCTTCGAATAGATCGCGACGGGTATTCATAATAAATGCCTGCATTCCCGCTGGGTTGGCGTCATCCACCAGTTCACGTTTCGCACGTCCATCGTCAAAGGCTGGGCCGGTGTAGCCGGTCGCCCAGTTCTTTGAAGAGTTCTCCTCGCGGAAGTCGTACTGACCAGCTTTGAACGCTTCAAGCGCTACAGTGCTGTCGCGGTAGTAGTCGTAGATCATCTGATCGAAGTTGTAGCGCCCCTTGTTGACCGCGAGGTCTACACCCCAGTAGTCGGCGTTGCGCTGATAAGTGATGCTGCGTCCTGGATCAATATCACCAACTAGATAGGGACCTGATCCAAGAATAGGGTCCAAAGATGGCGCTGCAAATTCACGCGATGCCCAGTACTCGGCACTCATGATTGGCACTTCGCCAACAATCAGCGGTAGCTCAAGGTTCTCCTCTTCACCAAAATCGAAACGTACGGTCAAACCGTCGTTGAGTGAGGAGATATTGCTGATGTTTTTGTAGTAGGCCTTGTAGAAGGGGCTACCCTCTTCGCGCAGTAGGCGAAAAGTCTCAATCACATCATCGGCACGTACCGGTGATCCGTCACTGAACTGAGCCGCCTCTCGGAGATCAAACTCGACCCACTTGCGGTCTTCAGGCATACGGATAGTCTCAGCGAGTAGCCCGTACTGAGTAAAGGGTTCATCTAACGAACGCCCCATCAGGCTATCGAACAGCAGGCCGATGCCACTCGCTGAGGTGCCTTTTACGATAAAGGGGTTGAAGCTATCAAAGGTGCCAATAGCGGCCTGGCGGAAACCACCGCCTTTGGGCGCATCTGGGTTGGCATAAGAAAAATGAGTGAATTCAGCTGGATACTTTAGATCTCCGTGCATAGCTAAGCCGTGTGACTCTGGGGTGGCCGCCTGCACTAACGAAGAGCTGATTAACACCAGTGACGCAAGACTCTGACGCCAGCGTAACTTCATCTAAGACTCCTTATCTATCGCAACTTATTATCCAATAAGTAAACGTTAAAAATCGGGATCTGTCGACTCTGTCTGCAGTTATTGTGTCAGCTGATTCGCAAGTTGCTCAAGTCGGCGGTAGCGCTCTGCACGAGGGACACCCTGATGTTTGAGTTCGTTGTCGAGCGTCGTCAGCTGTTCAAGCTTGGCTGCATCCCCGGACGACAGGGTTTTCAGCAGGTCTCTGTCGACCCACTGGTGCACTCTTTTAATCAATACGAACTTAAAAAGAAAAGCGAGCAGTACCGAGATCACAATTATTGCGATCGAGAGCCAGTCCATTAGCTCTGATTAGGTGTGGCGGATACGACCAGTTTCTGCCCAGGGCGCAGCAAGGAGTCAATGCTGAGACCGTTCCACTCCAGCAGCTGCGTTACGCTGACTGAGTATTTGGCCGCGATGGCGCCCAGATTATCACCGGACTGTACCGTGTGAGCCTTCGCCATAGCGTCACTGATACGCGGTGCATCTACGTAGACAACGAGCTTCTGATTGATACCGAGTGTCTGTTTAACACCCATCTCATTCCAGCGGGCTATCTGTTTAGGCGTTGTGCCGTAGAGCTGCGAGATGCTCCATAGTGATTCGCCAGAGGCAACAGCGTGAATCTGCTTCGCTTTGCCGCTAGGAGCCTTGCCTGCCAGGCGCTTTTCGGCGCGCTGATCGACGCTTAGAGCATAAGCAGATGCATCTACCAGTGCAGCCGGAATCAGTAGCGATTGGCCCACACGGATCAGGTGGCCTTTAATCTTGTTAGTGCTCTGTACCGAGGCGACGCTCGTGTTGAAGCGCTGCGCGATACCACCCAGCGTATCACCTGGCCTAACTTCGTAACGCGCCCAACTCATGCGCTCGGAGCCGTCGATCTGAGCTAGACGATCAGCAAATATGGGAGCTTTGTCGATTGGGATAAGCAGATGGTGAGGACCCTCTGGGTCAGTTGCCCAGCGGCTGAAGCCTGGGTTCAGCTGATAGATCTGTTCAATCTCAACGCCAGCAAATTCGGCTGCGCGCGCGAGATCTATCTGACCTCCGGTTTCGACGATCTGGAAGCGCGGTTTATCCACTAGGGGAGAGAGGCTTAAACCTTGCGCTTCGGGATTACGGAAGATTTCAGAGATCGCCAGCAACTTAGGTATGTAAGCACGGGTCTCCTTGGGTAGGTCGAGATTCCAGAAATCAGTGGCTTTGCCACGCTTCAGATTCTTTTTAATCGCCTTGCCAACGGTACCCTCGCCGGCATTGTAGGCAGCCAGTGCCAGCAACCAGTCGTTATCAAAATAGCGGTGCAGGTACTCAAGGTAGTCAAGCGCTGCATCGGTTGAAGCGACTACATCACGACGGCCGTCGTACCACCAGTTGCGTTTCAAACCGAAGTGGTCACCTGTGCTTGGGATGAACTGCCAAAGGCCAGCGGCACGAGCAGGTGACTTCACCATCGGGTCGTAGCTACTTTCGATAACCGGGAGTAGGGCGAGCTCCGCTGGCATATCTCGCTTGAGTACTTCATGCAGAATGTAGTGGTAGTAACGTGACGCACGCACGACTACTTTGTCGAGGTATCGGTCGTGCTTGGCGTACCATTTTATGCGCGCCTGGACCTTCTCATTATCGGGCGAGCGCGGAAGGGCCATATTTTCGCGCGTTAGCTGCCAAAGGTCCTTAGCTTGCTGTTTCTCTTCGAGTGACAGGAGAACGGATTTGACCGCTTGCTCGGGAGCTGCGGTGCTCTGGCGTTTGACGTATCGGACCGGCGCTTCCTGCGAAGAGATTGCAGTATCCTGCTGCGGCGCGACGGTCTGACAGCCAGAAATAAACAGCACTATGAGTGATGCTACAGCAATTTTGGCGTGACGAACCATTAAGTAAAACCTGACAAATGTGACTCGAAAAAGTACGCCGGATTTTACGTCTCAGATCGTTTAACGTCAAATTTGTTAATTTTTCATTAAGGAAAGTTTTTACGCGCTATTTTTCCACTCGCGCACGGCTGCTAATACCTCAACTTCGTTGTGCAGCGCTTGTCCTGAGTACTGCTCGGCCGAGGCTTTGACACTCTCTTCGCGGGTGCGCATGTAGGGGTTTATTTTACGCTCTACCGCGATGCTGCTGGGCAGGGTGGGCTGCTTAGCCTGACGCTTCTCGGTACAACGCTCCATCTCAGCAAGGATGTCACGATTCGTTGGCTCAACCTTAATCGCGAAGTGTAAGTTGGCAAGTGAGTACTCGTGAGTGCAGTAGACCTCGGTCTCGCCTGGCAGCGAAGTAAAGTAGTCCATCGCCTCCTGCATCTGCTTGGGTGTGCCTTCGAAAAGCCGACCGCAACCGGCAAGAAATAACGTATCACCGCAAAACAGTTGCGGACGCTCGTCGGGCTGGAAATAGGCGATATGGTCCAGCGTATGTGCCGGCACCGCACGCACCTGTAGACGGTTATCGAGCAGCTCAATCTCTGTTCCATCGACTAGCGGCTCTGTAATTTCACTAAAGGGGGAGTCTGCCGGCCCGTACACAGGCACCCTGAAGTGCTCTGCCAGCGCAGTCACGCCACCTGTGTGGTCCCAGTGGTGGTGGGTAATCAAGATCGCGGCAAGCTTAGCCTTTGATTGCCGCAGATACTGCAACACCGCTTGCGCATCACCGGGGTCTACCACTGCGACCTGATCCTCTGCATGGCCACGCAGCGCCCAGATGTAGTTGTCGTCAAAGGCCGGTATAGGGTGGGCGCGTAGCATAGGGATCTCCCGTGAGTTGATCTGTGCAGAGCTATGATAAATACTTCTATTTAGTATACGCAAAAGAGGCGCGTTGACGATGGATATTCGAAATCAAATATCCCAGTTGAAGCACTGGTACGATACAGCTTTGGGCCAGCAGATGCTGGAGCAGGAGCGCCAGATGATTGATCTGGCGCTGGCAGAGGTGCAGGGCAACCGCTTATTGCAGGTGAGCTTGGATGGGCGTCGTTGGTTTTGCGAGCATGCTCGGGCTAAGCATGGCGTGCTGCTGGCGCCTCAGGTTGAGCTGGGGATGGAATCGAACACGTTGATTGCGACGCCTGAAGAGTTGCCGGTGCAGTCTGCGGTTATCGATATCTTGGTTCTGCACCATGCGTTGGAGTTCTCAGATGATCCGCACCAGGTGCTGCGAGAGGCAGCACGAGTACTGAGGCCCGGTGGAACGCTGATCTTGCTGACATTCAATCCGAATAGTTTGATGGGGCTGCATTCACTGTTCAAAGGGCGCGAAGTGGCGCCGTTCAGTAGTCAGATGCTCGCTTCGGGCCGCCTGCATGACTGGTTCCGTCTGCTACAGCTCACCTCCTTGAAGACTCGCTCTAAAGGTTATGACTACCCTTTTGAACGGGCGAAGTGGCGCAGACGTATGCGCTGGCTCGGTTCGCTGGTGCGCTTGCTGCCCGGGCACAGCGGCAACTTGCTGTTGATGACTGCGCGAAAAGATGTAGCGGGTATGACACCACTGCGACCTGAGTGGAACAGGCGTCTACTTGGTGGCCTGCAAGTGATAGAATCCAACGCCAGAACTTCCGGTATCAGGCGAAATCAAACTTGACGTCATATTCAGAAAAAGTGGTTACCATCTACACCGATGGTGCCTGTAAAGGCAATCCCGGCCCCGGTGGTTGGGGTGCACTGCTCAGTTATGGCAGTGCGGCAAAAGAGATCTGGGGTGGGGAACGAGAGACGACCAATAACCGCATGGAGCTGCTGGCAGCGATCTCTGCGTTGGAGCTGCTTAACCGCCCCTCAACGGTGCATCTATACACCGACTCTCAGTATCTGCGCAAAGGCATTACTGAGTGGTTAGTTAACTGGCGCCGTAAGGGTTGGAAGACCGCCTCAGGCAGTCCAGTAAAGAACGCTGATCTTTGGAAGCGCCTTGATGCGGCGCGTGCCGACCATCAGATCGAGTGGCGTTGGGTCAAGGGGCATAGCGGCGATCCTGGTAACGAAAAGGCTGATGAGCTGGCCAATCGCGGTGTAGAAGAGAACCTTAGGAATGCGTAAAAGAGGGGCATAGAGCGTGGCACGTCAAATTGTAATGGATACAGAGACCACGGGCCTGGAACCCGACGCGGGTCACAATATTATCGAGATCGGCTGTGTCGAGATGCAGGCGCGTAAGCTCACGGGTCGCACCTATCACCAATATGTGAAACCGGACCACGAGATCGATGCTGAGGCGATGGAGGTTCATGGAATTACCCACGAATTTCTCGATGATAAGCCGAAATTTAAAGCGGTGATCGCGGATTTTGTCGAGTTCGTGCGTGGTGCTGAACTGATCATCCACAATGCGGCGTTCGATGTGGGCTTCCTCAATGTTGAGTTGGCTCGAAACGGTGTTAAAGAGCGCATTGAGGATATCTGTACTGTGACAGATAGCCTGTTGCTGGCGCGCAAGAAGCACCCAGGGCAGAAGAACAGTCTCGACGCGCTCTGCCGTCGCTATGATATCGATAACTCGCACCGTGAACTGCACGGCGCACTGTTGGACTCCCAGATCCTGGCCGACGTCTATCTGGCGATCACCGGTGGACAGACATCGCTGATGCTCTCATCGGGCGAGCAGGGGGATGCTGATGGTGGTGAGGCGATTCGTCGTGTTGCTGCTGATCTGGCAGAGGGGCTGCCGGTGGTTATGGCTGATGCAGAGGAGCTGAGCTCTCACAAGCAGTTCCTTGATCTGCTGGATAAGAAGAGTGACGGTGCTGTCTGGCGCCAAACAGCTGAATCTGTTCACTGATCCATCAGCGATTAGCTTCTACAGACAGCAGCGAGCAGCGTCTATAAATCGCAATGACCGGTGCCGATCGAAATCAACCGGCGATCAGTAATCTTAAGTGTGACAGCAGATGACCTACTGCGTTGCCCCGCGTCTGGCTTAGCTGAGATTCCAAACCCAGTTCAATCAAACGACCTTCAATTTGATCGACATCAAGCTGCTCGATCTGTTTGCCGTTAACCTCATGGGCGACCAGGTAGAGCAATCCCTGCATCAATCTTGACTGGGCATCGGTCTGCAGGTGGATTTTTCCGCTGCTATCTCTCTCTAGTCGCATCCAGGTTCGAGTGGCGCAACCGAAAACTTCCCACTCTGGTGCTCTCAGGTCTGCCGTCGCCGGCGTTAGCCCCGATGCGAGTTGCATCAGCGCGCTGAAGCGACTCGGCCAGTCTGGTGCCGCGTAGACCTCTGCAAGCGTTGCCTCCAGATCCGTACTCGTGCTCCCGTCGCGGTTCTCAAGCAGCTCTTTAATCGAACTGATTAGTCGGTCGACCTCATGCTCAGAGTTGTAGAAAGCGAGGGAGATACGCAGGCTTGTATCGATGTTGAGTGCCTGCAGTAGCGGTTGAGCACAGTGATGGCCTGCTCTGACAGCGATTCCACGGCTGTCTAAATAGGCGGCAACATCAGCTACTTGAAAATGATCGAAGGTGCAACTTAGAAGAGCGACACCTTGGCTACCCGAGGGTACTAGCTTTACTCCAGGAAGCGCTTGGAGTTCCTTCTGAGCCCTGCGCAGCAGTCGTTGTTCATGGGCTTCAAGGAGTGCGCGATCACGTAGCTGTAGGTACTCTAGTGCTGCCGCTAATCCTACAGCACCGCTGATATTGGGTGTGCCCGCTTCGAAGCGCAGCGGCGGAGCGGCATAGGTCGTCTCGTCGAAACTGACCCGTTCTATCATTTCGCCGCCTGTTTGCCAGGGTGGCATAGCCTCCAGTAGCTCGTATCGGCCATAGAGCACGCCGATGCCCGTTGGGCCAAAGGTTTTGTGGCCCGAGAAAGTGTAAAAATCTGTGCCCAGAGCTTTGACGTCGACATCAAAGTGGGGAACCGCCTGAGCACCGTCGACCAGTACATAAGCACCCGCATCCTTGGCTTCTCTTACCATCTCTGCAACGGGGTAGATGGTGCCCAGCGCATTTGAGACATGCGTTAACGCTACCATTTTCGGGCGCTGCTTCAGCTTTTTGGCGTACTGCTGCAGATCAATATCGCCGGTTTCTGTTAGTCCAACTGCATCGAGTTGGGCACCCTTAGAGTTTGCGAGCTGCTGCCAGGGCAGAATGTTTGCGTGGTGGTTAGAGACCAATAGCAGGATACGATCGCCAGCGGATAGCTTGGGTGCAAGGAATGCCTGAGCGACGAGATTAATCGCCTCAGTCGTGCCACGAGTCCAGACGATTTCACGTGAATCGGCGTTGAGCCAGTTGGCAACACGGCTGCGAGCAGCTTCATAAGCCTGAGTCGCCTCGGCAGCCAGAAAGTGTGCGGCACGATGCACATTGGCGTTCTGTTTACGGTAGTAGTGGGTCAACGCATCAATGACAACACGTGGCTTCTGCGTGGTTGCCGCATTATCGAAGTATGCGAGATGCTCGCGACCGACCCGTGTTGTGAGGATAGGAAACTCGGTGCGTAGACGTTTGAGCTCCTGCTCGGTCATTGAGCAGGAGTCTCGGCCTGAGCTCTATTCCACTGACTCTGCCAGCGGGCAAAGAGCATCGCTCCATTAAATAGCGTCACCAGTAGCAGTACCTCAATCCAGCCATAGAGGGCCAGATTTGGCTGAGTGGCAGTGACCACGGCGCCGAGGAAGTAGATCAGCAGTACAAAACAGAGCCAGGCGTGAGGGCGAGGCTTGCCCGACAGAACTGAGGGGGTGAAACCGATCAGCGGTAGCAGATAAACCAACCAGATCACCCAGGGGTTACCGGCACTTGCCGGTGCCAGCCACAAAAAACGAGCGGTGTAGAAGATTAGCAGCAGCACAAAACTGATACGGGTGATCTGCCCTGAGATACGGGCTTTAGCTTCGAGTGTCACTCGGACTCCTTAATTTGCAGCCAACTGCTGCGCTAGTTGACCTAGGCGCTTGCCCTGTAGGCGCGCCAACTGGCGTTCATCTTGATTGATCGGGTTTTCACCATTGTCGCCGGCTACGTGGCCTGCGCCATAGGGCGATCCACCGCCGATACCGCTGTGTAGCGGTTCGGCACTGAATGGGATGCCGTGGATCAACATGCCGTGGTGAATCAACGGCAACATCATGCTCAGCAGTGTGCTCTCTTGGCCACCATGCAGGGTGCTACTGGATGTGAATACGGTGGCAGGCTTATCGATCAGTGCACCGCTGATCCAGAGGTTGGATGTCTGTTCTAGGAACTGGTGCATGGCGCTAGTCATGTGGCCGAAGCGCGTTGGGCTGCCAAGAGCCAGCCCAGCGCAGCCTTTCAAGTCGTCTAGCGTGCAGTAGAGCGTGCCATCCTCGGCCTGATCGCCAGTATCTGCCGGGTTATACGGCAAGGTGCGCAGACGTGCTTCAATACCGGACTCCTCAACACCGCGAGCAATATGTGCTGCCAGTTTGGCGGTATCACCGTGGCGGCTGGTGTAGAGCACCAGAACATACTCGGACATTAGAGAATCTCCAGCACCTGCTCAGGGGGGCGGCCGATACGGGCGCCTTTATCGCTAATGACAACGGGACGCTCCATCAGCTTGGGTGTTGCCACCATCGCTGCGATCAACTCCTCGGCACTTGCACTATTCAGAGTGAGGCCTGTCGCTTTGAACTCATCCTCTTTGCTGCGTACCAGCGCTTTGGCTTCAATGCCCAGCAACTCAAGTAGGTTGGTAAGTTCCGTGGCATTCAACGGCTCTTTCAAGTACTCGCGTACATTGGGTTCAATACCTTGCTCTTGCAGCAGAGCAAGCGTCTGTCGGGATTTAGAACAGCGAGGGTTGTGCAAGATCGTGATAGACATAAGTTTCTCGATAACTTTGTGACATTGCCAAGAGCGCTCTATTGTATAAGTAGTGAGTTAGATGAACCAGTTGGAGTTTACATTGTCTGAGACGCGCTCGATTCTGCAACAGCTGCCGCGCAACCTTGCACGGCTTCCGGGACACTTTATTGCTGAGCAGGGGATACTGCACTCAGCAGCTCTAACCTACACCACGCTCTTCTCACTGGTGCCGCTGATGACACTGAGCTACGCGATGCTGGCGCTGGTTCCATCCTTTCAAGGCCTCAGCACTCAGCTGGAAGATGTGATCTTCTCCAACTTCCTTCCGGATACAGGTACGGCGATCCAATCCTCTTTGGCTCAGTTCGCTGCGCAAGCGCGCTCTCTGACGCTGGTTGGTGTGATCTTCTTGTTTATCACTGCACTGCTGATGATGCGCAGTATCGAGGCTGCGCTCAATCGTATCTGGCAGGTTCGCTCGGGGCGTAAATTCCTATCTAGCTTACTGATCTACTGGGCTGTAGTGACACTGGGGCCGTTGCTTATTGGTGTAGGACTGGCGCTAAGCTCGTACCTATATGGGCTAGCACGGCTGGATCAGTTGACGGGTGCAGCTGATCTACTGGTGGTGCTGCCCTGGCTGATGACAGCCGCAGCCTTTACGCTGGTCTACGCTGTGGTACCGCATGCGCCTGTGCCTTGGCGGGCCGCGCTGATCTCGGGCATTGTCGCTGCGCTTGCCTTTGAGCTATCCAAGAGAGGGTTTAGCTTCTTTATCACGCAGTTTCCTACTTACAAGCTGATCTATGGCGCCTTTGCTGCAGTGCCTATCTTCCTTGTTTGGATCTTTATCTGCTGGTCGATTTTTATCGCCGGTGGCACGCTTTCTAGACTGATAAGCACACCAGTTGGAGCGGGAAAAAGCCTAGCGTCCGAGCTCTACCTCGCGCTGCGTCTTGTGCAACGGCTGGCGCAGGCGCAGCGGAAAGGCGAGAGTGTTAAACCTGCGCATCTTCTGAAGCAGGTGGAGGGTATGACTGCCGCGTCGCTGGAGCGCATTTGGATCAAATTAGAGCCGTTAGAGTTGCTGGCGCGGGATGAGGATGGAAGTTGGCTGATCAAACGCGAACTTCATCAGATCAGCTTACACCAGGTCGATCAGCTGTTTACCGAAAGTGCATTGTCGCTGGGTGATTCAGTCGAGCCTTGGGAGCGTAATTTATCGTTGAGATTAGAATCGCTGCACCAAGGCAGGGCGGCCCAGTTTGATCTGAGCCTAGCTGAGCTGTTTTTTGAGAGGGCTGAGGAGTCACACCAGAAGGAGGTTTAACCGATGGAGCAAGCGCTGACGCTACATCTGCTGATCAGTGGTCGTGTGCAAGGTGTTTGGTTTCGCCAATTTACCCGCCAGCAAGCTGAAGCTTATGGAGTGACTGGCTACGTGCGCAATCTGCCCAATAGCCGGGTCGAGGCTGTTTTGAGCGGGGAGGCGACAGCGGTGCGTCAGGTCGAGGCTTGGCTGCACGAGGGGCCAGAGCTGGCTCAGGTGGCGGAAGTTGTGTCGGCTGAAGTCTCGTATAAGCCCTTTGAGAGCTTTGAGGTCAGGCGTTAGGCCCGACCTCAATGGGGTTTACTGACTCAGTTTAGCGACTAGTTGATTAGCCGCATCGGCGAGTTCGATATCTGATGATTCTGCATCGCGTCGGCCTTTGTACTCCAACTGACCCGCAGCGATACCGCGGTCAGAAATCACCAAGCGGTGTGGAATGCCGGTCAGTTCCATATCGGCAAACTTCACGCCCGGGCGCTCCTTGCGGTCATCCAGGAGTACATCAACACCGCGGGACTTCAGTTCGTTGTAGAGCTGATCCGCCAGGTTTCGAACATCTTCAGACTTGTCGTAATTCAGCGGTACCAGAGCAACAGTGAAGGGCGCTAGGGACTCCGGCCAGATGATGCCGCGATCGTCGTAGTTCTGCTCAATCGCTGCAGCAACAACGCGAGTAATCCCGATGCCGTAACATCCCATGGTCATCGGCACCGACTTGCCGTTCTCGTCTAGGACTGTGGCGTTCATCGCTTCTGAGTACTTAAGTCCGAGCTGGAAAATATGGCCAACCTCGATACCGCGGCGAATGTTGAGCGTGCCAGTACCACAAGGACTTGGATCGCCAGCCACCACGTCACGGATATCGGCTACGCGACCGAGCTCGACATCGCGACCCCAGTTAATGCCGAAGTAGTGTTTGCCATCGATGTTGGCGCCTGCGCCAAAGTCAGACGCAGCCGCAACCGCACGATCAACAATCACTGGAACGGTGAGACCAACGGGTCCCAAGGAACCTGGGCCCGCACCGACTAGTGCACGGATCTCCTCCTCGGTTGCCATCACCAGTGGCGCTGCAACTTCTGGCTGCTTCTCCGCTTTGATCTCGTTAAGCGTATGATCACCGCGCACAAGTAGGGCAATTAGCTCTGCTTCAACCTCCTCGGACGCGCGAACGAACAGGGTTTTAATGGTCTTCTCTATCGGCAAGTTGTGCTGCTCAACCAGCGCGGCAATCGTTTTTGCGTTGGGTGTATCAACCAGCTGCATCTCCTGTGTTGGAGCGGCTGGTCCCGCTGGTGCAACGGCTTCAGCCATTTCAACGTTGGCGGCGAAATCGCTGCTATCGGAGAAGGCGATATCATCCTCGCCCGAGTCAGCTAGCACGTGGAATTCGTGTGAACCGGTGCCGCCGATGGAGCCGTTGTCGGCGATGACGGGACGGTAGTCCAGTCCGAGGCGATCAAAGATCTTACAGTAGGTGTCGTAGTAGACATCGTAAGTCTGCTGTAGCGACTCATGATTGATATGGAAGGAGTAGCCATCCTTCATGATGAACTCGCGTGAGCGCATCACGCCAAAGCGTGGTCTGATCTCATCACGGAATTTCGTCTGTATCTGGTAGAAGTTGCCAGGCAACTGTTTGTAGCTCTTCAATTCACGACGGATCAGGTCGGTAATGACCTCTTCGTGGGTAGGACCTACGCAGAAATCACGGTTATGGCGGTCGTGTAGGCGCAGAAGTTCAGGGCCATACTGCTCCCAGCGGCCCGACTCTTGCCAGAGTTCGGCAGGCTGTACAGCCGGCATTAAAAGCTCTTGAGCACCCGATGCATCCAGCTCTTCACGAACGATTCGCTCCACTTTGCGAAGTGTGCGCAGACCCATAGGGAGCCAGGTGTAAAGGCCAGAAGCTAGTTTGCGGATCATGCCTGAGCGCAGCATTAGCTGGTGGCTAATCACCTCTGCGTCGGCCGGTGTTTCTTTGACTGTGGCGATAAGGAATTGGCTCGCGCGCATCTTCTGGGCTTCCCGGTAAAATTAGAGTCGTAAAAAAGAGTGCGTATTTTATGGGGCTCAGGCGCCAAGTGCTAGCCCCATTCGCGAGACGCTGTTAAGCAGTGATCGCCAGATCAGCAGTGGATTGCAGCAGGAAGCTCTCAAGCTCGCCGATTTGATCCTCGTTGAACACGGGAAGACCGTGGCGCAAGAGCTCCTCGGCGGCAACCCCAGGTGATCCGGCTTTGTTACCGCAAGAGGGGCTACCCGCTTTCATTAGCGCAGCAACACAGCCGTGCTTCTGAGCAAGTTCGAGGGTCAGCTCGGCGCCCGTTACAAACTCGTCTGTGACGTCTGTCTGGTCAGAGGCGATGATCTGAATAGGAAAGCGCTGCACAATCTCCGCGTAGGGACGCGGCGTTGGCAAGCCACCTAGAACCTCAGGGCAAGCGGGAACGATCGCGTTTTCGTCGATCAGCTCTTGTAGTAAAGGGTGGAATATCTGATTGTCGCGGCCGTCATAGCGGACCGCATCGCCGAGTAAACAGGCGCTAACGAGTACTTTAGAAACTGGCATATCTCAAAACGTATAAAACAGTTGTTGTTATTAAAGGCGGCGCACTATACCGGAGTGAGCCGTGCTTATCAAACCTGATCCACGTATTTAGACTAATGCGTTTGTAGCAAGAGCAGCTCCGAGTTTTGCCGTGCGACCCATGCAGTGATGGCTGGGTGGAAAACGCCGGATCAGTTCGGGCGCTTGTCCACCATAAAGGTTGCGGTGCCAGTTGCGATCTGCTTATCTCCTACCCAGACGTGGGTGTCGCACTTAACCCGGCGACGACGCTGATCAATCTCTGTGACAACAATTTCAGCCCGCGCAGTTTGGCCGATAAACAGTGGCGCTTTGAACTTCAGCGTTTGATCGACATAGATCGCACCCGGTCCTGGGAGTTTGGTGCCAGCAACCGTAGAGATCAGTGCGCCGCTGAGCATGCCGTGAGCGATACGCTGACCGAACATCGTTGTTTGAGCATACTCTTCGTTAATGTGTACTGGGTTGGTATCTCCTGAGATGCCAGCGAAACCGTAAACATCCGCCTCTGAAATCGTCTTCGCAAAGCTATCGCTCATTCCCACTTCGAGGTCTTCTAGGTAGTAACCGTGTAGCTGATCCATGTGGAATCTCCTTCAAAATTTGCCTGCATCTTCATATGGCTGGCCAGAGATATCAACTCCATTTATGGGACAGTTTATGTTCTTGGCACGACAAATCGGGTATCTTTAGCGCTCTTTTGATTAACCAGGACAGTTTGACCAACCATGATCATCACACCAAAGATTCGCGGGTTTATCTGCACAACGACTCACCCAACCGGCTGTGAAGCCAACGTGCGTGAGCAGATCGCTAAGACTCAGGCTCAGGGCACTATCGAGAATGGTCCTAAGCGCGTGTTAGTGATTGGCGCCTCCAGCGGTTACGGTCTGAGTTCGCGCATCACTGCAGCCTTTGGTGCAGGTGCATCAACGATCGGTGTCTTCTTTGAGAAGGCTGGCACAGAGCGTAAAACCGGTACTGCGGGTTGGTACAACGCGGCAAGCTTTGATGAATTGGCACAGCAGGCAGGTCTCTATTCGAAGTCACTGAATGGCGATGCCTTCTCTAACGAAGCTAAGCAGAAGACGATTGACCTGATTAAAGAGGATTTGGGTCAGATTGATCTGGTGGTGTACTCACTGGCGTCCCCAGTACGCAAGATGCCGGAAACCGGTGAGCTGATCCGCTCCGCACTCAAACCGATAGGCGAAACCTACCGCTCGACAGCGATCGACACTAATAAGGATCTGATCATTGAGGCGGAAGTAGAGCCAGCTACCGAGGAAGAGGTAGAAGCGACCGTTAAAGTAATGGGTGGCCAAGACTGGGAACTCTGGGTCAATGCGCTGGCCGACGCCGGTGTTCTGGCTGAGGGTTGTAAAACCGTGGCTTACAGTTACATCGGTACCGATATCACTTGGCCAATCTATTGGCACGGTGCGCTGGGTAAGGCTAAGCAGGATCTGGATCGCGCAGCCTCAGAGCTGGATTCGCGTCTGAAACAGCAGGGTGGACAGGCGAATGTTGCCGTCCTGAAATCCGTTGTCACTCAGGCTTCGTCAGCGATTCCTGTGATGCCACTCTACTTGGCTATGGTGTTCAAGATCATGCGCGCTCAGGGGTTGCATGAGGGGTGTCAGGAGCAGATTGACCGTCTGTTCCGTACCGGTCTTTTCGGCCATTCGGCGCAGATGGACGAGGGCAACCGCTTCCGTTTGGATG
Source organism: Oceanospirillaceae bacterium (assembly GCA_024640955.1). GTDB lineage: Bacteria > Pseudomonadota > Gammaproteobacteria > Pseudomonadales > Balneatricaceae > Marinobacterium_E. Next base: position 61,893 of record JAHEDZ010000005.1, read on the forward strand.
ATTGGGAACTACGCGACGATGTGCAGCAGGCCTGTCGTGATCTCTGGCCACAGATCACAACTGAGAATCTTTTTGAGATGACCGACTACCAGCTCTATAAAGATGAGTTTCTTAAACTTTTCGGTTTCGGTTGCGAGGGTGTCGACTATGAAGCCGATGTCAGCCCGCAAGTAAGCTTCGAGCCGGTCGAGATCTAATCAAGACTGACATTAAAAGGCCGCCAAGTTGCGGCCTTTTTTGATAGCTCGACTGATCTTGGACTGACCATATTTCGTAGCATAATCGCAATATACATCAGCACCACTGCAGACAATTGAAGAAGAGTCACGGACGTATGAAATACAAAGGTTTTCCCGAATTTAGCCACTACCAAGCTGACCGTATCGGTGTTCTGGTCACCAATTTGGGTACGCCCGATGAGCCGACTCCTAAGGCGTTAAGACGCTATCTGAAGGAGTTTCTCTGGGATCCGCGCGTGGTGGAGGTTCCGCGGCCGATCTGGTGGATGGTGCTTAACCTGATCATTCTAAATATCCGTCCTCGGCGCTCTGCTGAAGCTTATCAGACGGTGTGGACTGACGGCGGTTCTCCGCTGTTAATTCACACGCGTAATCAGGCGAATGCGATACGCGAGCGCTTACAGGCGCAGTATGGCGAGCGTGTTGTGGTCGATTTTGCGATGCGCTATGGCAATCCATCGATTGAGTCGGTATTGGATAAGATGCAGGCTCAGGGGGTGCGTAAATTGGTTGTTCTGCCGCTCTATCCGCAGTACAGCGCGTCTACCTCGGGTTCAACCTTTGATGCGGTTGCGGCTGATTTTCAGAAGCGTCGCTGGATTCCGGATTTTCGCTTTATTCGAAGCTACCTCGAAAACGATAAGTATATCGAAGCGATGGCTCTGCGGGTCCAGCGTCATTGGGATGAGCATGGCCGAACAGATCTTCTACTGCTCTCTTACCACGGCGTGCCGAAGCGATATCTGATGTCGGGCGACCCCTACCACTGTGAATGCCACAAGACCTCTCGTCTGTTGGCTGAGCGCTTGGGTCTAAAAGAGGGCGAATACAAAACGACCTTTCAGTCCCGCTTTGGCCGCGAAGAGTGGCTTAAGCCCTACACCGATGAAACACTGAAAGCGCTGCCTGGTGAGGGCGTGAAGTCGGTTCAGGTATTTTGCCCCGGCTTTTCGTCTGACTGTCTCGAGACAATTGAGGAAATTGGCGAAGAGAACTGTGAGTACTTTATGGAATCCGGTGGGGAGCGTTATGAGTACATCACGGCACTCAATGATGAGCCAGCTCATATCGATGCGTTGGAGGATGTCATTCGCACCGAAGTGGGTCACTGGTTCGAGTCTCAGAGCGATGATGTTCAGGCGCGCGGTAATCGAGCGGTCGCCATGGGTGCAGAGAAGTAAAATTCGCTTGCACCTCGGCGCATCTGCGACAAGAATGGTGATATCTAACGAAGAGTGGAGGGCTTGATATGTCTGCAAATACACCGCACCCAAAATTTATGGATGCCATGCGCAAACTCTCTGCAATGTCCGAGGAGGAGCGGCTCTCAGAACAGAACAGGGAGCTCTTTGAGCAGGCGATCGCCTATGCTCCTCTCGATATTCAACCTCAACTGATTGCGATCCAGAAAAAGTACGAGCAGCCCCTGCACTAGCGGGCCGCTTGGCACGCATACTACTCTTTACGGAAGGGCAGGTGAGTTCGCAGCTGTAGCATACGCTGCTCCATGGCCCGTTTCTCCTCACCAAGAAAACGTTCAATCGCCAGATTGAACTGCGGATCTTTAATATGGTGGTAGGAGTATGTGGGTGTCGGAACAAAGCCGCGTTTGATCTTGTGCTCGCCCTGAGCACCGGGGTCAAAGCGCGATAAACCTTCTGCAATACAGTAGTCTAGCCCTTGGTAGTAGCAGGTTTCGAAATGCAAGCTATCGAACTCTTGGATACAGCCCCAGTAGCGACCATAAAGCGTTGAATCATCAAAGAAGCTTAGTGCGCCTGCAACATATTGGCCTTCATGCCGGGCCATCACCAGCAGCATCTGATCTGCCATTGTTTGGCCGAGCTCGAGAAAGAAGGTCTTGGTAAGGTAGGGCTGCTGGCCACGAACCAGATAGGTCATAACGTAGAAGTCATAGAAGGTCTCAATTAAATCTGCGTTTATCTGCGCACCGGTGAGTTGCTGGAACTCAATACCCTGTTCAGCAACCTTACGGCGCTCTTTCTTGAGATCTTTGCGTTTGCGCGCATTAAAGCTTGCGAGGTAGTCATCAAAATCTTTAAACCCGCTATTGAACCAGTGATACTGGCAGCCCATGCGCTGCAGTAAACGGGTCCCCTCAAAAGGGTGAGCAGCGGTTTGTGGAAAGAGCAGGTGAGCCGTCTCTATTTGGTACTCCTCACAGAGCTGCGACATTATCTGAGCAATCAGTGGCTCTATCTGCGTTTCGTCGAGGCTGGAGAACCAGCGTGGTCCGGTTGCTGGTGTAAAGGGTATCGCGCCCAAGAGTTTCGGATAGTAGCTGCGTCCGGCGCGCTCGTAGGCCTCAGCCCAGGACCAGTCAAACACATACTCACCCCAAGAGTGCTGTTTGAGGTAGAGGGGCATCAGCAATACCGTCTCACCATTTCGTTTTACCTTTACATGTAGCGGTTGCCAACCGGTCTTGGCTGAAACTGAACCGGTCTCCTCCAAGGCGTTGAGAAAGGCGTAGCGGGTAAAGGGGTAAGTCTCAGTATTAAGCTGCTCCCAGCGTTGCTGGCCGATTTCGGCGATAGAGCTGTACGTGCTGATCTCAAACATAATGAGCCAAAGTAAAAGGTTCGAAAAAGAATAGTAGCGCTACCAGTACCAAGGATAAATGTTTAGGGGGTGCAAAAGTCTTACCTAGCATAGGAGTAATTTTCACTAGTATCTGAACTGTGCTCGAGCACGTTTTACCTCGTTATCAGAGTGGAGGATCACTTATTCATTCGAGCTGGCAATGCATCATTGACTGTGCGCCTTATTTTCGCAGTGATCGTTAAGCTCTACGAGGCGCAGGGATGCCTGTCATTACGTCAGCAATGCCAAAGACCATCAAGAGACCGATCGAAATACTGACTGAGATTTAAAAACAGCGAAAGCCATTCATGCGCCGAGAAGCGATTGGATAGTACTTACAAGTTTTTCTTTCTGATATGTCTTGTTAAGAATCAAATCGGCCCCGGCAGCGAGAGCTTCGTGCTCAAACTCTGGTAGGTCCTGGGTAGCGCTGTAAATGATAACGGGGACATTAACGCCAGACTCGGGAGACTTGACCCATTTACATATCTCAATTCCTGACAACTCAGGCATATGCCTATCAACAACCAGAAGGTCTGGTCTAATTTTTTCTACAGCCTCTATTGCCCCGCTGCCGCCAACAAAAAGCGAGATACGATAATCCTCTTTGAGCATTTGATGCATCGCCGCGAGACAGGTTGTGTCATCGTCAATTATCAGTATTCGCTTCACCAATGACTCCCCATCACCGCTTGAGTATGCGGTTAAGATGGGCCGATGCCCCTGAAAAATCAAACCGCTTGGCCGCAAGTTCTACTTCGCGTAACACCGCTGATGGGTAGTGCTCAAGTAACGGCCCTAAAACCTCATCCACTTCGTCAGGGTCGCATGTAGCCAGCGCCTCTCGCAGGCTTATTAGGGATGCCTCCGGGATAGTTTTATCCCCGATATGGCATCCACCGTCCGCAACATTTTCCACTGGAGCAAACTGGTCGATAAATGGAGTAATTACGGATGCTGTTTGCTTCCAAACAGACAACAACTCCGACTTAACTTCGTCGAGTTGGCGTCCATTTTTTACGCAATCCTCAGCGGCGTTAAGGGTCGACGCCAAACGGTTAAGGTAGATGGTGCCCGCAGCACCTTTCAGCTTATGCAGATCTGCCAAGTTCATGCGTGAGGCTAAGCCATTCATTGGATCAAGTGTGGCAGTAAACTCAACGATGAATCGTTTTAGATATTCGGCTAACCTTGGCTCCGAACCCCAAAATTCAACCCCTGCGTTGGCATCAAACAACTCCAAGGCACTCTGTTCTACAGACACCTCGCCTTCGCTGTTGAGACCCGTTAAACGCTCTAGTTCTTTTTCACCATCAAGCTGCAACGATACTCCTAGCTGTTCTGCTACCGTCTGTACTGCCGAACTTACGTCTATAGGTTTGGTGATGTAGGCGTCCATACCCGCCAACATTGCCATTTCAACATCAGCTTTATACGCTCCAGCAGACATACCAATAATCGGCAACGATGCAAACCTCTCCTGCTTGCGTAGCATCATGGTAGCATCCAACCCGTCAAGCACAGGCATTTGTACGTCCATCAGTACTGCATCCGCTCGGTTTTGATTGTTCTGTAGCCAATTAATCGCTTGCTGGCCATCCTCAGCCATCACTACTCGCGCCCCCTCCGCTTCAAATATGATTCTTGCCACATCCCTGTTGAACAAATTGTCATCAACAACCAGAAGCGTTTTTCCCTTGAGGGCGTTTTCGGCTCTTGATACTTGCTTGGCCATCAAATTTTGTTTGTCGTCAATCGCTAGATAGGCGTTGCGCAGACTCGCAGCGGTTACCGGCTTGTTGACAACCAGATCAATGCAGTCGAAGTCCGGGCTTTGTTCTACCTGTTCTTGAGCATGGGCAGTTACCATAATAATCGTCGGTGAGTGTTGAGCCCCTGCAAGAGAGGCGTACTCTTTAATCTGTCTCGCGGTGCTTGCGCCATCGATATCAGGCATCATCCAATCTATAAGAATTAGGCCAATCTGTTCACCACGATCAACCTGCGCCTTGTAGAGTTCAATAGCGCTAACGCCACCCGAAGCAGCCGTAGGACGCCATCCAAGGCTTTTTGCTGTTCTAGAAATTGCGTCTCGTGCAATTTCGTGGTCATCGACTACCAAAACATCAAGCGCGCTCACCGGTTGATGCATTTTGGTATCAATAGTAAGAGACCGCTCGAGTACCAGAGTGAACGATACGACGGTACCCACACCCAACTCACTCTTAATCGAAAGCGTTGAATCCATTAAGTCCAGTAGTCGTTGAGAGATGCCGAGGCCCAGCCCCGTGCCGCCAAATCGTCTCGTAATCGAAGCGTCAGCTTGAGTGAAAGGTTCAAGTATTCGCTGGATCTGCTCCTCACTGATACCAATGCCTGTATCAGCAACTTCAAACAACAACTGAACCTGATCCGGACTATGGTCGCTCTCGTCAACTGCAAGCCGCAAGGAGACATAGCCTGACTCAGTAAATTTGATTGCGTTCCCAATTAAGTTGACAAGTACCTGCTCCAGCCGTAATTGATCAGCAATGACCTCAGTTTCAGGGTGTTCTAGCGGCTCAATGATTAATTCAATCTGCTTGTCACGCGCACTGTTACTCATTAGAAGTGCTAGATTTTCCTGCATTTCCACAAGTCGAATCGGCATCTTGTGTAACGTAAGTTTGCCACTTTCGATTTTTGACAAGTCCAGTATGTCGTTGAGTAGATTTTGGAGCGACTGGCCCGCTCGAACAATTTTACTGGCATGTTCTACCACGTCTGGCGCGTACTTGTTTTTTCGAGTGAGGACTTGGGCCAAACCAAGTACTGCGTTCATTGGCGTGCGAATTTCATGGCTCATATTTGCCAGAAACTCGCTTTTCATCTTGCTCGCCTGTTCAGCCTTCTCGTTTGCCGCCTTCAGCGCCTGTTCGTGGTTATGGCGCTCGCTGATATCCTGAAAAACACCAAATAGCCTCACACATTTGCCGTTCTCAAATTCGGTTTCACCTCTTGCTCGGACCCAAATTTTGTTACCCTTTGCTGTGACAATAGCGAGTTCCAGATCCCAGCCTTCACCCGTTTCCAGCGCTTGCTCGACCGCTCTCGTGATCTTCTCTCGGCTTTTTCCTGCCTCATAGAAATTGATCCCAGTCTCAACACTGGGTTCAAAGTCCTCCGCAACCTCATGGATTCGCCGAGTCTCATCACTCCAAACAAGCTGATTGTTCGCTAAGGACATCGACCACGAGCCTATTTTTGCTACGCGCTCCACACTTAATAGGGTTGACCATAGTTCACGGTATCGATCGGTTTGGCCCCGTTCCAATTCTAACTGCTGTGTCTGAGATTCCTGTCGATCCGTGATATCCTGGACACTACCTTCGATAAAAGAGATCTCACCCAACTCATCGAAATCATAGGAGAAGGTCACCTCAATCCAACGAAGTGAGCCATCAGTCGTAAAAATTCGATACGCTAGGCGGCTTGTGTTTGCTTCCTTCCTGATGAAAATTTCATTGGTTGCACGGATAACTTCATCAACATCCTCGGGGTGAATGTGTGTTATCCACAGATCACGGTCAAAGTGGTCCATTGGTGCATAACCAAAGATCCCTCTAATTTGGTAAGAGTACCACTGCTTATCGGTCCTTAACTCTGTGTTAAACGACCCAATATTGGCAACCCGCTGGGTCGCGTCCAGAACCCTTCCTATCCACTCAAGTTTATTGTTCCGATCGGTAAGTTCCGTGGCTGCCCTCTCCGCTGCTTCTTTTGCTTCACTTAGCTTCTGAGTCGTTTCTTCCAGATCCAATAGGATTGCACTCAGATTCCGCATTAAGTAAACCAGTGCAATTGCGCTGAGTAGTGTTACACCAAGTGATCTGATCCATATCGCGTATTCAATACTTGGGTCGGTAAAGACTGGGATCAAAAAGAGGCTAAGCGCAAATCCAATTACGGCGACGACTCTTTGTCCACGAATGAGCAACGTTGCACCAACAACGATTATGGCAACAAACAAAACACCAACGTAACCATTGTTGAGGATCGCTAATCCAAGAAATAAAATGAGCAGGAAGCACATTAAAATGTTTACGTTATTGCGCAGTTCGACCCTTTCTATAGCGATTAGGGGGAAGGCTATAAGCGTGCCAACAAATAGTAACGGCCCGATTTTACTTGAGACATCGAGGCTGAAAAGCACAACAATAAGGCCCAGCGCTGAGGCTATCAGCGAGCGGTAAACGACCAAATAGAATTGATCGGGAAGGTCACGCGTGTGTGAATTTGATTCAATTTTCAATCAAGAACTCCGTTGAGCCTTTGCGAGCCGTTATAGTTGATAGCGTTCCCGTGCAAACGCACGCACTACGAATTGAAAGGTCTCAAATTGGTCGGAGTCAGCACCTCGCATGCCGTATATGACGAAATTGGGCAGCTCCCCGAGTCGTTAGTCAGTAAAGTATAGTAGTTGCCGACTCAAACTACATAATCGCTCGCGAATTCGCTCTTTTTAGGGGTTACTGGCCCACTTGTATCTAGACTAACAGGAGCTAGAGTTGTGAGTGAAGATTGGAAATTGAAGTACGAGGCTGAAGTGTAAGCAGACATGTTGACGGTATAAATGCTGTTTAACCTGCGCTTGAAGCTATTTAAAGCTGAAGAAGCGTTCAAATGCTATGGAAATAGAAATTGAGCGTTGAATGGAGCTGTTAAAACCATGAAAAATAGCCTAAAACTTCTACCTTTGACTGTTTCATAAAATTAATGAACCACTTTAAGGTAGGACTCACTGAGGAATCATAAGAAATGGATGAATTAGAACTCGATTTTCAGCTCGATCCACAATTGGCTGTTGATTCAGTCCACGTTGGAGATTTTCCGCTCTCCAGAGTGCTGTTAATGAACGACTCCAACTACCCTTGGTTTATTCTTGTGCCGCGCCGTGCAGGTGTGACTGAGATCTACCATCTAGGCGAGAAAGATCGCCATCAATTGATGCGAGAGTCGTCTGCTCTGGCAGAGAATCTAGCTGATATCTTTGCCGCGCGTAAAATGAATGTGGCCAACCTTGGTAACATGGTTGCTCAGCTGCACGTCCACGTTATCGTACGCAAAGAGTCTGACGCCGCTTGGCCAGGGCCAGTTTGGGGCAAAGCGCCGGCTAAACCCTACAGTGACGATGAGCTCAAGCGCATAGAGTCGCGCCTCGATACCCTTCTGGAGGGAGAGCTCGCCTTCACGCCTGCCTAGCCCCCGTCTTATCTTTTTCTTATCCCCTCCTTATCAGATCAGGCCCGAATTTGGGCCTGTCAGAGCGGCATAATTCAGGTATACTTTGCGCCTTAATTTTTTAGCACGATTTTTGGGCACGAGCGCTTTAGTGCGCTCGGCGAAAGTACAGGATTAGCAAACTATGCGCAGCCACTATTGCGGCGACCTTCGCGAAGAACACATTGGACAAGAGATTACCCTTACGGGTTGGGTGCACCGTCGCCGTGACCACGGTGGCGTTATTTTCCTCGATCTGCGTGATCGTGAGGGTATCGCGCAGGTGGTATTTGACCCCGACCGTGAAGCGAGCTTCGCGCTGGCTGATAGCTGCCGTAACGAGTTTGTCGTAAAGGTAAACGGCCTAGTACGTGCTCGTCCTGAGGGAACGACTAACGCTGATATGGGTACAGGTGCGATTGAGGTTCTCGGTAAAGAGATGGAGATCCTCAATAAAGCTGAGACACCTCCGTTCCAGCTCGATGAGCACCAGCAGGTGGGTGAAGATGTGCGTCTGCGCCATCGTTACGTTGACCTACGTCGTCCTGAGATCCAGGAGAAACTGCGTTTTCGCTCTAAAGTTACTCACCAGGTTCGTGCTTACCTCGAGAACGAAGGTTTCCTCGATATCGAGACACCGATTCTGACTCGAGCTACTCCAGAGGGTGCACGTGACTACCTTGTTCCTAGCCGCACGCATGAAGGCAACTTCTTTGCGCTGCCGCAGTCTCCTCAGCTGTTCAAACAGCTGCTGATGGTCTCTGGTTTTGATCGCTACTACCAGATCGCTAAGTGTTTCCGCGACGAAGACCTTCGTGCTGACCGTCAGCCAGAGTTTACGCAAATTGATATCGAGACGTCGTTCTGTGACGAGGCCGAGATCATGGGCATCACCGAGCGCATGATTCGCGGTCTGTTCCAGGATCAGTTGGGTGTGGATCTGGGTGAGTTCCCGCACATGCCTTACTCTCAAGCGATGTCTCGTTACGGTTCAGACAAGCCTGACCTGCGTATTCCAATGGAGCTGGTTGATGTGGCTGATCTCGTTGCCGGCGTCGATTTCAAAGTATTCTCTGGCCCTGCAACAGACCCTAAAGGTCGTGTCGCAGCGCTCAAAGTACCAGGTGGTTCGGAGCTGACCCGTAAACAGATCGATGACTACACTAAGTACGTCTCGATCTTCGGTGCTAAAGGTTTGGCGTGGATTAAGGTTAACGATCTGGCGGCTGGTGCAGAGGGGCTCCAGTCTCCAATCGTTAAGTTCCTCGGGGAAGATGTTGCCGTTGCTATAATGCAGCGCCTAGGTGCGCAGAATGGCGACCTAGTCTTCTTTGGTGCAGACAAAGAGAAGATTGTAAACGAAGCTCTGGGTGCGCTGCGTATTAAAGTGGGTGAAGATCTGAATATGCTCGAGCGTGAGTGGGCGCCCCTGTGGGTTGTCGACTTCCCAATGTTCGAAGAGAACTCGGACGGTAGTCTGACTGCTCTGCACCACCCGTTCACGGCGCCAAGCTGTACACCTGCCGAGCTGCTGGAGCAGCCAGAGGGTAAACTGTCTCGCGCTTACGATATGGTGCTGAACGGCACTGAGCTGGGCGGTGGTTCGGTGCGTATTCACGACCAGGAGATGCAGAAAGCGGTATTTAAAGTGCTCGGTATCTCTGATGAAGAGGCAGAAAAGAAGTTCGGCTTCCTGCTGAATGCTCTGAAGTACGGTGCGCCACCGCACGGTGGTTTGGCCTTCGGTCTTGATCGTCTGATCATGTTGATGACTGACTCTAGCTCAATCCGTGAAGTGATCGCCTTCCCAAAAACTCAGAGTGCAGCTTGTCCGATGACGGACGCGCCGGGAGAGGTGAGCGCAGCTCAGCTACGCGAGCTAAACATCAAACTGCGCAAGACGCCTTAATGGCGTTATAAGATCGCAGGGCTATCAGTGGATAGCAACGTGTAAAAAGGGGCATTCGCCCCTTTTTTGTCTCTTTCTGCTTGTCTTGCCTTTCAGTTTTTTGCGTCTATCGAAAGTGCAGGGGGCTGACAATCGGCATATTTCATAAGATGATCGCGTAGACGTAACATTTAACATTAGGATCTGGAGCAACCATGAGTACGGTCAATCACCTCTTCCATCTTGCTTTTCCCGTGACCGACCTTGAAGCGGCACGCAACTTTTATATCGATATCCTAGGCTGCAAAACCGGTCGAGAGTCCGATAAATGGATCGATTTCGATTTCTGGGGGCACCAGGTGGTCGCTCATCTGGTGTCGCCTGAGGATCACCCTGCGGCAGCAACCAATGGTGTCGATGGTAGGGCGATCCCAGCGATGCACTTTGGCCCTATACTCGCCTGGGATGAGTTTGAAGCGCTGCAAGCGAAATTGGAGTCGGAGAATGTCGATTTTGTAGTCGAGCCATATGTACGCTTTGAGAACCGTAAAGGTGAGCAGGCCACAATGTTTATTGCCGACCCAAGTGGCAATCATCTGGAGTTCAAAAGCTTTCGCAACATAGAGATGTTGTTCGCTAAGGATGACGAGCTTTACCTCTAGGGTCTCTATTCGCTACTAATTAGAATCCGTCGAAAGCTCACCCGGCGTTGGGGTCGCTGCCTAAGGCTGTTATCATGCAGTCAAACGAGTAGGCTCCGTTGGGCGAATGAGGCGCAGATGCTGATATTAGGAATCGATCCAGGTTCGCGAATTACGGGTTATGGTGTCATAAACGCGCTGGGTAACCAGGTGGAGTATGTCGCTAGTGGCTGTATTCGAATAGCTGATGCCAGCTTGCCGGATAAACTCAATCAGGTCTTTCAGGGCATCGGCCAGATCGTCGAGCAGTATCAACCGCAAGAGGTTGCTATTGAGCAGGTCTTTATGTCACGCAATGCGGATTCGGCGCTTAAGCTCGGACAAGCCCGTGGCGTGGCAATTGTGGCGGCCTCTTCTCGCGGCATCGAAGTGCATGAGTATGCAGCACGGTTGGTGAAACAAGCGGTGACCGGTACAGGAGGGGCAGATAAATCTCAGGTGCAGCAGATGGTTGCGCGCATTTTAAAACTGCCAGGTTTACCCCAGGTTGATGCTGCTGACGGCCTCGCCATCGCTCTCTGTCATGCGTACACTCGACAGGGGTTGATAGCCACAGCCGGCTCGCGCAAAACGGTGCGCGGTAATCGCTGGCGCCTATAAATTTTTATCGAACAGTTGAAGTAGGGATCCCGAGTGATTGGACGCTTAACCGGTGAGTTGATTGAGAAGTTACCTCCAGGCCTGATGGTTGATGTCTCTGGCGTGGGCTACGAGGTAGAGGCGTCGATGAACACCTTCTATAAGCTGCCGGAGGTTGGCACCTTTGTCACAATATATACCCACTTTGTTGTGCGTGAAGATGCTCAGCTGCTCTATGGTTTTGCAGACAAACAAGAGCGTTCACTGTTTCGCCAGTTGATCAAGGTGAATGGGGTTGGCCCCAAGCTAGCGCTGACTATCCTCTCTGGAATTTCGGCAGATGAATTTGTGCGCTCTGTGCATGCGGAAGATACAGCAGCACTGGTGCGCTTACCCGGTGTCGGTAAAAAGACAGCCGAGCGCTTGATCGTAGAAGTGAAGGACAAGCTAGATAAACTTGAGATGCCAACTGCCGTTGAGTTTGAATTGGGGGCGGTTGAGTTGCCAGGTGCCAAAGCGGCTGCCGTTGATAATCGAGCTGATGCAGAGACTGCGCTGGTGGCGCTGGGGTACAAACCGCTGCAAGCGACTAAAGCGATAGAGGCGGCTGCAGAGCAGTTGCCGGGCGCATCTACCGAGGATCTAATTCGTCAGTCGCTCAAAACGATGGTGGCGGGGTAGATAGATGCAGATCGATGCTGACCGTTTTGTTTCGCCGGTAACTGCCCCTGGAGAAGAGGTTCAGGATCGTGCCGTACGCCCTAAAACGCTCGCTGATTATGAAGGTCAGCCGCGTGTTCGGGAGCAGATGGAGATCTTTATTCATGCTGCGCGCAAGCGTAACGAAGCGCTGGACCATACGCTGATATTCGGACCACCGGGTCTGGGTAAAACGACGCTGGCCAATATTATCGCCAATGAGATGGGTGGGCAGATCAAAACAACCTCAGGCCCGGTACTGGAGAAGGCTGGCGATATAGCGGCCATGCTGACTAACCTCGAGCCCGGTGATGTGTTGTTTATCGATGAGATCCATCGTCTCAGTCCCAACGTGGAGGAGGTTCTTTATCCAGCAATGGAGGACTACCAACTCGATATCATGATTGGTGAAGGTCCTGCTGCTCGATCTATCAAGCTGGAGTTGCCGCCGTTCACGCTCGTTGGTGCTACGACCAGAGCAGGCCTGTTGACCTCGCCACTGCGGGATCGTTTCGGTATCGTGCAGCGCCTCGAATTCTACTCGGTTGAAGATCTCAGCCATATCGTCACCCGAACCGCTAACCTTAGCGGCTGTGAAATTGAGTCGGGAGGTGCGCATGAGATTGCGCGCCGCTCGCGGGGTACTCCGCGTATCGCCAACCGTCTTCTACGCCGCGCCCGCGATTTTGCTGAAGTCAAAGGGGACGGGCGAATTACCGAGGAGATCGCCGACAGAGCGCTGAACATGCTCAATGTCGATCAGCAGGGCTTCGACCACATGGACCGTCGAATGCTTTTAGCCATGCTTGAGAAATTTGGTGGTGGGCCTGTTGGTGTCGATAGTTTGGCGGCTGCAATCAGCGAAGAGCGTGACACTATTGAGGACGTGCTTGAGCCCTATCTTATTCAGCAAGGCTTTGTAATGCGCACCCCGCGTGGGCGCGTTTTGACTGATCTCGCCTACCAGTATTTCGGTGTAGATCGTGCTCGCCTAGAGGACTAGGGGTAGTCGATTGCCGGATCCAAAGCTAATCGAGTCAAGTTCTTTTGCTTAAATTCCATGTGCTCTGTAGGGGTTTCAGCGTGGATTAATCAGTCGTAGTTAAACTCCCAATTAATTTGAAACAAGTGCCTCATGAACAGCCGTTTATATCTGGCTCTTGTATAAAAAGCTGGCGCTGTTATTGTGAGCCAAGTTTCTGTTTTTGGGGGAGTCTATGGCCTTTGAATGGCCTTTGCGGGTTTATATCGAGGACACCGATTTTGGTGGCCTGGTCTACTACGCAAATCACCTCAAATTTATGGAGCGTGCTAGAACCGAGTGTCTGCGAGCGGCAGGTTGGTCGCAAGCTGAACTGATCAACTCAGGGCTGCTGTTTGTCGTTGGGCAGGTTGATGTGCGGTTTCGTGCACCGGCTCGTTTGGATCAGGAACTTTGCGTGCGTACGAGTATCCAAGAGGTGAAAGGCGCACGGCTGAAGTTCGCTCAGTCCGTCGATGACTCGCAGACGGCAGAGCAGCTCAGCAGTGGGGCGGTTGAGGTGATCTGTGTTGATCCAGTCAACATGAAACCACGACGTTGGCCAACGGAATTGATAGACACCATGCGGGCGAAGGTGCCCCAGGCATGGTCTGAACAGGAGTAGTTTGTGGACGATAAGATGTCGATATGGAGTTTGGTGCTGGAAGCGAGTTTTATCGTTCAGCTGGTGATGCTTTCACTGATGGCCGCCTCCTTTCTCTCCTGGGTGATGATTTTTCAGCGCCGCGCGGCGCTTAGCAAAGCTAAGAAAGCCTTCAAAGCCTTTGAGGATCGCTTCTGGTCGGGCGTGGATCTCGGTCAGCTCTACCGTGAGTCTACCGCCAATCCCAATCTTGAAAGTGGCGCAGAGAACCTCTTTCGTGCTGGTCTCAAGGAGTTTACTCGGCTTACGCAGCATGGTACCGCTGACCCAGAAGTGGTGATGAACGGTGTTCAACGGGCGATGCGGGTGGCGATGTCGCGAGAAGAGGAGCGGCTTGAACGCCATCTGCCGTTTCTGGCGACGGTGGGCTCAACAAGCCCTTATGTCGGTCTGTTCGGGACGGTGTGGGGGATCATGAACGCTTTTCGCGGCCTGGCGAATGTGCAGCAGGCGACCCTGGCATCGGTTGCGCCAGGTATCGCCGAGGCTCTGGTTGCAACAGCAATCGGTCTGTTTGCTGCAATTCCCGCCGTAGTGGCCTACAACCGCTTCTCAGCCCAGGCTGACGGCCTGCTGGCGAGCTACGAGACCTTCGCAGACGAGTTCTCAAGCATCCTCTACCGTCGCGTGCATGCGAACGGTTAATTAGAGGTTGGCATGATTAGACGAGCGCGCTCTAAGCGCAAACTGAACGCCGAGATCAACGTTGTTCCCTACATAGATGTCACACTGGTGTTGCTGATCATCTTTATGGTGACAGCACCGATGCTGACTCAGGGTGTTGACGTTGAACTACCTAAAGCGGCGGCTGAACCGGTAGAAACGGAAGATAATGAGCCGCTGATTGTTAGTGTGGATGCGGACGGACAGTATTACATCAACCTCGGAGAGGATGAGATGCGACCGCGTACCGCAGATGATATTGCGACAGCTGTGGGTCGTGTCCTGCAGGTAAATCAGGGTAAATTGCTACTGGTGCGCGGTGATCGCGATGCCAGCTATGAGCAGGTAGTGCAGTTAATGGTGCTGTTGCAGGGAGTCGGTGCCGAGCGCGTCGGGCTGGTGACGGAGTAGTCTGTGCGTTTTGATCAGAGTTACATTTTGCCGGCCGCTTTCGCCACACTAGTCCACTTAGTGGTGCTGGTGGTGATCTCCGGTTTCTGGATCGGCACCGCAGAGAGTCAAACGGAACGTCCGCGCCATATTCAAGCACAGATGTTCGATTTGACAGCGCTCAGCGATAAGCAGGCTGCGCAGCAGCAGTCTGAACAGAAACGTAAAGAGGATGAGGCAGCCAAACAGCGCGAAGCTCAACAAAATCAGCAGCGCGAGGCTGAGCAGCGTAAGCGCGAACAGCAACAAAAAACTGAGGCTAAGGCTAAGGCTGAGGCTGAGGCTGAGGAGAGAGCCAAGGCGGAAGCGCAAGCCAAGGCCAAGGCTGAGAAAGAAGCCCAGAGCCTTGTTGAGCAGAAAGCCAAAGCTAAAGCCGAGGCCGAGGCTAAAGCCAAAGATCAGGCAGAGGCAGAAGCTAAGCTGAAAGCGGATGCAAAAGCTAAAGAGGATGCACGGCTGAAGGCACAGCAGAAGCGTAAAGCTGAAGAGCGAGCGAAAGCGGAAGCCAAGCGTAAAGCCGAAGAGAAAGCGAAGGCTGAGCAGAAGAGAAAAGCCGAAGCTGAGGCAAAGCGTAAAGCTGAAGAGAAGCGCAAGGCAGAAGCAAAAGCCAAGGCAGAGCGTGAGGCTAAAGCTAAGGCAGAAGCCGAAGCGAAACGACGAGCAGAGGAGGCAGCTCGGCAGCAGGCTGCCGCAGAGGAGCGCGCCAATCGGGTGGTTGGTGATATCCAAGGCTACATTCAAGGGCTGTTGCAGCAGGCCTGGCGTATACCCTCCACGGCACGCAACGGTATGAGCGCAGTCGTGGCGATTAATCTCTTCCCGAGCGGTGAGATCGACCAGGCATATATCGAGACGAGTAGTGGCGATCAGGCGTTCGATCGCTCAGCCCTGCAGGCTGTATTCCGCGTAGAACGATTTGAACGGGTCTCTGATGTAGACCCTATACTGTTTGAGAGGCGCCTGAGGCGCATACTGGTAACCTTTAGACCAGAGGGATTGAGATGGTGATTTTGCGAGTTTTGAAAGCGTGCATGCTGCTGGCGGTTATGATGCCGCTGGTTGTCAAAGCGGAGCTGGTGGTCGAGGTGACTCAGGGTGTCTCTGAGCCGACACCGGTTGCTGTTGTACCTTTTAAATACTCAGGCAGCGCCGCACTACCCGAGGATGTTGCCCAGATTATAGATAAAGACCTCAGCCGCTCGGGCCTCTTCAGTACCCTGCCGCGTTCGGCGATGTTAGGGCTGCCCTCAGTTCGCGAGCAGGTGTTCTTCCGAGATTGGCGCATGACTCAGTCTGATTTTCTGGTTATTGGCCGCATTGAGCCGGTAAATGCCAATCGTGTCAGTATCACCTATGAGCTCTATGATGTACTCAAAGAGCAAAACTTAATGATCCAGCCGCTGGAGGCGGATATCAGTCAGTTGCGCGACGCAGCGCATTTTATGGCTGACAAAATATACGAAAAACTGACTGGTAACCGCGGTGCTTTCTCAACTCGCATCGCCTACGTAACAGCGGAACAGTTTGGTAATGAACGCAGTCGCTATCGGTTAGAGATGGCTGACTGGGATGGCAACCGTCCACGCATCATTGTTGAGTCACAAGAGCCGATCATGTCACCGAGCTGGTCAGCTGATGGCAAGAAGGTTGCGTACGTATCGTTCGAATCAGGTCGTCCGGGTATTTATGTGCAGTACTTGGCAAGCGGTAAGCGTGAGCGTATCCAGTCCTTCGCCGGTATTAATGGCGCGCCAGCCTGGTCACCCGATGGGCGTCAGTTGGCGATGGTGCTGTCTAAAGATGGTAACCCTGAGATATATGTTCTGGATATAACCACCAGTGACCTCCAGCGTGTGACTAATCACTACGGAATCGATACTGAGCCAAGTTGGGCACCGGATGGGCGCTCAATTGTATTCACCTCAGATCGTGGCGGTTCGCCGCAGATCTATCGCCTGGATATTGCTAGCCGCCAGCTGAGTCGTCTCACCTATGAGGGTAACTACAATGCCAAAGCGAGCCTCACCCCTGATGGCCGCTTCTTGGCCCTGATTCATCGCTCTTCTGGCTCGGGCAACAAATTTGCAGTTGCAGTGTTGGACCTGAAAACTGATCGCTTAGATATCCTGACCGAGACCGGTTTGGAGGAGTCGCCTACGATTGCTCCAAACGCCAGTGTGGTGCTTTACGCAACGCAAGAAGGCACTCGTGGTGTTCTCTCAGCGGTTTCACTCGACGGTTTTGTGCGCTTCCGTATGCCACTGCGTCAGGGTGATGTGCGTGAGCCCGCTTGGAGCCCGTTTCTAAATTAATCCCTTCATTGGCGGTAGTTTTGTTACATATAACAAATACCGCCAATCTTATGCCAAATTAGTTGGTCGTTTGGTCCGTAAACCCACAAAATAGAAGGGCGCAAGCCCGGTTGTGCAGTAGCGAGAAAACCTTGTGCTCAGGTATAATGCTGCGCGAATTTAGGGTGGGTTTGTGCTGTTTGTGTCGGTTTATTACATTATTCAGCCGAAATAGCACAAGTCTGAAAAATTTTTGGGGATTGGATTTAACGAATGATCAAGATCAACAAGGGTCTAGATCTACCTATCACAGGCGAACCCGCACAGACCGTTTCGGCGGAAGTTGCGGTTAAGTCTGTAGCCATCGTGGGTACTGATTACGTAGGGCTTAAACCTACAATGTCGGTGCGCGAGGGCGACCAGGTCAAGCTGGGACAGGTGATCTTTGCCGACAAGAAAAATGAAGGCGTGGTGTTTACAGCACCTGGCGCGGGCGTTGTAAAAGCAATTAACCGCGGCGAGCGCCGAGTTCTGCAATCCGTTGTGATTGAGTTGAGCGAACAGGAAGAAGCTGTTGAGTTTGCATCTTACAGTGCAGATCAACTGGGTTCTTTAAGCCGTGAACAGGTTGAAGAGAACCTGGTTGCCTCTGGTATGTGGACAACTCTGCGTTCCCGTCCATTTAGCAAGGTGCCTGCGCTTGGCTCAACAGCGAGTTCAATCTTCGTAACAGCTATCGATACTAACCCGCTGGCGGTTGACCCTCAGGTTGTTATCGCAGCAGAAAGCGAAGCCTTTGCTCAGGGTCTGACAGTTCTGACTCGTCTTGGCGCGGATAAGGTGTTCCTTTGCGCGGCTCCAGGTGTATCTCTGCCTCAGGTTAACGGTGTTACTACTGAAACTTTCGAAGGCAAGCATCCAGCGGGTAACCCAGGTACGCACATTCACTTCCTTGATCCGGTATCACGCAACAAGCTCGCTTGGTACATCGGTTACCAGGACGTGATCGCTATCGGCAAGCTGTTTGCTACAGGCAGACTCAACGTCGATCGCGTTGTGGCACTGGGTGGCCCACAGGTTAAAGAGCCGACACTGCTGAAAACGCGCGTGGGTGCTGATTTGGCTGAGCTGACAGCGGGTCGGCTGAACGAAGGCGATAACCGTGTAATCAGCGGCTCGGTCTGGAATGGTACTGCGGCTAGCGGTGCACTGGCTTACCTCGGTCGTTACGCGACTCAGATCAGCGTGCTACGCGAAGGTCGTGAGCGTGAGTTCATGGGCTGGGTTGCACCGGGTGCAGAGAAATTCTCTGTGCTGAATATGTTCGCATCAATGTTCTCACCGAGTAAGAAGTTTAACTTTACTACCACGACTAATGGTTCTGAGCGCGCGATGGTGCCAGTTGGTCAGTTTGAGCGTCTGATGCCGCTCGATATCCTACCAACACAGCTACTGCGTTCTCTGGTTACTGGTGACATTGTTACTGCAATGCAGCTTGGCTGTCTCGAGCTGGATGAGGAAGATCTCGCACTCTGCACCTTCGCGTGTCAGGGTAAGTATGAGTACGGCCCCATCCTGCGCGACAACCTCTCTCGCATTGAGAAAGAAGCTTAAGGAGAGTCTGCTATGAGTATTCGTTCTGTTCTAGATAGCATGGAACCGCACTTTCATAAGGGCGGCAAGTATGAAAATTGGTATGCGCTTTACGAAGCGGTTGACACCATTTTCTACACTCCGGGCCAGGTAACTCGCGCAGCTTCGCACGTGCGTGACGCTATCGACCTAAAACGTATGATGATCCTGGTATGGATGTGTACTTTCCCAGCGGTTTTTGTGGGTCTGTACAACGTCGGTTTCCAGGCGAACACTGCAATGGCAGGTCTGGGCCTTACCGAGGCAGAAGGCTGGCGCGGTGCGATTATCTCAGCGCTGGCGGGCTACGACGCCTCAAGCACCTGGGATAACATGATTCACGGCGCGATGTACTGGCTACCAATCTACGCGACGACCTTCATTGTTGGCGGTTTTTGGGAAGTAATGTTCGCGATGAAGCGTGGTCATGAAGTTAACGAAGGCTTCTTCGTAACTTCTATCCTGTTTTCACTGATTCTGCCTCCAACAGTGCCACTCTGGCAGGTTGCTTTGGGTATTAGCTTCGGTGTAGTTATCGGTAAAGAGGTGTTTGGCGGTACGGGTAAAAACTTCCTTAACCCAGCGTTGACTGGCCGTGCGTTCCTCTTTTTCGCATACCCGGCGCAGATGTCCGGTGATGCAATCTGGACTGCCGTTGATGGCTTCTCTGGCGCAACTCCACTGGGTCTGGCTGCTATGGGCGGCGTAGATGCAATCCTCGCGGCAAACGTTTCTTGGATGGATGCGTTCCTGGGATCTATTCAGGGTTCAATCGGTGAGGTCTCTACGCTTGCGATCCTGATCGGTGGTGGGGTAATTGTTTACGCTCGTATCGCTGCATGGCGAATTGTTGCGGGTGTGTTCCTCGGCATGGTGGCGGTGTCCACTCTGTTTAATATGATCGGTTCTGAAACCAACCCGATGTTCGGTCTGCCATTCTACTGGCATCTGGTCATTGGCGGCTTCGCTTTCGGTATGTTCTTCATGGCAACAGACCCTGTGTCTGGGTCAATGACTAACCCCGGTAAGTGGGCATTCGGTGCGCTGATCGGTGTCATGGTTGTGCTGATTCGTGTGGTTAACCCAGCATTCCCTGAGGGTATGATGCTAGCGATTCTGTTTGCCAACCTATTCGCACCACTGATCGACAACTTTGTTGTTCAGGCAAACATTAAACGGAGGCTCGCACGTAATGTCGGCTAATAACGATACTATCGGCAAAACGGTTACAGTTACCGTTCTGCTGTGTGTTATCTGCTCGGTAGTAGTTTCAGCGGCGGCTGTTATTCTTAAGCCTAAGCAGGTAGCTAATAAGGACCTCGACCGTAAGAGCAACATTCTTGCGGCCGCGGGTTTGATGGAGCAGGGTAAGTCAGTCGATGAACTCTTCGCTCAGATCACCACTAAAGTGGTTGACATGGAGACTGGTAAGTTTACTGATGCAGTAGATGGAGCCACATTCGATATCCAGAAAGCAGCTAAGGATCCTGAACTGTCGGTAGTTCTTGATCGTGCTGATGACAAAGCGTCTATCAAGCGCCAGCCAAAGTATATGCCTGTCTACATCGTAGAGGGTGCAAACGGTGATATGGATAAGGTTATCCTGCCGGTACACGGTTACGGTCTGTGGTCGACTCTTTACGGCTTCTTGGCACTCGAAGAAGATCTCAACACTGTTGTAGGTCTAGGTTTCTACTCACACGCCGAGACTCCGGGGCTGGGTGGCGAGGTGGATAACCCTATGTGGAAATCCTCTTGGCCAGGTAAAAAAGTCTATGCAGATGACATGATGAGTCCAGAAATTGGTTTGATTAAGGGCAAGGTTGTTTCATCAACGCCAAATGCTGACTACAAAATCGATGGATTGTCGGGCGCAACACTCACTGCAAATGGTGTAACTAACCTGGTTCAGTTCTGGATGGGTAAGAACGGCTATGCACCGTTCCTGGCTAACCTACGTGCAGGAGGTGCCTAAGCATGGCTAAGACACAAGAGATCGTAACGAATCCTATCGTTGCGAATAATCCAATCGCGCTGCAGATTCTGGGCGTTTGTTCAGCACTTGCAGTAACGTCGAACATGGCAACAGCCATGGTTATGACGCTCGCTGTAATTGTTGTAACTGCGTTCTCGAACCTGTTTGTATCGGCTATCCGTAACCATATTCCGGGTAACATTCGAATCATCGTACAGATGACGATTATCGCCTCGCTGGTAATTGTGGTAGATCAGTTCCTGAAAGCCTTTGCTTATGAAATCTCTAAGCAGCTCTCGGTTTTCGTAGGTTTGATCATTACCAACTGTATCGTAATGGGACGCGCTGAAGCCTTCGCAATGAAGAACCCGCCAATGGCGAGCTTCATGGATGGTATCGGTAACGGCATCGGTTACGGTGTTGTCCTGCTGTTCGTTGGTTTCTTCCGCGAACTGTTCGGTTCAGGCTCACTATTCGGTATCGAGATCCTGCCACTGGTGACTAACGGTGGTTGGTACCAGAGCAACGGTCTGCTGCTGTTGCCACCCAGTGCCTTCTTCCTGATCGGTATCTTTATCTGGTTGATCCGTACCTACGATCCAAAACAGGTTGAGAAGCCAGAGTACGAGATGGCACCAAACACTAAAGGAGCGGCGCACTAATGGAACAGCTCATTAGCCTTGCGGTTAAGGCGATCTTTGTTGAAAACATGGCGCTGGCGTTCTTCCTGGGGATGTGTACGTTCCTGGCGATCTCAAAGAAAGTACAGACAGCCTTTGGCCTGGGTATCGCAGTTATTGTGGTACTGGTTATTACGACTCCGGTAAACAACCTGATCTACAACAACTTGTTGCGTGAAGGCGCACTGGCGTGGGCAGGTTACCCAGAAGTTGATCTGAGCTTCCTTGGCTACATCTCTTACATCGGCGTTATTGCGGCGATCGTACAGATTCTTGAGATGTTCCTGGATAAGTTTGTACCCGCACTCTACAACGCGCTGGGTGTATTCTTGCCACTGATTACAGTTAACTGTGCCATCATGGGTGCGGCGCTGTTCATGGTCGAGCGTGACTACACCTTCAGCGAGTCAGTTGTATATGGTGCAGGTGCAGGTATCGGTTGGGCGCTGGCGATTACTGCGCTGGCAGGAATTCGCGAGAAGCTGAAGTACAGTGATGTACCAGCGGGCTTGCGTGGTCTAGGTATTACCTTTATCACTGTAGGTCTGATGGCACTGGGCTTCATGTCTTTCTCTGGCGTGCAGCTTTAAGTAACCAGGTCAATTTAGGAAGGATTAAGCAATGAATGCAGAAGTAATCGTCCTCGGCGTGGTGATGTTTACAGTGGTGGTATTGGCACTGGTTGCCGTTATCCTCGCTGCCCGCGCTAAGATGGTAACCTCCGGCGATGTAACCATTGAGATTAATGGTGACCCGGAGAAAACAATTACAGTTCCAGCCGGCGGTAAGCTGCTGCAGACACTGGCTGACAAGGGTGTATTCCTGGCATCGGCTTGTGGTGGCGGTGGTACCTGTGCGCAGTGTAAGTGTGAAGTGCACGATGGTGGTGGCTCTATGCTGCCAACTGAGGAGTCTCACTTCACTATGCGCGAAGCTAAAGAGGGCTGGCGTCTGAGCTGTCAGGTGGCAGTGAAGCAGGACATGAAGATTCAGGTTGAAGACGATGTCTTTGGCGTGAAGAAGTGGGAGTGTACTGTTGACTCGAACCCGAACGTAGCAACTTTCATCAAAGAGCTGACCTTGCGTCTGCCGGAAGGTGAAAACGTTGACTTCCGTGCTGGTGGTTACGTACAGCTGGAGTGTCCTCCACACGAAGTGCAGTACAAAGACTTCGACATCGAGGAGGAGTACCACCCTGATTGGGACAAGTTCAATATCTGGCGCTACAGCTCTAAAGTAACTGAGCCTGTTATTCGTGCCTACTCTATGGCGAACTATCCAGAAGAGCGCGGTGTTGTTAAGTTCAATATCCGCATAGCGACTCCACCTCCTGGCCGTGATGATCTGCCTGCTGGTCAGATGTCGTCGTACGTCTTCAGCCTCAAACCAGGTGATAAGATCACTGTATACGGACCTTTTGGTGAGTTCTTTGCGAAAGAGACAGATGCTGAGATGGTATTCATCGGTGGTGGTGCTGGTATGGCGCCTATGCGTTCGCATATCTTCGACCAGCTTAAGCGTCTTAACTCTAAGCGCAAGATCAGCTTCTGGTACGGTGCTCGCTCAATGCGTGAAGCCTTCTACGGTGAAGAGTACGATCAGCTCTCTGCTGAAAACGACAACTTCCAGTGGCACCTGGCGCTGTCAGACCCACTGCCAGAAGATAACTGGGATGGCTATACAGGCTTCATCCACAACGTGCTGTACGAAAACTACCTGAAGGATCACGAGGCTCCAGAAGATTGTGAGTACTACATGTGTGGACCACCAATGATGAACGCAGCGGTTATCAACATGCTGCTTGATCTAGGTGTGGAGCGTGAAAACATCTTGCTTGACGACTTTGGTGGTTAACAGTGATTGCAGGCTTTAAACGCCTGGTTAGATGGCCGGTAGCAATGCTACTGGCCGTTTTCGTTCTAACCGGATGCGACTTTGCTTATCAAGAGACCGTGGTTGGCTTTGAGGGCCGCACCATGGGAACGACCTACTCAGTAAAATGGGTGGATAAGAACGCCGCGCGTGTGCAAGGGCTGCAGGTGCGTGCCGATCAGGTTTTGGCAACTGTTAACAGACAGATGTCCACCTACGACCCGACCTCTGAAATTTCGACGTTCAACAAGCTGCCAGCTGGCAGTGAGTTGGAAGTTTCGGACGCTTTAGCTTTCGTTACTCTGGAAGCCCTGCGCATCAGTGCCGACTCAAAGGGTGCATTTGATGCAACTGTCGGACCTCTGGTTAACCTTTGGGGTTTTGGACCTAACGGGCGCATCGAGAAGGCACCGACGGATGCCGAGATAGAAGCGCTGTTGCCGCGTATCGGTTACACCAACATCAGCGTGCTAGACAATCCAACTCGACTGAAGAAAGCAGGCGATCAGTACCTTGACCTTTCAGCGATTGCGAAGGGCTATGGTGTTGACCAGCTCGCTCGAATTCTTGAAGACGCGGGGATCAGAAACTACCTCGTCGAGATCGGTGGTGAGTTGCGTGCACAGGGCGTAAAGCCTGAAGGTGAACCTTGGCGTATTGCCATCGAGTCGCCTGATGTCATGGAGCGCTCTATCGGTCGCATTATCAATGTTAAAGATACGGGCATTGCTACCTCAGGTGACTACCGTAACTACTTTGAAGATAACGGCGTGCGTTTCTCGCACACACTAGATCCGTTTACCGCCCGTCCAATTACGCACAAGCTGGCTTCTGTCACAGTGCTGCGTCCAACTTGTGCAGAAGCTGATGCATTGGCGACTACACTGATGGTAATGGGCGAAGATGCGGGATTTGAATTTGCTAAGGAGCGTGGTATCGCTGCCTACTTCTTGGTGAAGGACGCTAACTCAGAGGGCTTTGTTGAGAAAGCGACTGCTGAGTTCGAAGAATTTGTACAAACACAGGAGTAAGTCATGGAAGTGATGTTTATGACGTTTGCTGTACTGCTACTTATTATCGTAGGGATGTCAGTAGGCGTACTCTTGGGCAACAAACCTATTAAGGGCTCATGCGGTGGTATGAGTGCGCTGGGCATGGACACCGTGTGTGATATTTGCGGTGGTCGCCCAGAAGATTGCGACGGCGAAGAGGGTCAAAAACAGACTAAAACTAGCGCTAGCGATCTGGCTTACGAGGCCAAGTAACAAAGATTTATTGGGCGCTTCGGCGCCCTTTGCCGTTATTTAAGGGGATTTCAATGGCAGTGTATGAGTATGATGTTGTAGTTATCGGTTCAGGTCCTGCGGGCGAGGGGGCGGCGATGAACGCAGCCAAGCGCGGACGTCGTGTTGCAGTGATCGAAGAGCAGACACAGGTTGGCGGTAACTGTACTCATAAAGGCACCATTCCTTCTAAAGCGTTGCGCCACTCGGTTAAGCAGATCATCGAGTTCAACACCAACTCTATGTTCCGTGATATCGGCGAGCCACGTTGGTTCTCATTCCCACGCGTACTAAGCCGTGCCGAGAAGGTAATGGCGAATCAGGTGATGCTGCGCACCAACTTTTACGCCCGCAACCGTATCGATGTCTTCTTTGGGCGGGCTCAGTTCGTTGCTAAGGGTGAGTTGAGCGTCACCTCTAACAAAGGTGCAGTGGACACACTCAAAGCGACCAACGTTATTATTGCGACCGGCTCTAGCCCTTGGACACCGAAGGATATCGACTTCAGCCATGGTCGAATCTATAACTCCGACACCATCCTCAAACTTAGTCACACGCCGCGCACACTGGTGATCTACGGTGCTGGTGTTATCGGCAGCGAGTACGCTTCGATATTCAGTGGCCTCGGTGTCAAAGTCGATTTGATTGATAACCGCGACCGTCTGCTCTCCTTCCTCGATGGAGAGATCTCGGACTCGCTGAGCTACCACTTCCGTAACTCCGGTGTACGTATCTTCCACAACGAAGAGTATGACTCGGTAGAGGGGGATGAGCAGGGTGTCACGGTAATGCTTAAGTCGGGTAAACGCCTACGCTGTGACGCTTTCCTCTGGTGTAACGGGCGTACCGGTAACACTGCGGGTCTTGGGCTGGATAAGGTGGGCCTCAAAGCTAATTCTCGTGGTCAGATTCAGGTGGATGGCCACTACCGCACCGCAGTAAAGGGTATTTACGCAGTCGGTGATGTGATTGGTTGGCCAAGCCTCGCCTCTGCTGCAATCGACCAGGGTCGAGCCGCTGCGACAGATTTACTCGGTTCAGAGGACTTCCACTTCGTTAATGAGGTACCAACAGGCATTTACACTATCCCAGAGATCAGCTCGGTCGGGAAAACCGAAGAGGAGCTGACTGAAGAGGCGGTACCGTACGAAGTGGGGCAGGCCTTCTTTAAAGATACCGCGCGTGCGCAGATTTCTGGCCAGCCGGTCGGCATGTTGAAGATTCTATTCCACCGCGAGACCTTTGAGATACTCGGCTTGCACTGCTTTGGTGACCAGGCCTCGGAGATCATTCACATCGGCCAGGCGATCATGGCGCAAGAGGGTGAAGCGAACACGGTGAAGTACTTTGTTAACACAACATTCAACTACCCAACGATGGCTGAAGCCTATCGAGTGGCTGCGCTAGCTGGATTGAACCGCATCGAACACATCTGATCCGATTGATTAGGTACATCAACTCAGAACGAAGAAGGGGAGCCTAGGCTCCCCTTCAGTGTATTTAGCGTTTGAACTCAGAGCTCGACGTTGTGGTAGACCTGCTGCACGTCATCGTTGTCGTCAAGGATCGCCAGGAACTTCTCGAACATCGGCCTATCTTCATCGCTGATCTGCGTGTAGCTTTGTGGGACGAACTGGATCTCGTCCACTTCAAACTCTTCGATGCCCATCTCGTTCAGTGCGGTTTTCGCTTTGAAGTACTCAGTGTTGGGCGCGAAGACAGTCAGTTTGCCCTCTTCGTTCTCAACATCTGTCACATCGACATCTGCCTCGAGCAGCGCTTCAAGCACTGCATCTTCATCATCGTGTGGGAATACAAAGATGGCACAGTGGTCAAACATGTGTGCAACGGTGCCGGGTGTGCCAATCTTCGACTTCGACTTAACAAACGCCTGACGTACGTCACCGAAGGTGCGGGTCGGGTTATCAGTGAGTGCCTCGATGATCGCCATACAGCCGCCTGGGCCATAGCCTTCGTAGCGGGCTGGAGCAAAGTCTTCACCGCCGCCACCTTCCGCTTTGGCGATCGCTTTTTCGATAACGTGTGCCGGTACCTGCTCACGCTTCGCTTTATCCATTAGGCTGCGCAGTGTTAGGTTACCCGCTGGGTCTGTACCGCCAGCTTTGGCACTAACATAAATTTCGCGTCCGAAACGGCTGTACAACTTCGCTTTCATATCCGAAGTTTTAGCCATTGAATCTTTTCGGTTTTGATACGCTCGGCCCATAAGGCTGGTGCTCCTTGGTGTTATTCGAGTCGATGATTATAGGGAATCAAGAGGGGTACAACCAAGTTATTTTAACTTGTCCGAATCCTGCTTATAAAAGTCATCTTCGTAGTAGCGTCCTTTAATTGCCAGACGCTTCTCAAGCCAGCGATTGTAGTACTTCCAGATGAAGAAACCGGGTGTCATAACCAGCATGATTCCAAGCATGACGGCAGCACCGGAGTGTGACTCAGGAAAGAACTGCTTTAGCAGCGTAAACAGGCCGAAGCGATCGGCCAGATAGCCCCATAGGATAAGGCCGAGAAAGCCGGCGCCTGCGCCGATGTGGTGGAGTAGTTTGGTGTTGTCTTGACTCATGACGACAAGTGTCGCAGATCTTCAGCCTCGCGGTCTAGCGTCTCGAGTCGGCGGTGACGCATCTGCGCTCGCATTAGCGTTCGAGCGAGGATTGAGTGACAACGCTCTGGCATCTTCATGAAGTTGATACTTATCTCGAAGCCCTGGTCTTTGGCTTTGCAGCGGG
Organism: Oceanospirillaceae bacterium; assembly: GCA_024640955.1. Taxonomy (GTDB): domain Bacteria; phylum Pseudomonadota; class Gammaproteobacteria; order Pseudomonadales; family Balneatricaceae; genus Marinobacterium_E. The sequence goes on from JAHEDZ010000005.1 coordinate 89,143, forward strand.
CCACTTCGGCGTAGAGCAACAGGCCGAGTGCATCGCTGGGAAATATCAGTTTAAGCGCTAACAGGCCCTTCTCCTCCAGCGGTTCCAAGGAGGGGAAGGATATGCCGGATTCACTAATATTAGCCTTTACGATATGTGCGTCCTCGATGACCAGGTCACTCTCCGCGAGCGTTCGGCCGACCAGCTCCACTTAGCGGTTTAACAAATCTAGATCATTGGCGATATGTGGTTGGGTGTCGTTAACGCGGGTAAGAATTTGGCTCATCTCCGTCTCGAGCTCGGCAAGTTGCAACCGCAGCGCGAAATAGGGCGATACATTGAACTGCTTTGGCTCTTCTGAGGCTAAAATTGTGTCCATATCGACCACATGATATTCCAGTGCTAGTGGATAATTGATACGGTACTACCTGCGGCGCTCATGTGTAGCCAAAATGTCTCCTCGCGCGTTCACATCGCTTTTTCTGCTTTGAGTATAGGATGATTTAACAAAAATGTTTTCCCCTTTCTCCCTCTTCGTGGGTTGGCGGTATACGCGCTCAGCGCGAGGTAATTTGTTTATATCTTTTATCTCTCTAGTCTCGATGCTTGGCTTGATGCTGGGCGTGGCGGCCTTGATTGTCGTACTCAGTGTGATGAACGGCTTTGACCGGGAACTTAAACAGCGAATTCTCGGTATGGTGCCACATGCGGTTATCAACGGTTATGACGCTCCGTTGACTAACTGGGAACCTCTACGTCAACAGCTACTCTCATCGCCGGAGGTGGAGGGGGTAGCGCCCTACACTCAGGCGCAGGGCATGCTCAGTGCCAGTGGGCGGGTACAACCGGTCATGGTTAGCGGCATAGCCCCCGAGCTGGAGGCGACTGTATCGATCGCAGCGCAACAGATGACTCAAGGTGACTTAGCCGATTTAGCGTCCGGCGAGTATAAGATTGTCCTAGGTGAGCTGCTGGCGCGTTTTCTCGGCGTGCAGCCGGGGGATAAGGTCAATCTAGTATTGCCAGAGGCGTCGGTGAGTGTGGCCGGTGTAGTGCCGCGGATGAAACGCTTTACTGTCAGCGGAATATTCTCTGTGGGTGCTGAGCTGGATGCCAACCTGGCTTACATTCATATGCAGGATGCAGCGCGTCTGAAACGTATGACAGCGGGCAGTGCTGAAGGGTTGCGGATCAAGTTTGTCGATCTTTTCGAGGCCCCCTGGCGAGTGCGTGAGCTGGCGAGAGAGTTGCCGACGCCTGTTTACACCTCTGACTGGACCCGTACTCACGGTAACCTGTTTCAGGCGATTCAGCTTGAGAAGCGGATGATTGGCCTGCTGCTGTTTCTGATTGTCTTTGTAGCCGCGTTTAATATTGTCTCGACCTTGGTGATGGTGGTGACCGATAAGCGCGCGGATATCGCTATATTGCGCACATTGGGTGCAACGCCGGGAACTATACTGCGCATCTTTATGATTCAGGGCTCACTAATTGGAATACTCGGGACTCTGCTCGGGTCGACTCTAGGTGTGACTCTCGCGCTGACCGTATCGGACCTGGTGGCCTGGGTTGAGCGCCAGTTTGGCATTGAGTTTTTATCGTCCGATGTCTACTTCATCAGTTACCTTCCCTCTGAACTGCAAATGGGTGACCTGCTAACCGTTGTCGGTGTCACTCTGGGGATTAGCTTCTTTGCCACTATCTATCCGGCATGGCGCGCCTCGCGCACCCAACCTGCGGAGGCACTGCGTTATGAGTAGTGCAGTATTACAAGCTACAGGCCTGAGTCGTCACTTTGTCGATGCTGAGCGCCGGTTAGAGATATTAAGTGACCTGCAGCTCGATGTATCTGCCGCTGAACGGGTCGCAATTATTGGTAGTTCCGGCAGCGGCAAAAGCACGCTGCTACATCTGCTTGCTGGACTTGATCAGCCTGATGCTGGCGAGGTACGAGTGGGTGGAGAACTAATCAACGGTCTCTCTGAAAAGGCGCGTGCCCGCGTACGCAATCAGCACCTCGGTTTTGTCTTCCAGTTCCACCATCTGTTGCCTGAGTTCAGTGCACTGGAAAATGTCGCAGTTCCGCTGCTACTTGCTAAGCGTTCGGTTCATGAAGCGCGAGCGCGCGCAGAGGAGTTGTTAGCACAGGTCGGTTTGGCGGAGCGTATGACGCATCGCCCTGCCAAGCTTAGCGGCGGTGAACGTCAACGTGTAGCCATAGCGCGCGCGCTCGCTAACCGGCCAGGTTGTGTATTGATGGATGAACCAACTGGCAACCTTGATCCGCAAACCGCGCAAGAGGTTGAGGGTTATCTGCAGCAGCTCAACCGTGAACTAGGGATTGCGTTCGTGATGGTCACTCATGACCATCAACTGGCGCAGCGAATGGATCGCGCACTGATTTTGGATGGCGGCAAGCTCGAGCGGTTCTAGACTAGTTGGCTGTTTGGCTGTTTGGCTGTTTGGCTAGCTTTTCAGTCGGCGCTTCAGAGCGCGTTTGCGGTTGCTCTGTACATGCCAGATCCAGAGCCTATTGATAATGGTGTAGGCTATGCCAGAGGAGATGATCCCGCACAGCAGAGAGCCGAACAGCAGGGGCCACCAGATGGCTGCTATCTGGGCCTCAATACCCGCGATACTCCAGTGCACCTCAACGGGTTGCGAGCCAAGGATCCATGACCCTATTTTGTAGGTTGAGAAGAAGATCGGCGGCATCGTAATCGGGTTGGTCAGCCATACAAGGCCAACCGAAACTGCTAGATTACCCCCCAGCCAGAGCGCTAGAAATGCCGCAACGACCATCTGTCCCGGAATCGGCAAAAAAGCACAGAAGAGCCCAATCGCGAATGCACGTGCTGCAGAGCGGCGACTAAGGTGCCAGAGGTTGGGATTGTGCAAATGCTCGCCTAGCCAGCTAAGGCTTTTATTCTGCCTTAACTTCTCGGGTGCTGGCATGTAACGCTTAAAGATACGGCGAGGCATGAATGCTTAATAGACTCGATAATGCACAAAAAGAGTGAGTACAGATTATGCCCAGCCCGCCTTGATAAGCCAAGCTTAAAGGTGCCTGCTAGACTCAAATGAGTGAGCTGTGCATAAGAGGGTAGATCAAGGATGATCGGATATGTTTCGGGCCTGCTTGGTGTTGCATGGATTAGCGACCTAAGCTGGACTCCAGTTGTTATCACTGCTGCGCTGATTGCTTTGGCTGCAGCTATTCTGGGCGCCAGGGTAGTGCCTCAACTGCGATTTTGTCGGGCATCGTTTTTGCCCATTCAGCTTCTCGGGCTGCTCTTCGGCGTGGTCTACGCCACGCTTTGGGGCAGTTACCAACTCGATCACCGCCTGCCGGCTGAGGTCGGTAAAGTCGATCTTGAACTCAGGGGAACAATCAGCTCAATTGTCAGAGTTGATGAGGGTAGCCAGCAGTTTTTGCTGCGCTTGTCCGAGCCCAATCCTATCCATCCTCAGCTACGCACGGTTCGCTTACGACTCTATGAGGACGAACCGCTGTTAAAAGAGTCGGATAGGTTGCATCTAACAGTTCGGCTACAGACACCGCAGAGCTACCTGAATCCGTTTTCGCCGGACTCTCGACGTAAGGCTCTGCAGCGAAGAATTGACGCTACTGGGTATGTGCGTGACATGCATGCAGCTCCAGAGACTCACTCCAAGCGCGACAGCGGTCTGCGCCAGCAAATCTACGATCAGTTGACTGCGCGCTTTGAACCTTCGGTAGCGGCCTTCCTCAGTGCCCTAGTTCTTGGCCACTCAATTGATCTGAGTACTCAGAAGTGGGAGTTGCTCTCAACCACCGGTACCGTGCATCTGGTGGTTGTCAGTGGCTTGCATTTAGGCGTCCTGGCAGTTGCGGGGCTTTTTATAGGACGTCTGCTCGTGTTTGCGCTGAGGCTTGGCTACCCGCTCTCGGCGGGTATCACGCCTCGCCTGCCTTGGGTTGTGGCGCTTAGCCTCACCACAGTCTACCTCTGGTTTGGCGGCGCCGGGTTGGCGCTGCAGCGCGCTTGGGTATTGATCAGTGTATTGCTGATTGGGCAGCTATTCAGACGTACACCGGCCCTGAGCTTAAGGTTTAAGCTGGCGCTTTTGCTGGTCACTCTGTTAGATCCGCTGGCGGTGCTTGATCTTGGTTTTTGGCTCTCTTTTGGCTTGGTGTGGATCTTGATGCAGCTTGGACGGCTGCGCCAGCGTCAGTCTCCTGCTCTGCAGGCGATGCGAGTTCAACTGGTGCTGAGTCTGTTATTGCTGCCGGTGCTACTCTTCGCTCTATCTCAACTTAATCTACTCTCTGTGCTGAGTAATCTTTGGGCCATTCCTTGGGTCAGTGCCGGGGTTTTGCTGCTGCCGTTGATGCTGCCCTTGAGCTTTGTCACCGACTCGGCACAGTGGATCGTTGAGCAGTGGGTCCAGCTGTTCTGGAGTGGATTATCAGTGAATGCACAGGTCGGGCTAAGTCCCCTTTGGACGCCGGCACCGCTTGGGTTAACGCTGCTGGCCTTGGTGGGGATGGTTTTGCTGCTTGTGCCCTTAAGGTTGCGGTTGGTTGGCGTTCTACTGCTCTTTCCCGCGCTCTTGTATGCGCCACAAGAGCGTCAAGGCTTTGCGGTAACGCTGCTGGATGTTGGGCAGGGGCAAGCAGCAATCATCGATTTACCTGGCGAGCGCTGGATCTATGATACGGGGCCCGCTTTCGGTGATGACTTTGCCGTAGCGCAACTTACTCTGATCCCCGAGCTTAAACGCAGAACTCATAACAAGCCGGCCCTGTTGATCGTTAGCCACGGCGATCGCGACCATGCAGGTGGTGTAGAGGCTCTCATGCGCTTTCATCAGCCGGAACTGACGCTAAGCGGGCAACCTGAGCAGGTAGAGGGTAGGGCGTGCCACCTAGGATATGAGCGCGAAGTGGGAGGTATAAGTGCCCGTGTCGGTGGGTTGAGCCAAGTACGCGATGATAATGACGCCTCTTGTTGGCTCTACCTCACCAATGGTGCATGCTCGCTATTGGTTGCTGGAGACCTGTCTACTTCCGCTGAGATGCGTCTGATGCGTGAGTTGGAGTCGGATGGGTTAAGGCAGCCGTTAACTTGGTTGCACCTTTCACACCACGGTAGCAAAACGTCAACCAGTGAGGCCTGGCTCGATTTCTGGCAGCCAAAATTTGCGTTGAATTCGCGCGGGCGTAACAACCACTTCGGACATCCCCATCCAAGTGTTACTGCCCGTTTAGAGGTGCGTGCAATTCCGCTGTTGGATACTGCTGAAGTCGGCGCTATTTCCCTAGAGGCTGAGGGTGCGGACTGCAACACGACCAGCTTTCTTGGGACAAAGCGTCGATATTGGCACTGACTGCAGCCGACAGACATTAACAGTCCAAGGGGGCTGTGCTAGAGTCCAGATCACTAGAGAAGAAAGTATGTTTTAGGGGGAGCTCAGTGTTTGAGCTAATTAAGGCGGGCGGCTGGTTGATGCTGCCGATCCTGCTCTGTTCTGTTGTTGCGTTGGCTATCTGTGTTGAACGTCTGATCGCGTTGCGTCGTGAGAGTATCCTGCCGAACGGGCTGCTGGGTTATGTTTGGGCGCTCTACAAAGAGAATCAACTTACGACGGATCACCTGAATCAAATTCGTAATAAGAGTGCTTTAGGTACCCTAGTGGTTGCTGGCCTGAATAACGCCAAACATGGGCGCGACCAGATGAAAGAGGCGATTGAGATGGCCGCTTCGGGCGTAGTGCATAAAATGGAGCGCTACCTGAATTCCCTTGGTACGATCGCGGCGATTACGCCGCTGTTGGGTCTCTTGGGTACTGTTATCGGTATGATCAAGGTGTTTACCGAGATCATGGTGCAAGGTACAGGCAACGCTAATGTATTGGCGGGTGGTATATCCGAGGCCCTACTAACGACTGCTGCAGGCCTGGCGGTCGCAATCCCTGCCGTTGTTATGCATCGCTACTTTCAGCGTCGTATCGCCGAACTTGTCGTGGAGATGGAGCAGGAGTCAGTTAAACTGGTGGACATCATACATGGCCATCGCGAAGTTGATCTGAAGTAGGGGTTGCTGTTGAAGTTTCAACGCCATCAGGCCGATGAGATCAATGTAAACCTGACACCGCTTATCGATGTGGTGTTTTTATTGTTGATCTTCTTTATGGTCTCTACCACCTTTACCCGTGAAACTCAGCTCGAGGTTGATCTACCGCAGGCCGATAACACCGCCGAGGTGAGCGCCGAGCGTCCAGTTGAGGTTTTGATTACCGCCGAGGGCGAGTATCGCGTGAACGGTCAGGGGCTGGTGAATGCTCAAGCGCGCACCTTGAGAATGGCGCTCTCTAAAGCTGCATCCGATAACTTTGATCTGCCGCTGACAATCAGTGCAGATGCGCGTACGCCCCATCAGGCTGTGGTTACCGCGATGGATGTTGCTGGGGGACTCGGCTTCAGTAAACTCAGTATCACCACCCGCGAAAGTGAGTAACGCTCTAGAACGTGCCTGGTATGGCAAAGCTGGCTGGACGCTGCTACTGCGCCCTCTCTCCCTCCTTTTTGGGCTGCTTAGTCGAAGCCGGCGTTTACGTCTTGCCGCGCTAGCTGAGCCTCTCGATGTTCCTGTTATCGTGGTTGGTAATATTGCTGTGGGTGGCAGTGGTAAAACACCGCTGCTGATCGAGCTGATTCATATCTGCCAGCAACAGAATCTGCGAGTCGGTGTGGTCAGTCGCGGGTATGGTGGTAAGTCGTCGCTCTATCCGATCCAAGTAAACCCCAGTACAGATCCTAAGGTTTGCGGTGATGAGCCGGCAATGATTGCTCGGCACACTGGCGTACCGGTTGTTGTCGATCCAGATCGTGTTGCAGCAGCGCGTATGCTGATGAGACTCGAGCCGGTAGATCTTATTTTGAGCGATGATGGTCTTCAGCACTACCGCCTCTCGCGTCAACTCGAGATCGCGGTGGTCGACGCATCTCGCGGATTAGGTAACGCCCAGTTACTGCCTGAGGGACCTCTGCGTGAATCCGCCGAACGGCTCGCAGAGGTCGACTTTGTTGTGCTGAATGGTGAGGGTCAGTTCGAATACCCAGATGCGCTGCGTTATAAACTACAGCCGTTGCATCTAAGAAATTTGAAAACCGCTGAGTTGCGCCAGGCCAGCGCTCAAGCGCTGGGGCGGTCAGAGGTCAATGCTCTGGCGGGTATCGGCAACCCACAGCGCTTTTTCGATACCTTGGACCAGCTTGGTTTCACAGTGAAGCCCACACCGCTGACTGATCACGCTGAAATTGATCCGCAACTGGTAGCAGAGCTTTCTCGGGAAACCTTGGTGATGACCGAGAAAGATGCGGTAAAATGTACAGAAAGTGTAAATGAAAACTGCTGGGCGCTCGGCGTTGAAGCCCGTCTGGATGAGCGCTCAAAACAGTTGTTAACCGAGGCGGTGCGCAGAGTTGCTGCACCCCAAGTTGGAGAGACCCATGGATCCTAAGCTACTCGATATTTTGGTGTGTCCGGTGAGTAAAGCGCCACTGGAGTGGGACAAGGAGCGCGAAGAGTTGATTTGTCGTGCCAGTGGACTCGCTTATCCTGTCCGCGATGGTATCCCGGTGATGTTAGAGTCTGAAGCGCGCTCACTGACGAGCGAAGAGCGTCTACAGGAAGACTCATGAGTTTTACCGTTGTTATTCCGGCACGCTACGCCTCTAGTCGATTTCCTGGCAAGCCGCTGGCAGATCTCGGGGGTAAGCCGATGGTTGAACATGTCTATCTGCGCGCCTGTGAAAGTGAGGCGACGCGGGTCGTCGTTGCGACTGATGATAAACGTATCGCGACGGTCGCCGAGGGTTTTGGTGCTGAGGTGGTGATGACTTCCAGTGAGCACCCCAGTGGTACCGACCGGTTGCAGGAGGTTGCCGAAACATTGGGCTTTTACGCTGATGAGATCATCGTCAACGTACAGGGTGATGAACCACTGATTCCAGCAAAGATAATTAATCAGGTGGCCCACAATCTAGCTGCGCGTCCTGAGGCTGCTATCTCAACGCTGTGCGAGCCGATCGATTCGGTTGATGCGCTGATGAATCCCAATGTGGTTAAGGTTGTGACCGATCGAGACGGTATGGCACTTTACTTCTCACGTTCGCCAATCGCTTGGCCACGTGATGCGATGCTAGCGGGGCAGCCGCTAACCGAGCTTCCCGATAATTTTAAATGGCGACGCCACATAGGCATGTACGCTTACCGTGTGCGTTTTCTTAATGACTACGTAAGCTGGTCGCCAGCACCGATCGAGACCTGTGAGTCACTTGAGCAGCTCCGCGCGCTTTGGAACGGGGCCAAAATCCATGTCGACGATGCGTTGATTGCTCCGCCTACAGGGGTGGATACCCCCGAAGATTTAGAGCGCCTGCAGGCGATGATGGAGTCTTGAGCGGTGACGCGTAAAATCTCGAAGTCGGTACTCTTTGTCTGTCTGGGTAATATCTGTCGCTCGCCCACTGCTGAAGCGGTGTTTCGCCAACGTGTTAGCGACTACCCACAGCTGGATTTGAATATCGACTCCGCCGGTACAGGCGCTTGGCATCTGGGGGAGAATCCGGATGAGCGCTCGCAACAGGTGGGTGCCCAACGTGGCTATCCAATGTCCGATCTATGTGCTCGCCAGGTCTGTCCTGAAGATTTTGAGCAGTTTGATTACATCCTGGCGATGGACCGGACCAACCTAGACAACTTGCGCCAAATGGCGCCGTCTGATTATCCCGGTCATTTGGGTCTGTTTCTCGATTACGCCGATACTGGTGTTTCTGAAGTTCCCGATCCCTACTACACGGGTGGTGATAAAGGCTTCCATCAGGTGGTTGATCTGATTGAGGCTGCAACGGATGGTCTGCTGGAACACCTGTTAAAGGCCGGTCGATGAGTCTAGAGCTAAAGCCTCAGTTCGATCTAACAGCCTTTAACGCTCTTGGGCTTCGAAGCGTTGCAGAATTCTATATTGCGATTACTGAGTCCGACCAGATTCCGCAGCTGATCCGTTGTGCCGCAGAGCAGAACCTACCTGTGCTCTGGCTGGGCGGCGGTAGTAACCTGGTTCTGGGTAAATCGGTACCAGGTATCGTGGCGCAACTTAAACTCCCGGGTGTCGAGCTTTTAGAAACCACTACCGACAGCGCGCTGCTGCGCGTGGGAGCCGGCGAGGTCTGGCATTACTTTGTGCGCTGGACTTTAGAGCAGGGTTACCACGGTCTAGAGAATCTGGCGCTGATTCCTGGATCTGTTGGCGCATCGCCGGTCCAAAATATCGGTGCTTACGGTGTTGAGGTCTGCGAGCTCATCGAGTGCGTCGACGCCTATGATAGTCTGTCCCAACAGTGGCTGAGCTTCGCTGCAGAGGATTGCCAGTTCGGCTATCGAGACTCTCTGTTTAAACGTAATCCGGGGCGCTTTGTAATTACCCGCGTCACTTTTCGCCTCAATCGTGAGTACCACCCCAAACTCAGTTATGCACCGCTGGCGCAGCGCTTTGACCATCAGACAGAGATAGATGCGTTGGAGGTGTTTGAGGCGGTCTGCCAGATTCGTACTTCGAAGCTGCCAGACCCTTCTACGCTCGGGAATGCCGGTAGTTTCTTCAAGAACCCGGTTGTAAACCAAGCTCAGTTTGAAGCGCTTCACTCCCAGTACCCCGACATACCCAACTACCCGGCGGATTCGGGTCGCAAACTGGCGGCTGGTTGGCTGATCGAACAAGTAGGGTTGAGGGGGTACACCGATGGACGGGTTGGCGTGCACAGGCTGCAGGCGTTGGTGCTCGTCAATTACGGCGGTGCCAGTCGTTGCGATCTTGAGGCTTTGGCGGAGCGCGTGAAGGCCCAGGTGCTGCAAAAATTTGGGGTGCAGCTAGAGCAGGAGCCGATCGCTTATCCATGAGGGGCCGTACTGCCGCCACAATACCACCTACTCATGCTGCCTCGCTTCTAGACAATTGAAGCTAAAAAGCCCCGCTACTAATCGGTAGCGGGGCTTTTTGGTATGACGAAAAGGGCCCCTAGTCAGAGCGCTTCTCTTAGTTAGACGAAGTCTCTTCCTGCTGTTTGCGCTTCAGGCGTGGGTCGTTTGCAGCGCGACGGCGACGACGTGGTGCAGGTGCTTCCTGCTCAGCCGTCTCACTGTTTTCTGCTGTTGCCTCGGACCCCTCAGTAGCTGCTTCAGTTGCCTCATCTGCTTCTGCTTCGGTAGCAGCAGTTTCAGCAGTTTCAGCTTCTACTGAAGGCTCTTTGTTAGCTGAAGGCTCTTCATCCGCTGAAGGCTCTTTATCCGCTGAAGGCTCTT
>JAHEDZ010000005.1:99570-126291 GCA_024640955.1 Oceanospirillaceae bacterium
ATCCGCTGAAGGCTCTTTATCCGCTGAAGGCTCTTCACTAACTGATGGCTCTTCAGCACTGGCTGATACCTCTGTTTCAGAGGCTTCTGCTGTAGGCGCCTCCTCGACAGACTCCGCAGAAACTTCAACCGGACTCTCTTCAGCAATCGATGGTGCTTCGGCCAGAGCCTCGCTCTGAATCTCAGTATTTTCGACTGTAGCTTGCTCTGTAGACGTGGTCGCTTCTACTGCGCTCGCACTTGCTTCAATAGCTGCTTCAGTCTGCTCTTCCTGAACCTCTTCCACAAACGGATTGGTACGTTCAGCCTGACGGTCGCTGTTAGCACGGCGCGAACGGCCACGACGCTTACTACGCTCGCGTTTTGGCTGCTGTTCCTGGTTCTCTTCAGAGTTTTCAGTGGTGTTGCTGTCATCACGATCCTGCTCGCCATCGTTGTTGCGACGGTTATTACGACCACCACGGCGACGGCGGCGTGAACGGCCTTCGCTGCGCTCCTCGCTGTTCTGCTCGTCTGATTTACCGATCTCTGGGAGGTTAGACTCCTGTTCAACGGTAATCACTTCGTCGCTGTCACGACGCTCTTGCTGACCACGACGGCCACCGCGGCGATTATCATTCCGACGACGGTTGTTAGAGTTCCGGCCACCGCGGTTACCGCGATTGGAGCGGTTGCGGTTCTCTTCATCCTTTTCTTCGGTTTTCTCAGCGGGTTCGGCTTTAGCTTCTGGCTTCGCTTCGCTGCTGCCACCAAACAGACTCTTCAGTGAGCGTAAGATGCGGTCGCCCAGTGATGGCGATGCTGTAGGCGTTGGTGCAGCTACTGCCTTCGCCTCTGCTGCTTGCGCTTCTACTGCCTCTGAAGCTGGCGCGGCAGTTGCTGCAGGCTGCGGAGGGTTAGCAGTTTGCAACACGCCCTGTACAGCAGCCTGTTCGCGGCGCACGACTTTAGGCTCTTCGCTTGTGTCCTCCTCCATCTCTTCTGGTTGCAGCGTGTAGCTGGCATCGTTAAGAGTGGTCAGCGTGTTGTCATCACGCAGGCGAACCACCTCATAGTGAGGTGTCTCCATGTTCGGATTCGGTACAACCACCACGCGCAATTTGTTGCGCAGCTCGATCTCATGCACGTGATGGCGTTTTTCGTTGAGCAGATAGGTAGCAACAGAGACTGGCAGGATCGCGCGGATCTGTGCAGTACGGTCCTTAGCTGACTCCTCTTCGATCAGACGCAGGATCGAGAGCGCCAGTGATTCTGTGTCGCGGACGGTACCCTGGCCATGACAGCGTGGGCAGACATGGCCACGGCTTTCAGCGAGCGATGGACGCAGACGCTGGCGCGACATCTCTAGCAGACCAAAGCGTGAGATACGACCCATCTGCACGCGCGCGCGGTCAAGTTTCAGTGCCTCTTGCAGGCGTTTCTCGACTTCGCGCTGGTGTTTGATCGGTGTCATATCGATGAAGTCGATAACAACTAGACCGCCCATATCGCGAAGGCGCAGCTGGCGAGCGATCTCGTCGGCTGCCTCTAGATTGGTGTTCAAAGCTGTCTCTTCAATGTCACCACCGCGGGTAGCACGGGCTGAGTTAATATCGATAGAGACGAGTGCCTCAGTTGGATCGATGACGATCGAGCCACCTGACGGCAGTTTAACTTCGCGTTCGAAAGCCGATTCAATCTGGCTCTCAATCTGGAAACGGTTAAACAGTGGAGTCTGCTCTTTGTACTCGCGGATACGCGCTTCATAGCTCGGCATCACCTGACGAACGAAGTCCAGTGCCTGTCGGTATGCGTTGCTATCATCGATCAGAACTTCACCTATATCAGCCCGCAAGTAGTCACGTACGGCACGAATAACGACGTTACTTTCCTGGTAGATCAGGAATGGAGCAGGGCGGTCGTTGATCTTGGTGATAGCATCCCAGACTGTAGCTAGGTAGTTGAGGTCCCACTGCAGCTCTTCTGTGCTGCGGCCAATTCCTGCAGTACGGACGATGACGCCCATGCCTTTTGGGATCTCCAGGCCAGACATCGCATCTTTGAGCTCGGTGCGCTCGTCACCCTCGATGCGGCGTGAAATACCGCCGGCGCGTGGGTTGTTTGGCATTAATACCAAGTAGCGACCGGCGAGGCTGATGAAGGTGGTTAGGGCAGCGCCTTTACTACCGCGCTCCTCTTTCTCAACCTGAACGATGATCTCGCTACCCTCTTTTACCAGCTCCTTGATATTTGGACGCTGGCCGCGCTCGGGAGAGCCACTAAAGTACTCCCGGGCAATCTCTTTCAGGGGAAGGAAACCGTGGCGCTCTGCGCCGTAGTCAACAAAGGCAGCTTCTAGGCTAGGCTCTACGCGGGTAATGCGTCCCTTGTAGATGTTCGCTTTCTTTTGCTCGCGGTTGGTCGATTCTATATCCAGATCGTACAAGCGCTGGCCATCGACCAACGCTACGCGCAACTCCTCTGGTTGAGTTGCGTTTATTAGCATTCTTTTCATTAAAATCAGTCTCTTACAGCTGCGTCTATAGAGGCTGGGCGCGGGCAGGCGGTGCTGGTCTTTCACAATCAACGCAGTGGCTGGGGCTGTGCCGCAACCTTAAAACGGATCTTATACGGTGGAGGAAACGCTGACCTATATCGTTATAGTTTCTTGCTGTTACTGCGCAGCCTGGTGTGATCGAACAGATGACTCGATCAACGACTCCTTGGTACGCAGGTTCCTGGTAAGCGTGCGTCTCCACCTGCAACCAGTCGCTGAGCGCATCAGCAATCTAGCAGGCGTAGCCTGAATAAAAACTCTTCTCTTATCTTCAGCACTTGTGTGCGAAGCGCGTAGGCTGACGGGAGACGCGACGGTTCTTTGGACGACTTTTTTAACTGCAGATAAACAACTGGCGCACTGGTTTTGGCCAGGGCTCTTACGTCGTTTCACACTGCACCCAGCTCATTTTGAGTTGAGGCTCGTCTGAGGTCGTGTCGAACAGCTGCACAACTTTTTGCGGCTTTCTCCGATCAGCAACTGTAGAATATAGCAACAACGCTGTATATCAGCAATCAATCATTTACCAATAGCCGATTAATGACGCAACCTCAGTCCCAAAAAAGCAAATCTCAGTCCCTAGCTGCTGTAGCTGAAACAGACGCGCCCAAAGTTCGGTACATCGATATCGAGCCTGATCAAGCAGGGCAGCGCATCGATAACTTTTTGCGCACCGCGCTCAAAGGCGCTCCAAAGAGTTTGATTTATCGGCTGCTACGCAAGGGAGAGGTGCGGGTCAACAAAAAACGCATCAAACCTGAATATAAGCTCCAGGGCGGCGACACTGTGCGTATTGCACCAGTTCGATTACCTGAAAAAGGCGAGGCAGCACCGGTAAGTGATTCACTTCTGAGTCATCTCGAATCTGCCGTGATTTTTGAAGATGATCGTTTGATGGTGTTGAACAAGCCTTCAGGTCTGGCAGTTCATGGTGGTAGTGGTGTGTCGCTAGGGTTGATTGAAGCGGTGCGTAAACTCCGTCCAGATGCACGGTTTTTGGAACTGGTGCACCGCCTAGATCGCGATACCTCCGGCTGTATCATGATCGCTAAGAAACGCTCGATGTTGCGTGTGCTGCATGAAGCGCTGCGTGAGCGCAAGGTGACAAAGATTTATCAGGCGCTGGTGGTCGGCCGCTGGGAATCACGGCATAAACGGATAGATGCGCCGCTGTTGCGGGCAGAGGTGCGTTCCGGAGAGCGCTTCGTTAAAGTGGATGCTGAGGGAAAAGCGTCGGTTACCGACTACAAAGTTCTGCGTCGCTTTGGTGAGCTGGCTACACTGGTTGAGGCGCGTCCTAAGACGGGGCGTACCCATCAGATTCGCGTGCACTGTCAGTTTACCGGACACCCTATAGTCGGTGACATCAAGTACACCGCCGATGAGGACAATCAACAGTTCCGCGATTTAGGATTTAGAAGATTGATGTTGCATGCCGCAGGACTGGTGGTTAGCCTTCCACAAGGCGAGAAGTTCGAAGTTAGCGCACCTTTGGACTCCGCGCTGACCGATCTACTGGATAAACTTTAATCTCCCATGCGTAACGATCTTAATAGCTGGGTTTGGATACGAACGAGCAGATGCCTGATATAGAACAGCGTATTTTTGAAATTGCCGATCAATTGGTAGAGCAGGGCGAGTTGCCGACTTTGGAGCGTCTTCTAGAGGAGACTGCACTGCAGGTGCATGAGGTTGAGCTACCTTTCGCGCGTTGGACGTCTCAATTTATTGAAGGTCAGAGCAAAGCGATTCCGGTTAGCAGTAAAAGCGTGCACAACCCGCCTGAGATGTTGCAGATGCAGCTACGTCAGATCTGGACGGCGGCACTGGACGAAGCTGTGGGTATCGTGCGTGATGAGATCAGCGCGAGTCGTGTCAGTGATGAAGAGGAGCGGCGTGCCACCAAAGATCAGGTGCGTGACTCTGAAGCTCGCTACCGTGAGCTGGAGCGCAAATACCGCGATCAAACCGCCTCCATGGGCAAAGAAGCTCAACACGTTCGCACTCTCGAGGCTGAAATTACGGTACTCAAAGCTAATCTGGCCTCGGAGACGAATCAGCGCAAGAAGTTCGAGCAGCAGCGCGCCAGCGTTGAATCCGAGCTTTCGCAGCTGCGTAAACAGTACGAAGATGGTAAGAAGCTCTTTGATCAGCGCATCAAAGAAGAGCAGCGCCAGGCGCTAGAGGCTGTTAGTCGCGCCGAGGTTGAAGCGCGGCACTATCGCAATGCGCTCGAGAAGGCGCGCGACGATTCGGGTCGCAGTGAAGCTGAGTTAACCCGTCAGGTGCATGAGCTGCAGGCCCAGACTGCGCGAAAAGATGCACGCATCGATATGCAGGATGCAACACTGTCGGATCTTGAAAAAGACGTTGAGCAGCTCAAAGAGACTCTAGCGAGCTACAGCCGAGAGATTGCCACACTTAACTCCAAACTTCTGAAAGAGGGAAATACTGCGCGTCGTCAGGAGGCTCGGATTGCTGAGCTCGAGGAGGATAATCGCCGCCTTAACCAGCGCGCAGCAGTTTCGTCGAATGAGCACTCCAAGCGAGAGAATTCACTGCGTCAACAAATCAAAGAGCGTGATGAACAGCTCGGTCGAGCTAATGCACGTGTAAATTCGCTCGAGAAGCGGATAACGACACAGGAAGATCAGATCCGCCGACTTAACTCCCGGCTATAATCCATCGGCCTGACCAAATGTAAGCATAAAGAATAAGTATATGAACTTTTGATATGCTTATTCTGAAGTGTTATATTACTTCGTAAAAATGACATACAGCCCATCACTGCTTTATTCGGGGTACATAATGAAACTGCAGCAGCTGCGCTACATTTGGGAAGTCTCTAAACACGATCTAAACGTCTCCGCGACAGCCCAAAGCCTCTACACCTCACAGCCAGGCATCTCTAAGCAGATTCGCTTGCTTGAAGATGAACTCGGTGTTGAAGTTTTCGCTCGTAGTGGCAAACATCTGACACGTATTACCCCAGCGGGCGAAGCGATTCTCGATATCGCTGGCGATATTCTGCAAAAGGTGGACTCAATTCGTCAGGTTGCTCAGGAGCATAGCGACGAGCGCAAAGGTAGCCTGTCAGTGGCGACCACCCACACCCAAGCACGTTACGCGCTGCCGCCGATCATTAACGAATTTATTAAAAGCTACCCAGACGTCTCTCTGCACATGCATCAGGGTAACCCTGTGCAGATCTCTGCGATGGCCGCGGATGGGGATGTCGACTTCGCGATCGCGACTGAAGCGATTGGTGGTCACTCGGATCTGATCATGATGCCGGTCTACAAGTGGAACCGTTCGGTTGTGGTACCGAAAACTCACCCACTGGCTCAAGTCAAAGAGATCACGCTGCAGGACTTGGCGACCGTACCTATCGTCACCTACACCTTTGGTTTCACCGGTCGCGGCGATCTGGACAAAGCCTTCCGTAAGCAGGGGCTTGAGCCGCGTATTGTATTTACCGCGGTAGATTCGGATGTTATCAAAACCTATGTTCGTCTTGGTCTTGGTGTCGGTATCATCGCGTCGATGGCCTTTGATGCGGAGTTGGACTCAGACCTTGTCGCTCTAGATATCAGTCACCTGGTTCCAGACAGTGTCACTAAGATCGGTTTCCGCAAAGGGACTTTCTTGCGTGGCTACATGTACGAATTCATCCGCGCTTTTGCGCCGCATCTCACGCCAGAAGTGGTTGAGAGTGTGCAAGCTTGTTCTAACAGAGCTGAGGTTGATGAGCTCTTTGCTGGCTTGGATTTGCCGCGCCGCTAAGTTCCCAGTCGCCCTAAAGGCCCCTTGAGCATTGAAACCTACCCACTAAATCGCTAGAGTGCGGCAACATTTTAGCTGGAGGCGATTTAGTGGAACTTGCATGTCTTGACCTTGAAGGTGTTCTGATCCCGGAAATCTGGATTGCATTTGCAGAAGAGACCGGTATTGAAGAGCTCAAAGCGACTACCCGTGACATACCTGATTACGATGTGCTGATGAAGCAGCGCCTGCGTATTCTCGATGAGCACGGTTTAAAGTTACCGCAAATCCAAGAGACGATTAGTCGCCTAAGCCCACTACCGGGCGCGCAGGAGTTTGTGGATTGGCTGCGTGAGCGCTTTCAGCTGATTATCCTGTCCGATACCTTCTACGAGTTTGCTGCACCTTTGATGGAGCAGCTGGGTAACCCAACGCTCTTCTGTCACAAGCTCGAGGTGGACGAGACCGGTCGTATTACCGACTACACGCTGCGTCAGCGTGATCCTAAGCGTCAGTCTGTACGTGCATTTCAGCTTTTGAACTACCGTGTTATCGCAGCGGGTGATTCATACAACGACACTACAATGTTGGGTCAGGCAGAGCAGGGGATCCTGTTCCACGCGCCGCAGAACGTGATTGATGAGTTTCCACAGTACCCAGCCGTACACAACTATGAAGACCTGAAAAAGGCTTTCCTCGCCGCCAGTAATCGCGAGCTGAGTCTTTAAGTTCGGTTCAGTCTGGCGGCACGTGATGCTGTCAGGCGTCTTCATCTAATTTTGATGAAATCCCGCCCCTCTGCGCACTGCCAACCGGCGATGTTTGAATACGCTGGTCATCGTATCGCCTACAGAACGTACTCGCATCCAGAGGTTAGCACCGGTCGACGGCTGCTACTCGTCCATGGTGCTGGTGTGGCGGGGCGGTATACCTGGGAGGTATTGCAGCATTTTCTGACCGGTTGGTCTGAGATCTTAGTGCCAGATCTTCGTGGCGCCGGCGATACCCAAAGTTTAGAAGCTTTAGAGCACCCTTTTATGATCCCCGGCACTGATCACTCCTTGCCCTATCAGAAGCCGAGACAGATAGCTCAGTTGATGAACGCTGAGCTAGAGAGATATCTCCAAATCTCCGGGTAGGAGGGTTGTACGCCAACGGCGTACTACCCGACCTAACCGGCTCATAGCCTAGAGCAGGAGCCTCCAGTGCTGTGTGTAGTAGCGCCGATTCTCTACGCGACCCTCTTGCTGGCTTTAGGGCTCATCATCGCGCAGCTTAGCTACGCTCAAACAGGTCACCTACCTCTTTAGTCATAATTGTCGACAATCTTAGCCTTTTGGTGGATTGTTTCACCCTGTTGAGCGTGGATAATGGTCGAAACTCAACAAGATTGTCGACAATCCATGACTCAGTCAGCCGCCGCTATCACCAACTCCGAGCAGAATCTGACCCTGGCAGACCGTGTTTGTCAGCAGATTATTACTGCAATCGTTAAGGGTGAAATTCCTACGGGTAGCAAGATCTCTGAGCCAGAGCTGGCACGCACCTATGGTATTAGCCGCGGGCCGCTGCGTGAGGCGATGGGGCGTTTAGAGAGTCTGCGTCTAATTGAGCGCAAGCCCAACATCGGTGCCCGTGTGGTCGAGCTCAGTGTTAAAGAGCTGTTGGAGATCTACCGCGTTCGCGAGGCGCTTGAGGGGATGGCTTGCCGGTTGGCCGCTCTGAATATGCCGCAGAGCGAGATCGAGAGTCTCCGGCTGTTGCTGGATCAGCACCAGGGCAACATCGAAGAGCAAGAGGGGCAGGCCTACTTTCAGAAAGAGGGCGATCTGGATTTCCACTACCGCATCGTGATGGCATCTGGAAACTCCAAACTGCAGGAACTACTGGCGGCCGACCTCTACCATCTGGTGCGCATGTACCGTTACCAATTCAGTCTATCCAGTTCACGCCCCACTTTGGCATTGCGTGAGCACCATCAGATCCTTGATGCGATTGAATTGCGCGACGAAGAGCTATCCGAACTACTGATGCGTCGTCATATCAGTGCATCACGCAAAAACATTGAATCCAAATTGAACGAAAAGTGAAACGAGAGAGGAGAATAAGCAATGGCTCAATCTATGTCCCCAGGCGCCAAGTTCCGTAAAGCCCTGGCTGAGAATAAGCCCCTGCAGATTGTAGGTACTTTCAACGCCTACAACGCAATGATGGCAACCCGTGTGGGTCACCAGGCTATCTACCTCTCCGGTGGTGGTATTGCGAACTCATCATACGGTCTCCCAGATCTGGGTATGACTTCGCTCAATGATGTGATGGAAGATGTACGTCGTGTAACGGCTGCCTGTGATACACCTTTGATGGTTGATATCGATACCGGTTGGGGTGGTGCTTTCAACATTGCTCGCACCGTTAAAGAGATGATTCGCGGTGGCGCTGCTGCATGTCACCTGGAAGACCAGGTTGCACAGAAGCGTTGTGGCCACCGTCCAAACAAAGAAATTGTCTCGATGGCTGAGATGGTTGATCGTATCAAAGCGGCTGTAGACGCGAAAACTGATGACGACTTCTTCATCGTTGCACGTACTGATTCGTTCCAGATGGAAGGCCTCAATGCTGCAGTAGAGCGCGCGCAGGCCTGCTTGGAAGCGGGTGCTGACGGCATCTTCGCGGAAGCTGTGCACACGCTGGAAGATTACAAAGCCTTCTCTGATGGCATCAACGGTGGTCACCTGCTGGCAAACATCACCGAGTTTGGTGCGACGCCTCTGTTTCATAAGGATGAGTTGGCTGAGAACGGCTGTACCATGGTGCTCTACCCACTCTCAGGCTTCCGTGCTGCAAACAAAGCGTCTCTGAATGTCTACGAGCACCTGCTCAAAGATGGCGACCAGAAAGCTGTGGTCGACACGATGCAGACGCGTATGGAACTTTACGATTTCCTTAACTACCACGATTTTGAACAGAAGCTCGACGCCCTGTTCCAAGAAGGTAAAAACAAGTAACAAAATCCACTGAAGCGGCGCAGGTAAATCAATAAAGCGTCGCCTCTCTGTTTGTGTAAGGAGAATGAGAAATGGCTGAAGCTAAAGTATTGAGTGGAGCGGGTCTACGTGGTCAGTCTGCGGGTCAGACTGCACTCTGTACCTGTGGTGTATCAGGCGCTGGCCTGACCTACCGCGGTTACGATATCAAAGACCTGGCAGACAATGCCCAGTTCGAGGAGGTGGCATACCTTCTCTTGTACGGCAAACTGCCAAACCAGTCTGAGCTGGATGCCTACAAAGCGCGCCTCAAAGGCATGCGCACGCTGCCTGCAGCACTGAAAACAGTACTGGAGAACATCCCCAAAGATGCGCATCCTATGGATGTAATGCGTACGGGTGTCTCTATGCTAGGTAACCTGGAGACCGAAGGGGACTTCAGCGAGCAACTCGACCACATAGACCGCATGCTGGCGGTTTTCCCCGGTATCATCAACTACTGGTACAACTTCTCGCATAACGGCATTCGCATCGAGACTGAAACTGATGCGGACTCTATCGCTGAGCAGTACCTCTGGACGCTGCATAATAAGAAGCCTGAAGCGCTGCACACTCAGGTGATGCACGCCTCTCTGATTCTCTATGCTGAGCACGAGTTTAATGCCTCTACCTTCACTGCGCGTGTCTGTGCTTCAACGCTGTCTGATATCCATAGCTGTGTGACCGGTGCGATCGGCTCGCTGCGTGGCCCGCTGCACGGTGGTGCGAACGAAGCGGCGATGGCGATGATCGAGAACTGGAAATCAGCTGACGAAGCTGAAGAGCAGATCATGGGCATGCTGGCGCGTAAAGATAAGATCATGGGCTTTGGCCACGCGATCTATAAAGATAACGACCCACGCAATGCGATCATCAAAGAGTGGTCGAAAAAGCTCTCTGAGCAGGTGGGCGATACCCACCTCTACGCGGTTTCTGAGCGTGTTGAAGCGGTGATGTGGCGCGAGAAGAAGCTCTTCTGTAACGCCGACTTCTTCCATGCATCGGCTTACCACTTCATGGATATCCCAACTAAGCTGTTCACGCCGATATTCGTCTGTTCACGCGTCTCTGGCTGGACCGCTCACGTGATGGAGCAGCGTGCTAACAACCGCATCATTCGTCCAAGCGCTGACTACACCGGCCCTGAGTCATCGGTATGGGTTGATATCGCTGATCGCGACTGAGCTCTCTGAAAATAAAGAAAAAGGTTATTTAGAGAATGAATACTGAATACCGTAAATCACTGGGTGGCACAGGGCTCGACTACTTTGACACCCGTGCTGCTGTTGAGGCTATCGAAGCTGGCGCCTACGCCAAGCTGCCATACACTTCACGCGTGCTAGCTGAGCAGTTGGTGCGTCGTTGTGAGCCTGAAGCGCTGACTGATTCACTTAAGCAGCTGATCGAGCGCAAGCGCGATCTCGACTTCCCTTGGTACCCAGCTCGCGTGGTCTGTCATGACATCCTTGGTCAAACCGCACTGGTTGACCTGGCGGGTCTGCGTGACGCTATTGCTGGTCAAGGTGGTGATCCCTCTAAGGTAAACCCGGTTGTACCTACGCAGCTGATTGTTGACCACTCGCTGGCGGTTGAAGCGCCGGGCTTTGATCCAGAGGCGTTTGAGAAGAACCGTGCGATTGAAGATCGTCGTAACGAAGACCGTTTCCACTTTATCGACTGGACTAAAACTGCATTTGAGAACGTGGATGTGATTCCAGCTGGTAACGGCATCATGCACCAGATCAACCTGGAGAAGATGTCTCCGGTGATTCAGGCGCGCCCAGATGAAAACGGAAAGCGAGTAGCCTACCCTGATACCTGTGTGGGTACTGACTCGCACACACCACACGTTGATGCGCTGGGCGTAATCGCGATTGGTGTCGGTGGTCTGGAAGCTGAAACCGTTATGCTGGGCCACCCATCTATGATGCGCCTGCCGGATATCGTCGGTGTGAAGCTGACAGGTAAGCGTAACCCAGGTATCACCGCCACTGATATCGTACTGGCTCTGACCGAGTACCTGCGTCAGGAGCGTGTTGTGGGTGCCTACCTTGAGTTCTTTGGCGAAGGTGCGGATTCACTCTCGATTGGTGACCGCGCAACTATCTCCAACATGACACCTGAGTTTGGCGCGACCGCAGCGATGTTCTACATCGATGGCCAGACAATCGACTATCTCAAACTGACAGGTCGTGAACCAGATCAGGTGGCACTGGTTGAGGAGTACGCGAAAGAGACAGGCCTTTGGGCAACTGATTTGGTTGAAGCGCATTACGAGCGTGTACTGGAGTTTGATCTGTCGACTGTTGTTCGCAACATGGCAGGCCCTTCAAACCCGCACCGCCGTCTGCCAACTTCGGCACTGACTGAGCGCGGCATCGCGGATGAAGCGAAACTTGCTTCGGCTAAGCAGGAGGAGTCTGACGGTCTGCTGCCTGATGGCGCGGTTATTATCGCTGCGATCACCTCATGTACTAACACATCAAACCCACGCAACGTTGTGGCCGCTGGCTTGGTGGCTAAGCGCGCTAATGAGCTGGGTCTGATTCGTAAACCTTGGGTTAAATCCTCATTCGCCCCGGGTTCTAAAGTTGCCAAGCTCTACCTCGAAGAGGCAGGCCTGCTGCCAGAACTGGAGAAGATGGGCTTCGGTATCGTTGCTTACGCCTGTACCACCTGTAACGGTATGTCCGGTGCGCTTGATCCTGTGATTCAGCAGGAGATCATTGACCGCGACCTTTATTCCACAGCTGTTCTTTCGGGTAACCGTAACTTCGACGGCCGTATCCACCCGTACGCGAAGCAGGCATTCCTTGCGTCACCACCGTTGGTGGTTGCGTACGCTATTGCGGGTACTGTGCGTTTTGATATCGAGAACGATGTTCTGGGTACAGACAGCGACGGCAATCCAGTAACGCTTAAAGATATATGGCCATCCGATGAAGAGATCGATGCAATTGTAGCCAAGGCTGTTAAGCCAGAGCAGTTCAAGCAGATCTACATCCCGATGTTTGACCTCGGTGAAGTTGAGAAGGCGCCAAGCCCACTCTACGACTGGCGTGAAATGTCGACCTACATCCGCCGCCCTCCATACTGGGAAGGCGCGCTTGCAGGCGAGCGTACCCTCAAAGGGATGCGTCCACTGGCAGTCCTCGGTGACAACATCACCACCGACCACCTATCGCCATCTAACGCGATTCTCGCTTCATCTGCAGCCGGCGAATACCTGGCAAAGATGGGTCTACCAGAGGAGGACTTCAACTCCTACGCAACGCACCGCGGTGATCACCTGACAGCTCAGCGTGCAACTTTCGCTAACCCGAAACTGCTCAATGAAATGTGCCGAGATGCCAATGGCGAAATCATTCAGGGCTCACTGGCACGACTGGAGCCAGAAGGCGAGCAGCAGCGTATGTGGGAAGTTATCGAAACCTACATGGAGCGCAAGCAGAACCTCATTATCGTGGCTGGCGCTGACTACGGACAGGGCTCATCGCGTGACTGGGCCGCGAAAGGTGTGCGTCTGGCGGGTGTTGAGGCGATTGTTGCTGAAGGCTTCGAGCGTATTCACCGCACCAACCTTGTAGGCATGGGCGTACTGCCGCTGGAGTTCCAGAACGGGGAGACGCGAAATACTTACGGTATTGATGGTACTGAGACGTACGATGTTGAGGGCGAGATCGCCCCGCGCGCTACGTTGACAGTCATCATGCATCGTCTTAGTGGGGAAGAGGTTCGCATTCCTGTGACCTGTCGCCTTGATACAGCGGCGGAAGTTCGCGTTTACAAAGCGGGCGGTGTACTCCAGCGCTTTGCTCAAGACTTCCTTGAGGGCAACGCCTAATTAGGTGTCAGTGGACGCCTGCGCGTATTCTAAACTGGGGCTGGTTACTCTACTGGCCCTCTGATGAATTAAGCGATTGGGGCTCCGCTCGATTCGCGATGAGAAGGGGAGGCAAGTACCTATCAAGAGTGTTGACAGCAGGGATGCTGTCACCAAGCCCCATGGATGGGTTTACGGCGTCTCTTGAGAGGTATTTTGCTCGCCTTCCCACTCAAACTAAGAGGGAAGAACAATGGCTTTTGTTCCTCAAATCAAAGTACCGGCTACCTACATGCGGGGCGGTACGTCTAAAGGTGTTTTCTTCAGTCTGACTGACCTACCAGAGGCATGTCAGATACCGGGAGAGGCGCGTGACAAGTTGTTGATGCGCGTTATCGGTAGTCCCGATCCATACGGTGCTCAGATTGATGGTATGGGGGCAGCTACTTCGTCGACCTCCAAGACTGTAATTATTTCGAAGAGCACTCAGCCAGACCACGACGTTGACTACCTTTTCGGTCAGGTGGCGATTGATCGCGCGTTTGTCGATTGGTCAGGTAACTGCGGTAATTTGTCTGCGGCAGTGGGCCCTTTTGCGATTCATGCGGGACTAGTTGATCCTGCGAAGATTCCAGAGAATGGTATCTGCGAGGTGAAAATCTGGCAGGCGAATATCAAGAAGACCATTATCGGTAAGGTGCAGATCACCAACGGACAGGTGCAGGAGACCGGCGACTTTGAGTTGGATGGGGTGACCTTTCCCGCAGCTGAGATCGAGGTTTCGTTTCTGGATCCGGCCGATGGCGAGGGCTCTATGTTCCCTACGGGTAACCTGGTTGATGACCTTGAGGTGCCGGGAGTCGGTACCTTTAAGGCGACGATGATCAACTCGGGTATTCCGACGATCTTCCTCAACGCTGAAGAGATTGGCTACGAGGGTACTGAGCTACGTGAGGCGATCAATAATGATCCGGCTGCGCTGGAGCGCTTTGAGACCATGCGTGCCCATGGCGCGATGAAGATGGGCCTGATCAAAGATCTCAAGGAGGCGGAGACCCGTCAGCATACGCCTAAGATAGCCTTTGTATCCAAGCCAAAGGCCTACACTGCCTCAAGCGGAAAAGAGATTGGTACGGGTGATGTAGATCTGCTGGTGCGCGCGCTCTCTATGGGTAAGCTGCATCATGCGATGATGGGTACAGCGGCTGTGGCTATAGCAACAGCGGCGGCGGTTCCCGGGACGCTGGTTAACTTGGCTGCTGGCGGTGGCGAGCGTGATGCGGTGCGTTTTGGTCACCCATCGGGCACGCTGCGAGTGGGCGCTAAGGCTGAAGAGGTGAACGGTGAGTGGACGGCTAAGGCTGCAAACATGAGTCGCAGCGCGCGGTTAATGATGACTGGCTGTGTACATTTGCCAGGCGATACTTTCTAATCGGGGTAATTATGGGGGGGCTGAAGCCTCCCTTTTCGTTTCTGACCTCCAAGAAGCGCTTCTAGACAGAGGCACCAGTAGAGGCACCAGTACAAGAGCTTGCTCAATAGACTGAAAAGTAGCATTCTAATGAGAACAGTTTCGAAACTGGGCTGCCCAAAGTAAGAAAATGACCTCAGACTCTACTTCGACAGACTCAAACTATTTTCGCTGTCTAGAGACCTTGCCGGTAGCGACTATCTGCTTTGGTGGGGATGATCGGTTTCTGTTTGCCAATTCAGCCTTCCAAAACCTCTGTACGCTCAATAATGAGGAACTGTCGCAACTTAACGCTGCGGGGCTAAAGGCTCACCTCGCAGACTCCGAGCTTCACCCATCACGCATTTCTGGGCCGGGTATGTTTGGCGCTTCGGTCTCCCCACAAGATAATCTGAGACATCTTAAGGATGGGCGAGTCGTCGAGGTGTTGCATCAAAAGCTTTCCCTGCCAGAGCTTGGTGACATACAGGTGCAGCAGTGGGTTGATCACTCAACGGTCGGGCGAGCTTTTCGGGAGATAGAGACTGAGCTCGACCTGCTGCTCGAGTTGATTAATCAGGTGCCGGACCAGGTCTATTTTAAAGATTTGGAGTCTCGCTTTACCCGTATCAACCCGGCCTTAGCCGAGCGTTATGGTTTGGATTCAGCCGCAGAGGCGATTGGCAAGAGTGACGCGGATTATTACACTGCGGAGCACGCTAAACTGACCCGAAGTGAAGAGCTTGAGATGATGCAACAGCGTCGTCCAGTCTTTAACCAGCTGCATCATGAGCGCTGGGGAGATGGCAGCGAAAGTTGGAACGTCTGTACCAAAATGCCGATCTACAGCGCCGAAGGGGTTGTGATCGGGATTGCCGGCATCTCGCACGATATCACTGAGCATAAGCGGCGTGAGGCCGATGCATGGAATAAAGCCAGCTATGATGGTTTAACCAGCCTCGCCAATCGTAACTTTTTCCTCGAGTCACTCCACGCTCGCCTGCTCAAGGCAAAGCATTATCACGAAAGTTTTGCCGTTTTACTGCTTGATCTGGACCGTTTTAAAGAGGTTAACGACACACTTGGCCACTCTCAGGGTGATACTCTCTTGGTTCAGGTAGCGCAGCGCGTTGCGGCTCAGCTGCGTGACACTGATCTCGTTGGCCGTTTAGGTGGAGACGAGTTTGCAATCATAATCGAGATATCCGAACTTGATGATATTAACGCGTTGCTGATGCGCTTGTTGAAGGCGATAGAACAACCTGTAAGCTTAGGGCTGGAGCAGGTGGCCGTCTCAGCCAGTATCGGTGTAGCCCACTATCCTCAGGATGCTGACTCTGCTGAGCAGCTCTTGTCACATGCTGATGAAGCGATGTATCACGCGAAGGAGCAGGGCCGAGCAGGGTACACGCTCTATTCGTCAGAGCTATCTGTAAAAACAAAACGGCGCTTGCGCTTGGCTTCAGACCTTCGCTCTGCGATCGATACGGGACAGATTCAGGTGGAGTATCAGCCGGTGGTTGCCGCTAAGTACGACCGAGTAGTTGGAGCTGAGGCGCTTTGTCGCTGGCATCATCCTGAGCTCGGTCCGATAAGTCCCGAGGAGTTTATTCCAATTGCCGAGCAGACGGGTCTAATACAGGGCCTAGAGGATAAGATTCTCGATAGGGTTTTGGAACAGTTGGTTTGGATAAACAGGTCGGGCGTTTCAGTAGTTAGAATTTCGGTCAATATCTCACCTAGGCGCATTATGCGCGAGTCGCGGCGCCTTTATGGTCTGGCCGATGAGTTGCAGGCGCTGGGTATCTACCAGTCACAACTCGTATTGGAAGTCACTGAAGGTCTGCTGTTGGACGCAACTGAAGATGTGTTGCAGCTCTTTAGTCAACTTAGTGGGCAGGGCTTCACTATCGCTCTTGATGACTTTGGTACTGGATACGGGGCGTTGAGCTACCTAATGAACCTGGATATTCATCAGGTAAAGATCGACCGCAGCTTTGTTGAGCGTATTGAGAACGACGCAAGCAGTCAGGCGCTCTGTGCCGCGATTATTAGTTTGGCGCGCACGCTTGGCCTGACGGTTGTCGCTGAAGGTGTCGAGACCGAGTCCCAACAGCGAGTGTTGCAGGGGTTGGATTGCGATTACCTGCAGGGTTATCTGTTTGGGCGCTCCATGTCAGGCGAACTGCTGATGGAGCTGCTAGCTGATCAGAGTGCTCGTGAAAATCTGAAGCTTAGCGAGTAGATAAGACTATGAAGTGCATCTTTATCCCCGGGCTGATCTCTGATACCCGGGCCTGGTCAGTCGCTGAATCGTTGGTAAAGGCTGCTGGAGCTGAGACTGGAATTGCTGATCTGTCGCGTGCGGATTCAATCGAGACGATGGCCATAGCTGTGCTTGAGCAGTTTGAGGGGCTGATACTTCCTGTGGGCCACTCGATGGGCGGTCGAGTCGCAATGGAGGTCGCTCGACAGGCACCAGAGCGGTTGGTTGGATTGGTTCTGGTTGCTACCGGAGCCCACCCATTGGTGGAGGGTGAGCGCGCTAATCGAGAGCGGGTTATTGATCTTGCCAATAACGAGGGTATGCAAGCGCTGTGCGATCGGTGGTTGCCACCTATGCTAGCGCCAGGGGCCGAGGCTGAGGATCCTGCTCTATTCCAGCGATTGCAGCAGATGGTATTGGACGCTGGAGTAGAGCTACACGAGAGGCAAATACGCGCGCTAATAAACCGGCCTGATGCCAGGCCTGTGCTGAAGCAGCTGTCGGTACCTACGCTATTTGTCGCAGGCGAACACGATCGTTGGAGTACGCCTGAACAACACTATACGATGGCTGAGTTAGTGCACTCAGCAGAGGTGCACCAGGTGAATGGCGTCGGTCATTTTCTTCAGGCTGAGGCGCCTGAGGCTTTCAGTCGGCTACTGCTTGAGTGGATAAGTCGGCAACAGTTACGTTAGCGCCGAACAGTTTGCGTTCAGTACTCAACAGCCGGCGCTTCAGTGCGAGTCCCCAGCGGTAGCTGCCAAGTGCTCCATCTGAGCGCAGTATACGATGGCAGGGTATTCGTAGTGCGATGGAGTTCCGAGCGCAGGCCGAAGCTACCGCGCGAACGGCCGTCGGCTGACCGATAGCTGCAGCAAGCTGAGAATAGGTCTGACGACTGCCTGCGGGCATCTGCGCTAGCGTGTTCCAAACTTGGCGTTGAAACTCCGTACCACCGAGCCGTATCGGAATCTGTTGAAGTTCCTCGGGGCGTTCCAAGTAGTTCGCATACGCGATCCAAGCGCCATCTAGCAAACTGTCTTGAGTCGAGCTGAGTTTGCCCTCGGGGTGCTCTAAACGGAACTTCTCCAAAGCGATCTCTGGGCTTTCACTAAACTCTGCGTAGACCAGCGAATCGCCGTCTGTCGCGATGATCAGGTATCCCATGGGAGTCAAGCCCTGCTTGTACTTGATCGCTGCGGTCATTGGTTGCCTTACTACGTTGCAAACTTAGCCAATAGAGTATCACCTATTCAGCAGTAGTTCCCGACTAATTTAGACAAAAAAGGCGCACACCCTTGGGGCTGCGCCTCTGTTTCGGGAGTACCAATTAGCGGTTCGCTAAAACCGCTTTCAGGGAGTCATTCATTTCACGCATACACGCCTCGGTGCTCTCCCAATCGATGCAAGCATCGGTTACAGAAACTCCGTATTTCAGCTCGCTCAGGTCCTGCGGAATCGACTGGTTGCCCCAGCCGATGTTTGACTCGATCATCAAGCCAACTATGGACTTATTGCCCTGCATGATCTGATGCGTTGCATCTTTCGCGACCATAGGCTGGCGTGCTGGGTCCTTGCTGGAGTTGGCATGGCTGCAGTCAATCATGATGTTCTGCGGCAATTTGGACTTCTCTAGCGCCTGCTCAGTCAAGCTCACTGATACGGTATCGTAATTAGGACGACCGTTACCGCCACGCAGTACCACGTGGCCGTACTGGTTGCCGCGGGTGCGCACGATTGAAACCTGCCCCTCGGAGTTTATCCCAAGGAATGAGTGCGGGTGGCTGACAGACTTCATTGCATTGACTGCGACCTCTAGCCCACCGTCCGTGCCGTTCTTGAAGCCAACAGCACCCGACAGGCCTGAAGACATTTCGCGGTGAGTTTGTGACTCGGTGGTGCGCGCACCAATGGCCGACCAGCTGATCAGATCTTGCATGTATTGAGGTGAAATTGGATCCAGTGCTTCTGTAGCGAGCGGCAGTCCCATCTCTGCTAAATCGAGCAGGAGTTTACGACCAATATGCAGCCCCTCTTCGATCTCGAAGCTGTCGTTCATGTGCGGGTCGTTGATCAGGCCTTTCCAGCCGACGGTGGTGCGAGGCTTCTCGAAGTAGACGCGCATCACCAGTACCAGCGAATCTTTAACCTCCTCTTGCAGCGCTTTGAGGCGACGAGCGTAGTCGATGGCGGCTTCAGGATCGTGGATTGAACATGGGCCGATGACGATGAAGAGGCGTGGGTCTTTACGATCAAGAATATCGCGGATTACCTGGCGGCCAGCCATAACACTTGCAGCCGCTTTCTCACTGAGTGGTAACTTCGCTTTGAGCTGATCAGGAGTAATCAGCGGTTCGTTGGAGGCGATATTAAGATCGTCGACGCGGATATCAGACATTATTTATTTCCAAACTCTCGGATGCGTTGTGCGCGAAACTGCGTGAAAGGCGATGTTGTAACACAAGGGTAGTCGCTATATAAGGGCTGAAAACGACGAAAAACGTATTTATAGTGAACTATTTAGAGGAAAAGCTAATAATAGATATCACAGCGATTTTTACGTCATCGTTAACGTGTTAGGTCGGTTTTATTTTAGAGGTTTTAGGTGATTCGACGATTTGCATTTGGTCTCCAGATTTTCGCGCTAATGCTCACGGCCCTGTCAGCACAGGCGTCAATCTTTGGTGGCAGCTCTAATCAGCCGTTGGATGTAGAGCAGGCGTTTGTTCTCACCGGCGGGCAGACAGCATCCGATCGTATCGATCTGGTGTGGCAGGTTGCCGATGACTACTACCTCTATCAGGATCGAATTGAGATCGAATTTGCCCCCGGTATTGAGATTCTCTCGCGTGAAGATTCGCCGACGGATACCAAGGATGATCCTCTCTTCGGTGAGGTTCAGGTCTTTCATAAGCTTGCGCAGGTTGGCTTGAATATAGGCCGCACTAACGAATCGGTTCCCGCAATGGGTAGCTTTAAGGTGACTTATCAGGGCTGCTGGGAAGGTGGCATCTGCTACCCCCCGGTATCTAAAGAGCTGACTCTCAGCGATGTTGCGCTGGCGCAGCTAGCTCAGGAATCAGTCCCTGCTGTCGTCAACGAGTCTGGAGGGTTGATTAAAGAGTCACCTGTGGTAGAAGCGGGTGCAGAAGTTGAAGCACCGAGCGCGCCTCTCTCGGCGCAAGACCAATTTGTAGAGATCCTCACCAAAGCGTCGCTGTTAAGCCTGCTAGCCATCTTCTTTGTGGCAGGTTTGGCGCTCTCTATGACGCCCTGCGTCTTTCCGATGATTCCAATTCTCTCTGGCATCATCGCCGGACAGGGGCACAGGGTAAACACCCGCAAAGGCTTGGCGCTCTCTGTTGTTTACGTGTTAGCGATGGCAGTTACATATACGATTGCCGGTGTGATAGCCGGCTTGTTCGGCGCGAATCTTCAAGTCGCGCTGCAAGTGCCTTGGGTTATTGGCGTATTCAGTTTAATTTTCGTCGGTTTGGCGCTGTCGATGTTTGGCTTTTATGACTTGCAGTTCCCCTCAGCTTTACAGACTTGGTTGACGCGTGGCAGTGACCGACAGAAAGGTGGTACCTACGCCGGTGTTGCTATTATGGGCTTCCTCTCGGCGCTGATTGTCGGCCCGTGTATGGCTGCGCCGCTTGCCGGAGCCTTGATCTATATCGGTCAGACCGGTGATCCACTACTCGGCGGTATGGCGCTATTTTCGATGTCGCTGGGTATGGGTGTGCCGCTAATTCTGATTGGCACCTCAGCGGCGAAAGTGATGCCTCGGGCAGGTCTGTGGATGGAGTCCGTTAAAGCGGGCTTCGGTGTAGCGCTGCTGCTGATGGCGATCTGGATGCTCGATCGTGTGGTACCGACCGAGGTCAGTATGTTACTCAGTGCAGTAGTACTGATTGTTAGCTCGATCTATATGGGCGTCTTCAACACCAACTATGAAGGTGTTCAGGGTTGGGCCAAGTTCTTCCGCGGTTTGGGTGTTGTCGTGCTGATTTACGGTACAGCGCTGTTGTTGGGTCTTCTCTCAGGCGGTAAGAGCTTTATCTACCCGCTGCAGAGCTTCGCGGGTAGTGGCTCAGGCGGCGCTGTAGAGATGAGTAGTAAACTCAATTTTGCAACCATTACGACCAACGCCGAACTTGATCGGATGCTGGCTGTTGCAGAGCGCAATGGACAGCCGGTGATGCTGGACTATTATGCAGATTGGTGCGTCTCTTGTGCTGAATTGGACTATGTCACCTTTGCGGATGCACAGGTACATCAAGCCTTGCAGAGCGTACAGTTGATTAAGGTTGACGTAACGGCCAACGATGCTGAAGCAAAACAGCTCACCCAGCGCTACAAAGTACTCGGACCGCCAACACTGCAACTGATCAATAGCGCCGGTGAGTGGCGCAAAGATTTAACCCTGATTGGTGTTCCTGCACCGCAGGAGCTGCTGAACAACCTCCAACGTCTTTAACTCTGAGGATTTGAGAAGATGAAAATACCTACACTGATCCTGACTTTGGCACTAACGCCTTTTGCCTTTGCTGCTGACGCTGACTCTGGCATGGAGCTTTATGAGGAGACTGAGTTCGAAAAAGAGATCAATGGTGAGATGATGAACGATGCCACCTGCTCAAGCTGCCATGTGCCGAGCGATTTCACCAAGGCCGATCGTAAAGCAGAGAATTACCGCGGCGTACATTGGTGGGTTAATGCCTGTAACCAAGCGATGAATACCGCTTGGTTCCCTGAGGAGGTCGATGACGTGACCGCATACCTCAACCGCGAGTACTATAAGTTTCCCGAAGAGTGATCGCCGGCTCGGGGCTGTTCAAGCGACCCCTTTAGCGCAAATAGGCTTTGCTGATCGAGCGGAAGTTGTCCGTTCCCGCTCGCTCTAGCCACTCGAAGATAACCATCTCTTGGCTAACGACCTGTACACCGGCTTGGCGCATTCGCGCCAGTCCCAGCTCCCTGTTCTGCTCAGTTCTTGAGCTTACGGCGTCTGCCACCACAAAGACCTCAAATCCGCCAGCCGAGAGCTCAACAGCAGTTTGTAGCACACAGACGTGCGTCTCCATGCCGCAGATGATGATCTGTGGACGCTCGACCGCTCTGATCTGTGCTCTGCATTTAAAATCAGCAGCGCAGGAGAAAGTAAGTTTCTCCAGCCGTATAGCCGTATCTGGTAGTGCTCGAGCCACTTTATCTGAAGTCGGTCCTAAGCCCTTAGGATACTGCTCTGAGTAGAGAGTTGGAACGTCGAGCTCGTTGGCCACCTCAATAAGCTCGCAAACACTCTGCTCAATAGCCGCGCTCTGTTGCACAGCGGGTAGCAGACGCTGCTGTACATCAACAACTAATAGAGCACTCCTGTCCAAGGTTATCAGCATTCTTAGATCCTCTTAGGTTTATCAGGAACGCGGTAGTCGGCAACATAATAGTCGGGAAAGTACTTCTCAACGACGACAGAGTCAGGAGCGTATGCGTGGCAAGTGCCAAGAAGATGCTCAGCCGGCGCATTCCGCGGATCGTCGTATGCCTGCATTCGAGCAAAAAAAGTGACCTGCATCGCAGTAGTCGCAACCGGACCCAGAAGCTCAACCAGATGGGTACAGCCGGCGGTGCCACCAAAGAGCTCGCGAACCCGTTTGGTGAAGCCGGGGCGAATATGCTCCCCGATCAGTTTTTTGTAGGCCGGCGCGATACTGGGGCAGTGGTTGAACGGAGTAGAATCCATACTGGTCTCAACCTCATGAATTTTCAGCTCCAGATCAACACTAATTCGGATCGACATATCGTGCAGCGCCTCACCGACCGGGATAATACCGCCCGGTCTATCAGGCATTTTGATCTCCTGATTCTTGGTGTCGCGCAGATGCCCCTCGATGTCCCAGAGACCATCCTGACGTAGAAAACCGTCGCAGGTGACCTGACGTCGGTGGACCTGCTCTCGCACTTTAGGGGTAGGTAGTGCCATGAAGTTTTGACTCCTTGCTGCAGAAATGGATAAATCTGGGCAAACTTGTTAAACACAGATAAAACTTTAAATGAGTGTGCCGCAGATGACCTGGACAATAAAGTCGTTCGAACAGTTTAGCGTCAATCAACTTTATCAATGCTTTCGCCTGCGTGAGCAGGTCTTCTTCCTTGAGCAGAAGGTGGACTGCGAGGATATGGATGACCTGGACCAGCAGGCTATTCACCTATTCGCGGGCGATCCGGTTGATCGCTACTGCCGAATCTTTGGACCCGATGAGGGTTACTGCAAGATCGGTCGGGTCGTTGTTGCAGCCGAAGCTCGAGGACAACAGCAGGGCAAAGCCCTGATGCGGGCGGCAATCGACTACTGTCAGCAGCAGTGGCCGGGAACAGCAATAAAGATCGGTGCTCAATCCTATCTACGCCGTTTTTACGAGGAGCTCGGGTTCAGTATTTGCGGTGAAGAGTTTGATGAAGGTGGTATCCCCCACTATCCGATGCTGATCCCAGCGGCCTAAACAATTCTGCGAGTCAGTCCACCATCTGCCATGATGCGAGTTGATATCTCTTCAATCGACGCGTTGGTGGTATCGATAAAACCGATGCGGTTCTGCTTGAAATAGCGCTCAACGGTGCGGGTTTCAAAATCACACTGATCGAGCGATGAGTAGCGGCTATTTGGGCGGCGCTCGTTACGAATTGCCGCAAGGTGGAAGGCGTCAATTGTCAGCCCGTAGAGTTTATGGCGGTGTTGTTTGAGGATCTCTGGAATATCGGGCGCCTCCATGTCCTCGGGTGTAAGCGGATAGTTAGCCGCCCGGATGCCGAACTGCAGCGCTAGGTAGAGGCAGGTCGGCGTTTTGCCTGAACGCGATACCCCAACCAAAATAATATCTGCGTGCTGATACTGCTTTGTGCGGGCTCCGTCATCGTTATCGAGTGCAAAGTTAACCGACTCAATGCGAGCGCGATATCTGTCCACTTCGTTAATTGCGTGAGATTTACCAACGGTATAGGTCGATTTGCTGTTCAGTTCACGCTCTAAGGGCTTCAAGAAGGTTGAGAAGACGTCGATCTTAAAACCGTTAGAGGCGGAGATCAGCGCGCGGATCTCTTCGTTAACGATGGTGTCGAACACAATCGCGGCACCGCCATCCTCTTCGCAGCTTTTGTTAATCCGCTCAACTGTCTGCTGCGCTTTCTCGACAGTATCAACATAGGGCAAGGTGATCTCTTCAAAGTCGATATTTTCAAACTGGGTCAGTAGCGAGTTGCCCAGAGTCTCGGCCGTGATGCCGGTGCCATCGGATATAAAGTAGGCGGTGCGTTTCATCAATCTGTCTCAGTCGGTAGGTGATTTGAACGACTATAACAGAAGTTTTTGTAGCGAAATTACAAAATCAAAAGAGGGTTTTTTTTAGTTGATCTGGGTCTAGTATGCCTAGCAATCGATAGCAGATAAGCTGCTGAGGCGAATATGACCCGAGAGGAGAGAAGCTGTGACTGAGTATGTACTGCGCCTTGATCAGGCTGGGATGGACGACGTTGATAAGGTGGGTGGTAAAAACGCATCGCTAGGTGAAATGATCACCAATTTGAGTGAAGCTGGGGTCCGCGTACCGGGTGGTTTTGCCACAACAGCTGATGCTTATCGTGAGTTTCTTGCTTATGGCGGCCTTGCAGATCGTATAAACGCGTGCCTCGATTCGCTCGATGTAGATGATACGCGTGCGCTGGTGCAGGCTGGTGCCCAGATCCGTGGTTGGGTTATGGACGCTGAATTCCAGCCAGAGTTGGATGCTGCGATTGAAACTGCTTACGCCGAGATGCTAGACGGGCAACCAGAGATCAGCGTAGCTGTGCGCTCGTCGGCAACTGCTGAGGACCTGCCAGACGCCTCATTTGCGGGTCAGCAGGAGACCTTCCTCAATATTCGCGGTTTGGACAACATTAAACACGCCATTAAAGAGGTGTTTGCGTCGCTCTACAACGACCGCGCGATCTCTTACCGCGTGCACAAGGGCTTTACGCATGCCGAGGTGGCGCTCTCTGCCGGTATTCAGCGCATGGTGCGCTCTGAAACAGCCTCTTCGGGCGTTATGTTCTCACTCGATACAGAGTCTGGCTTCCAGCACGTTGTATTTATCACCGCCGCTTACGGTTTGGGTGAGACGGTTGTGCAGGGTGCCGTAAACCCCGACGAGTTCTACGTCTACAAACCGACGTTGAAACAGAAAGCACCAGCGATTCTGCGCCGTACACTGGGCTCTAAAGCGATCAAGATGGTCTACACCGATGATGGCAGTGCAGGTAAAGCGGTCGAGACCGTTGAAGTGGCTTACGCCGATCGCAACCGGTTTTGCGTCTCAGATCAGGACGTGGAGGAGCTGGCGCGCATTGCGGTGACTATTGAGAACCACTACGGCCGCCCGATGGATATCGAGTGGGCCCGTGACGGTGACGATGGTCAGCTCTACATTGTACAGGCGCGCCCCGAGACAGTTCGCAGCCAGACGCAGGCGACTGTTATTGAGCGATACTTGATGAAAGAGACCGGAAGTGTCCTGGTCGAGGGTCGCTCGATCGGCCACCGTATTGGCTCGGGTCCAGTTCGGATGGTTGCCGGGCTCGATGAGATGCACTATGTTCAGGATGGTGATGTGCTGGTAACGGATATGACCGACCCCGATTGGGAGCCAGTGATGAAGCGCGCCTCTGCCATTGTAACCAACCGCGGTGGACGTACCTGTCATGCGGCGATCATCGCGCGTGAACTGGGTATCCCTGCGATTGTAGGATGTGGTGATGCGACAGAACTCTTGAAAGATGGCGTCGAGGTCACAGTC
Source organism: Oceanospirillaceae bacterium (assembly GCA_024640955.1). Classification (GTDB taxonomy): domain Bacteria; phylum Pseudomonadota; class Gammaproteobacteria; order Pseudomonadales; family Balneatricaceae; genus Marinobacterium_E. Next base: position 125,264 of record JAHEDZ010000005.1, read on the forward strand.
TCCTGTGCCGAGGGTGATACAGGGCGCGTCTATGAAGGCCGCCTGGAGTTCGAACATCAGACCAGCAACGTGGAGACCATGCCGTCACTGCCGTTCGACGTGATGATGAACGTCGGTAACCCAGATCGCGCCTTCGATTTCCAGGCGCTCCCCAATGCCGGTGTGGGACTAGCCCGTCTCGAGTTTATTATCAACCGTATGATCGGTGTGCACCCTAAAGCGCTGCTCAATATCGAAGAGCAGCCGCGTTCTGTGCGCCAGGTGATTGAGCGTCGAATCGCTGGCTACGCTTCGCCGGTCGACTTCTATGTTGATAAGTTGGTTGAGGGTATCTCGACATTGGCCGCGGCTTTCTACCCGAAAAAGGTGATTGTGCGCATGTCAGACTTTAAGTCGAACGAGTATGGTCACCTGATTGGTGGTGAGGCATTCGAACCGCACGAAGAGAACCCCATGCTTGGTTTCCGTGGAGCGGCGCGGTATATCTCAGAGCAGTTCCGTGACTGTTTCGAACTCGAGTGTCGTGCTCTGAAACGGGCACGTGACGAGATGAAACTCACCAATGTTGAGATTATGGTGCCCTTCGTCCGCACTCCGGGTGAGGCGAGTCAGGTCGTTGAACTTCTGGCCGAGAATGGTCTCAAGCGCGGTCAGAATGGACTCAAACTGATTATGATGTGTGAGATTCCGTCAAACGCGCTGCTTGCTGACCAGTTCCTTGAATACTTTGATGGTTTCTCTATAGGCTCAAACGACCTGACTCAGCTGACTCTGGGCCTAGACCGTGACTCGGGTGTGATTGCCCACCTCTTCGATGAACGGAACGAGGCGGTGAAGAAGTTGCTTGAGATGGCGATCTCTGCCTGTAAGGCTCAGGGTAAGTATGTGGGTATCTGTGGCCAGGGCCCATCAGACCATCCTGACTTTGCTCGCTGGTTGATGGATCAGGGTATCGATAGTGTCTCACTCAATCCCGATTCGGTGTTGGACACCTGGTTCTATCTGGCCAACGAAGAGATCTGATCCGC
>JAHEDZ010000005.1:126391-147160 GCA_024640955.1 Oceanospirillaceae bacterium
CTGATCCGCTGATCCGGCAGGACGGCAGGCACGTTTAACTGACGTGCCTGTTGTCGTTTCTGTGAGTCCAAATTTATGAGCCCCTACCTTGGCTTTGCCGTCGTTGTCGCTGCCCTTGGCTATCTTGTTGGTCGAGTTGGAAAAAGTGACGAGAACCGTATCGCAAAACGCATAGAAGAGCTGTTTTACGCAATTGCGTTGATCGCTTTCCTGTTAGCTGCGCTGTTGTAGTAGAATATGCGCCATCTAATTTAACCGGAACGCTCTGTGTTTGAACTCGGTAAACGTAATCTTCTAAAAGTACTGCGCGAAAGCCCCTATGGGCTCTATCTCGATGCTGGTGACGGCACCGGTATTTTGCTGCCCAACAATGAAGTGCCTCAGGACGCCAATATTGGCGACCGCCTGCGTGTCTTCGTCTATCTCGATTCTGAGGATCAAGAGATCGCAACGTTGCAGCATCCTCTTGCGCAGGTAGGGGAGTTTGCTCGCCTGAAAGTCAAAGAGGTCAACGATATCGGTGCGTTTCTCGACTGGGGATTAGCGAAAGATCTATTTCTTCCCTACGCAGAGCAGCGTCAGCCCGTGCGACCTGGGCTCTGGGTGAATGTCTATCTATACGTCGATAACTCTGGCCGAATTGCAGCAACAACCAAAACTGATCGCTATCTGGAGCAGAACCCTACAGACCTCAATGTGGGCGATCTGGTAGAGCTGATGCCCTGGCGTATGACTGATCTGGGGATGCTCTGTATCGTAGATCATCGGTATGAGGGGCTGATCCACCGTCAGGATCTTACTCAGCACCTCAAGCTGGGCTACCGCACGCCGGGTTACATCAAACAGGTGCGTATCGACGGACGTATTGGTCTGATGCTACAAGCGCCCGGTTATGGCCGTGTGGATGGTTTGGCCTACCTGATTCTTGAGGACTTGCGGGAGAATCGAGGTTTTGTAGCGCTAAATGACAAGAGCGCTCCCGATGCGATCAACGAGCGCTACGGCTGTAGTAAGAAGGCTTTCAAGATGGCTATTGGGCAGCTACTGAAAAAAGAGAAAATTGACCAGGATGACAAGGGTCTACACCTGGTTGAGTGATATCCCCAAGGATGAGGTTGTTTAATGATTCCACGCCTAGACAAGATTAATGCCACCCAGCAGCGCTATTTAAAGTTTATCGAGCGCCTCAAAGCTGAGGGTTTCTCTGGGGATCTCAATCCTGACTATGCTAACCGTGTTGTGCTGGCGACCGATAATTCTATCTATCAGGTGCTGCCTCAAGGCGTTATCTATCCGCGTAACATCGAAGATCTGCAACGCGTTGCCCGGCTAGCTGACCAGCCCGAGTTTGCTGAGGTTGTGCTTAGTGCGCGTGGAGGCGGTACCGGCACCAACGGCCAGTCTCTAACGGATGGCCTCGTCGTCGATATCTCCAAGCACATGAACCAGATTCTAGAGATCAACGCCGAGGAGCGCTGGGTTCGAGTACAGACCGGCGTGGTCAAGGACCAGCTTAACGCAGCACTTAAGCCGTACGGACTCTTCTTTGCACCTGAGCTGTCGACCTCGAATCGCGCAACACTTGGCGGCATGATCAACACCGACGCCAGCGGGCAGGGCTCAGTGCTCTACGGTAAAACGCGTGATCATGTGCTGGCGCTCAAGTCGGTTTGGCTGGGTGGTGATACCTGGGAGTCGGGTCCTATTTCCGATGAGGAGCTGGCGCAACACAGTGCACGTGAGGATCGTATCGGTGAGATGCATCGTCTGCTTGATGAAATTCAGCAGCAACACGGTGAAGAGATTGATGCCTGCTTCCCGAAACTGAACCGCTGTTTGACGGGTTACGATCTGGCACATATCCGTGATGAGTCCGGTCGCTTTAACCTCAACTCGGTACTCTGTGGTGCCGAGGGTTCGCTGGCGTTTATTGCAGAAGCCAAGTTGAATGTCCTGCCGATCCCGAAGGTGTCGGTGTTGGTTAATATCAAGTACGACAGTTTCGAGTCCTCACTGCGTGATGCCAATGATTTGATGGGTTGGGATGCCACGTCGATTGAGACGATCGACTCTAAGGTACTTAATCTGGCGATGGGTGATATCACCTGGGATACCGTCTCAAGCTACTTCCCAGCAAATGAGGGTGAGCCGGCGATTCAGGGGATAAACCTAGTTGAGTATACCGGCGATTCTGAAGCTGAGATTGATGAGAAGCTGAGTCGTCTAACAGCGCACCTCGACGCAGTTGCGGGCCAGCCGGGGAAATGCTTTGGCTACACCGTTGCACGTGGCGCAGTCGAGATAAATAAAATCTGGGGTATGCGTAAGCGTGCTGTAGGCCTGTTAGGTAATGCTCAGGGATCTAAGCGTCCGATTGCATTTGTTGAGGACACCGCGGTACCGCCAGAGAACCTAGCCGATTTCATTATGGAGTTCCGTGCCGCGCTGGACAGTCGGGGTCTAACTTACGGTATGTTTGGCCATGTCGACGCGGGCGTGCTGCATGTTCGCCCTGCCATCGATATGAAGGACCCTGAGCAGGAGAAGCTGATTCGCGAGGTGACCGATGAGGTTGTCGCGTTGACGCAGAAATACAAGGGCCTGCTCTGGGGTGAGCACGGTAAGGGCGTGCGCTCAGAGTATGCGCCAGAGTTTTTTGGTCCGCTCTACCCTGTATTGCAGCGCGTTAAGGCGGCCTTTGATCCACGTAACCAGATGAACCCCGGGAAGATCTGCTCGCCCGCGATTGACGGCGCTGCGCTGCTGAAGATTGATGAGGTGCCAACGCGCGGTCAGCATGACCGTCAGATTCCGGCCGTTACTCGCGAGGCTTACGACACAGCGATGAACTGTAACGGTAACGGTGCCTGTTACAACTACGACCCGAACGATGCAATGTGCCCCTCTTGGAAAGGTACACGTGAGCGTATCCACTCTCCCAAAGGGCGCTCGTCGCTGGTGCGTGAGTGGTTACGCCTGCTTTCACAGCATGGAGTTGAGGCCAATGGCTACGCTCAAGCAATGCGCAAGGAGTCACCGCTGCTGAGCTGGCCCAAACGTGCTCTAAACACACTCAAACGCGAGCGCGGTCAATATGATTTCTCTAACGAAGTGCATGAGGCAATGCAGGGCTGCTTGGCCTGTAAATCTTGTGTGGGTCAGTGTCCTATCAAGGTCAATGTGCCCGACTTTCGCGCCCGTTTCCTCGAGCTCTACTACACCCGTTATCTACGTCCAGTAAAGGATTACATGGTTGCGAGTCTTGAGTTTATGATGCCGACCTTAGCGAAGTTCCCTGCGCCTTATAACTGGGCGATGACTAACTCCGTTGTGAAAGGCCTGACCGCACGCTTTGCGGGCCTGATTGACTCGCCAACTATCTGTAAGCTCGGCTTGAAGCAGGAGATGGATGCTCGCGGTGTTCAACTGGCATCGGCTGCGACCCTAAGCGGACTCAGCGAAGAGCAACGCGCTAAGACTGTCGTTATCGTCCAGGATGCCTTCACTAGTTACTTTGAGACGCAGTTGGTACTGGACATTGCTGATCTCCTAAAACAGCTCGGCTTTAATGTACAGTTAGCGCCGTTCGCGCCAAATGGTAAACCGCTGCACGTACACGGCTTTATGAAACGATTTGCTAAGGTAGCGCAGCAGAACGTTGAGATGTTGCGCCAGTTTGAGGCTCAAGGTGTCGCGTTGGTGGGTGTTGATCCATCAATGACTCTGACCTACCGCCAAGAGTATGCGCAGGTTGTCTCGGGTGAACTACCACAGGTGCAGTTACTGCAAGAGTGGCTGTCGCAGCAGAGTGAGGCTCTGTCGGAGCGCAAGCTTGAGGGACGCGCCAACTACCGTTTGATGTCGCACTGTACCGAGAAGACTAACGCCGCGCCGTCAGTGAAACAGTGGCAGACAATCTTCTCCGATCTAGGTCTAGAGCTCAATGTCGTGGCGACAGGCTGTTGTGGTATGGCGGGTACCTTTGGTCATGAGTCAGCCAATCTAGCCGCGTCGAAGGAGATCTACTCGCAGAGCTGGCAGCCAATCGTGAATTCGGCTGCTGCCGGGGATGAGCTGCTGGCGACGGGTTACTCCTGCCGCTCCCAGGTAAAACGCCTGGATCAGAAGCAACTAAAACACCCCGCTCAAGCGCTGCTTGAACTGATGCGATAATTAGAGGATTGAATCGATGGAAGACCTACTGCCTGAGCTTTGCGACCGCTACCCAGAGGATGTCCGTATCTTGGAGCCGATGCTGGGCAACTTCGGCGGTCGAGAGCGTTTCTTCGGTAAGATCGTCACAATCAAAGCGTTCGAGGATAACTCGCTGGTGCGTGAACAGGTTGCGCAGCCAGGGGAGGGGCGTGTTCTAGTAGTCGATGGCGGCGGTTCTATGCGTAGAGCGATGCTCGGCGATATGCTGGCGGAGAAAGCCTCGGTGAACGGTTGGGCCGGTATCATCATCTACGGCTGTATCCGTGATGTGAACGCCATTGCCGATTTGGATATCGGTGTCCAGGCGCTGGGTGCTCATCCCTTGAAGACCGAAAAGAGGGGTGTAGGGGAGTTGAATGTGCCAGTGCGCTTCGGCGGCGTCGACTTTATCCCAGGTGAGTACTGTTACGCCGATAACAATGGTGTGTTGGTCTCGAAGAAGTCGTTGGAAACTGATTGATTCAGGTTAGATAAAGTCTTATCATCTGGTAATGTTTGCTGACAAGAAAAATTTAATTTTTTTAATTGAATGAATTCAATAGCTTAGAAAAATATCTAAGTTGGTATTCAAGTTTTTTTGTTTTCTTTGGAACTTTAAGGCCACTTAGATGGTCTATAGTTTACAAGCAAGCATTCAACTGAGCAGCATTACCACACCGGTGTGCACTAGGTTGCAGACCCATCTGTCCAACTGTAAAAGGTTGAACCGTAAAAGTTGTTTAGTATTTCTGCCAGCTTGAAGCCTCCAAAAAATTAGCGGTAACTACGCTAGCCGCAATCCGAAATCTCCCCCTTAATTCGGATTGCGGTTTTTTATTGCCTGTAATTTGTCACCTATACTGCTAGTACGCCTTCAATCAGGAGATACATATGCAGTCTGACCGTCGAATTGCCCCCCGTGTCAATTGTGAAATTGCAGCGCTTTGTTGATGAGCATCTGGCGAACGGTATGACTCAGTCGAGTGACAGTGCGTAGCGGCCACGCAGAATCTGGACTCGGCTGACGTAATTCTGAGTTTCGGTGTAGGGGGGGATTCCAGAGTAGCGTGCAACGGTACCCGGCCCCGCGTTGTAAGCTGCGGTTGCCAATCTCTCATCGCCATCGTAGAGCGCGAGCAGCTGCTCAAGGTAGCGGCTTCCGCCGGCGATGTTCTCGCTAGGATCTAAACGATTATCTACACCCAGATCGGCTGCAGTCGCAGGCATCAGTTGCATTAAACCCGTTGCGCCCTTGGACGAAATTACACTGGCATTAAACGCAGATTCTGCATGAATCACCGCGCGTATCAGTGCTTCATCAACGCCTGTGACGCGCGCCAAGGTGCGGGTTTGGTCTCGGTAGCTTTGCAGATTTAGTGGGGTTGTTTGCCAGTTGACACCCGGTTGAGCACGGCAGGCAAAGCAGTCGAAGCGCATCACCTCGTAGTCTAGATTTCCACCTGGTTTGCGGTCGCTGAATGAGAGAACGCCTAGCTTGTTGCGGTACATGTAGATGGTATCGCCCTTTGCCTTAGCCGATTTGGATGTGACGTTGGTATACTCAACTCGACCGTCGGGCAGAGTGCGCTTGACGATCTCGGCCTCAGCAGCGCTGGCAAGCAGTAGGGTTGCAAGGGGGATGGCTTGGCCTGCGGCTTTTGCGCTAGCCTTGAGGCTGTGTATCCATGTATACATGCCTCAGTTATAGCACAGACTTTAAGAGGGAGAGGGTAGTTGTCCTACGAACTGCTGATTTTTGATTGGGATGGAACACTTATTGACTCAACCGGGCGCATCATCTCAAGCTTTCAGGGCGGTGCTCGTGAGTTGGGTATGCGTATTCCGCCTGATGAGGATGTGCGCAATATTATTGGCCTCGGGCTTAAAGAGGCGATCGAGAAGGTGATGCCTGAACTGAAAAGCGCTGAGGTAGATGCTTTAGCCCAGGCCTATAGTCGACACTATTTAGAAGTGGATCAGACCCCGACAGCGCTTTTTCATGCGGTCGAGGAGGGGTTGCAGCAACTACGCTCGCAAGGGTTCAGGTTAGCAGTTGCGACCGGCAAAAGTCGGCGTGGACTCAACAGAGTGATGCAGGAGACAGGCCTCGACGATCTTTTTGAGATAACGCGCTGCGCAGATGAGACTCGCTCCAAACCGCATCCCATGATGCTGGAAGAGATTCTGACTCAGACGGAAGTGTCGGTTGATGCTGCTCTCATGATCGGTGATACCGACTATGATTTAAATATGGCAACTAACGCTGGCATGGATGCGCTGGCGGTCACTTATGGAGCACATGAGTTGAGTCGTTTGGAGCAGGCTCGACCGACCCATAGAGTTGATAGTTTCGTAGACTTTATAGAGTGGATTCAAGATCGACAGAGGATAGAGATATGAATCAGGACCCTTGGGGCCCGTCTAATCAGTTAGCCAGAGCCGAACTGGCTCAGGCTGGCAGCAGCACGCCGCAGAGCGACGAGGAGCGTCTACTTCATAAGTGGGCAAACTCAGTCATGAAAGAGCAGCGAGCCTCGCGCCGCTGGGGTATCTTTTTCAAATCACTCACCTTCCTCTACCTCTTCGGCATCGCCGGCTATCTGCTATGGCAGCAGAACTTTACCACCGATAGCTTCACAGAGCCTGATCATGTTGGAATTGTTGAGGTTAAAGGCGCCATCGCCTCCAGTGCTGAAGCGAATGCAGACAGCCTTATCTGGTCGTTACGACGTGCCTTTGAGGCGGAAAATTCCAGGGCGGTCATACTGCGCATAAACAGTCCAGGCGGCTCGCCAGTGCAGTCAGGATATGTCTACGACGAAATTAAACGACTACGCGCTCTCTACCCAGATAAGCCCGCGTATGCGGTGATTACTGATATGGGGGCTTCAGGGGCTTACTATATCGCCGCTGCGGCCGATGAGATCTACGCCGACAAAGCCTCTCTTGTGGGCTCTATTGGCGTCATATCCTCTGGTTTTGGTTTTGTCGGATTGATGGAGAAGCTGGGTATCGAACGCCGCGCGCTCTCCTCGGGAGATAGCAAAGCGCTACTCGACCCGTTCCAGCCGCTGCAAGAGGATCAGAAAGAGTTCTGGCAATCGGTATTGGCCACCACTCACCAGCAGTTCATTGACCAGGTTAGACAGGGTCGAGGTGATCGTCTCAAAGATGATCCACGCATTTTCTCAGGCCTTATCTGGACCGGCGAACAAGCTGTAGAACTGGGTCTAATCGATGGCCTCTCAAGTTCCTCAGCGCTGGCGCGCGATAAGCTGGAGATCGAAAAGCTGATTGATTACTCACGCAAAGCGAGTCCCATCGAGCAGCTTGCAGAACGCTTTGGACTCGGTGTTGCTACCGCTGTTATCAATCAGCTTGGGTTATCTGTAACCTCGCCAATGCAGTGAGTGACACTCCAGTTTTTATGCAGCCACGGCTGTCGCAACCGAACTAGGGTCTTCAGACTCGCTCGAGCCTTTCCTGGCCACGGAGCGCTCATGGATATGTCCATGGATGGACGGTATGCCGCGCGACGGATTTCAGCGAGTTCGAAAACCCTTCTACCCAGTGAGTTCAAGCTGAAAGGACAAGGGTACTATGAGTCTCGATGTAGAAGCGGATTGTACCCAAACCGAATCAGCATATTATTGAGCCTGATCAGAGGTAGTCCGACTAGAGAGTTGGGATCGGTCGATTCGATAGACTCAAACAGAGAGACGCCCAGCCCTTCGCATTTGAAACTGCCCGCACAATCGTATGGCTCCTCCGCGCTTAGATAGTTCTCAATCTCAACAGCAGTCAGAGGACGAAACCGCACGATTACTTCATCGACTTCAACTTCAGCACGTCGCGACTCTGTATTGAGCAGAGCGAGTCCGGTCAGAAAACGAACCTCTCTACCACTGCATTGAGTCAGTTGCTCAACAGCTCGATCGAATCCACCGGGTTTACCCAGAATGCCTGCATCTGTCACCGCGGTTTGATCACTTCCGATAATCAGTCCATGACGGCCTGAATCGGCCACCGCTTGCGCTTTTTCTCGAGCGAGGCGGGCTACGTAATCTCGAGGGCTTTCATTATCTAGAATAGATTCGTCAATATCAGGTGAAGATGTGTCAAAGAATTTCACTAGCCGCGATAGTAGCTCTTTACGGTAGAAGGAGCCTGAAGCGAGTATTATCTCTGGAGTCTGATTTTTCATGATGATTCAAAAAAAGGTATTGATATGTGAATAGTTTGTTTCAGGCTAATCAATGTTGAATGGGATTGAGTGGGTTGGCTCTCCCACACCGGATTAGCGGCAAAATGCTAAATTAGCGCCAGATTAGCAGTAAAAAAGCGAGCTTTCACTTTACACCGACACTCGACATCCCTAGAATTGCGCGCTTATGTCGTACGGCCCCTTACCGAAAAGAGTTGATCCTCGAAAACTCGCCGAGCGAGAGGTGCAGTTGCAGGGTAGTGTCGAGCTTAAATCGATGCCCGAGCTGTTATCGCTGCTGGTTGATGATGAGGGCGAAGTTAGCGTTGAGCTCGGCTTTGCGCTCGATGAGCAGAAACTCCGGACTGTTACCGGTCAGGCCAAAGCACGGGTAAGACAGCAGTGTCAGCGCTGTCTTGAGCCGGTTGAGGTTGAGCTGGAAGCTGAATTTAGTTTGGCGGTAGTACTAAACGAAGAACAGGCTAAGAACCTGCCCCGCTACTATGATCCTCTGCTGGTTGAAGAGGATGTGGTGCTAGCTACATTGGTTGAAGAGGAGTTGATCCTCACTCTACCAGCGGTGGCTTACCACGAAGATTGCAGCGTACAGCTCTCTTACGGAGAGGACGAAGTGCAACAGAGCGAGCAGGATGAGAAACCCAACCCCTTTAGTGTGTTGGCGTCTTTAAAACAGAAACGCTAACAGAGATTGATTAGGAGTTAACTAACAATGGCAGTACAGAAAAGCAAGAAGTCACGCTCACGTCGCGACATGCGTCGTTCACACGATGCCCTGGGTAACCCAACTCTGTCGGTAGACCAGGCTTCGGGTGAAACTCACCGTCGCCACCACGTAAGCGCTGACGGTTTCTACCGCGGCCGCCAGGTTGTTGCAGCTAAAGGCGAAGAGTAATCTCGCTGCTGTAAACCGGCTATGCAAACGGGGACTTCGGTCCCCGTTTCTATTTCTAGCGCCAGATGATGTAAACTGGCGGGCAGATTTCACAATGCGATTTACCGCACCATCTATGCAGAGGAAGTTATGTCCCAATCTTTAGCATTGGTATTCCCGGGTCAGGGCTCACAACAGCTCGGTATGCTCGGCGATCTAGCTGCTGAACACAGCATTATTCAAGAGACTTTCGCCGAAGCTTCAGAGGCTTTGGGATTTGATCTCTGGTCTATGGTCCAGCAGGGACCGGAAGCTGATCTTAACTCAACTGAAAATACCCAGCCTGCACTGCTCGCATCGAGTGTCGCTCTGTGGCGTCTCTGGCAGCAGCAGGGTGGTGAAACACCAGCAACTGTTGCAGGTCATAGCCTGGGAGAGTACTCAGCACTAGTCTGTGCCGGTGCGATTGATTTTGCAGATGGTGTGAAATTGGTGCAGCTGCGTGGTCAGTTGATGCAGGCGGCGGTTCCGGCGGGTAGCGGCGCGATGGCGGCAATTCTGGGGTTGGCTGATGCTGATGTAGTCGCGGCTTGTGAAGCTGCAGCTCAGGGTGAGGTTGTATCGGCAGTGAACTTCAACTGCCCGGGGCAGGTTGTGATTGCCGGTCAGAAAGAGGCTGTTGCCCGCGGTGTTGAAGCATGTAAAGAGGCGGGTGCTAAACGTGCCGTTGAGCTGCCGGTGTCTGTACCTTCGCACTGTGCACTCATGCAGCCTGCAGCTGAAAAGCTTGGCGAGGCGCTGGTAAATATTGATGTGCGCATGCCAACGATCAGTATGATTCACAACGTTAACGCTGCGGCTGCTGCTGATGTCGATGAGTTACGCGACCTACTGGTCCGTCAGCTCTACAGCCCAGTGCGCTGGACTGAATCGGTACAAGCGATGCAGGCGACCGGTGTTGAAACACTGATTGAGTGTGGTCCAGGTAAAGTACTGTCGGGCCTCAATAAGAAAGTTGACCGTGCCCTCAATGTGGCCAATATTGGTGATGCGACCGGTCTGGTGAAAGCACTTGAGCTGCTAAACGCGTAAGGAATGGATATGAGTCTTGAGAACAAAATCGCGCTGGTAACTGGCGCAACACGTGGCATCGGTAAAGCGATTGCTGAGAATCTCGCAGCGCAGGGCGCCACTGTTGTCGGTACTGCTACCAGTGATAAGGGAGCGGCAGCGATATCTGACTACCTGGCTGCTGCTGGTAATGCGGGTAAGGGCTACGTTCTGAATGTCTCTGATGCGGAGTCGATCGAAAGCTGTCTGAAGCAGATTCAAGATGATTTTGGCGCCGTGACTATTCTGGTAAACAACGCGGGTATCACGCGCGATAACCTGATGATGCGTATGAAAGATGATGAGTGGGACGGCGTTATCAATACCAACCTCAACTCAGTTTACCGCATGGTTAAATCGGTTCTGCGCGGTATGACGAAAGCGCGTTGGGGTCGAATTGTGAGTGTTAGTTCTGTTGTTGCCTCTATGGGTAACGCAGGTCAGGCGAACTACGCCGCCGCTAAATCGGGTATGGAGGGCTTTACACGAGCTCTAGCACGCGAGATCGGTAGTCGTAACGTCACTGCAAACTGTGTGGCGCCTGGTTTTATCGCTACTGATATGACCGCTGACCTGCCGGAAGCACATAAAGAGATGCTACAGTCGCAAATCTCTCTGTCACGCCTCGGTCAACCAGAAGAGGTGGCTGCGGTTGTCGGTTTCCTCTGCAGTGAAGCAGGCGGTTACGTGACTGGCGAAACCGTTCATGTAAACGGTGGAATGTACATGGGCTAAAGCTCGGGGAGGCAATTGGGATAATTACTAATCTAAAGATTGTAATTTTCTTCGATTTCAGGATAATTGCCTCCAGTTGAAAAACGTTGCCGCTTATACGCATCGGATGCTGATAAGGTCTACGGCAAAATTTATCAATCCCAGTGCATCTGGGATGCGATGGGATTAGAAACACAATAGGAATCGATATGAGCAATATTGAAGATCGCGTTAAGAAAATTATCGCTGAACAGCTGGGCGTAAAAGAGGAAGAAGTTACCAACGAAGCTTCTTTTGTTGAGGATCTTGGCGCTGACTCTCTGGATACTGTTGAGCTGGTTATGGCTCTTGAAGAGGAATTCGAAACTGAAATTCCTGATGAAGAGGCAGAGAAGATCACTACTGTTCAGCTGGCTATCGATTACGTAAACGCTAATCAGTAATCGTTCCACTCTGAACGGTTCTGAAGCCGCAATTGCCTCGTGTAGTTGCGGCTTTTCTGTTTAAGGCGTGATGGAGGATCGCTAATGACTCGTAAAAGAGTCGTTGTCACCGGGCTGGGTCTGCTGACTCCTGTTGGTAATAACGTAGAAGATACTTGGACGAATATTCTTGCCGGCGTAAGCGGTGCGGCTGATATCAGCCACTTTGATGCATCGAGCTTCGGTACTCGTTTCTCTTCATCGGTGAAGAACTTTGAGCTTGAACCCTATCTCAACCCCAAAGAAGCGCGCAAGATGGACCTGTTTATTCAGTACGGTATGGTCGCTGCGATTCAGGCGGTTGAAGATGCCAAGCTGGAGGTGACCGAAGAGAACGCTCCACGTATCGGTTGTGCGATCGGATCGGGAATTGGTGGTCTGCCGATGATCGAGGCGACGCACGATACGCTAAATAAATCAGGCCCTCGTCGTATTTCTCCATTCTTCGTACCGGGCAGTATTATCAACATGATTGCCGGTAACCTGGCGATCAAATATGGCTTCCGCGGTCCCAATATAGCGATCACCACTGCCTGTACTACAGGTACACACAACATCGGTCATGCGATGCGTATGATTCAGTACGGCGATGCTGATGTGATGGTGGCAGGCGGTGCCGAGATGGCAACCACACCTCTGGGTCTGGGTGGTTTCGCTGCAGCACGTGCGCTGTCAACTCGCAACGACAACCCGCAAGCGGCTAGCCGCCCTTGGGATCGTGATCGTGACGGTTTCGTATTAGGCGATGGTGCCGGCATGCTGGTGCTGGAGTCCTACGAACATGCCAAAGCGCGTGGTGCACAGATCTACTGTGAGCTCAGCGGCTTCGGCATGAGTGATGACGCCTTCCACATGACCTCACCACCAGAAGATGGTGCCGGCGCGGCGCTTTCCATGAGCAACGCTATCAAAGATTCCGGTCTTGATGTTAACGAGATTGGCTACATCAATGCCCACGGTACCTCAACACCAGCCGGTGATATTGCTGAGTCTAACGCTGCCAAGAGCGTTTTAGGCGATGCAGCCAATTCGGTGCGTATGAGCTCGACCAAGTCGATGATTGGTCACCTTCTTGGCGCTGCCGGCTCTGTTGAAGCAGCCTTCTGTGTGTTGGCGCTACGCGATCAGGTTGCGCCACCAACGATCAACCTCGACAACCCGTCTGAGGGCTGTGACCTCAACTATGTTGCGCATGAGGCGCAGCAGGCTAAGCTTGAGGCGGCTATCTCGAACTCCTTTGGCTTCGGTGGCACCAACGGTACGTTGGTCTTTAACCGAATTTAAGTCAGATCACAGGCCGAGAGGAAACTCTCGGTCTGACTGATTCCAAACCTGATGCAGCCCCTTACGCTTATCAACGGCAGCGCCACAAGAACTTTGGCCTCGTCTGATCGTGGGCTGAATTTCGGTCAGGGTGTTAGCACGCGTATTAAAGTTGTTGGCGGTAGAGCTCAGCTCTGGCGCGAGCATCTGGCACTGCTGCAGCAAGGCTGTAGCGCTCTTGGATTTCACATAAACGCTGTTGAGAAGTTGGTAAAGCGTGATCTGGGTCTAATCCCCAGAGCAGATCTCAGCATACGAGTCACGCTCACGGCCGGGCTGGGCTCTAATAGCCTGGTGATGCCAGCAGAGTTTCAGCCCACACGTATCCTGCAGATTGAACCCTGTCATTTTGCTGAGCCGCCGATTGGGGGCGTAGAGGCGGTCTTTTGCGAGACGCGTTTGGCGATTCAACCTCGATTGGCCGGAATCAAGTACCTTAATCGTCTAGAACAGGTGCTTGCACGTTCGGAATGGCGTCAGTCAGGAATAGGTGAAGGGGTAATGCTGGATACCGCCGGCGTTCTGGTGGGAGGGACGCGTTCAAATCTGTTTTGGGTCAAACAAAGGGAACTGTTCACGCCAGATTTGAGCCAAGTGGGTATTCGCGGGGCTATGCGCTCGGCCGTCATTCGCCTTGCTCAGCAGCAGGGCGTTGCCGTGCATGAAGTGCGTGAACCCCCAGCGGTTTTGGACTCAGTTGATGAACTCTTCTTTTGTAATAGTGCTGAAGGGATATTGCCGGTTAACGCCTTGGCGCAAAACCAGTATGCTGTGGGCAGCAAAACATTAACGGGTCAGCTACAAGCTGATCTGGCACGGGTTCTCTATGATTAAGAAATTTTTTTTAGCGCTACTCTTGATGGGCGCTGTGGGTGCAGGTGTTGCCTACTGGGGCTATCAGCAGCTCCTTACGCTACCCCAGCAACCCCTTGCGCTCACCGAAGATACCGTTTTAAAGGTGGAGCGTGGCACCTCAGCCTATCAATTGGCTCAAACGCTCGCGCAGCGGGGTTGGATTGAGGACGCACGTTGGTTAAGAGCGCTGTTTAAATTGCGACCTGAGCTTACGGGGCTAAAGGCCGGTGAGTACCGCGTTCTGGTGCAGGATAAGCTGATGGACCTGCTGCAGCGCATCAATAAGGGTGAGGCGATTCAGTATCGTTTTACGCTGATTGAGGGTAATACGATTCCACAGATGTTGGCTCGTTTGCGTCAGGATGAAACCCTGGTGAAGGAGCTAAACGCGAATAACGCCCAAGAGCTGGCGGCCGAGCTGGAGCTGGATTATCCCTCGGCCGAAGGACTGTTTTTGGCCGAGACCTATCAGTTTGAGACGGGTATGAGTGACCGCGAACTTCTTTTGCGAGCTCATAGAATGCTAATAGAGACCCTCGACAAGCACTGGCAAGCGCGCGATACCGAATTGCCTCTGCAAAGCCAGTATGAGGCGCTGACGCTGGCATCAATCGTGGAGAAAGAGACCGGGTTAAGTAGTGAGCGCCCTGATATCGCAGGGGTGTTTATCCGCAGATTGAACAAGAAGATGCGCCTTCAGACCGATCCCACCGTTATCTACGGTATGGGTGAGCGTTACAACGGGAATTTGACCCGCAAGAACCTGCGCGAAAAGACTGAATTCAATACCTATGTGATAAAGGGGTTGCCCCCCACGCCAATCTCGACAGTTGGCGACGAGGCGATCAAAGCGGCGCTCAACCCTGCAGAGGGTACGGCGCTCTTCTTTGTTGCCAAAGGGGATGGCTCACATCAGTTCTCTGATACGCTTGCTGCCCACAACCGCGCGGTGCGCGAGTACCAATTAAAGCGGCGTAAAGATTACCGCTCCACACCAGAGGCGAATTGATGAGAGGTAAGCTAATCACCGTTGAAGGTGGTGAAGGGGTCGGTAAGTCGACGAACCTGGCATTTATCCAGCAGCAGCTGGAGTCTGCGGGTATCGATCTGGTGGTGACACGTGAACCTGGTGGTACAGAGGTCGCCGAAAAGATTCGTCAACTGCTACTCACACCTTCGGATGAGCCGATCTGCGAGCTGTCAGAGTTACTGTTGGTCTTTGCGGCTCGTGCGCAACACGTAGAGCAACTGATCAAGCCAGCGCTGGAGAGTGGAGCTTGGGTACTCTGTGATCGCTTTATAGATGCCACCTACGCCTATCAAGGTGGTGGGCGTGCGATGGACCTGAATGTTATTGCAGCGCTAGAGCAGATGGTCTTATGTGACATCAAAGCGGATATGACACTGCTACTCGATCTTCCTGTCGAAGTGGGGATGGCGCGTGCGCGAGCTCGAGCGGAGCTTGATCGCTTTGAGCAAGAGCAGCTGAGTTTTTTTGAGTCGGTACGTGCAGCGTATCTGGCTCGAGCTGAGGCCGATCCCAACCGTGTTGCAGTTATCGATGCCGCGCCTGCCCTTGGGCAAGTGCAGCAGCAGATCGCAGTCGCGTTGCAGAAGCTAGGAGTTGGCGTATGAGCGGGGTTCTACCCTGGCATCAGCCGCTCTGGCAGCGACTGGTGAAGCAGCAAGCAGAGGGACGTCTGCCGCACGCGATGCTGTTTGCGGGCGCTAAAGGCGTTGGCAAGGTGCAATTTGCTGAGGCCATAGGCGCGGGCCTTTTATGCCATTCGCCGCTGGATGGCGAAGCTTGCGGTAGCTGTAAATCTTGTGAGTTGATTAAAGGTGGTAGCCACCCCGACTTGCTACGCCTCTCTCCTGAGGAGGAGGGGAAGGTGATCAAGGTCGACCCGGTACGCGAGATGATCGACAAGCTGCACAGCACGGCGCAACAGGGCGGTTATAGAATATTGATTATCCATCCAGCCGAGGAGATGAATGTAGCAGCGGCCAACGCGATTCTTAAAACGTTGGAGGAGCCCGGTGACGCAACGCTGATAATGTTGGTGGTTGATCAGTTGGGCAAGGTAATGCCGACTATCCGTAGTCGCTGCCAGCGTATTGACTTTCCTGCGCCCCAGACGGCTGAAGCGACCCGTTGGCTCGCTGCAGAGGCTGAGATTAGCGAGGATGAGGCGAGTAAGTTTCTGGCCCTGGCGCAGGGTGCACCACTGTTGGCGCGTGACTGGAAGCTAGGTGGCGTTAAAGACCTTAGAGCCAAGTTCTTAACGGGTCTGGCGGATTTGATTCGAAATCGCCAGAGCCCTCTAACACTAGCCGAGCAGCTACAAAAAGAGGACGTCGGGTTGATGCTTAGTTGGTGGGGAACACTGATGAGTGATGTGATTCATCTGCAGCTTGCAGCGGCCGACGGACCGCGAACAAACTTGGATATGGCAAAATTAGTCGCAGCTTTATCGAAACGATGCCAATCAGATGCTATCTTTAAACTTAACGATCAGATTCATCAGGAGCGTGCCGCGCTGATGTATCATCAAAACCCCAATAAGCAGTTGCTACTCGAGAAGCTGTTTATGGACTGGAAGCGTTTGACTCAGACGGACTAGAACTATGGCCATCATGCCAAGGGTCAGTCACGGCATCTTGTCGTTGACGGTTAGCAATAAGGAAGATCTATACCGTGCCTACATGCCTTTTATTGGCAGTGGCGGTCTATTTATTCCAACAACGCGCTCATACCAACTCGGTGAGGAGGTGTTTATGTTGCTGACCCTTATGGAGGAGCCAGACAAGATTCCAGTAGCTGGTAAGGTGGTCTGGGTTACTCCAAAAGGGGCGCAGGGCGGCAAGACCCCAGGTATCGGTATTCAGCTCTCTAGCGATGATGCAGCGCTTGTTGGTAAAATTGAGACCTACCTAGCCGGAGCTTTGTCCTCTGGTCGTCGTACCAATACACTTTAAGAGCGTTCTAACCGGCGCCTAAAACAGGTCTCTAACCGTTCCTATGTATATCGATTCACACTGTCATCTGGACAGGCTCGACCTCTCTAAACACGACAACTCCCTCACCAATATTCTCGATGATGCTCGTGATCGCGGCGTGCACAAGATGCTCTGCGTCGGTATCGATTTCAATCTCTATCCAGGGATGCTTGAGGCGATAGCTGATCAACAGGATGTCTACGCCTCAGTGGGTGTTCATCCATGCCATGTGGTTGAAAGCCCCTGGGATGAAGGTTTTGTACGCCAGGCTGTTGCCTCTAATGATCGCGTCGTCGCCTTGGGAGAGACCGGCCTGGATTTCTATTACACTGCCGATACCAAAGAGCAGCAGATGGAGAGCTTTGCTAACCACCTTAAGCTGGGCAGTGAGTTAGACCTACCGGTTATCATCCATACGCGTGATGCGCGCGAGGAGACACTGCAGGTAATGGCAGAGCACTCGAACCCTAAGAGTGCCGGTGTAATGCACTGCTTTACCGAGACTCATGAGATGGCGATGCGCTCAATCGAGATGGGCTTTATGGTCTCCTTCTCTGGGATCATCACCTTCAAGAACGCGGCAGATCTGCGTGAGGTAGTCAAAGCGGTTCCAATGGAGAGCCTGTTGATCGAAACGGACTCACCTTATCTGGCGCCCATCCCATACCGTGGCAAGCCCAACCAGCCAGGCTACGTGGCCGAAGTGGCTGCCTGTGTGGCAGAGCTGAAAGGGATTTCCGTAGAAGAGGTTGCCGAGCGTACTGCCGATAATTTCCACCGCCTGTTCAAGCGCGCCGGGTAGGGCTTAGCGCAGGAGGGTTGCAAAACTCAATATTGGTAAGTAGTATTGGATCTATCGTTATAACCAAGGAGCTTAAGCCCTCGGTTATATAGCGAGATTAGGTCAACAGTGCAGACCGCTGAGTGTCACCACAACAAGCATTCTGCACTGTCCTTACCAGTGTTGTTCTCCCCGCAAGGGGCTTCCAGGGCGGTCATTGACCGCCCTTTTTTATACACGGATTTGGCCAAGGATGGCCTTATGCCGCGAAGCACATGGATGTGCGAGAGCGGCGTAACGACTCACGGCTCTAACCCGTGTATAGACTCCGCCACGGTCGCCACAATTCGATCCATCTCGTCATACTCCATTTGAAATGGCAGGCCAAACTGCAGCGTATCTCCACCCCAGCGAACATAGACACCGCGCCTCCAGCACTCCAGCGCAACCTCGAAGGGCCTTAGGGTCGGGTCGCCATCTTTGGGCGCCAATGTAATACCCGCCGCAAAACCAAAGTTACGAATATCGACAATATGCTCGGTGCCTTTGAGGCTATGAATCTTGGATTCGAACTCAGGCGCTTTTTGAGCGACCCGCTCGATTAGCTTTTCAGACTCAAGAATATCAAGCGTCGCCATAGCTGCGGCACAGGCAACTGGATGCCCGGAGTAGGTAAAGCCGTGAGGCAGTTCTACCGCGTGATCAGCCCCGCCTTTAGCCATAAAAGCGTCGTAGATATCCCGACGCAGAAGAACGCCTCCCAAAGGCACTGCACCGTTTGTCACCTGTTTAGCGAAGGTGAGCATATCGGGTGTAACGCCAAAGGCATCTGCACCCCAGGTCGCGCCTGAGCGGCCCAAACCTGTAATCACCTCATCAAAGATCAGTAGGATGTTGTGTTTGGTACAGATCTCGCGCAGACGTTGCAGGTAGCCTTTGGGAGGCACGATCACGCCAGCGGAGCCGGAAAAGGGTTCAACGATCACGGCAGCTACATTCGAGGCGTCATGTAGACCGATTAGCATTTCAAGCTCGTCGGCAAGCTCGACTCCATGCTCAGGCATGCCTTTTGAGAAGGCTGATTCGGCGCGCCAGGTGTGGTTGAGCAGATCCGTCTCAATGCCTTGCCCCCACATTTTTCTGTTGGCAGGGATACCGCCAAAACTGATACCGCCCCAACTAGCACCGTGATAGCCCTTCTGGCGGGCAAGAATCTTGGTTTTGGATGCCTGACCGCACTGTCGCCAGTAGGCTCGTGCGATTTTTGTAGCGGTGTCGGCAGCCTCTGACCCCGAGTTTGTCAGACAGACGCGGTCGAGCCCAACAGGTGCAAGATCGACAAGTCGCTCAGCCAGTTGGAACGCAAGAGGGTGGCCAAACTGGAAGCCGGGTGCGTAGTCGAGTGTGTTCAGTTGCTTGTAGACCACTTCTGCGATCTCCGGTCGACTATGTCCTGCGCCGCAGGTCCAGAGCCCTGATAGGCTATCCAGTATCTGGCGTCCCTCAGCGTCGGTTAAATAGCTCCCTTTGGCTGCGGTGATGATGCGTGGATCAGCCTTGAATTGACGGTTGCCGGTGTAAGGCATCCAGTAAGAGTCGAGTTGATTCTGGGTCAACCCCACAAGCTCAGCTTGGTTCATCTAGAGAGTCTCAGACAGCGTTTAACTTTGGGTGTCTAGAGTAGATGAATTTGTCGGTGGAGGCGAGCGAACCGCTAAGGGCTTATTCGCCTGTTTTGGGGCAGTTAGTCGTCTGTGTCAGGGGTAATGCTTACCAGCATTTTTGCCAGATCAAGCAGGATAATGAGGGGTCGACTCCTTGTTAATAGCGCTCGTTGTCTGCCCGAAAGGTGGCCCACGGGTGGTAGACGATCACCTCCGGTTGAGATTTGGGTTTGCACTCATCTTTTTGGCGTTGTTAGAGGCAGTTGTCAGGTTTGGGCAGTCCAGCGATGCGCGCTAAGCGTTTGGGTGGGCTACCGGTCTTCTCGTTGGGTGGGAGCTGTTGCATCAAGTAGATACTTCGACCCTTCTCCTTGCCTAGGTGCAAACTGATATATTTAACCAGTGGGCGCATAGCGGGTGAATGATCGAATTCATCGTAGAACCGTCGAATCAATTCGATGAGCTCCCAGTGCTCATCCGTCAGTTCCAGCCCTTCATCCTCGGCCAGAGCTGCGGCAACCGCGGTGGACCAGTCCTCTAGGTTAGCGAGGTAGCCCTCAGGATCTAGATCAACGGTTTCGCCTGCAACAATCAGCTGCGCCATCAGCACCAGCTCACAGAGCGTTGATGTTGAACACAGAGGTCGACAAAATCGGCGTCAGTAATCTTTTCGCCACAAAGCGCTTTAAGGCCGCGGGCCTCGGCATCGGCTCCGAGCACCTTAGGTCTGAAAGATTGGAACCGCTTGGCCAAGTGTTCGCTCGCCCAGTAGACACCGTCCTCGATTAATAGAATTTCATCACCCTCGGATAGTGCATCGAGGAGATGCTGCAAAAGTTGGGGCTGATTCGGCCCGCGGTTGAGGATATGCAGCGTAGATTCAGACATTGATAATCGCCTCATACTCGCGTAACAGCGCTTTCAGGTTTTGCGGGTCGACCGGAATAACAGGTAGTGCTAACGTTTGCGCATCTAAGCCGCGTGTCTCTACACTCTGCTGGCAGACGTAGATCTTCTCGACGTCGTAGAGCGGCAGAGACTGTTGCATCGCCCCGAGATTTTTTTGACTTATCCCCGCCGGGCTCTGATCGGGTAGGAGCTGGAAGACGGCGTCGTCCAGCAGCAAGATTGCAACCTCTCTGTCGAATAGGGCACAGGCTAAGGCGAGTTCAAGAGCTTCACGCGCCGCTGCACTGCCGTAGGGTGCCGCTCGAGAGATGATTAAAAAGGAGTTCATGCGCCGCCTCCGAAGGTGATCACACGGTCTGATACTGCGCAGGCAGCTACGAGTTGGCCTAGCCCCGAGAGCTCGGCTCCTTCAAGTAAATTTTCTCCTTCGACACCGTAGCGGGCGGTCTCAGCGCCGTTTACTACGCCACGCCGAATGGCTGCAGCGATACATACCACCGCATCCAGCTCATGTTCGCTGATCAACTGCTGCCACTCGGCTGGCAGGTTGGTCTCGTCCTGCGGCGCTAGCGCTAAGCGGTTGGCGCTCTGAACTCCAGATCGATAGAAAAAGAGACGTTCGAGCTTATGCCCTTTCGCCA
>JAHEDZ010000005.1:147260-158858 GCA_024640955.1 Oceanospirillaceae bacterium
ATCAACTGCTGCCACTCGGCTGGCAGGTTGGTCTCGTCCTGCGGCGCTAGCGCTAAGCGGTTGGCGCTCTGAACTCCAGATCGATAGAAAAAGAGACGTTCGAGCTTATGCCCTTTCGCCAGCAGGGCGCGGGCAAAGCGCAAAGCGGTAGAACTGCTTTGCGAATCAATGGGTGCGGATTGAATCAAGAGTGTGAATTTCATTGGGCTATAGTATCAAAGCTCTGAATTTGAGCCATAAAAAATCCCCGCAGATGCGGGGATTTTCGGGATAGCGTACGTTAGTTGGACCTTAGTCGTCGCTAAATGCGCCGACTTTCGTTTCTTTAGTCGTCGCTGAACGCGCCGACTAGGCTCAGCAGGTGTACAAACAGGTTGTAGATGCTCAGGTAGAGGCCAACAGTCGCCATGATGTAGTTGGTGTGGGTGCCGTTCACGATCAGGCTGGTGTCGTACAGCAGGAAACCGACCATCAGTACAACCACCGCTGCAGAGAATGCCAGCTGTAGGCCAGAAATGTTCACGCCGAACATCGGTAGTACGAATAGTGCCAGCATCGATACCAGCAGTACCATTGAGCCCGCTGCTAGGAATCCACCCATGAAACTGAAGTCTTTACGCGTACTCATTACGTAAGCGGTCAATCCGAAGAAGGTAAAGGCGGTCATGCCCAAGGCGGTCATTACCACCTGTCCACCGTTTGGAATAGCCAGGTAGTGGTTGAGCAGTGGGCCGATGCCGAAGCCCATCAAGCCGGTGAACAGGAAGGTCAGCGGCAGTGCTGCAGCTGTATTCTGCTTCTTATTGATGACGAACAGCAGAATGAAACTACCGATGATACTGCCCAGGTACACCATGAACGGTGGGTTCATCGCCATAGAGACTGCCGCCATGATAGAGCTGAACACCATTGTCATTGCCAGCAGCGTGTAGGTGTTGCGAATCACCTTATTGGTATCGCGTGCAGATGCCGCTGAAGCAGGTGTCACGTGATTATAGGTTGCCATATGTACCTCAATTCCTTGTTTTTAATCGATCTCGATTGGGCGGTTGCTCTCTGAGTTGCTATCTGTATTGAACTGCAATTCAGCGCTACCGCCTTTTCCTACCCCTTATCTTGGGTATTTTTACGAGAAATTCAAGCAATGTTTAGTTTTACTTGTGAGCCTGACGTGAAGCTGAACAATTTGGGCTGATACAGCACGCAGTGAAGTGCGTAACTGGGGTTAAGCCGCTACAATACGGCGCAGTTTTCTAGCGAACAAAATTAATGGCTTAGAAGGGTACTTCTGTAGATGAGCGCAATGAATGCACATGCAAGTTTTGAGTTTCTCCGTTCACAACCGATCGCCTCTTTGGGTGTCGAAGTTGCGGAGTACCAGCACCGTGGTACGGGGGCTAAACACTTCCATATGCAGAGCGATTATGATGAGAATGTATTTCTTGTAGCGCTGCGCACAATGCCGCAGGATTCAACGGGTGTAGCCCATATTCTAGAGCACACAGCACTCTGCGGCAGTGAGCGTTTTCCAGTGCGTGACCCTTTCTTTATGATGACGCGCCGGTCGCTCAACACCTTTATGAATGCCTTCACCAGCAGTGACTGGACGGCATACCCCTTCGCCAGCCAGAACGTTAAAGATTTCTATAACCTGTTGGACGTTTATCTCGACGCAGTTTTCTTCCCGCGCTTGGATCCCCTCGACTTTGCCCAAGAGGGGCATCGCATTGAGTTTGCACAGTCCGGTAACAGCGCCTCTGAGTTGGTCTACAAAGGTGTAGTCTTTAATGAGATGAAAGGGGCAATGAGCTCAACCTCATCGGTATTGTGGCAGACACTCACCAAATACCTCTTTCCAACGACGACTTACCACCACAACTCCGGTGGTGAGCCGATGGAAATCCCGGATCTGAGCTACGAGCAGTTAGTCGAGTTCCATCGCACCCACTACCATCCGAGCAATGCCATCTTTATGACGTTCGGTAATCAACCAGTCGAAGAGCTGCAGGCGCGTTTCGATGCACAAGCATTGAACCGTTTTGAGCGTTCCGATATTGAGCTGAGCGTACCAGACGAGCAGCGCTACTTCTCGCCTGTGCGGGTTGAAGAGGCTTACGCACTCGACGAGGATGAGCTGGATGGACGCACGCATCATGTAATGGGTTGGTTGCTACCGCGCTCTATCGATCTAGAGGCTGAGCTCAAAGCGCAGTTGCTGTCACGTGTGCTACTTGATAACTCAAGCTCACCACTGCGCGCAGCGCTTGAATCGACTGATCTAGGCGCTGCGCCCTCACCGCTGTGCGGCATCGAGGACTCTAACCGCGAAATGAGCTTTATGTGCGGAATTGAGGGTAGTGACCCGCAGCAGGCAGCAGATTTCGAAACCTTAGTGATGGATACCTTGCAGCAGGTGGTCGAGCAGGGCGTAGATCAGCATATGGTTGCAGCTCAGTTGCATCAGCTCGAGCTGCAGCAGCGTGAGATTACCGGTGACCACTACCCCTTCGGCATGTCTTTGATTCTGGCATCACTCTCCAACGCAATTCACCGGGGTGATGCGATCGCGAGCCTCAATATCGATTCTGTGCTGGAACAGATGCGCCAGGAGATAGAGGATCCCCAGTATATCCCCAACCTTGTACGCGACTGGTTGATTGATAACCCGCACCGTGTCCGTCTAACCCTGCGCCCTGATCCAGAACTATCGGAGCGCAAGGATGCTGCTGAGGCGGCGCGCTTGGCTGAGATCAAAACCGGTTTGTCCGAGTCCGATTCAGAGAAACTGATCAAATTAGCGGATGCTTTGGAAGCGCGTCAGGGGCAGCAGGACGATCCGGGTCTGCTGCCCAAAGTAACCTTGGATGATGTCTCTGCTCAGATGCATCTGCCAGCAGGTGAGGAGCTGAGCGCCTCGCCGTCGTTACACTGGTTCGATGCCGGTACCAACGGCCTAGTCTACCAGCAGATCATCTTCGATCTGCCCCACTTGAGCCAACGCGAGCAGTCGCTGCTACCGCTCTACACTCAATGCCTCTCAGAGCTCGGCTCTGCCGGACGCACCTATAAAGAGCATCAGGCGCTTGAGAGTGCTATTTCGGGCGGTATCAGTGCTTATACAAGCGCACGTGGTAGTGTTGATAACGCCAATCAACTGCAGACGCTGATGGTACTGTCGGGTAAGGCTCTAGCGCCCAATCAGGCGGCGATGTCTGAGCTGATGTTCGATATGCTTGATTCACCGCGTTTTGACGAGCACAGCCGTATTCGAGAACTGGTAGCTCATGCGCTGTCGCGAAAAGAGCAGAGCGTTTCAGGGCAGGGGCATATGCTGGCTATGCTGGCGGCGAGCTCCGGTCTGGCGGCGGGTGCGAGTCTGTCCACTCAGTCACGCGGACTTGCGTCTATTGAGAAAACGCGTGCGCTTAAATCCTCCATTTCGAGTGATGAGGGCGTCGCGGCTCTAAGTGCCGAGCTGCTAGCGTTGCACGCTAAAGTGATGGCAATGCCCCGTCGCGCGCTGTTAGTCGGTGAGGCTGAACACAAAGCTCAGTACCGGCAGTCACTGACAGCGGTACTTGAGCGCCTGACTCCGAGCAGCGCTACCACAGGCTTTACTGGTGAGATTGTTGAATCGGAGCCTGCACAGGTTTGGGTAGCAAATACTCAGGTTAGTTTCTGTGCCAAGGTCTTCCCGACAGTTCCTGTTGGACACGCTGATGCGGCGCCGCTGACTGTACTCGGTGAACTGCTGCGTAACGGCTATTTACACCGTGCAATTCGTGAGAAGGGTGGCGCCTACGGTGGCGGTGCGAGTCAGGATTCTGGCGATGCGCTCTTCCGCTTTTTCTCCTACCGCGACCCGCGCTCTGTCGAAACACTGGAGGACTTTGATCGCTCTATCAGTTGGGTGAACGAGGGTGGTGCCGATGCAACTCAGTTGGAGGAGGCGATTCTGGGTGTCGTTAGCTCCATCGATAAGCCGGGCTCACCGGCCGGTGAGGCAAAGGCAACCTATCTCAATTCTCTCTTTGGGCGTACGCCAGAGCAGCGTGCTGCCTTCCGCCAAGCGATTCTGGGCGTAAGCCTTGATGATCTGCAACGCGTCGCCCAGACCTATCTGGCCGACCCGGCTAAAGCACGTGTCGCCGTGGTGACTCATGCTAAAGCGGCTGAAGCAATGCCGACCGAGTTTGCACGCTTTAAGGTATAGCCTGATTGTCTACCGCTCGAGTTGAACGCCCGTTTCAGGGCGTTCTCCTGATTATCGTCGCCGAAGCGATACTGGTCTTTAACGGGATCATTGTACGAGAACTGGGTTCGGACGCTGGTGTTGCGCAGTTGGTATTTCTGCGAAATCTCCTAGGGTTAGGCTACATGTTGGTGCTTGTGAGTTTGCAGCGAAACCTGAGTTTGCGCACCTCCCGGTTGCACCTGCATTTTATGCGCGCTGCTATAGGAGTCAGCGCGATGGGCTGCCTCTATTATAGTTGGACCCATCTTCCGCTCGGCACCGCAGCACTTTTGAAGCAGACTGCACCGCTTTTTTTACCGATCTTAGGGCTCTGGATGCTCGGTG
Source organism: Oceanospirillaceae bacterium (assembly GCA_024640955.1). Classification (GTDB taxonomy): domain Bacteria; phylum Pseudomonadota; class Gammaproteobacteria; order Pseudomonadales; family Balneatricaceae; genus Marinobacterium_E. Next base: position 151,840 of record JAHEDZ010000005.1, read on the forward strand.
AGCGAATTAGCCCTATCTTGCGCTGGAGTCTACCGATTGGCTTCATCGGTGTGGCACTGGTGCTGCAGCCAAGTAACTCAACATTGCAGTTCGCTGTTGTCATTGGGCTATTAGGCGCACTGCTAGGCGCGCTGGCGAAGATCTACATCCGCAAGATGAAAGAGACGGAGCCCTCGCGCCGTATCGTCTTCTACTTTGCGCTCTTTGCTGCGCTATTCAGCGCCCCCTTTGCACTGAGCGACTGGAGCCCTCTGACTCTTTGGCAATGGGTCGCAGTCGCCGCGATTGGCGCGCTTTCGACTCTGGCGCAACTAGCCATGACGCGTGCTTACCACAATGCGCCCGCAGGTTACCTGGGGCCGTTCACCTACTCTTCGGTGGTGATTGCCACGCTGCTGGGCTGGCTTATCTGGGATGAGTCGCTCGGTACATTGACGCTGCTGGGTATGCTGTTAATTTTGGTGGGCGGGGCAATGACGGCACGCACTAAATCAAATTAATTTCATCGTCGCACCGATCTTTACAAGTATAACTCATCTCGACTTCATATTTTTTCACCTATTTGTCAGGTTTAGTGTCTGTCCAAGCTTAGAAGCTTTTGTTACATTACTTGGATTAATTAGTAAAAGTTATAAGCTTATGTGTCGCTAAGCATATCATTGCAGCGAACCGAGCTCTGTAGCGATCAAATATGAAAGAGGGGAAGTCGATGAGAATCGGTGTACCAAGAGAGAACGAAGAGGGCGAAAAGCGCGTTGCCCTCACCCCAGACGTGGCTGTAAAAATGCAGCAGTTGGGTTTCACTCTCGCAATTGAGAGCGGTGCTGGTGCTGAAGCGAGTTACTCTGACGAAGAGTTTGCCAAGGCCGGTGTTGAGATCGTTGAGGACGCGAAAGAGTTGTGGGGATCTTCAGATATTATTCTGAAGGTACGGCCACCTAAAGCACATCCTGAGCTTGGTTTTAGCGGTGTAGAGTTGATGAAGAAGGATCAAACGATCATCAGCTTCCTCTACCCAGCGATGAACCCTGAGATGCTAGAAGAGATGGCCGACCACGGCATCAATGCACTGGCGATGGACTCAGTGCCACGTATCTCGCGTGCGCAGAAGATGGATGCGCTGTCATCCATGGCTAACATCGCGGGTTACCGTGCAGTGGTTGAAGCCGCGCAGCACTTTGGCCGCTTCTTTACCGGCCAGATCACGGCTGCAGGCCGCATCCAACCAGCAAAAGTCTTGGTTATCGGTGCCGGTGTCGCAGGTCTTGCGGCTATCGGTGCCGCTAAAGGGATGGGTGCGATTGTTCGTGCATTTGATACCCGTCCTGAGGTTAAAGAGCAAGTTGAGTCGATGGACGCTGAGTTCCTAATGCTCGACTTCCCTGACGATGAAGATGGTAGCGGCTCTGGCGGTTACGCTAAGACCATGAGCCCTGAGTTCATCAAAGCGGAGATGGACCTGTTTGCAGCTCAGGCTGCTGAGGTTGATATCATCATCACCACCGCACTGATTCCGGGCAGAGAGGCGCCTGAGCTCATCACTGAGAATATGGTGAGAGCCATGAAGCCAGGCTCTGTGATTGTTGACCTCGCGGCTGAGGCGGGCGGTAACTGTAAGTTGACCGAAGCGAACAAGGTTGTGAACAAGCACGATGTAACGATCATCGGTTACACCAACCTACCAAGCCGTTTGGCCGCACAGTCTTCACAGCTCTACTCGACCAATATGTACAACCTGTTGAGCGAACTTTGCCCTGAAAAGAACGGCGAGATCGACATCAACATGGAAGATGAAGTGATTCGCGGTGCGACGGTTGTGAAAGAGGGTAATATTACCTGGCCACCACCAGCGCCTCGCCTCTCAGTGGCGCCTAAAGCGGATGTCGGCGAGAAGGCTCAGCAAGAGATTGCTGCCAAAGAGGAGAAACCGGCTCACCCGCTGGCGTTTCTGATTCCCCTGCTGATTGCAGGCGGCGTTCTGTTCGGTTTAGGTTCAGTGGCTCCACCAGAGTTTATTGGCCACCTGACCGTATTCGTACTCTCCTGTTTCGTTGGCTACATGGTTATCTGGGGCGTATCACACTCGTTGCATACACCGCTGATGTCGGTAACCAACGCGATCAGTTCAATCATTGTTATCGGTGCTTTGATACAGATTTCCAGTGATAACTTGGTTGTCTCCACGTTGGCTGGACTCGCCGTCTTTATCACCAGTATCAACATCGTCGGCGGCTTTGCCGTGACTCAGCGCATGCTGCGCATGTTCCGTAAGTAAGGGAGCTTAGGAGAAAGATTATGAATGAAGGAATCATCACAGCTTCCTACATCGCTGCTAGCGCCCTGTTTATTATGGCGCTGGGTGGCTTGGCTCATCAGGAGTCAGCTCGTCGCGGTAACTTCTACGGCATGCTCGGTATGGGTATCGCGGTTGTTGTAACCATCATCGGTTTCGTTGAAAACAACGAGTTCATGCTGATCGCTGGTATTGTTGTCGGTAGTATCATCGGTTACATCCTGGCTAAACGTGTCGAGATGACACAGATGCCAGAGCTGGTTGCGGTACTGCACTCGCTTGTGGGTTTGGCGGCTGTATTTGTTGGTTGGGCAAATGCGCTGGAACATGATCCTGCACTTACGGGTATTGCACTGTCCATCCATGCCGTAGAGACTTATATCGGTATTATGATCGGTGCCCTTACCTTTTCAGGCTCGGTCATGGCCTACCTTAAACTGAGCGGTAAAGTTGGCGGAAAGCCGTTACACATACCTGGTCGTCATCTTTTCAACATCGTATTGGGTCTAATCGCCCTCTACTTTATGCTGCAGTACATGGACACGGCCGCTACCGGTGGTGTTCTTGCATTGACCATCATGACCATTGTTGCACTGATCTTCGGTATCCATATGGTTGCTGCGATCGGTGGTGCAGACATGCCGGTGGTTGTATCAATGCTCAACAGCTACTCAGGTTGGGCGGCTGCGGCTATGGGCTTTATGCTGGGTAACGACCTGCTGATCGTTGTTGGCGCGCTGGTCGGCTCGAGCGGCGCGATCCTCTCTTACATCATGTGTAAGGCGATGAACCGTAAGTTCTTCAACGTTATCTTCGGTGGTATCGGCAGCAAAAAAGCGGGTGGCGCAGGCGCTGCTGGTCCTGCGGGCAATGCAGAAGATATTCGCTCGGTTGAGTCGGATGAAGCTGCAGACATGCTGCTGAACGCCAAAGAGGTGATGATCTTGCCGGGTTACGGTATGGCGGTCGCTCAGGCACAGCACACCGTGTTTGAGATCACTAAGAAGCTGCGTGATAAGGGCATCAATGTACGCTTTGGTATCCACCCAGTTGCGGGTCGTATGCCAGGCCACATGAACGTGCTGCTAGCGGAAGCGAAAGTACCTTACGATATCGTTTACGAGATGGAGGAGATCAATGAAGACTTCCCTAACGTTGATGTATCGATCGTTATCGGTGCCAACGATATCGTAAACCCTGCTGCGCAGGAGGTACCAGACAGCCCTATCGCAGGTATGCCAGTACTGGAGCCTTGGAACGGTAAGCAGACTATCGTGATGAAGCGCTCTATGGGTACAGGTTATGCTGGTGTTGATAACCCGCTGTTCTACAAAGAGAACACGCGCATGCTGTTTGGTGATGCTAAAGAGCGTTTGGATCAGATTCTGAAAGTTATTGGCTAAGCCTTAGAACTTTTGAAAAGCCCTGTGTTCGCAATGAATATGGGGCTTTTTTGTTTTCGATGATTATTCGATAGTACTCGCAGGCTAATCCTTTAGACGGCTGTATTGTTTAGCGGAGGCGTTTAGCGAGGATTCGGTCGAGTTGATTGGCAAACTGCATGCGATCAGCTTGGCTGTACGTTGGCTGGCCTCCGCTTTGGATACCGCTAGAGCGCAGTGTCTCCATAAAGTCACGAATGTTGAGGCGCGCTTTGATGTTATCTTCGGTGTAGCGTTCGCCGCGTGGTGTAATAACGAGTGCACCTTTCTCCAGAACTTCGCTGGCGAGAGGGATATCTGAGCTGATGAGTAGGTCACCCGCTTCAATGCGTCTGACTATCTCGTTGTCTGCCACATCAAAGCCTTTCTCGACCTGTAGCATACGTATATAGGCGGATTGGGGCACACTCAGGCGCTGATTGGCGACCAAGGTTACTTCAACTTTTTGGCGTTCAGCCGCGCGAAAGAGAATCTCTTTAACGGGAACGGGACAGGCGTCGGCGTCGACCCAGATTTTCATATTGCTTGGGTTCCTTATCTTGAGTGCAAAAAAAACCGCGGCAAGCCGCGGTTTTTCTCACGCTGTCTCAGTAATTATGCATCAATAACAGCGTTCAGCGTAGCACTTGGACGCATCACCTGATCAACGATCTTCAGTGGAGCGTGGTAGTAGCCCTGAAGGTCTGCTGGGACGCCCTGAACAGCGGCGAGTTCAGACAGAATCTGCTCCTCCTGGCTGACCAGCGCTTCTGCAACTGGCGCAAACTCTTTTGCGAGCTCTGCATCTTCAGTTTGTGCTGCCAGCTCTTGAGCCCAGTACAAGGCAAGGTAGAAGTGGCTACCACGGTTGTCTAGCTCGCCAGTACGACGTGATGGTGACTTGCCTTTGTCCAGCAACATGCCTGTAGCCGTATCGAGTGCAGCCGCAACCATTTTAGCGCGTGCGTTGTTCTCTTTGATGCCAGTCTCTTCCAGAGAGACAGCGATCGCCAGGAATTCCCCCAGAGAGTCCCAACGTAGGTGGTTCTCTTCCTGAACCTGCTGTACGTGCTTAGGTGCAGAACCGCCTGCGCCTGTTTCGTACATGCCGCCGCCCGCAAGCATAGGGACGATAGAGAGCATCTTCGCAGAGGTGCCTAGCTCCATGATTGGGAAGAGGTCGGTCAGGTAGTCACGCAGTACGTTACCAGTGACCGAGATTGTGTCCATACCGCGGCGCAGACGCTCACAGGTCGTGCGCATAGCGCGGACGTAAGACATGATGCGCAGGTCTAGACCTTCAGTGTCATGCTCCTGCAGGAAGAACTCTACTTTCTTGCGCAGTTCACGGTCGTGTGCACGCTCAGCGTCAAGCCAGAAGATCGCAGGAGTGTCAGACTGACGTGCGCGAGTCACAGCCAGTTTTACCCAGTCGCGGATCGCAGCGTCTTTGGTCTGACATGCGCGCCAGATATCGCCTTGCTCAACCTTGTGACCCATCAGTACAGTGCCGTCTTCAGCAACAACGCGCATGATGCCGTCTTCTGTCATTTCGAAAGTCTTGTCGTGCGAGCCGTACTCTTCTGCTTTCATCGCCATCAGACCCACGTTAGGTACCGTACCCATCGTTGTTGGATCGAACGCACCGTGAGTTTTGCAGAAGTTGATCATTTCCTGGTAGATGCGTGCGTAAGTAGACTCAGGCATAACGGCTTTAGTGTCTTTCGGCTTACCATCTGGGCCCCACATGTGACCTGAGCTACGAATCATTGCCGGCATTGAGGCGTCAACGATAACGTCAGATGGGATGTGCAGGTTGGTGATACCTTTAACAGAGTCAACCATCGCCATCTCTGGACGGTGACGTGCAGCTTCGTGAATGTCGTGTTCGATCTCTTCACGGATAGAGTTTGGTAGCTCAGCGATCTTCTCGTAAACAGAGTTCAGACCGTTGTTAGGGTTTACGCCCAGCTCTTTGAACTTGTCGCCCCACTTCTCCCAAACCTCTTTGTAGAACACAGTTACAGCGTGGCCGAATACGATTGGGTGAGATACCTTCATCATGGTCGCTTTAACGTGCAGAGACCACATTACGCCAGACTCTTTACAGTCCTGCAGCGTCTCTTCGAAGAAGTTGCGCAGTGATTTAGCGCTCATGAACATGCCGTCCAACACTTCACCTTTCTGCAGAGCCAGCTCTTTCAGTACAGTGATGTTACCGTCGCCGCAGATGAATTCGATACGTACTTTGGTATCCTCTTCCATCGTTACTGACTGCTCGCTTGAGAAGAAGTCACCGCCGTTCATGTAGTCTGCGTGAGTGCGTGACGCTTTGCTCCAAGGACCCATCGAGTGTGGGTATTTACGTGCGAAGGCTTTAACAGCTGCTGGCGCACGACGGTCAGAGTTACCCTGACGCAGTACCGGGTTCACTGCTGACCCAAGGATCTTCGAGTAGCGATCTTTGATCTCAGCTTCTTTATCGTTGCGTGGCTCATCTGGGAAATCAGGAACATGGTAGCCCTGGCCCTGCAACTCTTTGATCGCGCCTTTCAGCTGCGGCACTGATGCCGAGATATTTGGCAGTTTGATGATGTTTGCCTGCGGATCTGCAGTCAGTTCGCCAAGTGCAGCCAGACCGTCTTCCACTTTCTGCTGGTCGTTCAGGTACTCAGGGAAAGACGAGAGAATACGTCCTGCCAGTGAGATATCACACAGATCCACTTCGATGTTCGAGCTTTTAGTGAATTTACGGACGATTGGAAGTAGTGATGATGTAGCGAGGGCTGGTGCTTCGTCTGTCAGCGTGTAGACGATTTTGCTTGGTTTTTTAGCCATTCTGATCCCCAAAATGTGGCGGGAAGGGAGCCGTCAGTTCGGGGTTTTTGACCCTTTACTTATCTCCATGCTTCCACAGTGGTAATTTCGCGCGTCAGATTATACCGACGGGGGAGCCTTTTGGATATAAGAAGTAGGGGTATTGCTTCGAATGGAGAATATGACTAATTCTTACTAGTTTATACGTCGAGCGAATAAGGGTGCTCTGCGGTTGACCTAGTTGAGTGATGTGATATTCGATGAAATGCGCAGTGGAGTGCCGGGACTACCCCTTCAAGACCGTTATTTTACACGGATGTAAAATACCGAGCGCCCACGGACGGCTTGCAGCGTGTCTTGAAGGGGTAGTCCCGATACTCTCCAAATACCTTTTGAGTGTTAGAGTGATTCCGGTTCGTAGCCCAGGTTTGGCGCCAGCCAGCGTTCGGTTTCTGACATCGACAGGCTCTTGCGCTTGGCGTAGTCCT
>JAHEDZ010000005.1:158958-171230 GCA_024640955.1 Oceanospirillaceae bacterium
CTTTTGAGTGTTAGAGTGATTCCGGTTCGTAGCCCAGGTTTGGCGCCAGCCAGCGTTCGGTTTCTGACATCGACAGGCTCTTGCGCTTGGCGTAGTCCTCAACCTGATCTTCACTGATCTTGGCGACACCAAAGTACTTAGCTTGAGGGTGGCTGAAGTACCAGCCTGATACGGCAGCTGTTGGCAGCATGGCGTAGCTCTCGGTTAAAGTCATGCCGATGTTGTTTTCGACATCCAATAGCTCCCAGAGCAGGCCTTTCTCAGTGTGGTCCGGGCAGGCTGGGTAGCCGGGAGCAGGGCGGATGCCTTGGTACTCTTCACGGATCAGCGCTTCGTTATCCAGACCTTCGCTGGCGCCGTATCCCCAGTGTTCGCGGCGAACGTCAGCGTGCATCTTCTCGGCTAGCGCTTCAGCCAAACGGTCTGCCAGCGCTTTAACCATGATGGAGTTGTAGTCGTCGTGATCCTTCTCGAACTCCGCGACCATCTCATCTACACCGATACCCGCTGTTACCGCGAAGGCGCCGCAGTAGTCCGCGATACCGGTCTCTTTAGGAGCGATGTAGTCACTGAGGCAGTGGTTGTACTTGCCGTCGATCTTCTGCGTCTGCTGGCGCAGGTGGTGAACAGTGGCCAGAACCTCGTTGCGCGACTCATCAGTGTAAAGCTCGATATCGTCGCCGACAGCGTTGGCTGGAACAAGGCCGATAACGGCGCGCGCCTGCAGCTTTTGGTTATCGACGATGTCTTTAAGCATCGCCCGGGCGTCGGCGTAGAGTTTAGTCGCCTGTTCTCCAACCACTTCGTCCTCAAGAATACGCGGGAAGCGGCCTGCGAGCTCCCAAGATTGAAAGAAGGGTGTCCAGTCGATGTAATCGATGAGGCTATCCAGAGCGATGTCCTCGAACACCTGCACGCCCAGCGCTTTCGGTTGAGGTGCGGTGTAGCCCTCCCAGTCGATAGGCTCAGCGTTTGCGCGGGCGGCTTCGATAGCAACCCGGCGCTGTTCGTTCTGGCGCGCCTTATGGCGCTCGCGTACGGCTTCGTACTCGGTGCGAGTCTCTTCAACAAAGGCTGCATGACGCTCTTTTGAGAGCAGCGCAGAGGCTACACCTACCGAACGAGAGGCGTTGGTTACGTGTACCACCTGGTTGTTCTGGTAGGCGGGCTCAATCTTCACCGCCGTGTGAGCTTTGGAGGTGGTTGCGCCGCCGATCATTAGCGGAATCTCAAAGCCCTGACGCTGCATCTCTTTGGCGACGTGTACCATCTCATCAAGCGAGGGGGTGATAAGTCCTGAGAGGCCAATAATATCGGCGTTCTCTTCACGGGCGGTGCGCAGAATGGTCTCAGCAGGCACCATAACGCCGAGGTCGATGATCTCGAAATTGTTACATTGCAGAACGACACCTACGATGTTCTTACCAATGTCGTGTACGTCGCCCTTGACCGTCGCCATGATCACTTTGCCGGCTGAACTGCTCTCGTTGCCCTCTTTCTCGGCTTCGATAAACGGCATTAGGTAGGCTACGGCCTTCTTCATAACGCGAGCCGATTTTACTACCTGTGGTAGGAACATCTTACCTTCGCTGAAGAGGTCACCAACTATGCCCATACCCGCCATCAGCGGGCCTTCAATCACCTGTAGAGGACGGTCGAATAGGTGGCGGCACTCTTCAACATCTTCGTCGATGTGGTCGGCGATGCCTTTAACCAGCGCGTGTGACAGGCGCTCGTTTACCGGTAACTCACGCCATGCAGCATCCTGCTTGGCGGTCTCTTCGCTGCCGTCGCCACGGTATTTCTCGGCCAGCTCCAGCATGCGTTCGGTACCGTCTGAACGGCGGTTAAGGACGATATCCTCAACGTGTTCGCGTAGCTCCTCGGGTAGATCATCATAGATCGCTAACTGACCGGCGTTGACGATACCCATATCCATCCCTTCGCGGATGGCGTGGTAGAGAAAGACGCAGTGGATCGCTTCACGCACCTTGTCGTTGCCGCGGAAAGAGAAGGAGACGTTGGAAACACCGCCTGACACCTTGGCGTGCGGCAGGTTCTTCTTGATCCAACCTGTTGCGCGGATGAAGTCGACCGCGTAGTTGTCGTGCTCCTCGATCCCGGTAGCAATGGCGAATATGTTGGGATCAAAGATGATATCTTCAGGGGGGAAGCTAACCTTATCCACCAGCACGCGGTAGGAGCGCTCACAGATCTCGATCTTGCGCTCGTAGGTATCCGCCTGCCCAGTCTCATCGAAGGCCATGACAACAACGGCCGCCCCATAGCGGCGCAGCAGGTTGGCCTGCTCGATGAACTTCTCTTCACCCTCTTTGAGACTGATAGAGTTGACGATGCCCTTACCCTGAATGCGTTTTAGACCCTCTTCGAGAATCTCCCATTTTGAGGAGTCGAGCATAATCGGTACGCGCGAAATGTCGGGCTCAGATGCGATCAGATTGAGGAAGCGGATCATCGCCGCCTCAGCGTCAAGCATCCCCTCATCCATGTTGATATCGATGATCTGTGCGCCAGACTCTACCTGCTGCCGGGCAACCTCAAGTGCCGTCTCGTAGTCGCCCTCTTTGATCAGACGGCGAAAACGCGCTGAGCCGGTGACGTTGGTGCGCTCGCCAACGTTCACGAATAGGGCATCTGCACCGATATTGCACGGCTCTAGTCCTGCAAGGCGAGCCTCTACAGCAATCTCAGGTAGTTGGCGCGGTGGGTGTTGAACAATGCCTTCGCGGATAACGCGGATGTGCTCAGGTGTAGTACCACAGCAACCACCGACGACGTTTACAAAGCCGGACTCAACCCACTCTGCGATCTCGTCGCGCATCTCCTGCGCGCTCTCATCATACTCACCGAAGGCGTTAGGTAGGCCTGCGTTGGGGTGCACGGAGACGTATGTCTGTGAGATACGCGAGAGCTCTTCAACGTACTGACGTAGCTCTTTGGGACCCAGAGCACAGTTCAGGCCGATAGTCAGCGGACGGGCGTGACGCACGGAGTTCCAGAAGGCTTCAGTTGTCTGGCCTGACAGTGTACGGCCAGATGCATCGGTAATCGTGCCGGAGATCATCAACGGTAGGCGCAGGTCGTTCTCGTCAAAGTATTTCTCTACTGCGAAGATCGCAGCCTTAGCGTTGAGGGTGTCGAAAATGGTCTCGATCATGAGGATATCTGATCCGCCATTTACAAGGCCGTCGATAGCCTCCATGTAGGAGTCCACCAACTGATCGAATGTGATGTTACGAAAGCCTGGGTCGTTTACATCCGGCGAAATCGTCGCTGTGCGGTTTGTTGGGCCAAGTACCCCTGCTACAAAGCGCGGGCGGTCCGGTGTTTCAGCGGTCATCTGGTCACAGGCGCGGCGTGCAACACGCGCAGCTTCCAAGTTGATCTCGTGTGTCAGTGCCTCCATCTCGTAATCGGCCATCGCGATTGAGGTGGCGTTAAACGAGTTGGTCTCCACGATATCTGCACCCGCCTTGAGGTACTCGAGGTGAATCGCTTCGATAATCTGGGGCTGAGTTAGCACCAACAGGTCATTGTTGCCTTTGACGTCACACTGCCAGTCGGCGAAACGCTCACCTCGGTAGTCAGCTTCTTCCAGTTTGTATGCCTGAATCATTGTGCCCATAGCACCATCGAGCATAAGAATTCGCTCGTTAAGAAGCTGTTTTAAGCGGTCAAAAGTTTCGCTGTAGTTGCGCACGCAGAACCTCGTTGGAGATAGATCAGTAAATTTCGAGGCGTATATAGTAAACGAAAGCCTGCGCCTATGGGCTGAGGGGTATTCAACTATCTGTGAATGCAACTCATCTTTAACCTTACTTTTGTGCAAGTGCGTAATCTGCATTGGCCAGATAGAATGTGCCCAACTTAACGACTGCCTGTCTTAAGGCTCAGCGGGGACAAAATGTATCAGACCTTTCTCAAAGCAAAACTCCACCGAGTAACTGCAACTCATGCGGAGCTGCACTACGAGGGCTCCTGCGCAATTGACCAGGATTTGCTGGATGCTTCCGGTATCCATGAGTACGAGATGATTCATATCTACAACATCAACAACGGTGAGCGCTTTACCACCTATGCGATCAGCGCAGAGCGCGGTAGCGGTGTGATCTCTGTTAATGGCGCCGCGGCTCACAAAGCGAACAAGGGAGACCTGCTGATAATCGGCTCGTATATCCAGTTAGACGAGGAGGAGGCGCAGAGCCATCAACCGCGTCTCTGCTACTTTGAGAATGCGCAGAGCGATGGCGGCGAGGGTGTAAGTGACGCTGAGCTGCGTGCTCGCAATAGAATGACCGATTTCAAGCGCGCGATTCCTGTACAAAGCGCCGCAATGTAGCTTTTGGCTGCGTTGACGTTAAACAGGGGCAGCAGAACACCGCCGCTTCAGTTCTATTGTCCGAGTCAGATTTTAAGACTGGATTGTCGACAATTCGATCAGATTGGGAATTTTATTAGACCTTTGGATGAAGTGTTTTAAGGTGTTGAAATTAATGACTTTTAATCGCTTTTCGCCTTAAGTCGTATCGGTTTGATGCTCGGCTTTAGATAAGGTGAGGTCCAGATAGTCACTGCAAGTGTCGACAATTATTCGATTTCGGCACTTTAATGATGACACAACGGACTTAACTGAGATCGAAAAGGATCGACATCCATGTCTTATCAGAGCGAATACCAAGCATCGATTGAGCAGCCAGAGAAGTTCTGGGCCGAGAAAGCGGCCGACCTGCCGTGGTTTAAACAGCCGCAGACCATACTCTCTAAGGATGAGAACGGCATTGATCGCTGGTTCGCAGACGGTGAGCTGAATACCTGCTACATGGCCGTTGATTACCATGTCGAGCAGGGCCGTGGTGACCAGGCGGCACTGCTGTATGATTCCCCGGTAACAGGCACTAAACGCACTGTGACATATGCCGAACTTCAGGACCAGGTTTCCCGATTTGCGGGCGTGCTGCGCTCCAAGGGGGTGGCCAAGGGTGATCGCGTTGTCATCTACATGCCAATGATCCCTGAAGCTTTGGTAGCGATGCTAGCCACAGCGCGCTTGGGCGCCATCCACTCTGTGGTATTTGGTGGCTTTGCGCCAAACGAGTTGGCTGTACGCATTGATGATGCCGAACCTACTGTGATCGTTACCGCCTCTTGCGGTGTTGAGATCGCAAAAGTTCTCCCATATAAACCGATGGTCGATGAGGGTATCAAGCTTGCAACGCACAAACCCGATTCGGTCATTGTCTACCAGCGCGAGCAGGTGACCGCAGAGCTTAACAACCCGGGCGACTGTGACTGGGCTACAGAGATGGCGTCAGCACAAGCGGTAGCTCCAGTAGCGGTTAAAGGTACTGATCCGCTATACATCCTCTACACCTCAGGCACCACTGGTAAGCCGAAAGGCGTTGTGCGTGACAACGGTGGTCATGCGACTGCCCTCAACTACTCGATGAAGGCGATATACAACGTTGCAGCGGGTGATGTCTACTGGGCGGCTTCCGATGTGGGTTGGGTTGTTGGTCACTCTTATATTGTTTACGGTCCGCTGTTGGCGGGCTGCAGCACCATAGTTTACGAGGGTAAGCCTGTCCGTACTCCGGATGCCGGTGCCTTTTGGCGTGTCTGTGAAGAGTACAAAGCGAAGATCCTATTCGCTGCGCCGACAGCATTTCGTGCAATCAAGAAAGAGGATCCGGATGCGTTGGAGATTGGCAAGTATGACCTCTCTAATTTGCAGACGATCTTTATGGCCGGCGAGCGTCTGGATCCGCCAACCTACGACTGGACGGTTGAGAAGACTGGTAAAGCGGTAATTGATCACTGGTGGCAGACTGAGACTGGTTGGGCGATCTGTGGCAACCTGATAGGTATTGAGCCTATGCCACCTAAGCCAGGCTCAGCAACACTGCCAAGCCCGGGCTTCAATGTTCAGATCGTTGATGAGGCGGGTAACGAACTGCCTACCGGCCAACAGGGCTCAATTGCAATAAAACTACCTCTGCCACCAAGCTGTCTACCTACTGTCTGGGGTGATTTCGATCGCTTCAAGTCCGGTTACCTAAGTGACGTTGAGGGCTTCTACACCTCTGGTGATGGTGGCTATAAGGACGAGGATGGCTATGTATTCATCATGGGTCGTACCGATGATGTGATTAACGTAGCGGGTCACCGCTTGTCGACCGGTGAGATGGAGGAGATTGTTGCAGCGCACCCGGCAGTAGCTGAGTGTGCTGTTATTGGTATCGCTGAACAGCTCAAAGGGCAGGAGCCAGTGGGTCTGGTTATTCTCAAAGATGGTGTGGACATCTCTGATGAGGATCTCGCGGCTCAACTGGTCGCTAATATCCGCAAAGAGATCGGCCCAATTGCCTGTTACAAGCGCACTGCGGTAGTTAAACGTCTGCCGAAAACGCGCTCTGGTAAGATTCTGCGCAAGTTGCTGCGTCAAATTGCTGATGGCCAAGATTACGTCGTGCCGTCAACTATTGATGATCCCGCTAGCTTGCCAGAGATTGAAGGCATCATGCGTGAGAACGGAATGATCGCTTCCTAGTATTTATCTCCGTTGTTGTTGTTTTAGGGCGCTACGGCGCCCTTTTCTTTGCTTGATACTCTGCGGTGTCGATGAAATTTTTTTCACAGATTCGGTGAAAATAGATCGTTTGAGCTCTAGTACTAAGGTCGAATATATTAGCGTTATCTTAATTTAAATGTCCTTATTGGACGGGAGTGACGCCAATATGTCTCGCTACATTGACAAAGAAACACTGATGGAATTGCTGGATAGTAACGATCTAACTGAAGTGCAGAAGATTGATCTCGCGCGTGCTTACACTGAGCAGCAGCGCAAGGCTAATTACGCTGAAGGTGCTGATATGGTCGTGAAAGTTTGGAAAACAATCGTTGATCAGGTTGTTAACCACCGCGCACTGCAGGCTATCTTCAGCTCTCCATTGAGGCGCGTGCAGCACTAACTAGATCTAGCGATCAGGTATAAAAAGGGGGCTTTAGCCTCCTTTTTTGTGGTTCGGAGTTCTAAGTTTAACTAAGATCGCGACAGTTTACGTGCATCCGCGCGCTAGTCGCGAAGTGAAACTAAGCGCTGATAGTCTGTTGCCATAACAACGTACATGATCTGTTTGGATTCTTTGTTGGGGGGCTCTTAGAGCATAAACAAAAAATCCCCGCCGAGGCGGGGATTTTTTAACGCTATGTGTGTTACTCAGCGTCTGGGTGGTTACGCATCTGCTCGCCGGTGTAGAGCTGACGAGGGCGACCGATCTTGTTTGGACCTGAGTGGAATTCGCTCCAGTGAGAGATCCAGCCGATAGTGCGCGACAGTGCGAAAATAACGGTAAACATAGTGGTAGGAATACCGATCGCTTTGAGGATGATGCCTGAGTAGAAGTCGACATTGGGGTAGAGTTTGCGCTCTACGAAGTACGGATCTTCCAGCGCGATGCGCTCCAGCTCTTTGGCGATTGCTAGCTGAGGATCGTTTTCAATGCCCAGCTCGGCCAGTACCTCGTCACAGGTCTTCTTCATAACTTTGGCGCGCGGGTCGAAGTTACGGTAGACACGGTGGCCGAAGCCCATCAGGCGGAATGGGTCGTTAGGATCTTTCGCCTTCTGGATAAACTCAGGAATGTTCTCAACATCACCGATCTCGCTCAGCATGTGCAGCACAGCTTCGTTTGCACCGCCATGCGCAGGACCCCACAGAGCTGCGATACCAGCTGCGATACACGCGAATGGGTTAGCACCTGAAGAGCCTGCCAGGCGAACAGTTGACGTAGAGGCGTTCTGCTCGTGGTCAGCGTGCAGAATAAAGATCTTGTCCATCGCTTTGGCAAGCGTTGGGCTCACTTTGTAGTCGTCACAAGGTGTGCCGAACATCATGCGAAGAAAGTTCTCGGCGTAGTCCATGTCGTTACGTGGGTACATAAAGGGCTGGCCGATTGAGTACTTGTAACACATCGCTGCCAGAGTCGGCATTTTTGCGATTAGACGGTACGCACAGACTTCGCGGTGGTGAGGATCGTTGATATCGAGTGAGTCGTGGTAGAACGCAGAGAGCGCGCCTACGACACCACACATGATCGCCATTGGGTGAGCATCACGACGGAAGCCGCGGAAGAACTGGCTCAGCTGCTCGTGCACCATCGTGTGGTGAGTTACAGTATGAACGAACTTCGCTTTCTCTTCTGCGTTCGGCAGTTCGCCATTCAGAAGGAGGTAGCAGACATCCATGTAGTCCGCGTGGTCCGCTAGCTGCTCGATGGGGTACCCGCGGTGAAGCAGAATACCCTTTCCACCGTCTATGTAAGTGATTTTGGATTCACATGAAGCGGTAGATACAAAACCTGGATCGTAGGTGAACAGGCCTTCACTCGTAAGTGGGCGTACGTCAATAACGTCTGGACCTTCGGTGCCGCTGTAAATCGGCAGTTCAATATCCTTGTCGATACCATCAACGCTTAGACGTGCTGTTTTCTCAGCCATGTGTGGCTCCTCTTTAATATCTGGAAATGCAAGGCGAGGTCACCGCTGCATCTGTTGGGCCGCCCGTGGGTAAACCGACGGCAAAAAAAGGCTGTATCACTATAGAGAGGGCGAAGTTTTTGTCAATCCGACTTTTTGCGCTGCAACACGCCTTCTAGATCAATATGTAATGAGGTTATTCCGAAGCATTTCTAAAGCTCGACTTTGGTCTGAAATCCAATGCTGACGCATTAAACATTAGGCTATGGAAGGACCATTAGCGTTGTCATAGTGGGTCAAATTGATATAATTCCGGCCCGTGAAATTGCGCACTGCAATATGGCATAAGCTTATGCTAGCAGGCTATTTCTTAATGGTCCTGACGGACGCTTCAAAGGTTCCTTCTGAAGCTTATTAATGAAGCGCCGCGTTTTAGGTACTACCTAGTAACCGAGGCCCCGCAAGAGGGCAGTAGAGTGTGAACTAGAGCCGTGAACAAAAAACGACCTGTAAACCTAGATCTACGTACAATCAAACAGCCTTTACCGGCTATCACCTCCATTCTGCACCGTGTATCAGGTGTTGTGCTGTTCGTCGGCGCAATCTTCATGATGTACGCACTGGGCCTCTCGCTTGAGTCTCAGGCAGGTTTCGATCAAGCAGCTGCAATGCTTACCGACTCTTTTATTGCGAAATTTATCGCATGGGGTCTGACATCTGCGCTTCTTTACCACTTCTTTGCTGGCCTCAAGCACCTGGTTATGGATGCTGGTTACTGGGAAGAGATCGAGTCTGGAAAAGCGGCAGCTAAAGCGACGTTGACGATCGCTGTAGTAGCAATTCTGCTAGCAGGAGTATGGATATGGTAACTTCTATTACAAGCTTCGGTCGTAGTGGACTCTACGACTGGATGATGCAGCGCGTAACAGCCCTTGTGTTGGCGGCCTACACCGTCTTTATGCTGGGCTACCTGCTTCTTAATCCCGAACTGGACTATGCGCAGTGGTCAGGCCTGTTTGAAGGCACGGCTATGAAGATCTTCACCTTGCTCGCTATGCTTTCAATGGTCGCGCACGCGTGGATTGGAATGTGGTCTGTCTCTACCGATTACATTAAGCCGACTGGCATCCGTTTCGTGTTCCAGTCCGTATGCGGCCTCCTGGCGTTTATCTACGTCGTGTGGGGCATCCAGATTTTGTGGGGGATTTAATCGATGTCTAAACTTCGTACGCTCTCTTTTGATGCGATTGTTGTAGGCGGTGGCGGCGCAGGCATGCGCGCTGCACTGCAGCTTGCACAGTCAGGTCTTAACACCGCTTGTGTAACCAAAGTTTTCCCAACACGTTCTCACACTGTATCGGCGCAGGGTGGTATCACCTGTGCGATCGCAAGCGCTGACCCGAACGATGATTGGCGTTGGCACATGTATGACACCGTAAAGGGGTCAGACTACATCGGTGACCAGGACGCTATCGAGTACATGTGTTCTGTAGGTCCTCGTGCAGTATTTGAGCTAGACCATATGGGTCTGCCATTCTCTCGTACTGAAACCGGCCGCATTTATCAGCGCCCGTTTGGTGGTCAGTCGAAGAACTTCGGCGAAGGTGGTCAGGCTGCACGTACCTGTGCTGCTGCGGACCGTACTGGTCACGCGCTGCTTCACACTTTGTATCAGGCGAACATGAAAGCGGGTACCACATTCCTCAATGAATGGTACGCGCTGGATCTGGTTCAAAACTCTGATGGCTCGGTTGTGGGTTGTACCGCAATCTGCATCGAAACAGGCGAAACGGTCTACATCAAGGCGAAGGCCACTGTTCTTGCAACAGGCGGTGCAGGTCGTATCTACGCATCAACTACCAACGCTCTGATCAATACTGGTGACGGTATGGGTATGGCGCTGCGCGCAGGTGTTGCGGCGCAAGATATGGAGATGTGGCAGTTCCACCCAACCGGTATCGCCGGTGCAGGTACTCTGGTAACAGAGGGCTGTCGTGGTGAGGGTGGCTACCTCGTCAATAAAGACGGCGAGCGATTCATGGAGCGCTACGCGCCAAACGCTAAAGACCTTGCAGGTCGTGACGTCGTTGCACGCTCAATGATCCTTGAGATTCTCGAAGGTCGTGGCTGTGGTCCAGACGGTGATCACGTCTACCTGAAACTCGACCACCTGGGCGAAGAGGTTCTGCATTCGCGTCTACCAGGTATTTGTGAGCTGTCGATAACATTCGCAGCGGCTGATCCAGTCAAAGAGCCGATCCCAGTTGTCCCAACGTGTCACTACATGATGGGCGGTGTAACAACCAACATCGGTGGTCAGGTTATCAACCCGGACCCAGAGACTGGCGAAGATAAGATCGTTAACGGTCTGTTCGCTTGTGGTGAGGTTGCTTGTGTATCTGTACACGGTGCTAACCGCCTCGGTGGCAACTCGCTGCTCGATCTGGTTGTATTCGGTCGTGCATGTGGTCTGCAGATCGAGCAGCAGATGCGCGATGGCTACGAAGTGAACGATGCAACTGACGAGCAGATCGCCGCTGCACTTTCGCGTGTTGAGCGTCTCAACAGCACAACAGGCGGTGAAAAGGTTGCAGATGTTCGTAAAGATCTGCAGCAATGCATGCAGCTTTATTTCGGCGTATTCCGTGACGGCGATGCGATGGAAGAGGGCCTGAAGAAGCTGGCTGCGATCCGTAAGCGTGTCGAAAACGTACATTTGGAAGACAAGAGCAGCTACTTTAATACTGCGCGTATTGAAGCTCTGGAGCTGGAAAATCTCTTAGAAGTTGCGGAGGCAACGGCTATCGCTGCTTTCGAGCGTAAAGAGTCACGTGGCGCACACGCCCGTAACGACTTTACCGAGCGCGATGACGAGCACTGGCTCTGTCACTCTGTCTTCTACCCACAAACTAAAACGCTGGGCAAGCGTGCCGTAAACTTCGCACCGAAGACTATGGAAGCTTTCCCACCAAAAGTTCGTACATACTAAGGAGCGGTCACGATGTTAGTTAGTGTATATCGTTACAATCCTGAGAGTGATGATAAGCCATACATGCAGGATATCCACATCGATATCCCGGGTGGCAAAGACATCATGGTGCTGGACCTTCTTCACCTGTTGAAAGAGAAGGATTCATCGATGACTTTCCGCCGCTCATGCCGTGAAGGTGTGTGTGGTTCTGATGGTCTAAACATGAACGGTACTAACGGTCTGGCCTGTATCACTCCACTTTCAGCTGTAGTGAAAGATGATAAGCTAGTGCTGCGTCCGCTGCCTGGTCTACCGGTGATCCGTGACCTGGTTGTCGACATGTCGCAGTTCTATAAACAGTACGAGAAGATCAAGCCGTTCCTGATCAACGACACACCAGCGCCCGCTATCGAGCGTCTGCAGTCGCCTGAAGAGCGTGCTGAGTTGGACGGTCTGTACGAGTGTATCCTCTGTGCATGCTGTTCAACCTCTTGTCCGTCCTTCTGGTGGAACCCAGATAAGTTCATCGGCCCATCCGGCCTGCTGCAGGCGTACCGCTTCCTGGCGGATAGTCGTGATACAGCGACTCGCGAGCGTCTGGCTGACCTTGATGATCCGTTCTCAGTGTTCCGTTGCCACGGCATCATGAACTGTGTGAACGTCTGTCCTAAGGGTCTGAATCCAACTAAGGCGATTGGTAAGATCCGTAACATGCTGATTCAGCAGGCTACCTGATCTCTACCCTCCCTCAAGAAACCCGCCATCTGGCGGGTTTTTTATTGGGGTCAGCCTCAGTTTTCTCCTA
>JAHEDZ010000005.1:171330-180927 GCA_024640955.1 Oceanospirillaceae bacterium
ACACGGATGTATTTACGGCGGGTTTCACGAGGCCTTGGGCTGTCACTATTCAACTTGCCTCGTAAAGCCAAAGGATCAGGTAACAGACCGGTAAAAGTGCGAGGGTGTAAGGGATGTTGGCCTGTAAAAGATCGCGTGCCCTCACTCCATAGCGCCCTTGCAGGATGAGCTGGTTGCCTGCGAGGGGTGAGGCGGTGGAGCCCATCGACCAGGACATGAGTAGCGTGATCGCTAGAAGGTTGGGGTCTTCTGTGGCCGGCATTAGAGTGGCGCCGGCGATGAGGTTGCTGGTGACTGGATGTATGCCAACTAATGATAGAGCGACAAGTAGTGTCAGAGTGATAGAGGCGGCGAGTGCGTCGAAGTTGTCGGGTGCTAAGTCGATCTGCAGCGCGCTCTGGATGGCGGTTGTGCCAGCGGCCAGCACGGTTGATGAGATGAAGAGCGCTATCTCACCGCGGGTATTCGGAAGGCCCTCACTGATATGGTTGCCAAAGCGTCTTGCCGCAGCGCGAGGGGAATGCTGGATTAGGAGGAGTGTCAGTACCAATAGAATAGAGAGTGTGGACACCAGCATAATCACAGAGAAATTCGGCAGTAGGTAGTGTAGTACCAGTACTGCGGCTGCAAGCCCTAGCGGGAGTCGAAGGCTGTCGATGGAGATTGGATAGCCCTGGAAACCTGCAATATCAGTGCGGCGCGTAATTTGGACGTAAGTGATCGCCAAAGCTGCCACCGCTGTAGCTGCCGTGTAGGGCAAAAATCGCGCGAGTTCCGCGCCCGGGGCGCTGATTAATGTCACACCCATGGCTGCAAAGAATGGAGACCAGAGTGCGCAAATAGCAAAGGCCCGAGTAAGTGTAACTCCCTGAATTGCTGTTAATTCACTCTCTTTTTTGAGTCGCTCAGCGACCAGTACCATGGCTGATACATTGATCACCGACGACATTAAATGAGTGCTGAATAGTGTGCGTTTGAAGCCGCTTTTTCCGCGCTTTTGACCCGCGTCGCTCGTTAGTTTTGTGGTGACTTGGAGGAAGCTGATCGCGGCAAGCAGCGTGATAATCAGTTGGTTGGCGTTCAGAAGCGGTTCAAGCCAGGCAGTATTGGGTTCGATCCAAAGAGAGTAGGTAAGAAGGGCTATTCCAGGGGCCATAACGGCTATGTTTTGCACCCGCTGGCGTCGATTGAGTTGACCAATATTGAGCAAAAAGAAGAGCCAAATAGCGACCCCGGCATAAGCGCTAGTGGTGCCAAGCTGCAGCTGTGAAAAGACCGTCAGCAAAATAGCGGTAAATAGAATCCCGCCGCTGAGCTTGATCGGGGTTGTTGATAGGGGGCTAGTCACTTTTGATCTGTCGTTATTACGCCGAAGTTAGGGGCTTTTTAGCGAAATTGCCCTAGGATTTGCTTCTTAATTTAGAATGATCTTAATTTATTCTAAATAATTATAAGCATCTGATTACTTTAGTATTAATAAAGCATATTCGAACTGTAAAGTCTGGCAAAAAGGCGTAAACTAAGGCCGTTTTTATAGCGATAGCACTGCTACAAGCACAAAAAATATAAGATCGTACAGATCGCCTGAAAACATTTCGAACCATTAGGGCACGGAACGGGCAGACTTCAAAAGAGTCTCCAAGGGTCCAGCACCCCCAAACGCAGGGTAAATGTGAAATGCAAGACGGTATGATGGAGCATCTTTGGAAGAATGCTCATCTTTACGGCGGCAACCTCTCATACGTTGAAGAACTATACGAACAATATCTGATCGATCCCAACTCGATCCCGCCGCAATGGCGTGATGAGTTTGATCAGCTTCCGAAGGTCGAAGGCAATCACAGCCAAGACATTCCCCTCGCTCCTATCCGCGACCATTTTCAGTATTTAGCAAAGAACTCCAAACGCGCGCAGCCCGCTGTGGTGTCGAGCGTAAGCTCTGATCACGAGAAGAAGCAGGTGCAGGCGTTAGGGTTGTTTAACGCGTACCGTCAGCGCGGGCATCAGCATGCGAAGATTGATCCGCTGAATCTGATGAATCGCGAGCAGGTAGCCGACTTGAGTCTGCGCTACCACGGGTTGAGCGAAGCTGACTACGATACAGTTTTCCGTCTGGGTGATCTGCAGTTTGGTAAGGAAGAGGCAACGCTGCGCGAGATTGTTAGCGACCTTGAGATGACCTACTGCGACACGTTGGCCATCGAGTACATGCACATTGTCGATACGGAGCAGCGTGTGTGGCTGCAGTCTCGCTTAGAGCCTGTGCGTGCCCATCCTGAGGCAACTCAAGAGCGCAAGCTGATGGTGCTTGAGCGTTTGACCGCAGCTGAAGGTCTGGAGAAGTATCTCGGCTCTCGCTACGCCGGAGCTAAGCGCTTCGGTCTTGAGGGTGGTGAGTCGATGATCGTCTCTTTGAATACGCTCATTCAGCGCGCGGGTAAGCGCGGCACGAAAGAGGTTGTTATTGGTATGGCCCACCGTGGTCGTCTGAACACCCTTGTTAACATCTTTGGTAAAAACCCTGCGGAACTTTTCGGTGAGTTCGAGGGTAAGAAACTGGTTAGCAGCTCCGGTGACGTTAAGTACCACCAGGGCTTTTCATCCAACGTGATGACCGAGGGTGGCGAAGTTCACCTAGCGATGGCGTTCAACCCGTCACACCTCGAGATTGTGGCTCCAGTTGTCGAAGGTTCTGTGCGTGCACGTCAGGATCGTCGTAACGACTCGGTCGGTACCACGGTTGTTCCTGTGAATATTCATGGTGACGCTGCATTTGCGGGTCAGGGCGTTGTGATGGAGACACTGCAGATGTCTCAGACGCGTGCCTACAAGACTGGCGGTACCATCCATATTGTGATCAACAACCAGGTTGGTTTTACCACCTCTAAGCCGGAAGATGCACGCTCTACTGAGTACTGTACTGACGTTGCCAAGATGGTAGAGACGCCGATCTTCCACGTGAACGGCGATGACCCAGAGGCAGTACGTTTTGTTACCCAGCTGGCGGTTGATTTCCGTAACGAGTTTAAGAAGGACGTTGTAATCGACCTCGTCTGTTACCGCCGCCGTGGTCATAACGAAGCTGACGAGCCATCTGGTACCCAGCCGGTAATGTACAGCCAGATTAAAAAACAGAAGACCACACGCGAACTCTATGCCGAGCGCTTGATCGCTGAGGGTGTATTGACTGCAGAGCAGAGCAAAGAGCTCGAGAAGCAGTACCGTACTGACCTTGAAGATGGCAAGCACGTTGCACACTCGCTGGTACTGCAGCCAAACGAAGAGCTGTTTGTAGACTGGCGCCCATACCTGGGCCACGAATGGAGCTTTGATTGCGACACGGGTGTCGACATCAAACTGCTGACTGAGCTGGCTAGCAAGATCGCGACTCTGCCTGAGAACTTCAGTGTTCAGCGTCAGGTGTCTAAGATCTACGAAGATCGTCGTAAGATGGCACATGGTGGCATGGCCGCTAACTGGGGCTTCGCTGAGACCCTGGCTTACGCCACTCTACTAGCGGAAGGTCACCCTATACGTATCACAGGTCAGGATGTTGGCCGTGGTACCTTCTCGCATCGCCACGCTGTACTGCATGACCAGCGCGATGCGACGACTTATACCCCGCTCTGTCATCTGTCTGAGGATCAGCCTGAGTTCGATCTGTATGACTCGCTGCTCTCTGAAGAGGCGGTGTTGGCGTTCGAATACGGTTATGCAACCACAACCCCGAACGCACTGGTCGTTTGGGAAGCGCAGTTTGGTGACTTCGCCAACGGTGCACAGGTTGTAATCGATCAGTTCATCACCTCAGGCGAGACCAAGTGGCAGCGCCTCTGTGGTCTGACTATGCTTCTGCCGCACGGTTTTGAAGGTCAGGGGCCAGAGCACTCATCAGCACGCCTAGAGCGCTTCCTGCAGCTCTGTGCTGAGCACAACATTCAGGTGTGTGTGCCTACGACTCCCGCGCAGATTTTCCATCTGCTACGTCGTCAGGTTACACGTCCACTGCGCAAGCCGCTGGTGGTTATGTCACCTAAATCTCTGCTACGTCACAAGCAAGCTATCTCGACCCTGGAAGAGATGGCCGAGGGTGGCTTCAAACCAGTCATTGGCGAAGCAGATGCACTCGACAATAAGAAAGTAAAACGTGTGGTTCTCTGTTCCGGTAAGGTCTACTACGACCTCTACAACCGTCGCGAAGAACTGGAAAAGACCGATACAGCGATTCTGCGTATTGAGCAGCTCTACCCATTCCCAGAGAAGATTCTCTCGGATGAGCTGGCACAGTATGAAAATCTTGAAACGGTCGTTTGGTGTCAGGAAGAGCCTATGAACCAGGGCGCTTGGTACTGTTCGCAGCACCACATGCGTTCAGCTCTGCGCGGCGCGCATCCTGATCTTCACCTCGAAGGTGTAGGTCGTCCGCACGCTGCTGCACCGGCAGTAGGTTACATGTCGGTTCACGCTGAACAGCAAGACAAACTGGTAAACGACGCTCTGGGCACAAACTGAGCCTGAGCTAACTCGAAACGAGTACACGACTTTTAGAAAGGGTAGAACATGTCAATCGAAATCAAAGCGCCAACTTTTCCAGAATCTGTAGCAGACGGCACCGTCGCTACCTGGCACAAGCAGCCTGGTGAGGCTGTATCGGCGGACGAACTGATTGTTGATATTGAAACGGACAAAGTAGTGCTGGAGGTTGTTGCTCCAGCGGACGGCGTTATCAAACAGATCCTCAAGGGTGAAGGCGAGACTGTCCTCAGTGATGAAGTGATCGCACAGTTTGAGGCGGGCGCAGCGGTCTCTGCAGCTCCAGCGGCAGCGGCAGCGGCAGCTCCTGCAGGTGATGCAGACAAAGTCGGTCCTGCAGCACGTAAGCTGATCGAAGAGAACGGTCTGGATGCGTCACAGATTCCAGGTACTGGCAAGAACGGCGGCATCACCAAAGAGGATGTTGTAGCCTACATGGCGAACAAGCACGCAGGCTCTCCTGCGGCGGCATCTGCTCCTGCGGCGGCAGTACCGGCCCCAGTAGCAGCGGCGCCTGCTGTCAGCGTTGATACAGGCGAGCGTGTAGAGAAGCGTGTTCCAATGACACGTCTGCGTGCAACCATCGCTAAGCGACTGGTTGAAGCGCAGCAGAGCGCTGCAATGCTGACGACCTACAACGAAGTCAATATGAAGCCAGTAATGGATCTGCGTAAGCAGTACAAAGACCTGTTCGAGAAGACCCACAACGGCACGCGTCTAGGTTTCATGAGCTTCTTTGTGAAAGCGGCGACTGAAGCGCTCAAGCGCTTCCCAGCGGTAAATGCATCCATTGATGGCAACGACATGGTCTACCACGGCTACCAGGACATCGGTGTTGCAGTATCGACCGAGCGCGGTCTGATGGTCCCAGTTCTGCGTGATACTGACCAGATGGGGCTGGCCGAAGTGGAAGCGACTATCGCTGACTTCGGTAAGCGCGGCCGTGAAGGCAAACTGGGTATGGAAGATATGCAGGGCGGTACCTTCACTATCACCAACGGTGGTGTGTTCGGTTCACTGATGTCTACTCCTATTCTTAACCCACCGCAGACAGCGATCCTGGGTATGCACAAAATCCAAGAGCGTCCAATGGCGGTAAATGGTGAGGTTGTAATTCTGCCAATGATGTACCTGGCATTGTCATACGATCACCGTATGATCGACGGCAAAGAGGCAGTTCAGTTCCTTGTGACTATTAAGGACCTGCTGGAAGATCCAGCACGTATGCTGCTGGATATCTAAGGCCTCGAAACGAATTCAAGAGACAGGAAAAGTTAATGTCTGACAAGTTTGACGTAATTGTAATTGGTGCTGGCCCTGGTGGTTATGTGGCGGCTATTCGTGCAGCGCAGCTCGGTCTGAAGACCGCTTGTGTTGAGAAGTGGGTTGATGATAAAGGCGCAACCGTACTCGGTGGTACCTGTCTGAACGTAGGTTGTATCCCATCTAAAGCACTGCTGGAAACTACCCACAAGCTGCATGAAGCGCAGCACGGTTTCGCGGCTCAGGGTATCGTTGCTGAGAACGTACGCATCGACACTAAAGCGATGGTTGAGCGCAAAAACGGCATCGTTAAGAACCTGACCGGTGGTATCACAGGTCTGTTTAAAGCCAACGGCGTTACTCTGCTTCAGGGTATGGGTAAGCTGCTGGGCGGTAAGGTTGTTGAAGTAACTGCCGCTGACGGTAGCAAGAGCACACATGAGGCTGAAAACGTAATTCTCGCTTCAGGCTCGGTGCCTGTTGAGATTCCACCGGCACCTCTGACCGAAGGTCTGATTCTTGATAATGCTGGCGCACTGGATATCGATGAGACTCCGGAGCATCTCGGTATCATCGGTGCTGGCGTTATCGGCCTTGAGATGGGCTCTATCTGGGCGCGTTGTGGCTCTAAAGTGACCGTACTTGAAGCGATGGATGACTTCCTGGCGCTGGCTGACGTTGATCTGGCTAAAGAGGCGAAGAAGCTGCTGACTAAGCAGGGTCTGGATATCAAACTGGGTGCCCGTTGTACTGGCACTGAAGTGATCGACGGTAAGCAGGTTAAAGTTAAATACACCGACTCTGAAGGCGACAAAGAGTTGGTCGTTGATAAGCTGATCGTAGCTGTTGGCCGTAAGCCGCAGACTCAGGGCCTATTGGGTACTGACTCTGGCGTTAAGCTAGACGAGCGCGGCTTTATCTTTGTTGACGAAAACTGCCGTACTGAAGTGCCAGGCGTCTACGCCATTGGTGACTCAGTGCGCGGCCCTATGCTGGCACACAAAGCGTCAGAAGAGGGCATCATGGTTGCAGACATCATTGCAGGCCACAAAGCGGCAATGAACTACGACTGCGTTCCTAATGTGATTTACACCTTCCCTGAGATGGCTTGGGTCGGCAAGACCGAACAGGACCTCAAAGCGGAAGGGGTTAAGTATAAGAGTGGCAAGTTCCCGTTCGCGGCCTCTGGTCGTGCCATGGCGGCGAACGCAACTGAAGGATTCGTTAAGATCCTGGCTGATGAAGTCACCGATCGTATTCTGGGTGTGCACATTGTTGGTGGCATCGCATCTGAGCTGATCGCTCAGGGTGTTATCGCAATGGAGTTCGCATCTAGTGCGGAAGATCTACAGCTGACCGTCTTCGCTCACCCGACTGTATCGGAAGCGATTCACGAAGCTGCACTGGCAGTGGATAACCACGCTATCCACATCGCTAACCGCAAAAAACGCTAAGCGCCGTTAATTAGTCACCCTCTGGCCACAAGCCAGAGGGCGATTTAGTTCGGCCTTTCGACGGGTATTCCCGTACGACTAACGAGATTGAGAAACGGATCAAAGTATGAATCTTCATGAGTACCAGGGTAAACAGCTGTTTGCCGAGTATGGTCTGCCAGTGTCTAAAGGCATTGCAGTAGACACTCCAGAAGCAGCCGCTGAAGCAGCCAAGCAGATTGGCGGCGAAAAGTGGGTTGTAAAAGCACAGGTTCACGCCGGTGGCCGCGGCAAAGCGGGCGGTGTAAAGCTGATCAACAGCCCAGAAGAAGCGGCACAGTTTGCTAAAGACAAGCTTGGCACTAACCTGGTGACCTACCAGACTGACGCTAATGGTCAGCCTGTCTCTAAAATCCTGGTTGAAACTTGCACTGATATCGCTAACGAACTGTACCTCGGTGCAGTAGTAGACCGCTCTTCACGCCGTATCGTCTTCATGGCGTCTACTGAAGGCGGTGTAGAGATCGAGAAAGTTGCACACGAAACTCCAGAGAAAATCCTTAAAGCGACTGTTGATCCTCTGACTGGCGCACAGCCATACCAGGGCCGTGAATTGGCGTTCAAACTGGGTCTGGAAGGCGATCAGATCAAGCAGTTCGTCAAGATCTTCATGGGTCTGGCGCAGATGTTCGAAGAGAAGGATCTGGCGCTCCTCGAGATCAACCCACTGGTCATCACTGACGCTGGCAACCTGCACTGCCTGGACGCTAAAGTCGTTATCGATGGCAACGCGGTTTACCGTCACAAAGATATCCAGGCGATGGAAGATCCATCACAGGAAGACGAGCGTGAAGCGCGCGCGGCTGAGTGGGATCTTAACTACGTAGCGTTGACTGGCAACATCGGTTGTATGGTTAACGGTGCTGGCCTAGCGATGGGTACGATGGATATCGTCTCTCTGCACGGCGGCTTCCCAGCTAACTTCCTGGACGTTGGTGGTGGCGCGACTAAAGAGCGTGTTACTGAAGCGTTCAAGATCATCCTGGAAGACTCTAAAGTTAAAGCGGTTCTGGTTAACATCTTCGGCGGTATCGTACGTTGTGACCTGATCGCTGAAGGTATCATCGGCGCTGTTAAAGAAGTGGGCGTTGAAGTACCTGTTGTTGTTCGCCTTGAAGGTAACAACGCTGACCTCGGCTCTAAACTGCTGTCTGAGTCTGGGCTCGACATCATCGCGGCTACCAGTCTGACTGATGCTGCACAGCAGGCAGTTAAAGCAGCAGGAGGCAACTAATCATGTCAGTACTAATTAACAAAGACACTAAAGTAATCTGTCAGGGTTTCACTGGCGGTCAGGGTACTTTCCACTCTGAACAGGCGATTGCGTACGGCACCAAAATGGTTGGTGGTGTAACGCCAGGCAAAGGTGGCACTACACACCTGGGTCTGCCTGTATTCAACACTGTTGCTGAAGCTGTTGAAGCGACTGGCGCAACGGCATCTGTTATCTACGTTCCAGCGCCGTTCTGTAAGGACTCTATCCTGGAAGCGGCTAATGCAGGTATCGAGCTGATCGTATGTATCACTGAGCACATCCCAGTAATGGACATGCTGCAGTGTAAAGTTAAGTGTGACGAGCTGGGCGTTCGTCTGATCGGTCCTAACTGTCCAGGTGTTATCACTCCTGGAGAGTGTAAGATCGGTATCATGCCAGGTCACATCCACCTGCCAGGTAAGGTCGGCATCGTTTCACGTTCAGGTACCCTGACTTACGAAGCGGTTAAGCAGACCACTGACGCTGGTTTCGGCCAGTCTACCTGTGTTGGTATCGGCGGTGACCCAATCCCAGGGTCTAACTTCATCGATATTCTGGAGATGTTCCAGAACGACCCACAGACTGAAGCGATTGTTATGATCGGTGAGATCGGTGGTTCAGCTGAAGAAGAGGCGGCTGCCTACATCAAGGCTAACGTCACTAAGCCTGTTGTCTCTTACATTGCAGGTGTGACTGCACCTCCAGGTAAGCGCATGGGCCACGCGGGTGCTATCATCTCTGGTGGTAAAGGCACAGCTGACGAGAAGTTCGCAGCCCTTGAGGACGCTGGCGTTAAGACTGTCCGTTCACTGGCTGACATCGGCGTTGCACTGTCTGAAGTTACTGGCTGGGAAATGAAGTAATTCATTAACCTGCTTTAAAAAAAGGCGACCCTCTTATTTAGAGCGTCGCCTTTTTTGTGCCTAATTCGGCGAATTATTGCGGCCGCATTAGCCAAGCAAGGGCCTCTTCAATATCACCCTCGGTAAAGGCTGTGTGCTTGCGATCGGTGTAAGCCTGTAAGCGTTTCGGCTCGGTGGCCGCTTCAAACAG
>JAHEDZ010000017.1 GCA_024640955.1 Oceanospirillaceae bacterium
CCCACAAACATCTTACCGCGTGTGGCGGTGATCAGATGAAGCTCATACTCCTCATGCTGATGCCAGCGAATCAATGGACTTGGCGAGCCATGCTCAACGAAGCGCAGAAACCCATCAACCTCGGGTTCATATCCAAGTTCTGTATCGCGGTGAAAGTTGCGCTCTAACTCAGGTTTACCGGTGCTCGTCAAACCACTTCTGTAACTGCCCATAAAGTTTGCCCACAAACTTATTTTTCTTAGACGCTAAACACTAACATCGTCAGCTGCACGATTTATATACAATCCATCCATAAAGTAAAACTTTAATGACACAAATAATCGCGATTTATATCTAGATTCCGTTCAGAGTTTATTCCTCTCTGGTCTTCACCTACTTCAGCGCCTCGTCACAGAGCTCTTTAAGTTTCAAGAGGTCGGTCGGATCTTTTACCCAGTCGTTAAGCCCGTGCTGCTTCAGCGCGGTTTCTAACTCAGCGTGTGGTTTAGCCAACACATAGACAGCTGAAAGCCCTGACCAAGCAAGATGGCGGCGAAGGTCCTCCATGTAAGGACGAACTTCGTCTTCCAATTTGTCTACATAATTGATTAAGCCAAATATTTGGGTGTCTTGGCGCAGCACTCGCGCCGCTGCAGGGCCATCCGAGGCAATAGTGATGGGGTAGCCGATCGCCTCGGACCACTTTTTAGCCAACTCTTCACTACCACCCAGCAAGAGGAACCCGGGTTTACGCTGGTCATTCAGTTCGAGGCCCGCTATGGACATAGCGACCTTAGCGCGCTCGGGATCAATTGCACCCCAGAAGTCGTTGCCCAAAATACGCGTAACCTCATCTATCGTAGTGATACCACCAACAACCGCCTGTACGGCAACTTTAGCGAGGCTGCGATTAAGCACAAGATCTGGATCCTCCAGATACTGACCTTTACGCATGCGCGCGCGTGCATCTAACTCTGGCTGATAAATCTCGATTAGAGGGAAGCGCCCCAGGTAGCCGGTAAAGTGACACTGTTCACAGCCAATAGCGCGCAAAGGCGGCGTTTCACTGAAGTTATCGAAGAAGAGCTGTTCCAGTGGCGTACGCTGCTTAACCTCTTCAGCACAGTGCGGGCACACCTTACGCGCCATACGCTGAGCGACTGCCGCTTTTAGACCATCTGCCAACTGACCCTGCGTAACGCCAAGATCTACCAAACGCTGTATGGTTCCCAGTGCATCTTGTGTGTGCAAGGTAGAGAAGACTAGGTGACCCGTCATTACTGCGCGCATGGCCATTTTCGCGGTTTCGGCGTCACGGATCTCACCCACCAAGATGATATCCGGATCCTGACGTAGCATCGATTTAAGAACCGTATCGAAGCGGCGCCCGCGCCCCTCATCAACTTCGATCTGGCTGATCCCTTGAAGCTGATACTCCACCGGATCCTCGGCCGTCATGATGTTGATCTCAGGTTTGTTTAAACCCGCGAGCAGAGAGTAGAGGCTGGTGGTTTTACCCGACCCCGTAGGTCCCGTGAAGAGAATCAGACCCTTTGACTGCCGACAGACCTGTCGCAGTGTTTGCTGGTCGCGCATTGGGAAGCCGAGAGCTTCCAGTGAAAAGTTGCGCCCCTGATTGAGTAGACGGATAACCAGACGGCTGTCGTTGTGACTCGGCAGGTAGGAGATACGCAGATCGTAAGTGCTATCATTAATCTGCACACGCAGACGACCATCCTGCGGCGTGGTGTGGTTGGAGATATCCAAATCAGCCTGGGTCAGAATGAAGCGCAAGACAGAATCACGTACCGAAACCGGCAGGCTTGTACCGCGCATCAGCATACCGTCTACTCGATAGCGCACCAGACCACCGCCGAGGAACGGCTGAATATGGATATCACTGGCACCGAGCGTCACCGCATCGTTAAGGATATGCTGGGTGATGCGTGCAATAGCCTCGTCGGGATTGACCTTGGCGCGCTCAAGCTCTTTTTCATCTACCCAAAGCGTACGCCCTGCCTCACCGACATTCGATGAATAGAAGCGGTTGAGTGAATTAGCGATCTGGTCGGGTGGAGAGAAGAGCAATTCCACCGGATGCTTGATACTAAAACCGAGCTCTTTTGCCAATGCGTCATTCATTGGGTCGGCGCAACCGAGCTGAATATGGCTTTTGGTGCGGGCCGCAGCAACCACCTGGTATTTGCGGGCTATCGCTTCGGGTATACGAGCAACTTCACTGGTACCCATACGATCGAGATCGGCAACGGGAATACCTGCTACACGAATAATATCTAACAGCTGGTCGGTCCCCAGACTCAACTTGCGGCCGAGAATGGTCCAGGCTTGACCGGCATCCTTTGGTAGATTGAGTCCAGCCAGTTTATCTGCAAACTCCGGGTGCGTTCGTACCAGTAGATCAACGAGCCACTGCATCTGTTACTCCCAGCTGAATTGTAAGTTACGCCCGGCTATCTCATCATCACGTGCACCCATGTAATAGAGTGTGTAGCTTCCTCTACCCTCATAGTTGATAGCAATCCATCGGTCGAGCACCGGATCATCAAAGGGTTGATCAAGAAGTTGCCCATTCTGGAAACGAGTCGTCAAAATCTGCTGCGCACGGTCGTACATTGTCTCTACCGACATGGTCTCGACCGGTTTAGCTGCATCTAATCCCATTCCAATGAGAATATGCTCCGCCTCATAGGCAATCAGTATCACCAAACACAACCAGAGCAACGACGTCACTTTAATTCTTGACCGACGCTTCACCCGTCTGACCTCAGGTGTATCTTCCACATCGCTATCAACAGCAACAGCGATTAAGTCGTTTAAAGTACTCACTCTGTTTACTCCTCAATCGCTCAGCAGCTAAACCCGGACTTAGGGTCCCAGCTGCTGTCTGAGTAAATCTTCTTAATAGGGCAAAAGTGGTGCCATAGCCCGTTTTGTCGGCAATGTTTTTCATTGGTTGGAGCACGGGTAGTACACACACCTGCGGGTGTCGGAGGCCTAGGCGAGTTCGTACTGGGTGTTTGTACCTGGCTAACGCTAGTTGTCTGAACAATTACACTCCCCGTATTCGAATTAGGAGGCAGGGAAGTTTGCGGTGGCACCGTAGTTGGCGGATTTCCTCCCCCCGTCGTGGCAAAAGGGCCTGTAATTTTGGGACAGGGCTGGGCCGTGGTTGAGAACACTAGGCCCGCGGCCGTCGAGTACAACCGAGTCTTTAGCGAGGGGCAGTCAGCAAGCCCATTAGATGATGCGTCCGACCCGCTGCAACTCTGAGGGACGGGGCAAATATAGACTTGGGTTTGAGCCACCACAGGCGCAACCTGAGGGGTCGATTGTGGAATTTTAGGTGGTGCAACTACTGCAACCTGTGACGGAGCTTGTCGCTGACATGAATCAGCGGGATCAGGATTGGCCACGTACACAATGAGCGCAGGCGCGCAGTAATTGGCTGGGCGTTCAGTAATAGGTCGAGAGCATGGATCATTAGGGTTAGTAATTGAGTGGTAGACTCTTTGATCCATCGGGCAGGTTGGCACGAGTTGGACTTGCTTACTCGTTGTAACTACCTTGGGTTGTTTTTTATCCGGATCGGTCAAAGTGTTAGCCGTCGTAAAACCACAATCTAATTTTAACCTCAGTGCATCACCTTGCAGAGATACCTTCGTTTGAAGAGATTTGGCAAGTGCGACTGTTGACGGCGGCAGAACCGAAAGAGCAGCGTCAGCAATATATCTCCCTTCAGCATCGTTCGGGTGAAAAACGACAGTCGGACCTGACTTACTGCTGAAGGTAACATAGAAATGTTCCACATGACTGCCAATATCACCAAGAGACTTTGACGACGAGATATTACCCGTTGCCAAAGCAGCACAATACTTCACTCTCAACGCATCGTACTCAGTAACTAGGTCAGCAGCTTTAGCCCGATAGACATACTTCTGATACGCCGGAAGCGCTATGGCGGCCAAAATGCCAATGATCGCCACCACCATCATCAGCTCGATGAGCGTGAACCCTCTGTTTTTCATAGCTTACCTAACCCTGGAAACGTCATTTAAATATAGACTAATGCGGCTGCTCTGACATCCCAACGAATGTAGATGATCCACTCTGCTGGATTCGACCTTAGAATCGCAGTATAAGATTTAGAACCATTTCTAACTTAAGGGGTTATCAATGCAGTACACCAAACTCGGCCGTTCAGGACTAGAGGTTTCGCGCATCTGTTTGGGCACCATGACTTGGGGCCGACAGAATATTCAGGCCGAGGCTGACGAGCAGATCGAATATGCGCTCTCTGTGGGCATTAACTTTTTCGATACGGCCGAGATGTACGCTGTTCCGCCAACGGCTGAGACCTACGGTAAAACCGAAACCTGTATCGGTAATTGGTTGGCACGTAATCCAGAGCGTCGCTCCGAAATGATCATCGCTACAAAGATCGCCGGCCCGGGACTCTCTTGGGTGCGCAACGGTGGTCCCATTACAGGCAAAGCGGTTATCGAGGCGGTCGACAACTCGCTTAAACGCCTGCAGAGCGACTACATCGATCTCTACCAACTGCACTGGCCAAACCGCACCTCTCCGCATTTTGGTAAACACGCACCCAACTTCTTTAAGTTTAGCGACATTGATGCGGCTGACCACGAAGCTCAGATGCTCGATATTCTGCAGGGCGTTGGCGAGTGTGTAAAAGCGGGCAAGATTCGTCACTTTGGTCTGTCAGATGACACGACTTGGGGTATCAATACCTACCTGAAGCTGAGTGAGAAGCATGACTTGCCTCGGGTGGTCTCGATTCAGAATGAGTTTAACCTGCTCCACACCAAAGATTGGCCATTTCTGATCGAGAACTGCCTGCATGAGGATGTGGCCTACCTGCCCTGGTCACCACTCTCATCCGGCATGCTCAGTGGCAAGTACGCTAATGGTGCGATGCCAGAAGGCAGCCGTTGGAGCATCTCTAGCCCTGCATCTCTGCATCGCAATACTCCCGAGGCGCATGAAGCGATCGCCGCTTATGCCGATGTTGCCAAGCGGCATGGTTACACGCCTTGTCAGTTGGCACTGGCTTGGTGCGACCAAATAGATGGAGTTACTTCAACAATTATCGGCGCAACGACCATGGAGCAGTTGAAAGAGGATATCGCTGCCTTTGATATGCCGTTGAGCGAGCAGGTTCAGGCCGAGGTGGCGGCTGTATTACGGAAGTATCCACAGCCGTTTTAAACATGGCACCAGAATTCGAGTAGGAGCGAGCGCAGCACGCGACCCAAGCCCAGAGGGAAAAGGGTCGCCATCCCTTAGGGGGAGCTCCTACTGTTCACTGATCAGTAATTCTGGATAGTTACATCGGCTGGTAGTGAGTGCTCGCATACGAGCTGGGCATTAACAAGGTCGTTGCCGCGCGCACGGGCAGCGGCGGACTCTGGATCCAGGCCGTGGTCTAACCAACGCTGAATCAGACGGCGCTCTAGCTCATCCAACGAAACATCCAGATAGATACTCAAATCCCAAAACTGTTTTAACTCGCGCCAGATGGGCTGGTCTAACAGCAAGTAATTGCCCTCAAGCACCAGCAACTCAACATCCGCCGGAACCTCAACAGCGCCAGCAATTGATAGATCGTGCATACGGTCAAAGGTGGGTGCTACAACCTCTTCCCCTTTAACCAAACGCTCAACTAAACTCAAAAACCCTGCAGCATCAAAGGTCTGCGGAGCCCCTTTACGTGCGAACAGACCGCGTGCATTAAGAATACCGTTGTCCAGATGAAACCCATCCATTGGCACTAGCTGCACCTTACGGCCGCTGCCTTTGAGATGTTCGACTACGGCCTCTGAGAGGGTCGACTTACCTGCCCCCGGAGCACCGACTACCGCGACGAGTTGACGCCCCTCGTTGGGGAGAGAGTCGAGGTGTTGGATGAGTGTGTCGATTTGGAGGTTCATAGTGAGTCTCAACGGCATCTATGCTGTAGGAGGGCTGTAGCGCGAAGCGCTATTGCCCGAACTTGTTTGTCGCGAAATACGGCTGCGCCGTCCATCTTTCCTACAATGTTTTTCTCTGCTGGGCGATTCGCTTCGCCGTGCCGCGCATACTTATGCGGTAGAGCAGCGGGATAACGAAGAGTGTCAAAACAGACGAGAAGCCCAGCCCCCAAACAATGGACGTTGCCACAGGTCCCCAGATCAATGAGTCACCGCCCAGGCCTGCCGCTAGCGAAAAGAGACCTGCGATAGTCGTCAGGGTAGTAATCAAGATTGGAATCACCCGTCGACGCGCAGCGTAGAGCGTTGCGTGCATCAGACTCATGCCCGCCTCGAGTCGACTGTTGGCCGCGGAGATTAAAACAATCGCAGCATTCACGGCAATACCTGCAAGTGCTACAACCCCATACAAGGTAAAGAGACTCAGAGGATTTTGCGTCAGAATCAGACCCAGCACCACTCCGGTGAATGCCATGGGCACAGTCGCTAGGATCATCAGCGGCTGCCAGTAGCTGCGGAACTGGGTACCCAAGATCAGGTACATCAGCCCTACACCGAAGAGGAACAGCACCGCAATAGAGTCCAGACTCTCCTGAATATCGTCCAGTTCGCCGGAGAAATCGAGATCGATGTTGGGATAGTTCGCCTCGATCGCCTTCCAGCGTTCAAGCACATATGCGTTTGCAGCAACGGTATCCAAGCCGCCTTCGACAAGGTCAGCCTCAAGTGTAATCGCTCGGCGGAAGTTGTAGTGACGAATATTTCCGAGCGACTGACGACGCTCCTGCTCTACCAGTTCAGATAAAGGAATTGAACCTCCTCCGGCTAGCGGCATACGATAACTCAATAGACGCTCGAGACTCGGACGAGACTCGGGCAGCGCGCGTACACGAACATCAAGTTTCTCACCCTGATCGCGCATGCTGGCAACAATTTCACCGTCGACCAGCAGACGCAAGGTGCGACGCACATCGATCGGGTTCAACCCGGCGCGATTAATGGCATCAGTATCAAGTTCGAGCTCCAGCTCGTAGCGACCGCGAGCGGCGTCATCTTCTACATCAATAAAGTCAGAGTTAGTCGCCATAATGGTGATTAGTTCATCGGTCGCCTGACGCAGCTCTTGATAATCATCGCCACGCACTTTAATCGAGATGGGTTTAGCGACAGGCGGGCCGCCCGCCATCCGCAGGAAGGAGATACGCACCGGGCCCACAACCGAGGTGACGTCGGTACGCATCGCTTCAATCATCTCATCAACGTCACGCAGGCCATCTGCTCTTGGATTCAAGCCAACCAATATCTGGCCGTAATGCTCTCCTATCCGCGGTTCGGTCTGAGTAAACATCTGACCGGCATAAGCGGCCATCTCACGCACTTCACCTTCATTCACATTTTTGCGTACCTGGTCCTCAACCCGAGCAACCAGTTCCATCGTGCGGGCAACCGGCGTCGCCGGCGGCATCTCCACGTTGACATAGAAGAGTCGCATCGGGTCAGAGGCAAAGAAATCCATCTTGATATAGCCCTGTCCCAGCGCCCCAATTGCAGCGACGAACGGCAAAACGGCAAGCGGTAGCGCCAAGAAGGGCCGGCGCAATGCTTTGATCAGCATACGCACATAGAAGAGCTGAATCCGATGAGTGCACCACTCGCGCGCGCGCTGTATGCGCGACTTCTTGGCAAAGCCAACTTTTGCAGCAAGCACATGCGAGGGCAGCATCCAGAACGCCTCAATTAGGCTAATCGCCAGCGCAATCGAGACGACCATCGGAATAACTTTCATAAACTTACCGAGGATCCCCGGCAACAGCATCAAAGGCATAAACGCTGCGATCGTTGTTAACACCGCAGCTGTGACGGGAGCTGCGACCTCATGCAGAGCTCCTTTAACCGCAGAGAGCCCATCAAAACCACGCTGTAATCGATAGTAGATGGACTCGACCACGACGACTGCATCGTCAACTAGCATACCTAGAACAATCACCACCCCGAGCAGTACGGTGACGTTGAGCGTCTCGCCTGTGCCTGCCAATACCCAAAAGGTGCCAGCCAATACGAAAGGGATGCCAATCGCAGTCAGCAACGCAATGCGCGTACCCAGGAAGAGCCAAGCGACCACTAGCACCAGAATAAGACCGATCAGCGCGTTGTTCTCCATGATGGCAATCGAGTTACGCGTTGCGATGGTCTGGTCATCTATCAGCACCAGATCAACACCCGTATCCATAACGAAACGGTTGCGGTCATCCATGTAGGATTGAACACGCTCCACTAGCTCGAGTGTGTTAGCCGACTCTTTCTTCATTACGGCCAAAAGCACTGCAGGCTTTTGGTCAACGCGCACGAGAAAGCTGGCTTTCTCCCGCGCACGCTCTACCTGAGCGACACGCCCAAGGTTGAGCTCACCGGCGGCACCTAAGACAGGGCGCTCAGCGAGATAACTCGGATCTGATGCGGTACCCACGACTCGCACAAGCCAGTTGCGATCACCCTGGCGTAGAGATCCGGCAGCCTCATCCTGGAAAAAGGCGGTGACCGTATTGGCGACCTGTTGTGGTGAAATACCCAAACTCTCAATGTCGGCCAAATCAAAGTTTACCTGCAGCTCAGGATCAGGCAGCGCAACCGGATCGATGCGTGACACCCCTTTCAAACGCTCTAAGTCCTTCTTGATACGAGTCGCTTGGGCGCGCAAATTCTCGTCATCAGAAAGACTTGTAACCGCGAGAGTTGCGGCCGGGAAAGCGTTGGAACTGGTGATCTCTAGAATCAGCGGATCAAGCGCCTCATCCGGCAGCTCCGCCTCAGCGTTCTGAATTTCGCGGCGCAGATCGGACAGTCGCTTATCAAAAGTGCGCTGATCAATATCGACAAAGCGCACCAACATGCTCGAGATACCCTCACGCGAGTTGCTCGAGACAAACTTCACGTCGGCAAGTGAGCGAATCGCATCCTCAAGAGGGCCGGTAACCTTGGACTCCACATCACTCGCCGAGGCACCCGGCAACACTGTGGTAACAATAATCCAGTTAAAGTTGATCGTCGGGTCTTGCTGGCGGGGCAGCGACTGGTAAGAGGTTAGACCTATAAATAGAACAAGTACAAAGGCGAGATTGGCCAACACATGGTTGGTAATGAAGCGCTGGAACATCAGAGCGCATCTCCACGCACACTAACGGCTTCGCCTTCACGCGCTAGCAACCGTCCTTGCGTAATGATCAGAGCATCGTCTGGCAGGTCCGTGGCAAATGGCTGCCCCTCGATCGCGTTCTCAGTGGGATAAAATACCGCTGTGCCATCCATAACGACCATGACACCGAGCTTCCAGACCTCGCCTTGTTGGCGACGCACCAAAAGTTCAGCAGGCAGGTGTGGCTGGCTCGCTTGCCACAGAAGACGACCTGCAGCGCCTGGGGGCGGTATCTGGTCTGGGAAAGTCAGACGCAGCTCTTGAGTACGCTGCCGGCTATCGACTACCGGCAGCACAACGCGTAGTTGCGCTGAGTAATCACGGTTTAAGTAATCGAAATTCAGCATCTGGCCGGCGACAAAGGTCTGTGTTGGCGGCACTCGCGCACTCAATTCGGCATCGGCCAATTGCACCAAGCGCATAAGTGGCGAACCGGGTGCCGCAAGCGCGCCCAATTGCGCTGCACGTTCTGTAACAACGCCAGCAAAGGGAGCTGATACCACACAGCGATCGACTGATATCTGCGCCACTTTAACCTGCTGTTCCTGCACCACTCGACGTGCTTGAAGGGCTTCAAGCTGAGTTGCTCGCTGTTGCAAACCCTCTTCACCCAAATTACCTGCCTCGTTTAAGCGTTTGGCGCGACGATATTGATCGGACGCTAGACTCAACTGCACATCTATTTCGCCCAGGGAGGCACTTTGCGTATTGAGCTGCGCCTGATAAATCGAGCAGTCGAGCTCGACCAGTGTGTCACCCGCTTCAACCTGATCACCCACCTCAACATTAATACTCTCAATCTGCGCACTGATCTGTGCACTGAGGAATGCGTCCTGTTTACTAATAACCTCGGCCGGGGCGCTGAATTCGGGAAAGAAGGCCAGCTCTGATACAGGCTGCGCAGAAACAGGAGTCTCCGCTCGCGCATTAAGGGTTAGGAGTAGCGTCGCCAGAGTGACAAGGAGGCGGCTAGTTAGCATGTAGAGCTCCAGCAGGTTTATTAATTCGCTTAGTCTAAACGGTGTACCCGCCGAGACCAATCGAGTTCTAAGAAAAAGCGTTAGTTAGCGCCAAATACAGCTGTGCCCTCTTACAGCGAGGGCACTTTCTTGGATCACGTAAGCCTAAATGATCGGCCTTACATGTTTGGCCTTACATATTAGGATAGTTCGGACCACCTGCACCCTCAGGTGTTACCCAACGGATATTCTGCAGCGGATCTTTGATATCACAGGTTTTACAGTGCAGACAGTTCGCACCATTAATCTGCAGACGTGGCTCACCCTCATCCTCGAGCACCTCGTAGACACCCGCAGGGCAGTAGCGCTGAGCCGGCTCAGCGTACTCCGGGATATTGACGCTAGTTGGCAGTCCATCATCCAGCAGTTGCAGATGACAAGGCTGATCCTCTTCGTGGGCGGTGTTAGAGATAAATACCGAAGAGAGCTTATCGAAGCTCAGTTTGCCATCAGGTTTGGGGTACTCAATCTTGGTGCACTCACCCGCTTTACGCAGCTGCTCATGATCGGCATGGGTATCATGCAACGTCACTGGAATGCGGCCACCAAAGATGTTCTGATCCAGCGTGTTGAACGCCCCACCCAAAATAGGGCCGAACTTATGCAGCGCTGGACCAAAGTTACGTGAGGAATAGAGCTCGTCGTAGAGCCAGGAGTTCTTGTACTGGTCGTTAAAGCTCTCAGCTTTAACGTTGCCAGCAGCAATTGCCTCAACCAGGCTTTCAGCCGCGAGCATGCCCGACTTCATCGCCGTGTGAACGCCTTTTATACGCGAGAAGTTCAGCGTGCCGGCATCACAGCCGATCAGCAGACCGCCATCGAAGCTCATCTCTGGCAGGCAGTTGAAGCCACCCTTGGCAATGGCACGCGCACCGTAAGAGACGCGTTTGCCACCCTCGAGGTACTGCGCCAGCTTTGGATGATGTTTTAAGCGCTGAAACTCATCGAACGGGCTCACCCAAGGGTTAGAGTAGTTCAGGTCCACAATCAGACCCACCACCACCTGGTTGTTCTCAGCGTGGTAGAGGAAGAAACCGCCACTGGTGCCATCGGATAGCGGCCATCCGCTACCGTGGATGACCAGACCTTCCTGATGACGCTCTGGCTCAATATCCCAAAGCTCTTTGATACCCAAACCGTAGTGCTGAGGATCTTTACCGGCAGCGAGATCAAATTTGTTGATCAACGCTTTGCCGAGATGGCCGCGACAGCCTTCGCTAAACAGTGTGAACTTAGCTTCCAGCGCCATGCCCGGTACGTAGGTGTCTTTCTCCTCACCGTTCTCGCCCACGCCCATTGCACCGGTAAGTACACCTTTGACGCCGCCCTCTTCATTGTAGAGAACTTCGGCTGCTGGGAATCCTGGGAATACTTCCACGCCCAACTCTTCAGCGCGCTCAGCCAACCAGCGGGCCAAGTTGCCGACGGAAGCGATGTAACAGCCATGGTTATGCATGGTTTTCGGCGCTGCGAAGTTAGGAATCGTGACCGACTTGGTTTCGCTCTTGAGCAGCACGATCTCGTCCGTCTTGGCCTCAGTAACCAGTGGAGCTCCCTGCTCTTTCCATTCCGGAAAGAGCTCGTTCAGCGCTTTAGGATCAACCACCGCGCCTGAAAGTATGTGAGCACCCACTTCGGAGCCCTTCTCCACCACACAGACACTCAGTTCTTCATTGAGCTGCTTAATGCGGCAGGCGGCTGAGAGTCCTGCAGGGCCTGCGCCCACAATCAGAACATCAAACTCCATTACTTCGTATTCCATCGGGATCTCCAAAATCCATCGAGCGCAAAAGCGCTATCAGAACTGCTCATCAGTTAGAACAAAGGCTGCATCCAGACCTGTCATTAGGGTCTGGGCATGCTGTTCGACGCGCGGCAGGTAGTGTTCGGCATAAAAACGGGCTGTGGCCACTTTAGCACTGAGGAACGGCGCGCCGTAAGCGCTCTCTTGCGCGTCGAGCGCTTTGGCAGATGCGGCCGATTTGGCCATCACCCAGGCACCGCTGAGGTAACCCATAAGCATGAGGAAGTCGAATGCCACAGCGCCCATAGTCTGCCGGTCAGCACCGGCGTTCTCCAGAATCCATTCGCGCACTTCAGCGCCACGAGCCACAGAGGCCGCATAGCGATTAGCAAACTTATCCAAACCGGCCGCGCGCAATTCAGCTTCAACACCCGCCATCTCATCCAGCAACGCAGCGAGCGCAGCGCCCTGATCTGAAAGTGTTTTGCGACCAATCAGGTCGAGCGCCTGAATACCGTTCGTGCCTTCATAAATCGCCAGAATACGTGCATCGCGATAGTGCTGTGGCGCGCCAGACTCTTCGATAAAGCCCATACCGCCGTGCACCTGAATATTGAGCGAGGTGAGCTCATTGGCCATCTCGGTCATCCAGCCTTTAACAATCGGCGTCAATAACTCAACGCGCTCAGAGGCACCCGCCGCACCGGCATGCGCACGATCAATCTCTGCCGCAGCGATAAGAGCCAGACCACGCATGGCTTCACAACCCGCGCGCTGCGCCATCAACATACGACGCACATCTGGATGCTCAATAATTGGAATCTTCGTACCATCTTTGCGGCTACCCTGGGTGCGGTCCTTGGCGTACCAAGCTGCCTGCTGGTAAGCGCGTTCAGATATCGACAGCCCCTGCAGGCCGACAGACTGGCGCGCATGGTTCATCATGGTGAACATGTAAGCGAGGCCCTTATTCTCCTCACCCACGATGTAGCCAACTGCACCGCCATTATCACCAAAACTCATGGTACAGGTAGGGCTGGCGTGGATACCCAGCTTGTGCTCTAGCGCGATACACTTTGCATCGTTTAGCTCACCCGGTTCACCGTTCTCATCGAGCAAGAATTTCGGCACGATAAAGAGCGAGATACCCTTAACGCCCGCCGGTGCATCCGGCAGCCGAGCCAGCACAAGATGAACAATATTAGGGGTCATCTGGTGATCACCCCAGGTGATGTAGATCTTCTGCCCCGTGATCAGGTAGTGATCGCCGTTTGGCACCGCTTTGGTGGCAACTGCAGCGAGGTCAGAACCCGCAGCGGGCTCGGTGAGGTTCATTGTCCCTGTCCACTCGCCGCTCACGAGACGCGGCAGATAAGCCTGCTGAAGCTCATCACTACCATGCGCAATCAAGGCTTCAATAGAACCCTGTGTCAGCATTGGGCAGAGCGCAAACGCCATATTGGCCGAGTGCCAGAGTTCATTGACCGCTGTACCTACGACATTGGGCAACGCCTGGCCACCAAACGCCTCGGGCGCTGTTAGCGTTGCCCAGCCGTTCTCCATG
Source organism: Oceanospirillaceae bacterium (assembly GCA_024640955.1). Lineage (GTDB taxonomy): Bacteria > Pseudomonadota > Gammaproteobacteria > Pseudomonadales > Balneatricaceae > Marinobacterium_E. The sequence continues at coordinate 13,508 of JAHEDZ010000017.1, forward strand.
TACTGCTGATAAGCATCTGAGTATCCTGGCGACTCCTGTACTTTGTCATCGCTGAGCTTGGCGCCATTGGAATCTCCCACCGCATTCAAGGGAGCCAGTACTTCAGATGCAAGCTTACCCGCCTCCTCTACGATCACATTAGCCAGCTCGAGGTTAACCTCCTCAAGGTGCATCGCTTCGCACAGTTTGTCGAACTGCACCAACTGGTCGAGCACAAAGGCAGTGTCCTGCGCCGGGGCGTTGTAGATATTCATGGTCAGGGTCTCAGAAAGTTAGCGAACCAGGGTAGGCGCAGAGCCTACCCCGACGGTCGATCAGATTTTAGAAACGAGTTCCGGCAGAATATCGTGCAGATCGCCTACCAGACCGTAGTCAGCGATGTTGAAGATGGGCGCCTCTTCGTCTTTGTTAATTGCAACAATGACACCCGACTCTTTCATACCGGCAATGTGCTGAATGGCACCGGAGATGCCCACGGCGATATAGAGCTTAGGCGCAACCATCTTACCGGTCTGGCCCACCTGCATATCGTTAGGAACGAAGCCGCTATCAACAGCAGCACGTGATGCACCGACCGCAGCACTCAGCTTGTCAGCCAGCTCGAACACCTTCGCGAAATCCTCTTTTGAACCAACACCGCGGCCGCCCGATACGACGATATCAGCAGAGTCCAGCTCTGGACGGTCAGATTCGGTGACATCCGCACGTACGAAGCGAACTTTTGCAGTCCCTACAGTTGCGTTTGCAGCGCTCACCGCTGCGCTACCGCCTTCAGAGGCGGCTGCCGCGAAAGCTGTACCACGAACCGTGATCACCTTAGTCGCGTCACTACTCTTAACAGTCGCAATCGCGTTGCCGGCATAGATAGGACGCTTGAATGTATCCGCATCAATGACTTCGATGATGTCAGAGATCTGGTTTACACCACAAAGGGCCGCCAGACGTGGTGCCAAGTCCTTACCAAAGGTGCTCGCACCTACCAGAATATGGGTGTAGTCACCGGCCAATTGCTTAGCTACCGGTGCAATCAGGTCGGCCAGCGGGTGTGCAAGTGCTGCGTCCTCTGCAGTTAGAACCGCAGAGACACCGGCAACCTGAGAAGCGGCCTGTGCGGCAGCTGCCACGTCGTTACCGGTTACCAGCAGATCAACCGGCGCACCCAGTGCTGCAGCAGCCGTGACTGCTGAGAGAGTTGCGCTCTTGATAGCGCCGTTTTCGTGTTCGGCAATAATCAGGGTTTTCATCATCTCTCTCCTTAAAGAACCTGAGCGTCGTTGCGCAGTTTATCGAGCAGCTCGTCTACCGAACCCACCTTGATACCCGCCTGGCGCTCGGCTGGCGGCTCTACAGAGAGAAGCTCTGTGCTGTTGCTCAGCGTAACGCCCAGCTCTTCGACTGTTTTTACTGCCAGTGGCTTGCGCTTAGCCTGCATAATTTTGGGCAGCGCGGCGAAGCGTGGCTCGTTCAGACGCAGGTCTGTGGTGACAACGGCTGGCAGATCCATCTCCAGCGTCACCAAACCGCCGTCCACTTCACGGGTGACTTCAGCTTTGCCGTCAGCAATTTTCACTTCTGATGCGAAGGTCGCCTGCGGGATATCCAGCAGCGCAGCTAGCATTTGACCAGTCTGGTTGTTATCGGAATCGATAGCCTGCTTACCGAGGATAAACAGATCAGCGTTCTCCTCTTCGTTGATCTTCGCCAACAGGCGTGCAACGTCGAGTGAACTTGGAGCCGCTGCAGTCTCAACCTGAATACCGCGATCGGCACCCAGAGCCATGGCGTAACGCATCTGCTCCTGTACCGCTTTAGGGCCAACAGAGACAACCACGATTTCAGAGACTGTACCCGCCTCTTTAAGACGCACTGCCTCCTCTACTGCGATCTCACAGAAGGGGTTGATCGACATTTTGGTATTAGCCAGATCAACATCTGAGTTGTCGGCTTTAACGCGAACCTTCACGTTGTAATCGATAACGCGTTTAACCGCGACAATTGCTTTCATCTTAACTTCCTTCTGCGCCCAGCCTCGCTCGGCGCTTTGGTTAACTCTTAGAGCGAATTAGCCTGCTCACGTAGAATAAATTTCTGAATCTTACCGGTGGACGTCTTTGGCAGCGGTCCGAAAACGACGTTCTTCGGTGCCTTAAACTTCGCCATGTTCGCGCGGCAGTAATCGATAACCTCCGCCTCACTCACCTGAGGCGCACCCTCTTTAAGGGTGACGAATGCACAAGGGGTCTCACCCCACTTCTCATCATTCTTAGCGACAACGGCCGCCTCTTGAATATGCGGGTGGGCATACAAAACACCCTCCACCTCGATCGATGAGATGTTCTCGCCACCGGAGATAATGATGTCTTTCGAACGGTCTTTAATCTGCACATAGCCATCTGCATGCCATACCGCTAGGTCACCCGAGGCAAACCAGCCACCGCGGAAGGATTTCTCGGTTGTGGCAGGGTTCTTCAGGTAGCCCTTCATCACTAGGTTGCCACGCATGAAGATCTCGCCCATGGTCTCACCATCTTGCGGTACTGGCTCCAGCGTCTCGGGATCGAGTACCGCCATATCTTCAAGCATCGGCGCTCGAACACCCTGGCGCGCCTTGAGCACCGCTTTCTCTTCAGCAGACTTATCGTCCCAGTCATCGTTCCAAGCACAGATAGCGCAAGGGCCGTAGGTTTCAGTAAGGCCGTAAACGTGGGTAACATCAAAACCGATGCTTTCCATACCGGCGATAACAGCCGCTGGAGGCGCTGCACCCGCCGTCATAACGCTCACTTTGTGATCGATGCCCGCTTTCATCTCATCAGGAGCTGAGTTGAGCATATTGAGAACGATCGGAGCACCACAGAAGTAGCCGACCTTTTCGCTTTTGATCAGTTCAAAAATCTTATCGGCGCGCACATGGCGCAGACTGACGCTTACACCGGCTTGCGCAGCGATAGTCCACGGGAAACACCAACCATTACAGTGGAACATCGGTAGCGTCCAAAGGTAGACCGGGTGCATTCCCATACTCCATGAGAGCGCATTACTCGCCGCATTCAAGTAGGCGCCACGGTGGTGGTAGACCACGCCCTTGGGATCACCCGTAGTGCCTGAGGTGTAGTTGAGCGTGATCGCATTCCACTCATCGGTCACAGCTTCGCCAGGGTAGTTCTCGTCTCCCGTTGCGATAAACGCTTCGTAATCCATCTCGCCGATCATCTCACCGCCATCAAAGCTCGCGTCATCGATACCAATAACTAGCGGCTTGTTTTCGAGGGTTGCGAGGGCAGCCGTAGCGACCTCAGCAAACTCTTTATCGACCAGGAAAACCTTGGCTTCAGCGTGCTGCAGGATAAATGCAACCGTTGCCGCATCGAGACGGGTGTTGATCGAGTTGAGTATGGCGCCAGCCATCGGCACACCAAAATGAGTCTCAAAGTGCTCGGGCAAGTTCGATGCAATAATCGAGACAGCTTCACCCTTCTTAATGCCGACCTTGCGCAGTGCGCTAGCTAACTGGCGACAACGCTTGAGAGTTTCACTCCATGTGCGACGCACCTCACCGTTTACGGTTGCCACTTTGTTTGGGTATACAAAGGCCGAACGCTCAAGATAGCTAATCGGCGTCAGCGCAGCATAGTTTGCAGCGCACTGATCGAGATTCGTTTCAAAGGGTGAGTGACTCATGGTGCCCCCAATCTGTTATTAGTATTTGAGCTCTATTTTAGGCTGTTATGGAACTCTACAATTTATTGTTGTGCATTACAACAATATATAATCTCAGTAATTAAGACTTTACGCCTCTATCTAGATCTTGCCTATTCGCCGAAAGTGCAATCTGAGATTCCTATATTAGGACACAAACCAAGCGCAACTTAACTTCGTAAACAGAGAAACCCAGTAAGGAGCGAACGATGTTTGGTTTATTTAAGAAAGATCCACTCAAGCAGTTGAACAAAGAGTACGGTGAGCTGCTAGAGAAGGCGATGAATGCGCAACGCACCGGCGATATCGAGGGATACTCAAAGCTATCCGAGCAAGCCGATGCAGTATATAAAGAGATTCAGCAACTAGAATCTCAGCGTTAGGAGCTCGCTTTGCACCTGATCAACTATCTCACTCGCGTCCAATTTGGCTTCGGCAGCCTTAGCTCCCTGCAAGCTGAATGTGACCTGCTATCAATCAAACGTCCACTGATTGTTACCGACAAAGGTGTTCGCGCCGCAGGACTAATCGAACAGGTCAGTGACCAGTTGCAGCACTTCTCTGACGAGCAGATATTTGATCAAACACCCCCAAACCCCAACGAGGCGACGGTGCGCTTGGCAGCGCAAATGTATCGTGACGGTGGCTTTGATGGGTTAATTGCTGTCGGTGGCGGCTCTGCAATCGACCTAGCCAAGGGTGTTGCAGTCTGTGCCACCCACGAGGGACCGCTGAGTCAGTTCGCGCTGATCGAGGGCGGCCTCACAAGAATTACTTCGGCAACTGCACCTGTTGTTGCGATACCAACAACTGCCGGAACTGGGAGCGAAGTCGGTCGCGCCGGCGTTCTGATTCTCGAAGATGGCCGCAAGGTGGGTGTCATCTCACCTCATGTGATGCCGAAAGTAGCAATCTGCGACCCCGAGCTAACCTTAGGACTGCCGCCATCAATGACGGCCGCAACCGGTATGGATGCAATCGCTCACTGCATGGAGACCTTCATGTCTCCGGCATTCAACCCACCGGCTGATGGCATCGCACTCGATGGGCTACGCCGTGGATGGGCGCACATAGAGCGTGCAACTACGGATGGCAGTGACCGCGAAGCACGGCTGAATATGATGAGTGCATCAATGCAGGGAGCTATGGCTTTCCAGAAAGGGCTCGGTGCAGTACACAGCCTTAGCCATTCGATGGGCGGCGTTGATCCACGCCTGCATCACGGCACCTTAAACGCCATATTTATGCCGCTGATTGTGGAGTTCAATACACCGGCTGAGACGATGCAGAGTGAACAAAAACTTATGCGCATGGCACAAGCGATGAATTTGGGTGCAGGAGAAACGGTTGTTGAGGCCCTGATCTCGATGAACGAGCGCTTAGGTATGCCAAGCGGTTTGAGCGAAATGGGTGTAAGCGAGTCGCAATTTGAACAGATTATCTCAGGCGCCATGAAAGATCACTGTCACGCCACCAACCCCAGAGTTGCAACCCCGGAAGAGTATCGAGAGCTCCTCGAAAAGGCTCTCTGATCAGCTTAACGTGGAGTCAGCCTGCTCGGTTTTTTGGCTTAGACAGAGATCAGCAGGCAGACTTGAGTCCAGTACGAGCTCAGCATTAACCATGTCATTTCCTAAGGCTTTACGCTCGGCCTCGCTGGGTGAAAACCCGTAGTGCAGCCAACGATCAACCAACCTACGCTTGAGTTCCGCTTTGGGTGGATTTAGGAAGACGGTAACGTCAAACAGCGGCGCCAATTGACGCCAGATAGGCCGATCCAGCAGAAGATAGTTGCCCTCAACTACCACGATCGGCACATCATGCTTGAGCAGACCGCCGTTGGGTACAGTTGCATCAAGGCTGCGATCAAAAGTTGGGTAGCGAATGTCTCCACCAGTATTACGGATCGCCGATATCAGCTCCAACAAGCTCTCAACAGCGAATGTCTCTGGCGCACCTTTGCATCTTAATAAGCCACGAGCGATCAGCTCTTCGTTATCTAAATGATAACCATCCATTGGAACCAGCGCCGCTAAGCCGTCGGTATCATCGTTGATGTTGTCGACAACGGCGGCCGCCAAGGTGGACTTACCGGAACCCGGTGGACCAACAATGGCGGCCAGAAGCCGCTGACCTGGCACCCTAGAGCGCCGTATCAACTCAACCGTTTTAGCGATATCCGGACCCGAAGCCGCCATATCACACCGCGTTCAATAGCTCTTGTGGAGGCTCTTTCGCACCTACCATAAACGCAACAGCATCGTTCATTTCGTACTCATCAGGACGAATCACACAGAGACGAGTTCCGAGGCGGTGGATGTGGATACGATCCGCCACCTCAAACACGTGGGGCATGTTGTGACTGATAAGAATAACGGGCAATCCGCGTGCCTTTAGCTCTTTGATCAGATCGAGAACGCGGCGACTCTCTTTGACACCCAACGCAGCGGTTGGCTCATCCAGAATAACAACCTTCGAGCCAAAGGCTGCAGCACGGGCAACCGCCACACCCTGGCGTTGACCACCGGAGAGCGTCTCTACTGCCTGCTGGATGTTCTGAATGGTCATCAAACCCAGCTCATTCAACTTCTCGCGAGCAAAGGCCTCCATCGCAGGCTTGTCCAAACGACGGAAGAGACTACCCATGATGCCAGGCTTGCGCAGTTCACGTCCCATAAACATATTATCGGCAATCGAGAGCGCCGGTGACATCGCAAGCTGTTGATATACAGTCTCTATTCCCTGATCTCGAGCGTCTAGTGGCGAGGTAAAGTTAACCCGTTTACCTTCTAGGTAAATTTCGCCAGCATCCGGAACTAAGGCACCTGATAATGCTTTAATCAGCGTTGATTTGCCCGCGCCATTATCGCCAATGACGGCAACCACCTCACCGGGATATAGCTCAAAGTTGCAGTGATCCATAGCAGTAACGTGACCATAGCGTTTGAGCAAATTTACTGCTTTTAGAATAGGTTCTTGGTTACTCATCACACTGTCGCCTTTCTAATCCACTGATCTATAGAGACAGCGGCAATAATCAACACGCCGATCAAAAGATAGGTCCACTGTACATCAACACCCAAAAGCCTTAGACCGAGTGAAAAAACACCAACTATTAACGCGCCAAATAGGGGGCCCAGTACCGATCCACGGCCACCAAAAAGAGAGATACCCCCGATAACGACCGCCGTGATCGACTCGATATTCGCGAACTGACCTACTGTTGGGGAGACGGAGCCGAGGCGACCAATCATTGCCCAACCTGCGAATGCACAGATAAGACCGGCAACCATGTATACCGAAATAAGAACTTTGTCGGTTTTAACACCCGATAGTTCCGCCGCATCTTTATCATCACCGATGGCATAAACATGTCTCCCCCAAGCGGTGGAGCTCAACACATAGGCAAGCAAAAGAAATAGCAGAATCATAAACACGACGCCGTAGGTGAATACCGCGCCCCCGATATTAAATTTCTCACCGAAGAACTGCAGTATCGGGGCAGTATCAGCGACATCTTGTGCGCGTATGGTCTCATTAGCGGAGTAGAGAAAATTGGTCGCGAGCGCGATCTGCCACATGCCCAGGGTGACAATGAAAGGTGGCAACTTATAACGCGCCACGAGAAGACCGTTCAGATACCCAATAAAGGTACCGCACACTAAACCACAAAGCACACTGATCTCGGCTGGCAAACCGTAACGGAAGGTAAACTGTCCCATCACAACAGACGAGAGCACCATTATTGCCCCGACTGACAGATCGATACCGGCCGTTAGAATAACAAGTGTCTGCGCTGCAGCAACGATACCGACAATCTGTACCTGCTGAAGGATCAACGTCAACGCGAAAGGCGAAAAGAACTTCGATCCAGCCAAAATACCGAAAACAACAATCGATAAAGCCAGAACAATCAGCGGTACGACCCAGGGTGAGCGGTGAAGAATATGCTGCATCGTTCGCAGCACACCGCCCTCTTCTTGTTCAAATTGAGCAACAGTCGTTTTAGCTGCACCCAGTGACTGCTCGTACGCGAGCGGCTTATTAGAGTTTGCAGACATAGGAAAATCTCAAATACTTTTGGAGAAAGGCAAAAACCAACATAGAACACGCTGCGGATCATTGCGACCACGCAGCGTGTTTTTACTGCTCAGGGAAATTAGTTACCCCAGCAGAGTTCCAGACCTTCATTCACAGAGATAGAGTCAACGCCTGATACTGGTTTGTCAGTGATCAGTGCCGCACCTGTGTCGAAGAAGTTTTTGCCATCAGTCATTGCAGGCTTGGTACCGTTGTCGGCCCATGCTTTGATCGCTTCTACGCCCAGAGCTGCCATGCGCAGTGGGTACTGCTGAGAAGTCGCACCAATTACACCGTCACGTACGTTACGTACACCGGCACAGCCACCGTCTACAGAGGTGATCAGCACATCATTCTCGCGACCGATCGATTTCAGCGCTTCATACGCACCCGCAGCCGCTGGTTCGTTGATGGTGTAGACAACGTTGATCATTGGATCTTTCGCCAGCAGGTTCTCCATTGCGCGACGACCACCCTCTTCGTTGCCATCAGTCACGTCGTGACCAACAACGCGTGGGTCAGTCTCATCACCCCACTTGTTTGGATCGCCCAGATCAATACCGAAGCCTTTCATGAAGCCCTGGTTACGCAGAACACCAACTGTTGGCTGAGACACGTTGATATTCAGGAACGCAATCTTCGCATCAGCTGCTGCTGCACCCAGAGTCTCTTTAGCCCAAGCACCGATCAGTTCACCTGCAACAAAGTTATCAGTTGCGAAGGTAGAGTCAGCTGCATCGATTGGATCCAGTGGAGTATCCAGCGCGATTACCGCCAGACCTGCATCACGAGCCTGCTTTACAGATGCAGTGATGCCTGATGTATCAGACGCAGTGAGCAGAATACCGCTTGCGCCATCAGCAATACAGGTTTCGATAGCCTGTACCTGAGTTTCGTTATCGCCGTCAGTTTTGCCCGCGTACGCTTTAAGCTCGACGCCGATCTCTTCAGCTTTCGCCAGAGCGCCTTCACGCATTTTGACGAAGAATGGGTTGGTATCAGTTTTGGTGATAAGACATGCAGACACTTTGCTGTGGCCGCCGGCCATCGCCGCGCCAGACATAGCCGTTGCAGCAACTGTTGCCGCGATGATGCTTGCGAGTTTAGACATGATTAACTCCTGGTTATTGTTATGGATGTTAACTACTCAATTGTATTTACCGCTCGCCGAAATTCGTTCGAATTCGACCAGCAAACGATCGGATCATTTGCCTGTAGGGTAGCGACACTCTATTTGATCGAATTCCAGAGTGTCAATAATTAATTCAAAATTAATTAATAACTCATTGACGCTGAATTTATTCACATTTAAGTTGTCGGCATAACAATAACTTGAACAACGGAGTAGACTCCGAGCAGTCACTCTCGGATCAATTTTGCTATGTGCCCAAGACGCAGTTTCACCGACAAAGCTCAAACGGCTAGGATTAGAGGGACTAATCTGACTACCGTTCGTGGGATGAACGAGCGGTTAGTTCTGCATCTGGTGCGCACACACGGACAACTCACTAAAGCCGAGGCAACCAAACTCACCGGACTCTCTGCAAACGCCATCTCTATGATTTTTCGCGCATTGGAGAAGGATGGATTCCTGCTGAGAGGAGAACCGATTCGAGGTCGGATTGGACAACCCTCCGTACCTATGCGCTTGAACCCGCAAGCTCGCTACTTTGCCGGGCTCTACGTTGGGCGTCGTGCCTATCGTCTGATCATCATCGATTTTGTGGGCAACATTTTGGCGCGTACAACTGAACTGCATGAGTACCCGACACCTAGCTCCCTGATGGAGTTCATCGCAGACAACTTTCCGCAGGCGCTTGCAAGCGCGGGAATTGAGAAGTCCGATCTGAGCTCCTTCAACATCGCCTGCCCGGAAGAACTTTGGAGCTGGACAGACGAGCTGGCCATCTCGCCTGAGGAGATGGCTCCTTGGCGTACATTTGACACCGCGGCCGAAACCTACAAATTGCTCGGGATACCCGTCGCTGTTGAAAACGATGGTACAGCAGCCTGCCGAGCCGAGCAGGTTTTCGGGAACAAACACGCCGCTCTGGATTGGGCCTACTTCTATGTTGAGAGCTTCATTGGTGGTGGGGTTGTGCTCAACGGCAGCGTCTATCAAGGACGTCGCGGGCATGCGGGAGGCTTTGGACCCCTGCGCGTACCCGACCAACCTGAGGGCAATCGCCTACTCGATCACGCTTCACTGATAACTCTAGAATCGATGATCAAAGCGCAGGAGTCCGATCCCATTGGTCGCCTTTACAGCGACGACCCGCATTGGGATACGATAGAGCAACCACTAGAAAGGTGGATTCAACGTGCCGCTAAGAGTCTAGCTTATGCCTTCATTTCGGCACTCACAGTAATAGACTTTGAAGAGTTCGTACTCGATGGATCCATGCCGCCTAATGTGCGCCAACGTCTTCTCGAAGAGGTCAGAAATCAGTGGAGCCAATTAGATCTTCAGGGTATCGATACCCCAGCACTCTCAACAGGAACCTTCGGCGAGATAGCGGGCGCTTTGGGTGCCGCAGCCATACAGATCTCTAAAGAGTACATGATCGATCACAACCAACTTCTGCAGCAAAACAGCCTAATCAGCTAGCGAAAAGTCAGCTTGATTGGAAGCTACTCAATATTCTGGATCTGCTCGCGCATCTGCTCGATCAACACTTTAAGCTCAACCGAGCAGGAGGTGGTGCTGGTGACTATGGACTTAGATCCGAGGGTGTTGGCTTCGCGGTTGAGCTCTTGCATCAGAAAGTCGAGTCGGCGGCCTACTGGCCCCTTCTGCCTGAGTGCACGTCGTACCTCGTTCACGTGAGTTTCGAGACGATCGAGCTCCTCGGCCACATCCGCCTTCTGAGCCAGCATCACGACCTCTTGCTCTAAACGACCGGCATCAAGGTCGACACCAAGCTGTTCAATACGCTGGCGCAGGTTGTCACGTTGCGCCACCAAAATCTCTGGCATCAGACGACGCACTTCGACCACAATTTCGTCTATAGCGTCGAGACGCTGCTCAATCAATTTCGCGAGTTCAGCCCCTTCGCGTTTACGTGCATCAATAAACTGATCAAGCGTCGCATCCAATAGCTCCGCTGCTACACCAAGCACCGCCTCGGTCTCAATACCGGCGCTCTTCTGCACGCCAGGGTAGTGCAGCAGCGCGAGAGGATCGACTGGCGCGAGATCACTCGAGTGAGATTTAATCTGCTCGAGGGCTTTGACCAGAGAAGCGACCCGCTGCGAATCGACCTCAATCTCTGAAGAGCCGGACTCAGCATGAAAGCGTAACGCACATTCGATCTTGCCGCGGCTCAACTTGGAACGCAGCTTATCACGCACAACCGGCTCGATATCTCGCAGAGCCTCATGTATTTTTAATTGCGGTTCCAGAAAGCGATGATTCACCGCGCGCAACTCCCAACTCAGGTTACCCCAAGAATAAGTCGCCTCTTTGCGCGCAAATGCGGTCATACTCTGTGTCATATAGGATCAATCTCTATTAAAATTCCCAATTCACTCACTATAACAGCCGTTCGCACTCTGCTCTATTGAGCGCACCGCTTATTGAACGCGCAGGAAGGTACCTTTATGAGCTCAACTCTGTCAGATCAGATAAAAAACCTTGGCCTGGACGCTATGCGCCCGAGCGGCCGCGAACCGGATCAGATGCGCGATATCCGCATCACGCGCAACTACACCAAACATGCTGAAGGTTCTGTTCTGGTTGAGTTTGGCGATACTAAGGTGCTCTGCACAGCATCTGTTGAACGCGGTGTACCACGCTTCTTACGTGGTTCTGGCCAGGGCTGGGTGACCGCAGAATACGGTATGCTACCCCGTGCCACCAACACACGCACAGCACGCGAGGCTTCACGCGGTAAACAGGGTGGCCGCACGCTCGAAATTCAGCGCCTTATCGGTCGCTCACTACGTGCCGCAATGAACCTCAACAAGCTAGGCGAGAACACCATAACTATCGATTGTGATGTTATTCAGGCAGATGGCGGTACGCGCACAGCATCCATTTCCGGCGCCTATGTGGCCCTATGCGATGCGATCGCTTTCCTCAAAAAGGACAAAAACGGCGCAATGAAAGGAAATCCACTTAAGCACCAGATTGCTGCGATCTCAGTTGGCATTTACAAAGAGCAGCCTGTTCTCGACCTGGACTATGCAGAGGACTCTTCAGCGGAGACCGATATGAACGTTGTGATGACCGAAAAGGGTGGTTTCGTAGAGGTACAGGGCACAGCAGAGGGAGAGCCCTACAGCGAGGAGGAGCTCAATGCGATGCTGGCGCTAGCGCGTAAGGGTATCGCACAAATTACAGCTGCACAGACTGCCGCGCTCGAAGCTTGATCGACCGATGATTGTAAATGGGGGCAGTGAGACGCTGCCCCAGGCTAACGACTGTATCTGAACTAGAAATCGATCGCGTAGTCGATGATTAAGGGGGCGTGGTCTGAAAAGCGTTCGCCTTTGTAGACCGAGGCTGAGCGCACAGTTTTACGCAGGTTAGCTGTTGAAATTTGGTAGTCTAGACGAGCGCCTTCGTTCAACGTCCAAGCGCGATTGTAGTCTGGCCACCAGGTAAACTGTTTCTCTGCTTTGTTCGCCTCGCGGAAGCAGTCAACAAAGCCCATATCCCCGAACACCTCTTCGATCCACTCGCGCTCCTCAGCGAGAAAACCCGAGACCTTCTGGTTTACATACCAATTGCTTAGATCAACCGGTTTGTGAGCGATGTTCACCGTACCGGCAAAAATAAATTCACGACGCTTGCGCAGTGTCTTAGAGAGGTGCCCGTGGAAGTTCTCAAGATAATCCATCTTGCGCGCCTGAGCCTCTTCACTCTCTAGCCCTGATGGAATGGTAAAGGAGCTAATGCTGACGCGGTCAAAATCTGCTTGAATGAAGCGACCTTCGGTATCGCAGGCTTCAAAGCCTAGACCGGTCATGATCGCTTTAGGTACTTGGCGCGAGTAGATCGCCACACCCGAGTAGCCATCATCCCAAGCTTCAAAGAAGTACGCATGGTAACCCTCGGGGTGGTAACGTTCGTCGTCCAGCTGGTACTCACGAGCCTTGAGGTTCTGAATACAGACAACATCAGCATCCTGTTTGACCATCCAGTCAAAGAAACCGCGATCGGCTGCTTGAACGATTCCCTGAGCGTTAAAACTAATCACACGCATTGACGAGGCGCACTCCGTTGTAAGGGTTATTGAGGAGATCTACCATTGTAGCCTTGATGCGGTCGTATTTACAGAACTTCAAGGCTGAGAAATTTGGGCGCTTTGCTTGAATTCAGGTATCCTAGGCGCCGTTTCGATTACGCAATTTTCGAGGTTTTAGAGCCATGCAGGCATACCAGCGCGAATTCATTCAGTTTGCTATCGAGAAGGGCGTCCTGCGCTTCGGCGAATTTACTCTCAAATCAGGCCGCACCAGCCCCTACTTTTTCAATGCCGGTTTATTCAATACCGGTGAAGCGATTGCCAAGCTCGGTCGCTTCTATGCCGCTGCAATCGAAGCCTCGGGCATCAACTACGACATCATGCTCGGCCCCGCCTACAAGGGCATCCCGCTGGCAACGGCTACAGTTGTAGCCTTGGCGAATGACTTTGGTCGCGATGTGCCCTACGTCTTCAACCGCAAGGAGAAGAAAGATCATGGTGAGGGTGGCAACCTTGTCGGTGCGCCTCTGGAGGGCCGCGTATTAATCATCGATGACGTGATCACGGCTGGCACAGCCATTCGTGAAGTGATGGCTATTATCGAAGAGGCGGGAGCCACGCCCGCAGCAACGGTTATCGCGCTCAACCGAATGGAGCGCGGCAAAGGTGAGCTATCAGCAATTCAGGAAGTTGAACGCGACTACGGTATGCAAGTTGCCAGCATCATCTCACTGGACGACCTAATCGAATACCTGAAAGAGCTTGGTGACCACGCAAACGAACTAGAAGCGATCAAGGCTTACCGCACTGAATACGGCATCAGCGCTTAATTTCAGATGCAATTTTCTGCACAGCGGTTGACTTAATTCCCACCAAAGGTTTTAATGCCGCCGCCTGATGCCTCGATAGCTCAGTTGGTAGAGCAGAGGATTGAAAATCCTCGTGTCGGTGGTTCGATTCCGCCTCGAGGCACCAAACAAAATAGCCAAGACAGCGCAACAGCACTAGGGCAACACACCACCGTTTGTTGAAAAAATTCGACCCATAACGCGCCCGAATGAGTACAATAAGTGTCTTATAGTTAATTAGGCAGTATCTATGAGAATCTTATCCCAGCAGCTAATTATTCTGGCTTTGATGCTTACAGCGCTGCTTATTCAGTTTCAAATCATCTGGAAAATTGAGAGCTCTCTACTAGAATATAGCCCTCTCGCGGTCGCCAGTTTGATGTTCATACCGCACGGAATAAGGGCGATAGCTGTAGTCCTTGGTGGGGCTTCAGCACTAGCACCTATTTTCCTCGCTCATTTAATAGCCGATTTAGCGATGGGGCTCAGCGTAACCGCGGGTGTGATCTCCGGAGTGGCTACCGCTGTAGCAATGGCGGTGCCTTTAGTCTTAATCAACTATCTGAGCCATAAACCGGCATTTTCTCCACTCGCCCTCGGCAAGACAGAGAACCTCAGCCTTTTTCGACTTGTTATCGTTGTTGGAGCGATTTCATCCCTGGTCAATGGAGCGATCGGAGCAGTCCGTTACTCTACTTCGCCACTCGATCTAGTTGCGTTGAAATATTTCATCGGAGATATGCTGGGCGTTATCGTTGTGTTATTACTTTTGCTGGCAGTTAAAAGAAGACTGATGGAGATTGGCAAGCGGCTGGTCTAATCACCTGTCTCTTCCGCTAACTTCACCGCCGGCTCAGGCAAACCCCTGTACCTCACACCCTCAAAAAACGTCTGCCCCGCCGCCTGCAATTCAATACTTTTTTCAGGCAAATCCTGCTGAGCAGTCGTGACATATAGTGTTGAGTAGTCCAATCCACCAAAAGCCGGGCAAGTGACATGTGACGCACGCACGCCTATACGTTCAATCTCTTTACCCTCTGGGCTAAAGACATGCACGCCACCATCACCCCAGCAGGCAACCCAGATGTTTCCGTTAGCGTCAATTACTGCGCCATCTGGATTTAGACCCGCCTCGTTAAGATCAAGAAAGATCTCAGATTCGCCGTCGGGCCAACCATCCTCTGCTTGCAGCGGCTGACGCATAACGAGCTTAGTCGGCGTGTCTGTGTAATAGGCGCAGCTGCGATCAGGCGCAAAACAGATAGCGTTGGAGATCGTGATATCAGGGTAAAGTTTGCGCAGCTCACCATCGTAGTAGCGATAGATAGCACCTGCACCGGGCTCGGCGTTCTTCCCCATAGTGCCGATCCAGAAACCACCCCAGGGGTCTGCGCGTCCGTCATTAGAGCGCGTCACCGTGTTATCTGCCTCGAGCGGTACGACCAGAGTTTCCTCACCGGTAAGAATATTGAAACGAAACAGAGAGGTTTCACTGGCGATGAGTAGCTCATCTTTGCTGACCCAACCGGCCGCCGAGACCATCTGGTCAAAACACCACGAGGAGGCCGTATCACCCGCCAGCGAATAAAGCTTGGCATTGATAATATCGAACCAGAAGAGTTGCTTTAGCTCAGGATGCCATAGCGGACCCTCACCCAGAAAACATTCGGTATTGTCGAAAACTCTCATTGGTTCAGGTCCTTGTGTGTGAGGGCTTTAGGTAAGTATAGCCCTAATCAGGACTACTCGGGACTACTCGGGTTTATATGCGGCATTCTCCTGCCAGCCTAAGAAGCCAGATTGTAGAACAACGACGTTCTCACGCCCAGCCACACGCAGCGCAAAAGTGGCCTGTGCCGAGAGCGAACCGGTGTTGCAGAAAAGGATTACCTTACCCTCTTCTGGTATTTCATCAATACGGTCCAAAACTTCACGCCACTCGATATTAATTGCGCCTGGAATCGTGCTGGCCTCGAACTGTTCAGCATCACGCGCATCAATGAAGGTAGAAGCCTCAAACACAATCTGATCAATCTGCTGCGGCACCATGATGCCAGATTCATACTCCTGGAATGCCATGTAGTCGTTCATCGCCTCGATCGCCTCTTCAGTGGCGTGAACAGGCGCAACAACCGCCAGACTCAGCGCAAGCGCTGCAATAATCGATCGTTTCATTTGGAAATAATCCTTCCGGTAAATTTTCACACGAGCATATCAGCAGAATTCAACTAAGAAAATAACCAAATAGAATATGTTTGAAATTCGGTCTCAGGTTTTTGTCAGCTTTATCTCGTAACGTTGTATCGTTGTTCTCATTGCCGCTTCAGCGGTAACCCGCCCCAAATCGCCAATGTGAGCTTAATGGGGCGGGGTTTTTAATCGCTAACTTTGACAACTGCGTCCCAACGAACGAGAGTGAATCTTTGACCTCAGAGGACCCGCAGAAAAACCTACCTTCAGTACTGGGTGGCCCCATTCTCCGGCGTGCCAGCCTAAATCAACTCTGCTTACAGGTTGTTACTAGCCGGCCTACCGGGTATCGCTTTGGGATTTTTATGGATGGCAAGCTTATAGCAGGGCTGGAGCATCCAGAGTTTGATTGCCTACGATACCCTCTGGGTGCAAGCGACTGGCCAATACACTGACCTACATGATTTTTGATGACCATGATTGAAGAGGGTGTTCCCAGCAAGATTGAGCAACTCGGCGCCAACGGCGAAGATCATCAGTTCACGGCCTCAAAAGAGGATGAACACTGGTCCTGATCTGGCGGATTGAATTTAATAGACGACCGGTCTAATATTATTCGCATGGAAACTCAAACAACCAATCAACCCCGCCGCGGCCGGCCCGCGAAGTCGCCGCAGCAACTGCAAGCGATGCGCACAGCATTGATTCGAAGCGGCATGGAGCTGCTTACCGAACGCGGCTACTCCGCTACCGGTATCGATGCTATTCTTAAGCCCGCTGGCGTACCCAAAGGCTCCTTCTACTACTACTTTGACTCTAAGGATGCCTTTGTTGCCGAAGTCATTAGTGCCTATGCTGAGTTCTTCGCCAACCTGCTCGATAAACATTTTTCAGACGTTAGCTACCCACCGATGCAGCGTATTCTCAAATTCGTGGAGACGGCCGCTGCCGGTATGGCGCGCTACGAGTTTCGCCGCGGCTGCCTGATCGGCAATCTAGGTCAGGAGATGAGTACTTTACCCGAGCCCTTTCGCATTCAGATAGAAGCCGTGTTCTTTGACTGGGAGGCACGCCTAGCCCTGTGCCTGCAAGAAGCTCAGAAACTGGGCCAGCTTTCGAACAGAGCGGCGCCGACAAAAATTGCTTACCTGTTTTGGATCGGCTGGGAAGGTGCGGTATTGCGGGCCAAACTTGAACGAACCGATAAGCCGTTGAAACTCTTCGCAGAAGAGTTTCTGACAATTTACCAATCAAACACTCAACCCTGAGGGAGAACCCCATGTTTAAAGGCATTCTGATCGACAAAGTAGATGGCGCGCTTACTGCGGCAGTGAGCGATATTGATGAAGCTTCGCTGCCTGAGGGTGATGTAACAATTGCTGTGGAGTACTCCACACTAAATTACAAAGATGCGCTAGCGATAAACAAAGGCGCCCCTGTTGTGCGCTCTTTCCCAATGGTACCGGGCATTGATCTGGTTGGAACAGTAACCGACTCGTCTCACTCGGATTACAAAGCCGGCGATAAAGTGCTGCTTAACGGTTGGGGTGTCGGCGAAGGGCACTGGGGTGGTTTGGCCGAGAAAGCACGCCTGAAGGGCGAGTGGCTGGTGCCTCTACCCAAGGCGTTTGATGCGAAAACAGCCATGGCAATCGGTACAGCCGGTTATACCGCAATGCTCTGTGTCATGGCACTCGAGCGCCAGGGTGTAAAGCCTGAAGACGGTGAAATCCTCGTGACTGGTGCCGTTGGCGGTGTCGGCAGCGTCGCCATAGCCGTGCTAGCCAAGCTGGGCTATCAGGTTATCGCGCTGACGGGGCGGCCCGAAGAGAGGGAGTATCTGCAATCTCTAGGTGCGGTCGATATCATCGCACGCGAGGAGATGTCTGAACCTGGTCGCCCACTTGCACGCGAGCGTTGGGCTGGTGTGGTCGACGTTGTTGGCTCTCATGTTTTGGCTAACGCCTGTGCCAGCACCAAGTATGGCGGTACCGTAACTGCCTGCGGCTTGGCCGGTGGCATGGACCTGCCGTCAACGGTCGCTCCATTCATTCTGCGTGGCGTAACGCTGGCGGGAATCGATTCAGTGATGGCACCGCGCGAACTTCGACTAGAGGCCTGGCGTCGTCTCGCTGAAGATCTGGACCCTGCCAAACTCGGTGAGATCGCTAAAGAGATCGCTCTAAGCGAAGCTATTGACGCCTCTGCGCAAATCCTAGACGGCAAACTGCGTGGACGTGTGGTGGTGAAAGTGAGTTAACTTTTAAAGATCTGAAGTTGAGCCATCCAGCGGTTGGATGCGCTCAGCAAAGGATTGAATAACATTCTCGAGTCTGTTCATATCAATTGGCTTACCCAGTACAGTATCCGCGCCTGCCCCTACTAACTGCTCAGTCTCCTCACCGACTACGGCGGCTGATATACCGACGATAGGCCCTTTGTAGTCGCGTTTACGAAGCGCGGCGGTCAATTCGTAACCATCCATATTCGGCATAAAAATATCTGTAAGAACAAAGTTGATTTGAGCCTGATCAAAAGCCGTAAGCGCCAGCGCTCCATCCTCTCTTACTGTTACCTTGGCTCCCCTCTTCTCCAACATTTTCTGCGTCAACATGCGAATGGTGGCGTTATCTTCAGCGACGAGAATATGCAGACTCTCCCAGTTAAACGGCTGCTCATCAGGCTGGGCATCTGCTTTTCCAACAACCTTGTTGGCCGCCACCTCACCAGACTCATCTATGCTGGGCCTATTGTTGGCTGTATCGATCAGCAGATCACCCGGTGTTAATTCAAACTCAACAACAAAAATCGCCCCACCCTTAGGAGAGTCTTCATAGCTGATTCTGCCATAGAGCTTCTTCACTAGAGTTTCGCAAATCGAGAGCCCTAAACCCATACCTTGCGATTCGTTGTCAGCCCTGTGAAACGGTTGGAAGAGGTCAGCTTTGAATGATTTCGGCACCCCCTGACCGTTATCCTCGAAGCGCATCACAATTTTAGAGCTCATTTCATCAACTGCGCGCGTGCGAAGCGTAACGTTCAAGAGCGTTCCGCCGGAGTGGAAGCACGCGTTGCGGATCAGGTTCAGTACCAGTTGACGGAGTATTTGAGGGTTAAGTTTATATGCCTTGTCTGCGCCTTCGTCAGCGGCAAGGGAGACCTGCAAACTAGACTCCTGCACCAACGGGTGCAGGGCTTGGATCGCACGTTCAACTATCGGCTTCAAAGGTAGAGTTCGTTCTTCGCTCTGATCGACTCTATCTGGATTGACTAGAATCCGAACGTCGTCCAATACGTCAAGCAGATGATCGGTCTGTTCCAGCAGCGTTACCACCTGCTCGGACTGCCGATCTAGCTCAAGCTCTTCAAGTAACATCTTAATACTGGCCGCAGGCGTGCGAAGTTCATGCCCTATCACCGCAAACATCTGGCGCTCACGCTCAGAGCGCTTTTGAAGGTCTTGCCGTACCTTATCCACCTCATCCAGCGAGTCCTGTAACCCCCGACGTTGTTCAGCAAAATCGCTAATGTCCTGTATTAACAGCGTTCGGCCACTCTGGCTGGTTGAAACGACTGAGTAGCGCAGCCAAAACCGCGCCCCCCCATCATCAACATAAGGTAACTCGATAACCGTCCCTGCTGTACGGTGCGCCTTCAATACAGCGGCATGATGCTCGGTCGGCGTTCGCAGCAACAACCGTTCACCACCAACGAAATCAAACAGTTGGTCCGGATCTC
The DNA here is from genome assembly GCA_024640955.1 of Oceanospirillaceae bacterium. Taxonomy (GTDB): domain Bacteria; phylum Pseudomonadota; class Gammaproteobacteria; order Pseudomonadales; family Balneatricaceae; genus Marinobacterium_E. The sequence goes on from JAHEDZ010000017.1 coordinate 33,252, forward strand.
GGTAAACCTCGACTAGATCTCCTGTCGCTAAGTTCTCATCGTAGATAGATAATTTAGCGATGCGCGAGGCCGCTTGAATCTGTTTGAGCGTTTGGCGCTGTTCAAATTCAAACTCCTTCTGCTCTGTTAGATCCACCAAAGTCAGGTTGATCTTTGAATCTGACTCAACATTGGCGGTAAAACGCAGCCATCGCTTAGCGCCATCTTCAAGCGTAACCGGATAGAGTTTTTCAAACGCAGCTCGCTGTTCAAACCGTAACTTCAAATCATCTTGATACTCTTCATCCACGCAAAGTATCAGCTCATTCAGCGCGCCATCCGGCATCAAACCGACAGCCTCGCGTGCCAGAGCTGCCGCCACCAGTTCTCCCGTATTTAGATCGATCTCGAAACGCGTCGCACGAGCAGCTTTGAGTGCCTCCTGCAAACGCACTTCGTTTCGCTCAGAGAGTCTGCGCGCCTCATTCTGGTAGTCAATATCGATCATTGAAATAGCAACCGACCCATCCTGCAGCCGGTAGGCATAGAAACGCACGAGTATAAAACCCTTGAATGAGTCACCTAAACGCACGACGCCGTTCACAGGGCCAGAGCCCTGCAGCACAGACTGTGCGGCAGAACTAGCAGCCTCTAAATCTGCCGGGTGAACTTGCTGTAAAACTTGATCAAGTGAAGCGGAAAATTGGGGAGTAGGACGTTTAAGCAATGCTTGAGCTACGTGGTTAGCTACCCAGCGTCTCTGCTTGGGAAAGTAGTGAAGATAGCCAACGCCGGAGAGGTTCGCAGCATGGTCTAACGCAATACCCATCGCCGTAGCCTGCTGAGATCGGAAACGGTAGACCAACAGAGTAAGCAAAACGCCAAAGGCCACCAACAAGGTGCCGAGCTCCCAATAAGCAAGTATGGGGGAACTCATCCTTGTCGAGTAGTTTAACGACCAAAAAAGCACCTCAAACAGACAGAGAGCTGCAGATAGTATAAGCGCCCAGTCTAGTAATTTTATCGATGTCGGACTCTTAAACACTACTCTCTCTCGACACGTCTAGGGTGCTTATCGGATTTGTATTAAGTGTAGCTAAAGAATCACTTGATGAGGGATAATTCTTTTTCGCACACACACTTTTATTTAATATCTGCGTTGAATACTGGTGCTTGTGCATCTAAAGACCCGACCAGTTTCTTCAGCCTTGAATGCACCCGGCTGAATTCGGGCCGTTCCAAATCAGTAGCTCGGTACCAGAGTGCGACATCACGGCGCGGGCCAGGTTCGAGCGCAACGTTCAAAGACTGTGATTCGCTAATCTGTTGAGTCATTAACGCGAGTCGAACGGGCATGCGCACCAAGAAATCGGTTGTTTTAAGCAGATGCAGCACTGTAAAGATACTACCGGTAAAGGCCATCTTGGCCGCTTCAGGCCGAGCAAACTCTGCTTGTGCATCAAGAAAACCGGCACGCGCCCCCGCGGTGATCCAGCGTTGCTGCTCCAGCTCCTCAAGCGGGATCTTGCCAGCTCGCCCGATTAGCTTAGACTTCGCACCGGCCAATACACCAGAGCGATCACGAAACAGAATCTCGCGCGCCAGCTCGCCCTGAGGCACCGTCAGGTGTGCAGGTGCTAGCAAAAAATCGAGTTCACCTTCCTGCAACAAGCGCATCTGCACTGAAGCTGAGCCGGTACGCAGATGAAAAACATGTTGCGTCTCCTGCAAAAGAGGCTCAGCAAACTCCCTCACAGTGGCAAACTCCCAGAGCGGATCGATACCGATGGCAAATTCGCTCTGATACCCAGAGTGGAACTGACGAATCACCTCCTCCCCTTGATCGGTGTCTGCCAAGATACGCTCGCCAATTTGGGCAAGCCGGGCCCCAATCTCAGTGGGAACAACACCGTAGCGAGTGCGCTTAAGTACAGGCGCACCGGCGCGTGCTTCAAGCTGCTGAATTCCGCGCGTCAACGTCGGTTGCGTCACATAGAGTTGCTCCGCAGCGCGGCTAATAGACCCCTGCTTTACAACGATTGCGAGTTGTTTCAATAGGTTAGGATTCATATATGCAAATAGTTTATATCTGGATTTAAAAAACTATTTTTATATATACCTAATCGCCGCTAGAGTGTCCAAAAACAAGGAGACGACCATGCAATTTCATCTCAACGGTTACAACGCTGGCGACCCTCGCTTTGCTGATCCGCAGGATGCTGTAGTACCACCACCGATCAAGCGTCCATTGCCTGAGGAAGTCGACGTACTCATCGTTGGCTGTGGACCTGCAGGTCTCAACCTGGCTGCGCAGCTATCGCAGTTTGGCGAGATCAAAACCGCAATCGTTGATATGAGGGATGACCGTCTACTTGTGGGCCAGGCCGATGGTATGGCTTGTCGTACACTTGAGATGTTTCAGGCTTACGGTTTCGCGGATCAGATCATCCAAGAGGGCTACCAGGTCAATGAAGCTGCATTCTGGAAGCCCGATCCAAATGACTCCTCCAAAATTGCCCGCGCCGATAAGGTTGCAGATGTTGAAGAGGATCTCTCTGAGATGCCCCATCTGATCATCAACCAGGCACGCGTGCACGACCACTTCCTCGATGTAATGCGCAAGAGCCCAGGCAAGATCGAGCCCCATTACCAGCGCAAGCTATTAGATATAGAAGTTGATCCTGAGGGTGGCGAGTACCCGGTCACAGTGCGCCTAGAGCGCGGTGTGAGCGTCGCACAGTTCAACAAGGTCGTAGAAACGGTAAAAGCCAAATACGTTGTGGGTTGTGACGGAGCGCGCTCAAGCGTGCGTACCGCTATCGGCAAAGAACTGGTCGGCGACCCGCTGAACCAGGCCTGGGGTGTAATGGATGTGCTGCTAAACACCGATTTCCCAGATGTACGCCTTAAAGCACTAATCCAGTCAGACAACGAAGGTAACATGCTTATCATCCCACGTGAGGGTGGTTACATGATTCGTGTCTATGTTGAGCTAGACAAGCTTAAACAGAATGAACGCGTAGCACGTGATCAGATGACACCTGAGGTGCTCATTGCCGCCGCGAACCGCATCATGCACCCCTACACACTAGATGTAAAAGAGGTCGCTTGGTGGAGCGTCTACGAGATTGGTCAGCGCATCACGACCGGTTTTGATGACTCTACCCCGGAACGCGCTGCTCGAGTATTCCTTGCCGGTGACGCTTGTCACACTCACAGTCCAAAAGCCGGCCAGGGGCTGAACACCTCAGTGATGGATACCTGGAACCTCGGCTGGAAAATGGCGCATGTGCTGATGGGTCGAGCTGCTGAGTCAATCCTTGAGACCTACTCTACTGAGCGCCACGAATACGGGAAGAAGTTGATCGACTTCGATAAAGAGTGGGCGGCGATGTTTAGCGCCAAACCCAAAACTAAAGAGAATCCGAATGGAGTAGACCCAGAGGAGTTCAAACGTTACTTCCAGCTCTTTGGACGCTACACAGCCGGAGTTTCGATTCAATACCGCCCGTCTACTATGACGAGCAAAGGGCAGCATCAGTCGTTGGCGACTGGCCAGACAATCGGCATGCGCTTCCACTCTGCCCCGGTTATTCGTCACGGTGATGCTAAGCCTATACAACTTGGCCACTGCATCACGGCAAATGCCGCTTACCGTGTTTTCCTCTTTGGAGGCACTGCAGAGCCAATGAGCGAAAATTGTCGCGTCAAAGCACTGTGCGAGCGTCTGGATTCTGATGCCAAGTCACCACTGAAACGCTACACGCCAGCTGGTGCAGATCCAGATTCAGTTATCGATGTGCGCGCCGTATTCCAGCAGCACCACCAGTCATTCGAGACCACATCGATGCACCCAGTGCTAGCGCCTGAAAAAGGCCGTTACGGTCTGCGTGATCACGAGAAAGCGTTCTGTGTTGATCACCTGACCGGCCCAGATATCTATGACATGCGTGGTATCAGCCGTGACGGATGTATCATTATCGTACGCCCGGATCAGTATGTGGCCGATGTGCTACCGCTCGATGACTTCGCGGGGCTCTGTGCGTTCTTTGAGCCGCTGTTATTAGAGCATTGAGCCACGAAAAGGGGCCCCTAACGCGGCCTGAAGGCTCATCTCAGATACCCCCAGACTGCTTTCGAAGAAGCGCTTGGGCTATACGGTTAGCGTCAACCGGCTTATGCAAGACTTCAATGGCTCCCAGCATTTTCAGACGTCTCAATGTATCGGGATCGGTTCCGCCGGTGACAATGATGGAATCCATTCGCTTATCCTGCTGCGCCAACTCGCGCAGCACGTCTAAACCATCTTTTTTCGGCATATTAAGATCGGACACAAGCAGGTCGAATGCCTGGTTTGACAAAACTGAGAGGGCCTCGGCACCGTCAGCGACCTGGGTAACTTTCGCACCCATCTGCTCCAGATATTTGGTCATCAACATACGTTGAAAACGGTCATCATCCGCCAGCAGCACGTGCTTTGACTCGAGCTGAGCTCGCAGACGTTGTTGTAAATCCATGTCGTCCTCAGCACCCACATAAGATATCGGCAGCGATAAAAGCATACGCGTGCCATCTTCGGGTGAGCTTTTCGCCGTGATGCTGCCACCTAGCCTATGCGCAATCTGTTTGCACACATGCAGCCCCAAACCCGACCCTTTGCCAACGGTGCTTCCCCGTTCGAAAGCTTCAAAAACCCGCTTTAACTCATCGGGTGAAAGTCCAACACCATCATCCGCAACTTGTATATGCAACACTGGGCGGTGTGTTAATCGGTCAGAGTCAACCCACAGACTGATCCTAATTTCGGTGCCTTCACTGTGTACAGCCGCGTTTTTAACTAAATTGGTAACTATCTGTCGTAGGGCTTGCGCAGGAATATTGAAGTGTTTAGAGCCTTGTTCGTCTGATGAAAGCTTTGTGCGAAAACCATGCTTATCAAACAAAAACCGCATGGAGCTCAACACACGTTCAACCAGTGCGTAAGGAATCTCTGAACGCACTGTGATATGTCTCTCGTTGGACGGATCAAGAATGGAATTCAGATCATCCAACACTCCAAGAAGGTGCTCAGCGATTGACGATAAGTCCCGACCGTAGGGCTCGATGCTTGTGATATTTTGCTCATCCATCATCATTTTCATCGATGACAGGGGCGTTCTAAGCTCATGACCAACGATTGCTACACTCTGGAGTAACTTCGATCTCTCTTGCTTAAGCTGATAAAGCGCATCCTGGTAGCGATCTCTAGACGATATCAATTCTGTCGTGTCTGTTATCGATATCAGAATCCGATCATTCGAGTATTTTGCCTTTGAAAGCTGATGCCATGCTCCACTGGCGGTGTACTTTAACGACAGCGGCTCAAGCTTCCAATTCAAAAGCCACATTCCAAATTGATAGGAATCAACGTCATAAATACGATCTAAAGACCGGACTTGGCGTGATTTACTCTTCTCGAGTAGCTCCTTACCTAATCGGTTTGCGTCCTCTACGTCACCATTTACGGTAACCAGAAAATAGGCGACAGGCGCCTCATCGAATAGCGCTCTATTTGCTAGTGCTGTGTCATTCTCTTTTACTAAGGCACTCTGCAGCTCTTCGTTTTGAGCCAGCAGTTCAGCGTGATACACCCCGATTTCGTGCAGCAATTCAGTCGATGACAGCTTATCAAAGAGCTCTATACTCTTTTCGACTTGTCGCGCTTCTATTCGCTGCCTCAATTGTTCAAGTTGACTATCCACAATCCCATCCAACGGCAATTCTAATTCCGACTGTACTACTGGATTGCGCAAAACACACGCCACCTAGACATCCGCAAGCAAAATAAATTACAGATCTCGGCATATGATTTTTTGTTCATCAGTATAGAAGGGATTGACGAGCGCTCTCTTCAAACTCTTGTACTGCTGCTTCTGTCATTTCATCTTTTAACAGTTCGTTTAACAGCGCACCCGGAATTGTAAAGCATCGATGCCCTTGACCAAGCAAAGTCTCAAATTGCTCCAGGCTTCGCAGACTGGCCACGAGAATCTTCGTGTTTGTACAAACAGCGCGTAAACCAGAGAAGATAGCGTCAGCATTGCGGTGACTTTCGACTAAGCGCGCATAATAAGGGGCTGCATATTTCAATCCCAGATTTTCAGCAGCTGCCCCCATAGCCACTGAGTAAACACCGGTCAAAGTTGTGCGATTGGCCACATCCAGGGTGCTAGCCAGATTGAAACCGGCCTCTGTGGCAGGGATCTTGACGATAGTATGTTCCGATAGCGCAAGAATTTCCTCAGCCGAACGCTGCCAATCGTCTCCAAAAACCTGGAGTTGAATATGCTCAAAACCAATATCTAACGCTTCATCAACCAGCATCCGATAACGAGCGAGGCTCACATCAAGACCTGCGCGCTGAATCAAAAGGGGATTAGTAGTGATTGCCGTAAACAGCCCTGTCGCTGATACTCTTCTCCAATCTTCTCGCCGCGCACTATCTAATAGCCATTCCATCAGGTTAAAATCCGCACCAACCAAAACTTTAGTATAAGACTTACGTGTCTTATTGATAGCGATTACTGTTACGAAAATATTTAGGGAGTAATGATGTTTCTTGCTTGTGGCGACGCCCTTTACGATGTTTTTCCTGGTGACTCAGCCTCCTCCGGCCAGATCACACTCAACGGAACCGTCGGCGGATCACCGCTCAATGTTGCGATCGGCATGGCGCGCCTCGGTCTAGAGACCGGCTACCTGACGGCAAATTCAAAGGATGCGCTCGGACAAAAACTGGCGAAACACCTGGAATCCAACGGTGTTTCGACTCAATTTCTGGCACCGAGCGACCTCAATACCTCCCTAGCAATGATTGCGCTCAACGACCAGGGTCACCCGAGCTACTCTTTTTACCTCGAGGGCTGTGCGGATGTATCACTGACTTTAGAACAGTGCCCCGACCCGGCTAAGTTTCAGGCGATCTCGCTGGGCTCTTACAGCACAGTCGTGCAGCCCTGCGCTACAACACTCGCTTGGTTTGCTAACGAGGCCAAAGATAGCGCTCTGATCGCCTATGATCCGAACATTCGGCCTTCTATTCAGCCTGATCGCAGCGTTTGGCAGGCAACCGTCGAAAAACTCGGTTCTATCGCTCACGTCATGAAGCTTTCGGATGAGGATATCGCCTTCTTAGCGCCGGAAAGCAGTATTGAAGAGTATGCTAAGCGCTGTTTGGAACTGGGGCCACGCTGGGTCTTCGTCACCCAGGGTGGTGAAGGCTCTCAGGTGTTTGGCCAGAACGGCGAACACTTCAATGTAGCAGCACCGAAAATTGATGTTATAGATACTGTAGGCGCCGGTGACACCTTCCAAGCTGCAATGATCTTCGAGATTTTTGAACAGGGCGGTCCTGCTATGCTTGATACGTTGGATGCGGAACGCGTCTGCCGTTTTGCCTCACATGCTGCGGCTCTCACTTGCGAGCGCGTCGGTGCGGACCTTCCAACACGCGCGGCTATCGCAGAGCGCTGGAGCCTGTAATGAGGTGCGTTGCTGCGATACTCGTGGGCCTGGTGCTGAGTGTTGCCTCGAATGCAGCAGTACCTGAGGACTACAGCTTTATCAGTGGCGACAACCTTTACGACGCTCTTTCCCAAGAGTCGATGGTGCTGCAGGGATATACCCTCGGTGTTGTTGACGCTCTCAAGCACTCTTCCAATCCCGAGGAGTGCTTTGTGATCCCCCTTCGACCGGATGCCGACCAGGTCATCTACGCTAGCTTCTTAAACTACTGGAAAGACCGCGAAAACCGCCCTGCTCGCGCAGTCGATGCGATAGCGCTCATGATGCGTTTAGAATTCCCCTGTATTGCAGAGCATTCTAAGTCTACTCAAACAAACAAAAATAGCCTGAGCAGAAAGAATTAATAGATATTCTTATATCACCAAAAAGAATAATTATATTCCCATAACGCATATGCTAAGGTCTCATATGCATATAAGTCATATGAGTTATTCTCGGTATGAGCATTAAATCTAGATTTTTATGCCAACTTGCTTTGCGGTTTCCATTGCTAACGCCTAGCATAGTGGGGGTTCAATTATGGAGAGAGACAATGTTGGTACGTTTCATGTCGGTATTGCTCGCCACTTTCGCGCTCATGAGCGGTTTTGTTGGTAGCAGCGCATTTGCAGCTGAAGAGGCTGAACAGAAATCAATTTACTGCGATGACGGTTCACTTTGCGTACCTGAGGGCGAACCCGAGCCAGAGTGCGACTAAGCAGAAGCTCTGGGTCGAGTTCAGAACCGACACCGCATTAAACCATGCAACACCAAGCAGTGATCAAGCACTGCAAAAACTATAAAGAAACACTGAGGGAACGAACTATGATCCGTAAATCACTTATGGTTGGCCTGATCGGTATGGCTGCAACTGGCTTTACCACTGTAGCATCAGCAGAAGACAGACCGGTTGGAATCACTGGTAGCCTGATGAGCGTTGAAGTAATGCACAACGGCGCGGCAGTGACTATCGAGCGTAATGCTGATAACCAAAATACTGTTAACCCATCATTTGCACTCACTTCACGTCCTTGCCCACCATTCTGCATCCAGCCTATGAGCTTGGCTCCAGGGGTTGAGACAATCGGCGAAGTTGAGATGGTAGATTACCTCGACCGCATGTCTAGCGGCGATGACTCGATCTTGGTTATCGACTCACGTACTCCAGATTGGGCCGAGCGCGGTATGATTCCTGGTGCTGTGAACATTCCATGGACTGCGCTGAACACTTCTAAAGGCGCTGACCCAATCTCTATCGGTGACATCTTCACCGAACAGTTCGGTGCTGAGGAATTCGACGGCCTGTGGAAGTTCGGCAACGCAAAGACGCTGGTTATGTACTGTAACGGTATGTGGTGTGGCCAGTCTCCAACTAACATCAAAGCGCTGCTCGACTTTGGCTACCCAGCTGACAAGATCAAGTGGTACCGTGGCGGTATGCAGAACTGGGAAAACCTAGGTCTGACTACAGTTAAGCCATAAACTCTTATCGATCGTTTATAGCGATCTAAAAAACGGCGCATCTTGCGCCGTTTTTTGTTGATCAGAAAACCTCTCTCTGCGTATCTTTAACCAATGGACAATCTACTTGAAATCGAGTCAACCGTTCGACTCGGCGCATTTCTTGCGATCTTTGCCGTCATGGCACTGTGGGAGATTTTGGCTCCGAGGCGCGAGTTAAGCATCTCCAAAGGGCAACGCTGGTTCAACAACCTAGGGCTTGTTGTTGTTAATACTGTGGCGATCCGTTTTATCTTCCCAGCCGCCGCCGTCGGCACCGCTGTCTGGGCCGAGAGTCAATCAATTGGCTTGATCCATTGGCTTGAGGTCGGCCAGCTGTGGTGGGTTGTACTCGTGTCCATTGTGCTGCTCGACCTGTTTATCTGGTACCAGCACCTACTCTTTCACAAAGTCCCCATTCTCTGGCGACTGCACCGCGTACACCACGCAGACCTCGATTTCGACCTCACTACAGGGCTTCGATTTCACCCCATTGAGGTACTGCTATCGATGTTTATCAAGGCCGCGCTGATTTTACTGTTCGGTTTTCCAGCGATTGCTGTTCTACTTTTTGAGATCATACTCAATGGCTGCGCGATGATCACACATTCTAACGTTCGCCTGCCTAGCCAACTCGATAGAATAATCCGAACACTTTTTGTCACACCAGATATGCACCGCGTACATCACTCTTGGCGAATGGAGGAGGCGAACTCCAACTACGGCTTCAATCTGGCGATCTGGGACAAGCTCTTTGGTACCTACCGAGCCGATTCTGTCGATGGCCAGCTAGGCATAACCTTTGGCATCAGCCGCACACCTAACCCCCGCGCTATACCCCTAGGCAAGCTGCTGACCCTCCCCTTCCGCTCAGGCCTTTAGACGTCGGTTGAACCACCAGCGCGTCAGCTTTAACAGACGTTCAGGCTGATGGGCGCGCTTCCAATTGCCAGCTACATACTTGCTCGCCTCGTTCATCGTTGGGTAGGCGTGCACCACGCTAAGCAGCTTATTCAAACCTAACTTGTGGCGCATGGCGACGCAGAAAATACCTAAAAGATCACCCGCCTCTGGTGCGGTAATCGTAACGCCCAAAATCTTGTCGGATCCGCTCGCGGTCATGACCTCAATATATCCGCGCGCCTCGCCCTCCGCGATCGCACGATCAAGCTCCTCCAGATCGAAACGGGTGACCTCATAATCGATGCTGCGCTGTTCGGCCTCATCGGCAGTCATACCCACAGCAGCGATCTGCGGATCGCTGAAGGTAACGCGAGGTATCAAGGAGTAGTCGACCTTGAAGCTCTTGAACTTGCCAAACAAAGCATTCACGCTGGCATACCAAGCCTGATGCGCGGCTGCATGGGTAAATTGATGCGGCCCCGCGAGGTCGCCTACGGCATAAATATGTGGAAAATGCGTTTGCAGCAGGTCATTTAGGCGCACCTCTGAGGTATCAACACCCAGCTCTTCAAGCCCCAGCCCCGCCATGCTGGCCTCACGACCCAGGGCGAATAGGACGCGATCTGCTATAACCTGTGACTCGCCCGTTGCGTGGTGAACAGTCAGCACTGCTCTTTCAGTTGAGCTTGCCTTGGTCACCTGCGCACCAAACAACATCTCAACTCCCTCCACTTGGAGTTGCGCCTGAACTAGCTCAGCCGCCTCAGCAGGCTCCCGTTTTAAAATGCGCTCAGAGCGCACCACCAAGGTTATCTTCACGCCTAAGCGATTCAGCGCTTGAGCTAACTCAATCGCTACAGGCCCCGAGCCCAGGATGGCCAGGTGTTCGGGCGCCTTGTCCAATGAACTCAGGTAGTCCCAGAGGGAGTCGCTGGTAAGCGTCAACTCATCGACTAGCCCTTCAATACTCAGCTGTCGCGGTTTAGCTCCGGTAGCAATAACAATGTTTTCAGCGGTCAGTCGGCTCACTTTACCCTGCTGTGCTATCTCCAGCGTCCAAGGGTCAACAAAACGGGCCCAACCTTGCACACAGTCCACACCCAAACCGGAGTAGCGCTCGACACTATCATGGGGTTCGACCTCAGCGATGACCTGCCGCACCTGCCGCATCACGGCAGGAAAATCCACTTCAGCTCTGCCTTTAATGCCAAACTTCTCAGCGCTCTCTATGGCGCGAACCACAGAACCCGCACGTATCAGCGCCTTGCTTGGCACACAGCCACGATTGAGACAGTCTCCACCCATCTCGGCTCCCTCAATGAGGGTCACACGCGCTTTCACCGCAGCCGCAATGTAAGAGCTAACCAGGCCGCCAGCTCCGGCACCGATCACCGCCATATTAGTGTCGAACTTAGCCGGCCGCTCGAAGCCTTTGTAAACACGGCGCCCATCCATCCAACCCAGTAGCCATTTGGAGACCCATGGCAAGAGTGCAATCAACGCAAAGGCGAGAAACATCTCCAGCGAGAGTATTCCTGCAGGGCTCTCGAGTTCAGCCAGCGAGCTTCCGGCGTTTACGTAGACCAAGGTACCGGGCAGCATGCCAAGTTGGCTGATCCAATAGAATTTCAGTGTTGGAATACGGGTCAAACCCATCAGCAAATTGATCAGAAAGAACGGGAAGAGCGGCACCAGCCTAAGCGAAAAGAGATAGCGAGCGCCCTCACCCTCCATCGCAGCGTTGATCTTATTAAAAGTCGAACCGAAGCGTTTCTCAAGATAGGCACGGAGTAGATAGCGCGCGACCAAAAATGCCAAAGTTGCACCCAAGGTCGAAGCGAACGAGACAATCAACGTACCCCAGCCTAAGCCAAAAATAGCACCGGTCAACAGGGTCAGCGGTACGGCACCGGGAATGGATAGGGCTGTAACCGCGGTGTAGATACCGAACAGCAGGAAACCGACAAACAAGGGTTCTGCAGCGGCTTCGGCTCGAGCGTTATCTAGCTGCCCGCGGATAGCCTCGAAACTTAGGTAGCTGGTTAGATCAAAATGATAGGCGGCAGCTAAGGCCAACACTAACAGGGCAATCACAGTCTTCTTCATATCAGCTTAGCGCCTCCATACCCGTTTTAAGTCGCATTGCAGTGGTAATCAGACAGAGCACCGCAAAGAGCGTGCCCAAGGTCGGGAAGAGTCCCGGGAAGAGACAACAAATTAAGAAGAGCGCGATCGTCTCTGTCGCTTCGGTGAGGCCGCCAAGATAGTAAAACCCTTTGCGAGGGAACTCGATGCTGCTCAATTTTCGACGTTCAGCAAAGATCGCAAAAGCCAGGAAACTACTCGCGGTACCGATAAAACTAAATAACAGAAGCGCTGCTGTAACAGCATTCTGTTCAGGATTTTGCAGCGCAAAGCCGAGAGGCACCGAGGCGTAGAAAATAAAGTCCAGTAGGATATCGAGAAAGGCACCTGAATCTGTCGGACCCTGTCTTCGTGCTAACGCCCCATCAATCCCATCCGCAACACGGTTAGCAAGTATGGCGATAATGGCTAGAAACTCCGCCCCAAGCGCCAGTAGAGGCAGCGCCAGCAGGCCAATCGCAAAACCCGCCCAGGTTACCTGATCGGCCTTGATCCCGCGGTCATCGAGCGTCTGCGCAAGGTCTTCGATCCAAGCCTTACTGGCCGCTAGTACTCGTGCATCAAACATCGACTCTTTCTCCATCTAAACTCAGAACCCGGTGGCACTGCTGCAGATCTTCACGATCATGGCTGACCACCAAAGCTGGAATCTCTCGCTCGCTTATTTGGCTGAACACCCAAGTTCTGAACTCCGCTCGCAACTCCGGATCCAGACTCGAGAAGGGCTCGTCTAACAGCAGAGCTCTCGGCTCAGCTGCTAGCGCCCGTAACAGTGCTACGCGTGCTTGCTGCCCACCCGAGAGAGTAGCTGGATCTCGCTGCTCAAAGCCGCTCAGCCCCGCTTGCTCTAACATTTGAGCAATCTTTTGCGCTCTTTCAGCGCCTACAGGCATCGCAAACTGCAGATTTCCTGCGACACTAAGATGCGGAAAAAGCGTCGCCTGCTGCAGTAACAGCCCCACCTGCCGAGCCTCTGTGGGCAATTGATGAAGCTCTCTGCTGTTCAATAACAACTCTCCATTGGCCCTCAGACCCTCTGGTAAGGCGCCAAGCATCCATCTTAGAAGCGCTGTCTTTCCGCTACCGGACGCCGCCTGCAACCCCAGAATTTCCCCGCGATCGATCTCGAACGTAAGCGGTCCGAACAACTTGCGCTCCGGTGTCTCTATCTCGACCTGAAACAACTCCAACATCAGTGCATCGACCTCCGATTCGCATAAACCATTTGAGGCAATCTCTGTGCCAAGCTGTAAGCAATCAGCGCGACCGCCAATAGCGCCAAGGTTTGGGCACCGAGAAGGCGTTTATCACCGCCTGCAAAGCGACTCAAGGTCTCAGTTGTCAGCGTCTCGACTCTTCCGGCTCCAATAAAAATCGTTGGAAGGTACTGCGCCAGGCTCACACTGAACCCAAGCGCAAAGGCTGCACAGATAGGGCGCAGTAACAGCGGTAGTTTCAGCCGCGTAAACAGCTCGGCTCTATTCAGACCCAAGGTTCGGGCCGTCAATAACTGCTCTTGAGGCAGTGCGATATAGGCCGGCTTAAGCACCAGATAGACGTAAGGGATCACCCATAGGAGATGGGCCAACAAAACCGCTACCCAACTGGGCGACATATCCAGTGCCAGAATGAACTGATATTGCCCAACCACTAGGGGCAGCACCGGCAAAAATAGCGGGAGTAAGATCCAACCTGTCTGCTTGATGCCTGTCTCCAGCACCAATAGCACCAGCACGATTGCCACTAATGCCGATGTAAAACCGAGACTCAGAGTGGTCAACAGCGGTTCAAATGAGAGACTCTGCCATGCGTTCAGGCTCCAGCGTCCTGGCAGAAGCGCCGGATAGAACCAGCTGTGAGTAAATGACCAGAGTAGAATCAACAGCGCTAAAATCAGATGCAGCACCAGCAAACTTCGCCTTGCCGGTCGACCGATTGTCAGCCGCCCTAATCTGCGTCTACCCGAGGGCGCCTTCGCTCTCAGCAAGATCGGCAACTGCCAAATAAGAAGTGCTAAAGCGAGCAGTAACAGCATCAAGAAGAGTGTCATTACCATACCGAGCTCTCGCTGCTCCTGCATCGGATCGAGTAGCCAGCTCCAGGCCAAAACAGCGAGTGTCGGTGGATGGGTGGGTCCCAAAACCCAGGCCATCTCAACCGATGACAGGCTATAGGCCGCAACGGCAAGCAGTGGCCAGCGCAGTTTCGGCAGAATCTGCGGCACTAGAATCTGGCGAATGATTTGAGCGCGCTGGTAACCTTGGGTCTGGGCAACTAAAAACTGGTCGGCCAGAGTGCTCTGCTGAAGTTGTGCCCAAATCATCCAGCAGAGAAACCAGCTCTCTTTTATTCCCAGCGCAACCGCCAAGCTCAAACCGTAGCTATCTTGTACCCAGATGCCGATGTCGAGGGGTGCAAGGATTCGCTCCAACCAGCCCTTGGGACTCAACAACAGATAGATACCGACCGCAAAGGCCAAATGCGGTACAGCCAACAAGAGTGGCAACTGACGAGCAAAACGTTGATAACCAGAGGTAAAGATGAGCGAGCCCATCAATAGATAGCTCAGACCCAGCGCTACAATCAGGCTTCCTAGTGTCGAAACCAGAGTACCCGCTAGCGCCGGGACAAACTCAGTTGCCTTGACCAGCATTGCCCAGGAAGAGACAAGCTCAAGTTCCCAGAACGGCGCTAATAGCGTTATGACTGGGAGATAAAGTGCGAGGCAAATCAGCAGTGCGGCAAAACTGAACAGCCTCAGACTCAACTACCCGCCCCGTATCTAGCCAGCCAAGCTTTCTCCAACGGCTCAACCCAACTAGCGTGAGGCTCGGCTATCCATGGGGTGGTGGCGGGTAGAGCAGCCGGGTCACGCTCTATCAGCTGCGCAGCACTCGGCCCTGAGACCTTGCTGGGGTCTAACACACTGGGATCACCCCAAATATCCAGATCTGCTTTGCGCAGCTGCGCTTCTGGCGAGATCAAGAAATTGGCGAACACCTTTGCGCCCGCTTTAGATTTTGAATTAGCCGGAATGGCAACAAAGTGAATGTTCCCGAGCATTCCCCGTTGAAAGCCGAAGCTGCGCACACCCTCTGGTAGAGTTCCCGAGCGCACAAGGTTAGCCGCATCATTAGGATTGAAGCTTAGCGATGTAAGAAGTTCACCGTCGGCAAACAGACTGTGCATCTGAGCGATACCCTGCGGAAAGGCTTGCGCTTCACGCCATAGCAGCGGATGTAGCTGATCCAGATAACCCCACAACGGTGCGGTCACGCGCTCGAACTCCGAATCAGTCACCGGTTGGTAGAGCGCACTGTCCTCCTCTGAAAGATCGAGTAACAGCTGCTTCAGGAAACTGGTGGCATGGAAATCCGGAACGCGCGGATAGGCCAACATGCCCGGTTGATCTTGCGCTAAGCCCAGCAACTCTTGCGCATTCGAAGGCGGTGTCGCAAGTCGATCAGGATGGTAGATCAGCGTCAGTTGCGCGCCGCCCCAAGGGCTCTCCTGACCATCGGTTGGGACCGTAAAATCCGTCGTGACCGGTAGGCGATAATCGACCAGCTCAGAGTTTGGCAGATCCTGAGCCCAAGACTCTGCTAAAAGCCCCTCCTGTTTCAAACGCCGAAAATTCTCGCCGTTGACCCACATTAGATCGACACTACCCTCGTCTGTGTTACCTGCACCGAATTCAGTCGAAATACGGGTCACAACGGCCGCTGCATCAGTAATCTTTACCAACTCAACCTGCACACCAGACTCTTCAGCGACGCGTTCAGCGGCCCACTCAATGTAGCTGTTAATGACATCGCTGCCGCCCCAGGCGTTGAAGTAGACAGTCTGCCCACGCGCTTCGCTCTCTACGGCGCTCCAGTCTTGGGCATAAGTCATTGACGCAAAGGGCAAAGCCAGTAGAAGTGCCGGCAGAAAGGGTCGTTTTAACATGGTCGAAAATTCCTTAGCGGGTGTAGTTATTGTTTTGTCGTTGAGTGTTTTAAATCCTTACACCCATTACGCAAAATAGCTGATGGTCAGACCAGACAGAGCTGCTAATTTTAGAACGAGGAGCCGGGCTCTTGCAGAAACTCTTACTCCTCGGCAGTTGAGCTGCGCCCCAAGATCTCATTCCGATGCGGATAGCGACCGAAACGATCGACTATCGCTTTGTGCTTGCACTCAAACTCCAAGTTGTACTCCAAGCCAGATTGATCGAATAGCACCAGTGCCTGCTGCGATCGCCTCCAGATCCAGATCTTTTACGAACCACTGTTTCGGCTCGAGTTCGTTAAACCAAAACTCTAATACTTCGCTCTCCACACTCGCCTCCTTTTAACCTTTAGCTTTGAGTGTAGACCCCTAGTCGTTATTATGTGTCTCACTAATCTGGATCGGTAACTTCAACGGCATGAAAACCAAGCTCGGCCTGATCGGCAACTCTATCTCTCAATCGCGAGCGCCCTTTCTGCACCGCATGCTCGGTGACATCTACGGCGTAGATGTCACCTACAACCTCAACGACCCAGGCGAGAATAGTCGTGAGGCGTTTGAGGGGATGCTGCAGACGCTCAAAGATGAGGGTTACACCGGTTGTAACGTCACCTTCCCGTTCAAAGCGCTGGCGGTTGAGTATGTCGACGAGCCTGACCAAGCGGTCAATGAGGTTGGCGCAACCAACACGCTCTACCTGGCGGACGGTAAAGTGCGCGCTACCAACACCGACTACACCGGATTTATCCGCGGCTACAAAGCGCGTCGTGGCGATAAACCTGCCGGCGAAGTTTTGATGCTGGGTGCCGGTGGCGTTGGCCGTGCAGTGGCATTTGGACTGTTCCACTGCGGAGCGTCAAAAGTACGCATTTTTGATCTTAACCCCGAGGGTGCAAAAGCGCTGGCCGATGCAGTGAATGCTAAGGGCTACAACGCTGAGGTTATCAGCGCTGATGAGGTTTCAGCGGCGGCTAAACAGGCAGACGGCTTAGTTAACTGTACTCCCGTCGGCCACTACGCCACGCCCGGTATCCCACTGGACCCAAGCCTCTTCGGTGGACAGCAGTGGGCCTTTGATGCGGTCTATGTACCGCTAGACACCGAGTTCCTCAAAGCTGCCCACGCAGCTGGACTCGATCTGGTCAGCGGCTTCGACCTCTTCTTCTACCAAGGGATCGACGCCTTTCAGACATTCGCCAACATTGAGGCGGATGCGAACCAGGCCTTGGGTCGCTTCGTGGACGAGTTCGAAGTCCAAAGCGACCTGCTAAAGCTGAACTAGTTCAGGTTATCCATCACGTCCCAACAAGCTCCAAGGGTATGGTAATCCACCTTGCCCATCGGAGATTTTTCATCCGAGATCTTAGACCCATCACGCCCAACTACTCGAAACCAAGCGCCATACTCGTGATCAACTAGATTGTCCCAGCTGTACTGCCAGATACGGTTGTACCAATCTAGGTACTGCTCTTCACCCGTCACCTTGTATAGACGATAAGCCGCGGCCAGTGATTCAGCCTGCACCCAGAAATACTTCTGCGCATCGGCAAATTCACCCGTTGGCGCGAAGCCGTAAACCAGTCCGCCAAATTCGCTGTCCCACCCCTTAGCTACAGCTGCATCAAATAGTGCTTTAGCGCGCTCGACATACCAGCTATCGGACTTCAAAGCGTTAAGCTGCAACAGTAGCTTGGTCCACTCGTTCTGATGCCCCGGTTGGAAACCCCAAGGCTTGAACAGGTCGTCAGGTTTATCAATGTTGTATTGCCAGTCGGGGTTCCAACTCGCGTCATAGTGCTCCCAAATCAATCCGCCAGCGACACTAGCATGTTCGCCAGCAAACCGGCGCGCCAGCGAGTCGGCGCGATCAAAGTAGATAGTGTTCTGTGTCGCGCGGTACGCCGCAATGTACGCTTCACACAGGTGCATATTGGCATTCTGGCCGCGATAGGGGTCGAGTGTTTGCAGATCAGCACTGCGCTCATCAGCATAGGCGCGATGATCGGACTCGTAAAACTGCTCCTCCAACAGTTGATGTACCGCTGCAATCGCTGCTGTCGCATCGGTCAGCCCTGCTAAATGTGCATGCGAGTAAGCCAAAATCACAAACGCCTGACCATAGGCCATGGCGGTGTTATCCAGCTCCTCGCCATGCATCCAGCCGAAGTGGCCAGTTGCATCGACACGATGATGCGTCTCTAGGTATTCGAGACCCATACGGGCCCAGTCCGCATAGTGCTCACCATAACCGCGACGGTAGGCCTCGGCATAGTTGAATACAAAGCGTGTGGACGAAACCAGATGGCGGTTTACCGGATCGTATACTGAGCCATCGTCACGAAAATTCTGAAAAAAACCGCCCTTGGGGTCGCGTACAACCGGTTCGTAGAACGCGAGAATAGACTCGGTGTGCTGCTGCAGAAATTCAGGCGAATCAAACTTCATTTTAAACTCCTGCATAGTCGACGCTGACTTTGTTGCCGCTTTTCGCGGATTCCAAAACTGCCAGCGCCACGGCCAGCGAACGTGTTCCGGCAACACCGTCACAAGCCGGTGCGCGACCCTCGTTAACTGCCTCAACAAAATCGGCCACCCCCGCTTGATAGAGGTTATGCGGATCTACTTGCAGCTCTTCGCGCACGCCATTGCGCTGCAGATAGACTTTACCGACTGGCTGCTGGCTCATCACCGACTCGCCGAACAGTGACCCTTCGCTTCCGTGAATTTCAATACCGTGCCCGGCATGTGGCGTGGCAAAGCTTTCGTGGGTGTAGGCCAGCACTCCACTGGGGTAGCGCCACACACTCATCGCCTCATCTTCGACCAGATCGCCAAATAGCTTATGGTCGGTCATCGACACCACCTCTTGAGGATATTCGCCTAGTAGGTAGGCGAGGATATCGCAGTTATGCACAGTGATATCGAGCACAACCCCGCCGCCAGCAGCCGGATTATCAATACGCCAGCCCTGAAGGTGTGGAGGTAGGTAAACAGCGTGGAACACACGTGCCGAACGCACTTCGCCAATCTTGCCAGCTTCAATCGCAGCACGTATGGCCCGGTGTGTAGCCGCCCAGCGCAGATGGTG
>JAHEDZ010000013.1 GCA_024640955.1 Oceanospirillaceae bacterium
GGCGTATTATCGGGTGTTTTAACCTTCTGAGACACTTCACGGCTTACAGTCGCGATGAGTGATTCATTTCCACCATCATTGGAGTAACTCGAGTGCTCGGATGTGAATCGTTGTAACTCGCCAGACAAGGTAAAACCAAAGGCTTTACCGACAGCGCGCTCTAGTGCTGTCAACACCGCTTCGCCCCGGCTTCCTCCGGTTCCGACAGCCTCTTTCGAGAGGGTCACCACCTCAGCGAAAGTAGGAGCAGAGATGAGAATCCAGACGAGCGCTAAAAATCTAAAAGTCGTCAACATTGTTCTTCACCTTACTACCCGTCGATTGTGCTTCGCTTTGGACTGCTGGCTTAGACGGCTCAACGACTACTCGATCCGCTTTTCGGCCTGTGGCTAGGTTAATAGCGTCCTCGGCTCGAGGTGACCAGTAGATGACAGCACCAACGACATTGGATTGAGCCGCCTCGTGGGGATAGGGCAAATCCCAGTGAATTGGGTCCGATAGCCCTGTAAGACGAACTGAGCCCCGTGTGCGAAACTTCTCTGTGCTTCGTTCAATGATTTCAGAGATATCGCGCTCCACTTCAGATGTACCTTCGGAGTTTTGGGTGACCTCGATATAGCTGTTAGCAAACTCTTCTTTCGATGTTTCGTTTCTAAAATTTGCCTGGCTATCGAGGAATAGAGTTAGCTGCTCAATTGCACCTGCCTCCGCCTGATTTAAAGCACTTCTGCGTTTACGCTCGTTGGCCTTCGGTTGCCCATTCTGAGGCACATAACCCCACTGGCCATAGCTTGCAAGCAGTGGTAGTCCAGTCGTGTCATAAAGTTTTCGTATGCCCCACTCATAGACGATACTTTCATCGTCTATCTCTGCTTCGACCCTATTTTCAAAGGGCGATGTGGCTGCGTTTGCACTGTTAGGCTTCATGCTCTGACCCTCAAGGATCGAAGCAATAAATTCACGGTTCTTTTCGGAATACACAGCGAGTATTGAGACTGCAGCTCGACCATCACAGTCAACGGCCTCGAAGGACTTGACTGGAATGATACCTGCTGCAGCTCCGAACGCCGATTTTGAAGAACTGCGTGTTATGGATGACCGGAATAGGTCCACACGCTTTTTCCGAGTGGCACCTTGAATGTCAGCCTCGGAAACACCTTCCTCCCGAAGTGCGTTATCAAGCTGCGCTTCGGTGAGGCGCAGGGCCTTGTCTCCGATGCGGAGCCATTCGTCACTAGCATCCTGATCACTGAATTTAAGATCTGCTGATGAGGGCTCTGCGTCGTACTTCTCTGTTAGGATTTCGGCTTCGGTCTGTGTTCGTTTTCGCAAAATAAACTTTGCTTGAACATTTACTAGTGCCTTTGCGTAGGCAAAATCTCGAGACTTTGCAAAATCAGGATGTGAGACGCTCAACTCCGCTGATATCGCGTCACTACGCAGAGATACTAGCGAGCCGGCTTGCGCTCGTTGAGCAAGTGCTGCCCCAAATTGGGTTCGATTGAATTCCCGCATGCTCTTTTCAATCATAGCGGCCGCACTCATCCCCTGTTGATCAGGGGTACAACTCTGTGCATAAGCGCCGCTTATGAATTGGGATAGAACGAGAATCGTTACAGATACTTTTCTAAACATATCAGTTACCACGCAAAGTTCTTGTTTGATCCGGTTTTATCTATCTCGATGTAGCTATCGAAAAGGACATAGCCGCGGACCTTGTCGACGACCTCTAGCATGAAGGCGTAGTTAAGTTGCTGCTTTTTCCTGTCCCCGGATTGGGTGGTATCGACGATAATGGAGCCCGTTAGATAGAGCTCAGGAGCTGCCAAGGTGCCGTCCTGAGCAACAGTAGACTGGTCAAATAGTTTGGAGTCCTGCAACTGGCGCTCTTCCAGCACAGCTTTAGTTTGGTCAGCACCCACAGCATTAGAGAAGCGGAATCTTCCAGATTGTCTCAATTTACGCTTAATCTGCGCAGTGAGTCTGCGAGTTTCAAAGTTGTTAAGCGTGTCGTTAACCACTTCATCGACGGCGATTACATACCTGCCACCGCCGGGCTTAATGGACTCAGGGGCCTCTAAAAACTGCTGGACTGCCTCATTAGCGGCATAACCAATATCAACGCTGGTAATGCTGAACGACTCATACGCTTTTTTATCGCCCGTCGCGGAACCTGAAAGAGGGTTTGTAGAGACCACGGCTGGATTAGATACACAGCCACTAATGATCAGTACGGCAAGAATGGGAGTAACTTTAAGCAATTTCATGTTGAATCCTCAGTTTATTCTGCTGGTACCCAATTGGTCGCAAGCTCCATAGCGGTTTCCCGTGCTGGGAGACGCTGGCTGAAGACTTTTACATCTCCGCCCACGGTCTGCTGACGAACATAGATCAATTGATGCCCAGGTGTGTAGGGAGCTTTTGCGAGGTACTGGCCAGTGGAAGAAGTCAGTGTTAGTGGTACATTTTTACTTTTCTTCATCATCCCGATTTGGATGTGGTTAGGTAGGTTATTCCAGTGACGCGTATCTGCTTGTGTTAATGCTGCAGCAGTGCCCGCGACAGCAACCTTCATTAACAGACCTGCAAGAGGGTTGTCGCTTGTCTCTTCATCAATTGCCCGGTTCGCCGCGATTTGGGCAACGGTTTTGATTACGGCACTTGCTACCTCTTTTTTCACTTTGGCATCGTAGGACGATTGGAATTCTAAAGAGGCGAGTCGATTAAGGTCTGTCACCAGTACTGTCGAGCTCTGATTGTCGCCTTGTGCAATCGTAATGGAGTTATTGCTAGGGCTTCCTGGTACAAACTCTGGGAGGGCAACACCTGCGTAAAGAAGATCGTCTGAAACCAGAGCCAGCGGCAGATCAATTCGGAATTCATTGATTGACGGTCCCACACCATCCTCATAGACGACGAACACATATTCATCTTTTAAATTTTTGAACGCTTGCTCTAGGTCACCAGCGAAGCGCCGTGATGAATCATCGGCAGCTCTGCTCTGCACAGAAGCGATAGCGTTTTTTGTTTTGTCACTTTTTCGATCTTGATCGGCTGAGGAGGTTTGCCGAAAAATCGCGTTGACCAAATCGCCAGACGGTGAACGGATCTGTGCAGCGTTAAGATTCGCCGGTAGGTTTCGAAGACCTTGCTCGAATTCTGATTCTGACGCTTGTTCTAGGGTGTTGTTTACGAGCTCACGATCGTCAGAATCTTCAGGGTCGGTATCTGCGTCGCCGATAGAGCGAGTGTAGGCTTGAAGCTGAATTTCGGCATTGCTTTGGCGTTGCTCAAGGCGATTGAAACTAACCCGCGCGGAATTCTCTTCGCCGAGCATCAGGCTGTTCATCGCAATGTAATAATCGAGCATCATCCCCTCATAGATGCGCCCTGTGTAATCAGCTAATGTGTCGTTCGTAACTGTTGTTCCAACGAATCGAAGCGCCTCTTCTGGCGTATCGATTGTATCCTCTTTCCACATCAGCTTTTCTGCCGCGGTGTTGAGCACGTCGTTACTCTCGGCCCACATTCCGGCGTCATGGAAGGCTTTGCCGACTACAAGGAGCTCGTGTAGGTTATCTTGATTGACCTTTATCGCCCCATCCTCGTCAAGATGATTCCGTGCTGTTCCTGTGTATCCGGCGACTGCGACTGATGCGTTGTTGTCTGTAACCGCTGGATTGGAGATGCATCCTGTCAGCGACATTAGACAAACGGCGAGAAGTGGGGTGGTGTAAACGTGATTTTTTTTTATCATTTTCGAAAGCCTCTGGCCATAATGATCTAGTTTTGTAAACTTTCCATTTGGTGACCGTTACGCAAAATGTGACATTTAGATTGTTGCAGCAGCAATTTATTTGCATAAAAAGGAGTAGGAATGCTGTAAATCATTGGTTTTTTTTGCATAAATATTTTTGGCACATCGTTTTTATTTAACCATCTATTTTATTTTTGGATACTAATATAAACGAAAGGTCACTTGGGTTAGGACGAATACCTCCTCGAGAGTGCGGGCCGATCCTTGGAAAAAGAAAATAGACTAAACAGCATGAAAGCCGCTTTACGCTGAACCGCTAGCATCATTTTGAGAGGTAAGCGGGGGTGAACATGAGGCGGAATGATTCAAACGCCATCTGGGCATTTGACCAGTTCGGGCTTCGCAGGCTTTGCCTGCTCGGTGCCAACTCCTCCTATTCGTCGGAGTTGGTCGAATCGATGATGATTCTACTCGGGCTATCCTGCCTTCGCCGTTTCGCGGCCGGACTAAAGTCCGATCAAATTCGTTTCAGACGAATTTGTCATCCAAGCGCACGGAGCACAAACAAAAAAGCCGCACATAAATGCGCGGCTATTTCGTTTGGTGCCTCGAGGCGGAATGCTTGTCTCATCCTGAGACTCGGCCCTTCGGGCCCAGCCTTCGGCTGCTCCAATTTGTTCCAGACAAATTGGTCGAACCACCGGGTCGCTGGTCTCAACCGCTTCAAAACTCCATCAAAAAAGCCGCACTAGTTAGCGCGGCTTTTTTAATGGTGCCTCGAGGCGGAATCGAACCACCGACACGAGGATTTTCAATCCTCTGCTCTACCAACTGAGCTATCGAGGCAACTCAGGAGGCGCGTATTAAACCGAGATTGGATTGGGCTGTCAACAGCTAAACCGCAAATCTCTTACTTGCTCGGTGGAACGTAACCTTCGGCCTGTGCGAAATCCTCACCGGAGAGGAATTTCTGCATCTCTTCTTGCAGAAACTTGCGGCTAGCCGGGTCCATCAAGCTGAGGTGTTTTTCGTTGATGAGCATGGTTTGGTGGTCGGTCCACTCCTGCCAGGCCTTCTTCGATACGTTATCATAGATGTCTTGACCGATTGGGCCGGGGTAGGGGGCGCGCTCGAGGCCTTCGAGTTCCTCTTTGAACTTTTTACAAAAAACGGTACGGCTCATTTTAATCTCCAGTGTCGAGCTTGTTCAGATTGGCTAGCAGGCGTTTTACCGGAGCTGCTAAGCCGATCTCTGTGGGTTGGTCGCTGTTATACCAAAGCGAAGCCCGCTCTTCCATTAACGTAGCAAAATCGAGATCGGATGCATCTACGAGAATTGGAGTGATGTCCAAGTGATAGTGCGAGAAGGTGTGACGCACCGGTGCGAGTGGTTTTACTCGGTCTGTGTTCAACTGCCAACCCAAGGGTAAATCGCGTAAGTCCGGCGTTTCCGGAAAGCTGTACAGCCCGCCCCAGATGCCCGTAGGTGGACGCTGTTGTAGCAACACCTCGGAGCCGCGGCGCACTATCAGCATCAGCGTCTGTTTTTCGGGTAGTACTTTTTTCGGCCTTGGATGGGGCAGTTCTTTGACTCGATCCTGTGCGAGCGCCTGACACTGTTCATGTAGCGGGCATCGCTCGCATTCAGGTTTGCTACGTGTACAGAGCGTGGCACCGAGATCCATCATGGCCTGGGTGTAGTCAGCGAAGCGCTCAGAGGGAGTCAATGCCTCAGCCAGTGCCCAGAGCTCCTTTTGCACAGCAGTGGTACCCGACCAGCCTTCGATAGCTGCAAATCTAGCTAGAACACGTTTGACGTTGCCATCTAGGATCGCAGCTCTGCGCCCGCCTGCAATTGAGGCTATGGCGCCAGCGGTGGAACGACCGATTCCGGGGAGGGTCTCTAGCTGCTCAGGATCGGTAGGAAATAGACCGCCAAAGTCCGAAACGACGCATTGTGCGGCTTTGTGCAGATTTCGTGCTCGGGCGTAGTAGCCAAGCCCCGTCCACAGGTGTAACACCTCGTCAATCGGTGCTTGAGCAAGCTCGGAAACAGTTGGGAAGCGCTCCATGAAGCGCAGGTAGTATGGAATAACGGTAGCTACCTGCGTCT
Organism: Oceanospirillaceae bacterium; assembly: GCA_024640955.1. GTDB lineage: Bacteria > Pseudomonadota > Gammaproteobacteria > Pseudomonadales > Balneatricaceae > Marinobacterium_E. Next base: position 5,871 of record JAHEDZ010000013.1, read on the forward strand.
GCTGCAGCATGATCTCAGAAACCCAGGTGTTGTAGGCGCTCTTGTGCTGTTGCCAAGGAAGGTGTTTGCGGCCATGCTGATCGAACCAACTCAGCACGGCCGCACTAAAATCAAACTCACGCATTCGGGGTGGCAAACTCCTAGTTGCCGAACAGCCCTTTCAAGAGTGAACCCGCTTCACCTTTGAGTTTGTCGCCAACGTTATCCTGCAACTTCTCCTGCAGCTTCTCTTTGGCTTGCTGTTCGATTTCAGCTTTTTTCTTGTCGATCTGGGCCTGTGCTTTGGCACCGATCGCCCTCTTGATCACTTCGCCAACAAAGCTCGTGTCCAGAGCACAGAGTTTAACAGGGTCGGTATCAAAATTACCCTTGCAGTTCACAGGGATACGCACGCCTTTGAGCGCCGGGTTGATACCACAACTCTGCTGAAACAGATCATCGGTGAGAGATAACCCCAGGTTGTAGTCGAACGCTTGCTGCGGCAGATCGATCTTACCTTTGGCATCCAGCAGCGCAGCATCCAGGCCGGCTGTGGTGCTTTGGTTGGTAACGACGCCATTTTTGATGGTGTAGCCTGATTTCAGGTCGGCGATCGGCGTGGCGCGATCCACCTGATCGGGATTAAAACCCAGCGATGTTATGTTCTCGATCTTTTGACACAACTCTTGTGCCATATCGATCCCTTCGATGATTCCCTCTTCGGCAGAGAGGTTGAGATCGCCATTGAGGCCGTTGATGATCGAGTGCAGAGAGTTGCCCTGAGTGGTCAGCGCAGCGTTGAGGTTGGCATTGGCCTTAACGGGAATCTCCTCCATTGCCAGAGCCATCAGTTGCTCAACCTTAATGCCCGTGAACTTCGGCTTGATCGCTATCTTAGCAGGCGTGTCACGCGCATCCAGTGCTCCACTAATATCCGCGGCGCCACCAAAGGCTTGTGCCGTCAGTTGCTTCAGTCGAATATCGCCGGCTTTGGCGCTTAGATCGAGATTGAGATTGTCGATACTGTTCCCTTGATAGATCGCTTTTCCGACCGCTAATTTCAGGTCTGCGTTGAGGGCTTTAAGTGGCTCCGCATCAAAGAGCGGCTCCTTTGACCAGCCCTTCTGCGCAGGAGCTGCCTCTCCAGAGGCTTCAGTCTCGCGAGACGGCGCCATGTATGTATCCAGATTAATCTGATCAAGATTCAGGTTTGCCGCCAGTGCACCACTCTCAATATTCAAGGCGAGTAGGCCGGTGATCTGAGTCTGATCCAGAGTCAGCGCGATATCCTGCAACTGTACGCTGCTAGCACTACCACCCAGTTTAAACTTGGCTGCGGCACTACTCAGAGCGCCCTCACCAAGAGTAGGCAGTTCAGCACCAAAACGCGCTGCCAACGCCCGCGGTTCGAACTGCGCAACATTGATATCACCCTGCAATGTCTGGGTTGTGAAGTCTGTAAGTGCTAACTTCCCGCTAATGTCCAGATCAGTAAGGCTCAGCTTAAGATTGTCGAGATTGATACGTTGCTCTTGTTGATTCAGACGAAGATCGGAGCTCAGATCAACGACTAAAGCCTGTGACAAACCCGCTTGCTTGATCGATAGTTTCGACACCAAATTGCGCAGCTCGATGACTCCTTGTTGCATATTCAGACTCAGCTGCGTGCTCAGCTCCATCCCCATCTGGGTAGTCAGTTCACCCGAGTCAGTCTGCGTTAGCGAACCGGTGAAGTTGATTGGAAATGCTTGATCTAGCGAGACCGCGTTGGCACTCAGATTGAGCTCTGCCAGTTCGATTTTGCGCGTCCATATCTGATCCTCAAAGCTAACTTTGGCGTTGCTCAGGCTGATGCTATTGATCGCCAGCTGCAACTCACCGCCATGCTCACCGCGACCAGAATCTCCATCCTTAGGCTCTAGCTCAGCAGCAGTTTGTGTGCCGGTCACCCAGTTCTCGTTGCCCTTAGCATCACGCACCAGATTGAGCTCGAGCCCATCTACCAAAATGCTATCCAGTTGAACGGAGCCGCCCAGCAGCGCCGGGATATTCAACGCCGCTCCAGCACTTGCAAGAGTCGCTAACTGCGGTTGCCCCGGATAGTTCACGCTAAGCTGCTTCAACTCCAGCCCCAGCCAAGGGTAGAACGACCAACCAATATCCCCATTGATCTTTAATTCCACCCCGCCATCCAGCAGCGCCCGCTCCTCAATTTGAGCGCGGTAGTCATTGGGGTTAAAGAAAAACATCAGATAAGCCGCCAGTGCCGCCGTGACACCGACGACTAAAAACACCAACCAGCCAACAAGCTTAAGCAGAATCCGCATAGCAGAGCATCCTTTCTTCAAATTTGTAATTCTCAACTCAGTGTAGACTACAGGCGAGGTATTCGCGGGCTGTTCGAAGAAGCCAGCGGCAGCTGAGAGGGGTGTTGAAAGTGTTGGCCGCAAGGATGCGGATAAGAAGCCCCCATGGACGGGTTTACGGCGTCTTTCAACAACCCTTTCAGCTGTCGATGTGCGCCATAGGCGCAACGAAAGTAGATCGCGTCGTTTGCTTTATTCACAACCCTCCGACGAGGTGGGTTTTACTGCTCAAAGCCGCTATAATGCGGCCTTCGCGCAACTTCTACGGAGCAGAGCATGGCTGAACGCATAGCCAAGGTCTCTCGAGACACTCTCGAGACCCAGATCACTGTCGAGATCAACCTCGACGGTACAGGTCAGTTCAACGCTGAAACTGGCGTTCCTTTCCTCGACCACATGATGGATCAGATCTCCCGTCACGGTTTGATCGATCTCAACGTCAATGCTAAAGGCGACCTGCACATCGATGACCACCACACAGTGGAGGATATCGGTATTACTCTGGGTATGGCTTTCAAACAGGCTGTGGGCGACAAGAAGGGTATACGTCGCTACGGACACGCTTACGTGCCTCTAGACGAAGCGCTATCACGCGTTGTCATCGACTTCTCAGGGCGTCCCGGTTTAGCAATGGACGTTGAGTTTGTTCGCGGTTCAGTTGGCGGTTTTGACGTCGACCTCTTCGGCGAGTTCTTCCACGGCTTTGTAAACCACGCCGGTGTGACGCTGCACATCGATAACCTTAAGGGCAAGAATACGCACCACCAGGCCGAGACTATCTTCAAGGCATTTGGCCGCGCATTGCGTATGGCGCTGGAGTTCGATCCTCGCGCAGAGGGTATGATGCCATCCACGAAGGGCTGCCTCTAAGCATGAATCGAATTGCTGTAATTGATTACGGTATGGGCAACCTGCACTCGGTTGCCAAAGCGCTGGAGCTGGTTTCTGAAGATACCGAGGTCGTCCTTACAGCCGACCCTCAAGTAGTCCGTGATGCGGATCGCGTGCTGCTGCCTGGCGTCGGTGCGATTCGCGACTGTATTGCCGAGATGCGCCGCTTGGGTGTGGATGCAGAGGTGAAGGAGGCCATCCAGTCGGGTAAACCTTTCCTCGGTATCTGCGTTGGGTATCAGGCGCTGACCGACTTCTCTGAAGAGAACGGGGGCGTTGATTGCTTGGGCGAGTTCGGCGGTCGAGTGAACTTCTTCGGTAAGAGGCTCAAGGATGCTCAGGGCGAGAAGCTCAAAGTGCCGCATATGGGTTGGAACCAGGTCAATCAGACACTAGACCACCCACTCTGGCAGGGTATTGAGCAGGATACACGCTTCTACTTCGTTCACAGCTATCACGTGCACTTGGCCGATAAAGCCCTGGTTGCAGGCACCTGTGAATACGGTGTGCCTTTCGATGTGGGCCTAGCAAAAGACAACGTCTTTGCCGTGCAGTTCCACCCTGAGAAAAGCTCCAAAGCAGGCCTTAAACTGCTACAGAATTTTGTAAATTGGAACGGCCAGCAGTAAGCCCCGTTCAAGCCTTAGGAAGCTAAGTTCAATGCTGATTATCCCCGCGATCGATCTTAAAGATGGTAAATGCGTACGCCTGCGTCAGGGACGTATGGACGATTCAACTGTCTTCTCTGATAACCCTGTTGATATGGCGGCTAAATGGGTCGATGCGGGCTGTCGTCGTCTGCACCTAGTGGACCTCAACGGCGCTTTTGCCGGCAAGCCGGTCAATGGTGAGATCGTTCAAGAAATCGCTAAAGCTTACCCAGAGCTGCCAATTCAGATCGGTGGTGGTATTCGCTCTGCCGAGATTATCGAAGCTTATCTCGCTGCGGGGGTAAGCCAGGTGATCATCGGTACCAAAGCGGTTAAACAGCCAGAGTTTGTCACCGAGATGTGTAAGGCCTTCCCTGGCCACATCATAGTGGGCTTGGATGCGCAGGATGGACGTGTAGCGATTGATGGTTGGGCAGAAGTGACCGACGTGATGGCGGTTGATCTAGCTAAGCGTTTCCGTGACGACGGCGTATCTTCTATCGTTTACACCGATATCGCTCGTGATGGCATGATGCAGGGCGTCAACGTAGAAGCGACCGTTGACTTGGCGAAGCAGGGCGGCATCCCTGTTATTGCATCGGGCGGCGTGACCAACATCGATGATATCCGCGCTCTTGCCGAAGTGGCTGATAAGGGTATTTTCGGTGCGATTACTGGCCGTGCGATCTACGAAGGCACGCTGGATGTAGCAGAAGCACAGGCACTGAGCGATCAGCTGACTGGCAACTAAGCAGGACTTAATAGATGGCACTGGCTAAGCGCATTATCCCCTGTCTGGACGTCGAAAATGGTCGCGTCGTTAAGGGTGTGAAATTCCTCGATATCCGCGATGCTGGCGACCCGGTTGAAGTAGCCCGCCGCTACGATGAACAGGGCGCTGATGAGATCACTTTCCTTGATATCACCGCCAGTCATGAAGGTCGCGATACCATGGTTCATACCGTTGAGCGCATGGCGTCGCAGGTGTTTATCCCGCTAACTGTTGGCGGTGGTGTGCGCACCTGTGATGATATTCGTACGCTTCTTAACGCCGGTGCTGACAAAGTCTCTATCAACACCGCGGCGGTATTTAATCCCGAGTTTGTTAAAGAGGCCGCTGAGCGTTTTGGTAGTCAGTGTATCGTTGTCGCGATTGATGCCAAAAAAGTATCTGCTCAGGGCGAAGAGGGTCGCTGGGAGATCTTCACTCACGGTGGTCGAAAGCCGACCGGGCTCGATGCAATTGAGTGGGCGCAGAAGATGGAAGAGTTGGGTGCCGGTGAGATTCTGCTGACCTCAATGGACCAGGATGGCGTTAAAAATGGCTATGACCTGGGCATAACTCGCGGCGTTTCAGAAACGGTTAACATCCCCGTAATAGCCTCCGGGGGTGTCGGCAACCTCGACCACCTTGTTGATGGCTGTATCGAGGGTAAGGCAGACGCCGTACTAGCTGCCAGTATCTTCCACTTTAACGAGTACAGTGTTCCAGAAGCCAAAGCTTACATGCGTGAGCGCGGCATTGAAGTTCGCCTGTGACCGCTCTTAAGAGAGCCTCAACGAAATAGAGGGTAGAACATGATCTCTGAAAACCGTTTTGAACAGCAGATACGCGCACTAGAGCCCTGGCAACAGATGCTATTTGCGTCCGCGCTATCTGAGCGCATGTTCCTCAACTTCGCACTCTTCTCGCGCCTGATGAACTTCGGCGACCTCGATAAGATGCGTAACCTGCTCAACTCAATCTGGGAGGAGCAGACGCAGCGCGGCACCAAGGTGAACTACGAAGTTCAGCTAAACCATGTTGAGGACAACATCGTTGATCTCGATGAGTACGACATGTTCGGCGCCATCCCTGCTCGCGATGCAATGATGGCACTCTTTTCTACCTGTATCCTCAAGCTGGAGCAGGAGTCCGATGAGGCTGTCGCTGTATCCAACCTCTCCTACGACACCATCGGCGCTTATGTCGAGTTCGCAGAAGCGGACGATCAGATGTCTGACGAAGAGCTGGTCCGCTTGATCAACATGCACGATCTGATGCTAGATGAAGATTCCTTCCAAGAGGAGCTGCTTGAGCGTCTCTCTGGGACCAGTTTCAAACCAGCCCTGGTTGAAGCTGTGCGCGAGCTAGCGCAGAATCAGGGTGTCTCCAATATCGGTATTAGCGACGAGGAGTGATGTTTAAGCTAGGTCTTGCACTATTAATCGTGCCCGCCATCGCTCTGATGGCAGGCTACATGGTCGAACAGAACCAGGTCGAAGCCTGTATTCAAGCTGGCGGTGTCTGGCACTGGGCCGCCGAAACCTGTGAAGAGTCCGGCAAATACCCCTTCGTGTCGTTTATGCAGCGAAACCCCCTGCTGGTTAATGGCGGTATGCTGCTAGTTGTTCTTGGCCTATTTATCACCCTCATCGGGCTCTATCGCCCGAAAGCTTCGGGGCCGCGTTAGGTGAAAAAGCTGATACTACTAGCGCTGGTTTTGGCCGGTGCAGCCGGCTACGTTTGGGTCAAGTTTTTCAGTGACGATTGGCTAGCTGAGTTCAATGATGAGCGTCAAAATGCTGCTGCAGAGTTCCGTCTCCTAGGCCAGACCTTTGGAGAGCAGTCCACTCAGCAGGGCTGTTTCGATCAGGCGCTCAAAGGCGTTGAGGATTGCCGCTCACCGATCTGTATGGTGGACTCCGGAAATTTTCTGCGTGGCTGTTTTGAGACCAGTGCTGAAACCCTCAACTTCTGTGAAGGCGTACCCGCTTATCAAACCAAGATCACCGAGGACGAAAAGTCCTGGGCACGCTATGGTTGCTGGGATATCAACAATAAGAGCGATGGCTGCCGACTGCTGAAGCGTCAGCAGCAAGCGCTTTGTAGTAATGTAAACACCGAGGTCAACGGATGAATCAGATCCTATTTACGGTCGAACCCTTCTTCTTTTGGGGTGGTTTAGTGGTCTATATCGCATCGCTGTTTATCTACGGCAATCGCACCAGTGATTGGAACGCTATTTTGCGCTTCTGGCAGCCGATGATTCAGTTCAGTGCGCTGGAGTTTAAAGTGAACCGTGCCGGTCTGGCGTTGATGATTCTCGCTGTGGTTATCCGTATCTACCTGAGCTTCTTCGCTGCATGAGTGGGAATAATCCAGTTACCGGTTCAGCGTACCTTCTGCGCGGTTTAAGTTATCTACCTAAACCGGGAATTCGCACCTTTGTGATTATCCCGCTGCTGATTAACCTGTTTCTCTTTGGCGGTGCAATCTACCTACTGGTAACCAACTTTTCAGCTTGGGTGCAGTACCTGATGGATCTTTGGTTGCCTGAATGGGAGTGGCTCAGTTTCCTTGAGTACCTGCTTTGGCCGCTTCTGGCGGTGTTGGTGGTGATTGGGGTTTATTACGGCTTCTCGGTGGTTGCGAACTTCATCGCGGCACCGTTTAACGGCATCTTAGCTGAGAAGGTTGAACAGCAACTGCGTCGACAAGTGAACTCCAATCTCGATAGCTGGCAGTCTGTTGTTAAGATGATTCCTCAGGCCTTAGGTCGTGAACTCTCAAAGCTTGCATACTACCTGCCGCGCCTATTGATGCTCTTTATCCTCAGTTTCATTCCGGTGATTAATCTTGCGATGCCGTTTGTCTGGTTTGCTTTTGCAGCTTGGATGATGGCGATTCAGTACTGTGACTACCCCATGGACAATAACCGCGTTAGCTTCAAGCAGATGAAACAGTTGCTCTCAGAGCGCCGCTGGTCTGCGCTGGGGTTTGGTTCGCTGGTGCAGTTGGGGATGTTGGTGCCAGGTCTTAATCTAATTCTGATGCCCACCGCTGTGATTGGTGCGACGATCTTCTGGGTAGAGCAGTACGAGCGTTAAAGCTGAGTGACGCGCTGCGCCGGGAAGGTGATGCTGAAGCGGCTACCCTCGCCGACTTTACTAGAGACACCCAGAGTAGAGTTGTGTCGTACAAGGACATGCTTAACGATAGCGAGTCCCAGCCCGGTGCCGCCACTGTCTCGTGAGCGCCCCTCATCGACGCGGTAGAATCGCTCTGTAATGCGGGGGATGTGTTCTGCCGCTATGCCCTCACCCGTATCAGTTACGCTGAACAGCGCGCCCTTCTCGAGCGTCTCCAGGCGAATATCTATCTTGCCCTCGACTGGCGTATAGCGAACTGCATTGAATACAAGGTTGGAGAGGGCACTGCGCACTTCGGCCTCGTTGCCGAGGATGTCTATACCCTCGGTAACCTCAAGCGTGATTTGATGATTCTGCTCGCCCGACAGTTGGCGCGCCTCATCTGCAATTCCTGCAAGCATCGTTCCTATGTGTATTGGCTGTCGGCTTCTGTTCTCGGCACTCGTCTCGATCCGTGATAGAGCCAGCAGGTCGGCGATAAGGGCACCCATGCGACTGCTTTGCGACTGCATCGTATTTATCGCGCGGCTAATGGGGGCGGGCAGCTCCTGCTGCTGTAGAGTCTCCAGATAGCCATGTATAACGGTAATTGGTGTGCGTAGTTCATGCGAGGCGTTTGCCAGAAAAGTCTGGCGCATCTGCTCAAACCTTTCGTTCTCCGTCACATCTCGCGCGATCAAAACCCGCTCCCGACCTTTTTGCCCGAAGCGATGGATGCGGTACTCGAGCGTCCGTTTGCGATTAGGCGCCTCAAGTTTGAGAGCCGTGTCGGCTCTTGCAGTCTCGTAGAACTCGAGAAATTCAGGCTGGGTGAAAACTTCATCCGGGCGTTTCATTTTCTGATCTTCTGAGAGCTCCAGCAGCTCTGCAGCCGATCGGTTCCACCACTCAATACGGTTCTTCGCATCGATGATCAGAATCGCGTCTCTCATCGCTTCCGTAGCTGCTTCGAACTGGTTCATATCGGCATGAACTTCGTCATACTCAGCGTCCGATTGATCTCGGTAAGCCGCTAGGGTTTGAGTGATGCGCTCCAGTTCGAGTGGCAGTTTTGGCTTGGGAAGCGTCAGTTCGCTGGCGGTCCACTGGGCTAACTTCGCTACCCAGAAGATCATCAGCAGGGACCAGGTCGACACACCAATCAGCGCGCCATAGGCTAGATCGAACTCTCCAACGGCTCCAATGAGAACGCCCACGGCTACGAATAGCAGTAGGCTGGCGAGTTGGCGAAAGATCGATCCGAATATCATCTGGGCCTATATCTTGGTTGAGAACCGATAACCAGTGCCTCGCACTGTTTGAATAAGGTGCTCGTGCTGCTGTCCAATCGCCTTGCGCAATCGGCGAATGTGAACGTCCACGGTTCTCTCTTCAACATAGACGTTGCCGCCCCAAACCATATCTAACAGCTGGCCTCTTGAATAGGCGCGATCCTGGTGAGTCATGAAAAAGTTCAGCAGCTTGAATTCAGTTGGCCCCAAGTTCAGTGACTCTCCTGAGGCGTCGGATACGCGGTGGGAAACTGGATCTAGAATGATGCCTCCGACCGAAATCACACCTTCATCTACATCCGGTAAGCTGCGACGCAGAACCGCCTTAAGGCGAGCAATGAGCTCTTTGGGGGAGAAAGGCTTGGTAATGTAGTCATCGATCCCTGCCTCTAGCCCCTGCACCTTGTTATCCTCATCCGCCTTCGCAGTCAGCATAATAATGGGTAGATCTCTGGTGGCGGGTTCAGCACGAAGGCGTCGGGCGAGTTCGATACCGCTCGTACCTGGCATCATCCAATCAAGCAGCATCATATCAGGCTGTTCATCGACGATAAGAGCGTGAGCGGTTTTAGCATCGCTCGCCTCCAGGGTGTCATAACCGGCTAGCTCAAGTGCCATGGCGATCATCTCACGAATAGCCGATTCATCATCAACGATCAGTATACGTCGTGCTCTGCTCATTCTCGTTCTCTGTAAAATTATGTTCGCCTCATTTAATGATGCTTTTGTTACAAAGAGATGACAAATCTGCTCACTGATTTGATTACCAGTAAGTAACGAAGATGCCGATGAGCACAGCGAGCTCCGCCAGATGGTTGTTGAGAAACGCCTTGAAGCAGCCATCGCGCTCGCGATCTTTAATCAGCCAGTGCTGGTAGATAAAAAAGCCGACCGCGACGAACAGGCCTAAAAAGTAGGCGAAACCGAGCTGTTCGATGTTACCGACCCACACGAGTATAGCGAGTGAGGCGGCCTGCAGAAGCGCGATCGCCAGCCTGTCGTGGTTGCCGAAGAAGACGGCCGTCGATTTAATGCCAATCTTAAGATCATCATCGCGATCTACCATGGCGTATTGCGTGTCGTAGGCCACAGTCCAGAGAATCTTGGCGATATAAATGAGCCAGCCGGCTAGAGGAACCTCTCCCAGCGTGGCGGTGAACGCCATGGGTATCCCCCAGCCAAACGCCATACCCAGTACGACCTGCGGGAAATGGGTATAGCGCTTCATAAATGGGTAGCTAAATGCCAGAAACAGAGCGATTGGTGAAAGCAGGATCGTTGCTTGGTTAGTGAACAGCACCAGTACAAAAGCGGCTAACATCAGTCCCACAAAGAGTCCGACCGCCTCTTTACTGCTAATGCGCCGAGTGGGTAAGGGGCGTGCAGCGGTACGTTTTACATGGCCATCTACCTTCCGGTCGGCGAAATCATTTATCACACAGCCGGCCGAGCGTGTGATCCAGACCCCGAGGCTAAATATCAGAATCAAATGCCATTCAGGCGTGCCGCCTGCAGCGATCCAGAGTGCCCAGAGAGTGGGCCAGAGTAACAGGTAGGTACCGATGGGTTTATCGGCGCGCATGAGTTGCCATGCGGCGTGGAATTTATCTGCAGTAATCACGTAAGCGCTCTGAGCCGGGTCAGTGCGCCTAGTATGCAGGGGGTGGGCATTGAACACAACAAAGCCACCCGTAGATGACTTTGCGCTTCATTATCTCTCAGTCGCGAACAATCTCTTTGATCTCGCGATTCTCCATATGCCTTACATCGGTACCACTGACCTGATAGATGAGCTGCTCAGCAAGGTTAGAAGCATGGTCACCAATACGCTCCAGTGAGCGCAGAACCCAGATCGCTTTGAGTACATTGGTGATTGCGCGTGAATCCTCCATCATGAAGGTGATCAGCGAGCGCATCGCAGACTGGTACTCCTGATCGACATCCAGATCGAACTTAACCACTTTGTAGGCCAATTCAGTATCGCCGGTGTGGAAAGCCTTGAGCGCCAAGTTGAGCATCTCAACAACAAGCTCACCTGTATGGCGTATCTCCTTCAAACCTTTCGTGCCACTATCGCACTGCACTAAGTCGAGGGTCTGCTTTGCCACGCGCGAGGCCTCATCTCCGATACGCTCCAGATCAACCACCGCGCGACTTATTGAGATAATCAAGCGCAGGTCGATGGCTGCCGGCTGGCGCAGTGCGATGATCTGAGTGCAGTCCTGATCGATCAGACGCTCTTTTTCGTTGGTTTGACGATCGAGATCGAGGACCGACTGTGCCAGGGTTGCATCCTGTGTCAGTAGTGAAGTGACCGCATCACCCGTCTGGCGAGTAACCAGCTCACCCATCTGGGCGAAGTCGGCGCGCAGTTTCTCTAGCTCGTCATTAAACTGTTTGGAAATATGTTGTGAGTAAATCCGTGTACTGTCACTCATTCGGGCCTCTCATGCGTAATTGCTGATACCAGGGTATCGGAGTAGTGTTTCACCCAATTGTTAGAGTTTTATGACAATACCACGCGGGTCGCTCAATTATTTTGTAGCAGAGATTTACTGTGAAAGGGTGGGCTAAATCCAAGTGAAGGCATATTATTGATATAGAAAGGTGTTTCGGAAATCCGCAATGGAATTGAGCGAAAAAGAGCTGAGTTGGCTCTCATTTAATGAACGAGTTCTGCAAGAAGCGGCAGATGAACATGTCCCTATCATTGAGCGTGTTCGCTTCCTCGGGATCTACTCCAGCAATCTGGATGAGTTTTTTCGCGTCCGCGTAGCGGACCTGCACCGCCGATTGCGACTTGAGCAGGCCGGTGCCGTGACCTCCTCGGGCATTTCCGCGGAAGAGCTTGTGCATCAGGTGAATGAGCGAGTACAGGTCCAGGCGGACCGTTTTAACGATATCCACCTGGATGTCATTAAGGGCTTAGCACGGCGCAAGATCTTCCTCGTCAACAATGACCAATTGAGCGAAAAAGAGGGCATCTGGCTGCGCAAATATTTTCGCGACGAGGTGCTGCATCACATCACGCCAATCCTTCTGAGCGAAACCACCAAGCTTGCAGCGGTGATGAATGATGAGGACGCCTACCTTATGTGCGCGCTACATAAGGATTCTCAGACACAGTACGCACTGGTTCCTATCCCTTCTGAACAGACAAGCCGTTTTGTGCAACTGCCCCGTATCAAGGGTCAGCGACGTAAGTCGATCATCGTTTTGGATAACGCCATTCGGTACTGTATCGAGGATATTTTTGACGGTTTTGTCGAGTTTGACTCTGCTGACATGTACTCGGTGAAGGTAACGCGAGATGCCGACTACGACCTCGAGCGTGATGTTGAGCTGTCGCTGCTTGAGAAGATGTCCCAGGGTATAAAACAGCGCGACACAAACCGCCCTGTACGCCTCGTTTACGATGAGACGATGCCCGACTACATGTTTAATTATATGTGTGAGAACCTGGGCTTGGAGGCGGACTCGGAAACCACGGCCAGCGGTCGTTACCGTAACTTCCGCGACTTTATCGGTTTTCCCAATGTTGGCCCACGCTATCTGGAGAATGAAAAACTCCCGGCCCTCAACAGCACTAAGTTTGAAAGTGCTGAGAATGTCTTTGACGCTATCAGTAAAAGTGACATCCTGCTGCACTACCCTTACTACAAATTCCGCTATCTAACGGACTTTGTGCGGGCCGCCTCCTTCGATCCGGCCGTGCGTCAGATACAGGTCACTGTCTATCGTGTTGCCAACAACAGCCAGATCCTCAAGTCGCTGATTGAGGCGGTAAAGAATGGCAAGAAAGTCATTGTCATCGTTGAGCTCAGTGCCCGCTTTGATGAAGAGGCAAACATCGAGTGGGCGCGCGAGCTCACTGAAGCGGGAGTGGTTGTTGAGTTCGGCGTTGCGTCGCTCAAGTGTCACGCCAAGATCATCCACGTTTTGCGTGAGGAGGAGGGCGAGCAGGTGGGATACGGGTATATTAGTACCGGTAACCTTAATGAGAAGACTGCCCGAACCTATACAGACTTTGGCCTGTTTACCAAACATCCCGAGATTACTGCAGAGTTAACGCAGGTGTTTGATTTTATCATTAACCCCTATAAGAAGTTTCAGTTTAACCACCTGCTGGTCAGCCCCAATTTTAGCCGTGAGCCGATCTATCAGTTGATCGATGATGAAATCGAAGCAGCGCGCGAGAAGAGTCGCGCAGAGATCTTCCTCAAAGTGAATAACCTTGTGGACGATGGTCTGGTAAAAAAGCTGTACGAAGCGAGTCAGGCGGGGGTAAAGATCCGTCTGATTGTTCGCGGCATGTGTAGCTTAAAAGCGGGCGTGAGAGGGCTGAGCGAGAATATCGCGATCATTAGTATCGTTGATCGCTACCTCGAGCATGCGCGCGTCTCCCTCTTCTACGCCGGCGGTAAACGCAAAATGTTTATCACTTCCGCGGACTGGATGACTCGTAATATTGATCACCGAATTGAGGTGGGCTGCCCTATTCTCGATCGCAATTTGCGAAAGGTGATAAAAGATCAGATGGATCTGCAGTGGCGTGATACAACTAAGGCGCGTGTACTCGATCCTGAGCAGAAAAATGCCTATGTGACGCGCGGCAATCGCAAGAAGATTCGCTCGCAAATCGCGATCTATGACTATCTGAAACAGCTGGAGAAATCACGTGACTGATAAAGCCGTTGCTGAGTCTGATTCCCAGCATTTTGCCGCCATCGATCTGGGGTCCAACAGTTTTCATATGCTCGTTGTGCGCAAGCTGCATGATGACGTGCAGCACCTCTTTAAACATAAAGAGCGAGTACGTTTGGCAGAGGGGTTGGATGCCAAACATCACCTCTCAGACGAAGCTATCGAGCGGGGTGTCGCAGTACTTAAAACCTTCGCAGAGCGTCTTAAGCCGTTTGAAAACTGCACCGTTAAAGTGGTTGGTACCCATACTCTGCGCATCGCAAAAAACCGCTTTGAATTTCTCTCTCGTGCCCGGCGAGTTTTTCCTTACGATATTGAGATAATTAGCGGCCAGGAGGAGGCGCGTCTGGTCCATCTGGGGGCTTGCAGTGCCGAACACCTAACCGGCAACACACTCGTGGTTGATATAGGTGGCGGCTCTACGGAAGTCGCTCTGGGAACTGAGCGGAACATGGAGTTGGGTCGCTCCCACACGATGGGTTCGGTCAGCTTTACCAAGGCGTTCTTCAAGAATGGCGTGGATAAAAGCGACTACAAGCGGGCCAAGCTATACGCTCAACAGCAGTTGGAGCGCTTTTCAGCGCACTTCAGCGCGATTGGGTGGAAGCAGGTGCGCTGTACCTCGGGGTCTGCGCAGGCGATCGCCACGGCCAGTGAAAATCTCGGTTATGAACCGACTGAGATCACCCCAGAGGCGATCAAAGCCCTACGTAAACTGGTAGTTAAGGGTGAGCTTTCAGCCAAGGTGCTCAAGGGAATCAGTCCTGAGCGCGCGACCCTGTTTGCAGGTGGGGTGGCGATCCTGGATGCAGTCTTCTCGAGCCTTGAGATTGAGGAGGCAAAATTCTCAACCGGAGCTCTGCGCGAGGGCTTGTTGGTGGAGTTTATCTCCTCGGGAGATCAGCTCGATACACGCACCCGCGCCATACGCTCACTGATGTCGCGCTACCACGTTGATGTTGTGCACGCAGAGCGGGTGGCTGATACGGCGATGAAACTCTGGCGCCAGGTCGCGCCTGAGCTCAGACTGCCGCTGTTCACGAAACGTTATCTGCAGTACGCAGCTCTAACGCACGAGATTGGTTTAAACATTAATTCGAGCGGCTTACAGAAGCACTCGGCCTATATCCTTGAGCACTCCAACTTGCCAGGCTTCAGTTTCGACCAACATCGTCTTGTAGCGCTGATGGTGCGTATGCACCGCAAGAAGCTTAAGCGCTCACTGGTGACCAACCTAGGCATGATCTCTAAGCGCCATGCAGTCACGCTGATCCTGCTGCTACGCATGGCAGTGCTCTGGCATCTGACGCGTAGCCCCGAGACGCCCGAGGTGCCACAGATGGAGTTTGATGGAGAGAACCTCACCCTCAGGCTCGACGCCAGCATTGCGGAGGAGAATCCACTGTTGATTGCTGACCTTGAGCGTGAGGAGGCTTACTGTGAGCAGTTTGGCCTCACTACGCGGCTTGAGTTTCGCCTGTAGCTATTAACCGAAGCGACCCGTGATGTAGTCCTGCGTCAATTTGTGGGAGGGGTTGGTGAAGATCTGCTCTGTACGACCCACCTCTACAAGATCGCCGAGGTGGAAGTATGCAGTGCGATCTGACACGCGAGCAGCCTGCTGCATTGAGTGTGTCACGATGACGATGGTGTACTGCTGCTTCAGCTCCTCAATCAGCTCCTCTACACGCGCAGTTGCTATCGGATCGAGCGCCGAGCAGGGTTCATCCATCAGTATAACCTCGGGGCTTACAGCGATAGCGCGAGCGATGCAGAGTCGCTGTTGCTGGCCACCCGATAGCCCTGTCCCTGGTTGATCTAGGCGATCCTTAACCTCATTCCACAGGCCCGCTCGCTCTAGCGCAGACTGAACGATATCGTCGAGCTCTGCTTTGTTACGCGCCAGTCCATGTATACGCGGACCGTAAGCGATATTATCGTAGATCGATTTGGGGAAAGGGTTAGGCTTCTGAAAGACCATGCCAACGCGGGCGCGCAGCGGTACCACATCGACAGAGGGTGCATAGATATTTTCACCGTCCAGTGCAATTTCACCGCTGACTCGACAGATATCGATTGTATCGTTCATACGATTTAGCGTGCGAAGAAAGGTCGACTTACCGCAACCTGATGGACCTATGAATGCGATCACCTCCTGCTCGGCGATATCGATAGTGACATCTCTGATCGCATGTTTGTCGCCATAGTAGACGTTGACATTGCGCGCACTCATGCGCGGTTTGTCGACGAATACATTGCCAGTGGTTTTAATAATTGCGTTTTCCATGGTTAAGTCCGTCGCGTCATTAATTTGTTTAAAACTAGTCATCATTTACCTCACCAGCGGCGTTCGAGCTTTTTGCGCAGCGCAATTGCTGCTGCGTTCATGGTGATCAGAAAAGCCAGCAGCACGATAATGGCGGCGCTGGTTTTCTGAATAAACATACGCTCGGCAAAATCGGCCCACATGAAAATTTGTACCGGCAACACGGTAGCCGGATCCATAAATCCAGCGGGGATATCAACAATAAAGGCGACCATGCCGATCATCAGTAGAGGTGCAGTCTCTCCCAGAGCCTGCGCCATACCGATAATTGTTCCTGTAAGCATGCCCGGCATAGCCAATGGGATGACGTGGTGAAAAATCACCTGCATCTTAGAGGCGCCAATGCCCAGTGCTGCATCGCGAATACTTGGGGGTACTGCACGGATTGCGGCGCGCGAAGAGATGATGATCGTTGGCAGTGTCATCAGCGCCAGCACCACCCCCCCCACCAGAGGAATAGAGCGGGGCATACCAAAGGTGACAATGAATATAGTCAGCCCCATGATGCCAAAGACAACCGACGGAACTGCCGCCAGGTTATTGATATTGATCTCGATGAGCTCCGTCCAGCGGTTCTTCGGTGCCAGCTCCTCAAGGTAGATAGCAGCCGCCACACCCAACGGAAATGCGATACTGATACAGATGGCCAGTGTCAGCAGCGAGCCTATCAATGCGCCTTTGATACCCGCCATCTCGGCGTCACGCGAGGCGGATCCGAAGAAGAGGTAGTCACTCAGTTCATAGCTGATAAGCCCGGCTGCCTGCCATCTGTCGACGATATCAATTGTAAGGTCGTCGATGCGGCGGTCTTTTTCTGGTGTCTCACGGTCTATGAAACCGCGTAGAAACGAGTCTATGTCATCATCCACTGCAAACTTGATCGTCTGCTTAGTATTGAGCACTTGCGGATTACTCTGAACAAACTCGATCAGGCGGATTGACGCGCCAGAGGAGACCATCTTACGCAGGGCGCGCTTAGTTTTGCGGCCTTCCTCTTCACCAATAGAAGCCAATGACGCCTCTAAAATAAGCGCCTCAGCATCACCGGAATAGAGCGAGGCTGCTGAGAGGTCACCGGCAGGGTCAAGTCGTGCGCGATCGAGTTCGACATCGAGTTGCACGTAGTACTGGAACATTCCCGGTAGGCCCTTACTCAGGATGCCGGTGAACAGTATCACAAGGAAGCTTAGCGCTAAGGCGACGGCCGCAAGCCCCATCAAGCGGAAACGCTTTTCACGCTTACGGCGCTGTCTCAGGGATGCCTCTACACGCAGCGTTGCCTCTTGTGGAGAGAGCCCCATAAATTGATTATCAGTCATACTGCTCCCGGTACTTCTTAACGATCTGCAACGCGAAAAAGTTGAGACCGAGTGTCAGAATAATCAGCATGGTTGAGAGGGCGAATGCGGATAGTGTTTTAGCCGATTCAAACTCCTGGTCGCCAACGAGGATAGTGACGATCTGCGATGTAACGGTGGTCACTGCGTCCAGCGGGTTAAACGATAGATTCGCAGCTAACCCGGCGGCCATCACCACAATCATGGTTTCACCCACTGCACGAGAGACTGCCAAAATTACTGCCGCTACAATGCCCGGAAGCGCTGCGGGCAGTACAACCTGGCGGGTGGTTTCGCTCTTGGTTGAACCTAGGCCATAAGCGGCATCCCGCAGTGCCTGTGGGATCGCATTGATAACGTCATCCGCCAAGGATGAGACGAAGGGTATGATCATGACGCCCATCACTAAACCCGCGGCCAGTGCGGACTCAGAGGCGACGGTGAGCCCGACGGACTCCCCCGCTTGCTTGATCATCGGGGCTACCGTCAGCGCGGCAAAGAAACCGTAAACTACCGTAGGTACACCAGCCAGAATCTCCAGCAAGGGTTTAATCGTGGCGCGAACCTTGGGAGTGGAGTACTCAGCGAGGTAGATCGCACTTGCCAGGCCAACAGGTACCGCAACAACCAGGGCGATTGCTGAGATTAGGAAGGTACCGGCGAACATCGGCAGCATCCCGTATTTCGCATCACCTCCACCTGTGCCGGCCCGCTCGGCACCCTCGAACTGCGGATTCCACTCGGTACCGAAAATGAACTCCGTGGGTGGTACCAGCTGAAAAAAACGAATGGTTTCGAACAGTACTGAGAGCACGATACCAATGGTGGTCAGGATCGCGATTGTTGATGCGCTTATCAGTGCCCAGAAGAGGATCCGCTCTACGGCATTACGCGCCCTAAACTGGTTTGAGATCTTGCGATAAGCGACGAAACCACCGCTGATAGAGAGTAACAATGCAACAACGGTTTTCGCCGTAGTTGAACTATGCTCCCAGGCAGACCAGGCGCTACTTGCCTCAACCACCCAAGCTTCTGGGTCTCCAAAGCGGATACCGGCAACTAAGTTCTCTACTTTGGCTAGCGCAACAACCTCTTGCGAACCGCCAGCGGCCAAAATTTCCGCCGGATAGTAGTCACGTACCCAGTGTTGAAACAGCTGAATGTCAATCACAGACCAGAGAATCAATAGCAGAATCGCCGGTAGCGAAGCTGCCAGCCCAACCCAAAGACCGTAGTAATTGGGTAGGGAGTGGAACAGCTCGCCGCGATTGCGCGCGCTGGTTACGCTGCGTTTAGCAAAGGTATAGAACGCCAGTGCGATGATGAGCAGTAAGCTTAGCTGTGTGGTAAAGGCCATATGTACCCCAAATACTCGAAAATCCGACCCGAGAAGCTCGGGCCGGATTATTGCAAGGCAGAGTGAATGATTACTTCAATGCGTCTGCCGTTAGGACTGGGAGTTCGTTGATACGTGCTGTCATCTCATCACGCTCAGCTTCAGGCATTGGAATCATGCCGGCATCCGCCAGAATGCCATCCTCATCCCAATGTTTGAGCCACTCGTTCATGTACTCTTGGATACCCGGAACCACACCAATGTGCTGGTGTTTGACGTAGAAGTAGAGTGCGCGAGAGGCTTTGTATGACCCGTCAGCAATCGCCTCAAACGTTGGCTCTACTCCATCCAACTGTGCGCCCTGAAGAGAGTCAGAGTTCTGATCGAGGTAGGAGAAACCGAAGATACCGAAGGTTTCGCTATCTTCTTGTAGCTTCTGGACAATCAGGTTGTCCTGCTCGCCCGCTTCAATGTAAGCGCCGTCGGTACGCATGGCGCGACAAGTTTTAGCTTTCTGACCTGCTGCCGCAAGTGCTGCTTTCATCTCGCTATCTTTGCCGCAAAACGCCTTCTCGTTGATGATTTCAGCGAACGAAGCACGAGTGCCAGAGGTTGTTGGTGGGCCGTATACGCGAATGGCGATGTTAGGCAGAGCTGGATTGACATCGCTCCAGGTCTTAAATGGGTTGTCGACAAGCTCGCCGTTGACTGCCACTTTAGCGGTCAGGGCTTTACCCAGATCAGAGCGTGAAATTTTTAGCTGTGGTGCATTTTTTGAGTTCGCCACCACGATGCCGTCGTAGCCCACTTTGATCTCGGTGAGTTTCACACCGTTCGCGTCACAGTACTCCAGCTCGCCGGTCTTCATACGTGATGAAGCGTTACCGATATCGATAAATTCGGTACCAATGCCGTCACATACACCCTTCTTACCCACGGATGATCCACCCGACTCCACTACAGGTGTATTGAAGGCTGGGTTTCGACCCAGGCGCTCGGCAACGATAGTGGCAAATGGGAGTACAGTGGATGAACCCGCAATGCTGACGTTGTCGCGCGCCATTGCTGGAGTACAAAGAAGAGCGGCAACTGTAATAGTTGTTGTTGCTTTTGCTAGGCGTAGGATCATTTTGATCTCCAAGTTTTCAAACCTAAGTGTCGAATCAGGGTTTAAAGTAGGGAGCAGCTCTGCTGTCCAACTTGTGTGAGATCTATTAGAGGCTTTTTTTGTTACAGCGCCGTGACGCGTTTATGACAATTTCGTGATAGCTACAGAAACGAAAAAAGCCCCGCAATGGGGCTTTCATGTTTTTGCGGTTGGTGGTTTAAACCATCACACCGCGGATTACGAAGAACAGGATCGCAGCCAGTGAGCCTGATGCAGGAACAGTAATGATCCATGCTGCGGCAATCTTGTAGACTGCAGAGCGTTTTACCAGCTCCTGCTTGTACGCTTTCTTAAGCTGCTTGCGCTCTTTCTTGCTCAATTCAGCAGAAGCGGTTTTCTTCTTCAGCTGTTTGAGCATTGCGCCTTTCTCTTCGATCGTTGCGTTTTCGAAGTCAGCCAGGAACTGCTCAACCTCTTCCTGATCAGCGCCCTGGTGGTGAGATTTGATCTCGTCCATCATGCGAGCGTGGCTCGATTTGAGGTACTCACGCAGGAAGCCCACACCGAATACACCACCCACTGCGATGTGAGTTGAGGATACCGGCAGACCCAGCTGCGATGCGATGATTACGGTAATTGCCGCAGCCATTGCGATTGAGAATGCGCGAGTCTGGTCAAGCTCAGTGATCTCAGAGCCGACAGTTTTGATCAGTTTTGGACCGAAAAGCGCCAGTCCCAATGCGATACCCAGTGCACCAACCATCATAACCCAGAGTGGAATGCTCGCTTTGGTTGAGACACCGTGGTTGAGGATTGAGTCGTTGATCGCAGCCAGCGGACCTACAGCGTTCGCTACGTCGTTTGCACCGTGTGCGAAACTCAGTAGTGCAGCAGCAAAGATCAGCGGGATAGTGAACAGCTTGTTCACGCCAGACTTATCGTTATCCAAGCGGTCGGCCGCCTTCGCAACCAGACCTTTAATAACGAAGTAGATAACAAGTGCGATTGCAAAGCCGATACCCAGAGCTGAAACGAAGTCCAGTTTGATCAGTTGCTTAACGCCTTTGAGGGCTAGGTAGGTGCTAAATGCCCAAGCCATCAGGAAGATTAGGAAAGGAACCATCTTCTTGGCCGCAATGCGCATATCCTTCTTATAGGTTATCGTTCGCTTAATCAGGTAGAGGAAGCCTGCTGCAATTAGGCCGCCGAGCACTGGTGAGATAACCCAGCTTGCAGCGATGGCGCCCATCTGATCCCAGTTAGCGATACCCCAGCCACCGGCAGCGATACCGGCACCGAGTACACCGCCCACAATCGAGTGTGTAGTAGATACTGGAGCGCCAACGTAAGTTGCCAGGTTAAGCCAAAGAGCCCCGGCCAGTAGTGCTGCGAGCATTAGCCAGATAAACGTTTCGGCATCGCCAATAGCAGAAGGGTTGATGATGCCCTTTTTGATAGTACTGACAACGTCACCACCAGCAATCAACGCCCCCGCTGCTTCAAATATTGCTGCGATGATAATTGCGCCCGTCAGCGTGATTGCTTTGGAACCCACCGCGGGGCCAACGTTGTTTGCCACGTCGTTCGCACCGATGTTTATCGCCATGTAGCCACCCACAACAGCCGCTACTACAAGGATAAATCCACCGTCGACGCCCTCGATGTGGCTACCGATGTATAGAATGATGCCAACCATAAAGAGCAGTGCGTAGCCAATACGCATTACCTCCGAACGGCTAGAGTTGGTCGCTTTATCAAGCTTGTTCATCTGTTTAATGTCCAAGAGATGCTCCTCTTGTTTGGGTTTAAGGCGCAACGCACAGAGCGTCACTCAATTTAGTTCGCGATATTAAAATACAGTTTTGTTACAACTTTGTTACATGCCTGTCATTTTTCATTAAATTAACTGAAATATTTCGCATCGCGCCCAATAACTTGTACTGTCTGAGTTCATACAAGGAGCACCTATGTCGTTCAACTATCTGAACCATGAGCAGATTGATCTCGAGCCGTTGAAGGCATTGATCTGTTCAAGTGTAGCGCCAGACAACGTAGCTTTCGCAGAAGCGATCAGCTCGCAAGTTGTGATCTATTCGGCCGACAAGTTACGGGCACAGATACAGCAAGAGCGCTCTAACCTTCGCAAAATTCAGAGCGAGTGGCACTGGGTCTGGCAGGATGGTCCGGGTGTACTCGTGATTAAGGGCGCATTTGATCAGGCGCTAGTCGATGAGGCTAGCGAGGCGTTCCGCGAAATCATTGAACGAGAGCGTGGAATCTCAAGGGGCGATCACTTTGCTAAACCCGGAGCCAATGACCGTGTCTGGAACGCTCAAGAGAAGCTGGCGCTGTTAGCTCCAAATCTTTATGCCCGCTACTACGCCAACGATATGCTTGCCTGGGCTTGTGAAGCCTGGATGGGGCCTGCCTATCAGATTACCTCACAAGTGAACTCGGTTAACCCTGGTGGCGAGGCGCAGGTGCCGCATCGCGATTATCACCTCGGCTTTATGACACCTGAGCAGGCTAGTCAGTATCCAGTGTCGGTGCACCGTTTATCTGCCCATCTGACACTGCAGTCGGCCATTGCGCATGTGGATATGCCGGTTGAGAGTGGACCCACGTTGCTGCTGCCACACTCGCAAAAATTCAGCCATGGTTATCTGTTAGCAAACACACCCGAGGCGCACGAGATCTTCGCGCAGCATCGAGTGCAACTGCCGCTTGAGAAGGGTGATCTCCTGTTGTTCAGTCCAGCTTTGTTGCATGCGGCGGGCTCTAATGTCAGCAGAGATATCAAGCGCATGGCGAACCTTCTACAGATCTCCTCAGCCTTTGGGCGGGCGATGGAGACCGTCGATCGTTTAGCAATGTCTGGGTTGGTTTATCCAGAGTTGTTGAAGTTAAAGCAGGCGGGAGCTCTGAGCAGCCAGCAGATTGCCCACGCGGTTGCCGCAACGGCGGAGGGCTACGCTTTCCCAACCAACCTCGACCGGGATCCGCCAATTGGAGGTCTCGCGCCAAAGAACCAGCAGGCACTGATGTTAGCGGCGCTGGAGCAGGGTTGGAGCGCAGAAAAATTTAGTGAGGAGCTGGACGCTCACGCCGAACGGCGTCGAACCAACTAGCCCTCAAACAGGTTGGCCTGGCTGGTCTGGTTGGTCTGCAGCCTAACAGGGCTGCAGGTTGGCAAACCCAACTACAAGCCACTTCACCCCTTCATAATCGAAGTTTACCTGCACCCGCGCTTTAGGACCTGAGCCTTCAAAGTTAATGACCATCCCTTCACCAAACTTTGGATGGATCACGCGTTGCCCCAGGCTGAGCTGTGTATCTGGAACATCGTTGCCGCTTCGGTAGTCGCCAAACCCTGACGGGGCTGGCTCTGAGAGAGGGCGACGAACCGAAGCGTTCAGGCGTACCTCTTCGACTAACTCGATCGGAATCTCATTGATAAAGCGAGATGGGCGGTTGTAGTTGGTTTGACCGTGTAACTGACGGCATTCGGCGTAGGTGATAAACAGCTTCTGCATCGCTCGTGTCAGGCCGACGTAACAGAGACGGCGCTCCTCCTCGAGGCGACCGGGCTCTTCGGCAGACATGCTGTGCGGGAATAGCCCCTCCTCCATACCTGCCAAGAATACTAAGGGGAACTCCAAACCTTTGGCTGAGTGCAACGTCATCAGTTGCACTGAATCAGTGTACTGGTCCGCTTGGGCGTCACCCGCATCCAGGGCCGCCTGATCGAGGAAAGCCGAGAGCACATTAGTCTGCTCTTCAGTCTCCATATTCTCCCAGTTCTGCTCGAACTGGCGCGCGGCAGTCACTAGCTCCTCCAAGTTCTCAATACGTGATTGCGCCTTCTCACCCTTCTCTTTTTCGTGGTGAGCGATCAGGCCTGAGTAACGAATCACATGTTCAGTCTGCTCATGCAGTTGCGCATGCTCAGTGTCCTCACCTAGCTGGTTGATCAGATCAAGGAATGCCTGCAACGCGTTACTAGCCCGTCCTGGTAGCTTCTGATGCTCAACCAGATCGTTAGCGGCACGCCACATAGAAACCGACTCATTACGGGCATAATCGCGAATCGACTCAAGTGTACGTGTACCGATTCCGCGGGTCGGCACGTTGATTACACGCTCCATAGCGGTGTCATCATCACGGCTCGAGATCAGGCGCAGGTAGGCGAGGGCATTCTTGATCTCCAGTCGATCATAGAAGCGCTGCCCGCCATAGATGCGGTACGGGATGCCAGCACGGATCAGCATCTCCTCAAGCACACGTGACTGGGCGTTAGAGCGGTAGAGAATTGAGCTCTCATCCCGGCGATTGCCCTCATCAACCCATTTGCTGATCTGGTCCACGATAAAACGCGCTTCGTCCTGCTCGTTAAATGCGGAGTAGAGGCTCAGCGGCTCGCCTTCGTTGCCCTGAGTCCAGAGCTCTTTACCCAAGCGGCCCTGGTTGTTGCGTATAACGGCGTTGGCAGCGTCCAGAATGGTGCCCGTCGAGCGGTAGTTCTGCTCCAAGCGAATGGTGCGCAGCCCAGGAAAGTGGGTCGGGAGGTTCTGGATATTTTCAATCCGGGCGCCGCGCCAACCATAGATCGACTGATCGTCATCGCCGACGGCCATGAGTTTCTCTTCGCCCTGACAGAGTAGACGCAGCCAAGCGTACTGAATCGAGTTGGTATCCTGGAACTCGTCCACCAGTACATAACGGAAGCGATCGCGGTAGTGTTTAAGCAGGTTAGGTGAACGATCACGTAGTAGCTCGAGGCAGCGCAGCAGAAGCTCACCAAAGTCGATCATACCGCCGCGGTCACAGGCTTGCTCGTAGGCTTCGTAGACTTTAATCAGGGTGTCCTGCACCAGATCGCCGGTACGCTGCAGATGTTTGGCGCGCAGCCCTTCATCTTTTTGGGCGTTGATGTACCACTGCATCTGTTTGGGTGGCCAGCGCTGCTCGTCGAGTGCCATCTCCTTGGCGATGCGTTTGATCAGGCGCAACTGATCGTCGCTGTCCATAATCTGGAAGTTTTCACGCAGCCCGGCATCTTGCCAGTGTGCGCGCAGCAGTCGGTGGGCCAACCCGTGGAAGGTACCCACCCACATGCCGTGCACATTGACGTTAAGCAGCGACTCAATACGGCCGCGCATCTCACGTGCCGCCTTGTTGGTAAAGGTTACCGCTAGGACAGAGTAAGGCGAGAGCCCCTCGGCCTCGATCAACCAAGCAATGCGGTGTACCAGCACTCTGGTCTTGCCCGAACCGGCGCCAGCAAGTACCAGCAGATTGGAGATGTCAGCTGATACGGCATCGCGTTGAGCATCGTTAAGACCGTCTATGATGTGCGTTACATCCATGGGGCTTAGTGTCCAAGGTTAACTGTGTGGGCGTACAGTATACGCATAATGAATCCCGGTTTAGAACTTTTTTGCTGGAACTAATGGGTCAAATTAGAGTCTACTGGGCGTAGGTACACCCAAGGATGATTTGTGGAAAGAGAAGAGCAGGTAGCACTGAGCGCAGCGCGTTATAAGAGCGCACCCAGCGGCGGGCCGCGTCTACTCTTTTTTAGTGGGGGAACCGCGCTGAATAGCTTAGCGATTGAGCTTAAGCGTTACACCCATAACTCAATTCACTTTGTCACCCCTTTTGATTCCGGTGGCAGTTCCGCCGCACTGCGTACGGCTTTCGATATGCCTGCCGTCGGTGATTTGCGCTCACGAATGATGGCGCTGGCCGATGAGACCTGTGCTGGACACCCTGAACTCTATCGATTGATGACCTTTCGGCTACCCAAGGATCATGAGCAAGAGCAGTTGCGCCAGCGCCTCGAGCAAATCAGCCAAGCTGCTGATCCGCTTTCGAGCGCTTTAAAACAGCCTGTACAGGGTCTAATCTGTCATTATCTCAAAACCTTCCTCAGTGCAGTGCCGGCTGACTTTGATTTTCGCGGCGCCAGCATCGGTAATCTCGTCCTTACAGGTGGCTATCTGCAGGATAACCGCAGTCTTACACCCATTACTTTGCTACTGGCTGAGTTGCTGGAGATGCGGGGGATCGTCTGTCCAATAACGCAGCAGGTGAGCCAACTTCAAGTGACGACTGCGTCAGGACGCCTAGTTGTTGGGCAGCACTTAATGACGGGTAAAGAGGTTCCGCCGCTGTCTGAGCGCATAATTGAAGCTCGGCTTGAGCATCCGCCGGGTCAGATAGTGCTGCTGCGGCCAGCTGAGCGTGATCTGATTGAATCCGCGGATCTACTGGTATTCCCGCCCGGTAGTTTTTTCTCCAGTTTGATCGCCAATTTGCTTCCCGAAGGGGTTAGCCGCGCTGTTGCTAAAAGCCGGGCGCGTAAAGTGTTTGTGCCTAATTTGGGGTTAGACCCCGAGCTGTGCGGTATGACTCTGCGCGATCAAATTGAGTTTTTGCAGCATCAGTTGGGGAAAGAGAACGGAACGCAGGATGGGCCGAGCATTGACCTGCTGCTAACCGACTCTAAGTTACATCCTGAGGTGGATGATCGCCTGATTTGCTGGCTGCAAGAGCAGGGAATTGAGTTGTTGGATGTAGACCTGAGCGGTGCCAATCCAGAGCGATACGACGAGCAGAAGCTCTGTCGCGCTCTGCTTGCATTGGCGCAATCTTAGATAGTCGAGTCAAGCTAGCCTTTTTATTGAAGCTGGTTAAGGCAGTTGGGTCGGGGTATCGATACGATGCAGCAGGATCGCTTTGTACTCGTTCGGATCGAGCAACGTCTTACCCGACCCCTCGCCTTGTTGAGCTTCGACCCAGGGCTCCAAGCGAGATAGCCAAAAACGCATCGCTGCAGTGCGAGTCAACACTGGCCAAGCCTCTCGTTCAGCGTCCGTGAAGACTCGAATCGAAGCGTAGCCCTCGAGCAGCGCCTGCTCTTTCGCAGGATCGATCTGCAGATCAGCATTGATACACCAGTCATTAGCCACGATCGCTAGATCGAACAACAAGTAGGCGGTGGCAGCATTATAGATATCCAGTACGGCTGTCAGTTGGTCGTTGTTGAACAGCGCGTTATCGTGGAACAGATCGCCGTGGATGATACCCATTGGTAGATCTGCGTTCTCTCGCAGCTGGTCGAAGGCGTCGACTTCGGCTTTTAATAGCGCCGCATCGTCGGCAGGAATCAGGCTCGCGAGTCGGCTCGACTCTCTGCGCCACCAGAACACCCCCCGGTGCGCTTGGCGTTTCATGTAGAACTCGCTGCCGGCTTGGTGATACCGCGCCAACATAGCTCCGATCTGAGCGCAGTGATCAGGTGTCAAAGCATTGCGCTTTATATGGTCGCCAGCGTAGCAGGGCTGCAGAATTGCGGGCTTGCCGCAAAGTTGTTTCAGGCCAATACCATTGCGGTCTGCAATGGCGTAAGAGACGGGGACATCGCGATCTGCCAACCAAGTGCCGAGTTCAACAAAGAAAGGGACGTCTTCCGGGGATATCTCCTCGAACAGAGTGAGCACGAAGCGGGTCGTCATACCGGCCTGCTCAATATCAACAAAGTAGTTGGTATTCTCAATACCACCTGAGATGCCTTGTAGCGTTGTCGCTTGGCCGAGATCAAAGTCTGCCAGTAGGTCGTTGACCTGCTGCAGGCTCACAACTGTGTAAACCGCCATACTGTCCTTAAACCGATCGGTTGGCCGGGCTCGCCTTGAGTACTAGATCAGCACTTGGCGGTGGTCGGCCACTCCCTATTTGTCTATGATGTTGCGTCAAATCCTAGCTCACTACAACAAGTATCTTCATATGACTGATAGCACTAGCGCACCGATTGTTCTCGTTGACGGATCCTCCTACCTCTACCGCGCCTTCTTCGCCTCCCAGCAGGCGGATATGCGCACAAAGGACGGCCGGCCGACTGGCGCTATTCGTCTGGTTACCTCGATGATGCGCAGCCTGTTGAAGGCTTACCCAGCATCGCCGATTGCGGTGATCTTTGATGCCAAGGGTAAAACTTTTCGTGACGAGATCTTCCCCGAGTACAAGGCGCAGCGCCCACCCATGCCGGATGATCTGCGCTCGCAGGTAGAACCAATTCATAAGATTATCGCTGCCATGGGTATCCCGCTTTTTGTGGAGGAGGGTGTAGAGGCAGATGATGTGATCGGTACGCTGGCGCGTCAGGCCGAAAAGGCGGACCGTTCGGTGATCATCTCGACCGGTGATAAGGATATGGCGCAGCTGGTTGATGAGCGTGTGACGCTGATCAACACAATGAATGATACGCGCATGGACCCGGCGGGCGTTGTTGAGAAGTTTGGTGTTGGGCCTGAGTTGATCATCGACTTCCTCGCGCTGATGGGCGACAAGGTGGACAATATTCCGGGCGTTCCGGGTGTCGGTGAGAAGACGGCACTAGCGCTCTTGCAGGGGGTCGGCAGTATTGCTGACCTCTATCAAAATCTCGATAAAATTGCGGATCTAAGCTTTCGCGGCTCTAAAACCATGGCTGCAAAGCTGGAAGAGCATCGCGAGATGGCCGAGCTGTCGTACTTGCTAGCGACGATCAAAACCGACGTTCCGCTGAGTATCGATCTGGGTGATATCTGCTGCCCAGAGCCGCAGCCAGAAACGCTCACACAGCTTTTCCGTGAGTGTGAGTTCCGCACCTGGGTTGTAGAGCTCGAATCGAACGGTGTAGAGAGCACCTCAGTCGCCAAGCCCGCTAAACCTGACGTCGTGCGTGAGTATGAGACCCTGCTTGAACAGTCTCAGCTCGAGGCGTGGATAGAGCGTCTGACCTCGGCAGGAACCTTTGCCGTCGATACTGAGACGACAAGCCTTAACTATATGGAAGCCAAACTGGTTGGATTGTCCTTCTGTTGCGAGGCGGGCAAAGCGGCCTATCTACCACTCGGGCATGACTACATGGGGGCTCCAGCGCAGATCGACTTTGACTGGGCACTCGCTAAACTCAAGCCACTGCTCGAAAGTAAAACGATCACCAAAGTGGGGCAGCACCTGAAATACGACATGAACGTGCTGGCTAACTACGGTATTGAGCTACGCGGTATTGCGGCTGATACCATGCTGCAGTCTTATGTACTCAATAGTACGGCGACGCGTCACGATATGGATAGCCTGGCTAATTACTATTTGGATGAGAGTACGACTAAGTTTGAAGAGCTGGCGGGTAAGGGTAAGAAACAACTGACCTTCAACCAGATCGAGATTGAACCTGCCAGTGCCTACGCTGCGGAGGATGCCGATATCACTTGGCGTCTATATCAAACACTGCAGCAAGCTTATGCCGAACAGCCTGAGCTCAGCACCGTCCTCAATGAGATCGAAGTGCCGCTCGTGCCTGTGTTGTCACATATTGAGCGCAACGGTGCGCTGATCGACCCCGCCATGCTGCTCGCGCAAAGTGCAGAGATTGAGATTCGCTTGGCTGAGCTGGAGCGGGAGGCCTATGAGGTGGCGGGTGAGCCATTCAATCTGAGTTCACCCAAGCAACTGCAGACAATTCTGTTTGAGAAGCAGGGTTTGCCGGTCATTAAGAAGACACCCAAGGGCGCGCCGTCGACGGCGGAAGAGGTGCTGCAAGAGCTGGCACTTGAGTACCCACTACCGAAACTGATTATCGAACACCGTGGTTTGGCGAAGTTGAAGTCGACCTACACCGACAAGCTGCCTACGATGCTTGATCCGACCACTAAGCGTCTGCACACCTCCTATCATCAGGCAGTAACGGCCACCGGTCGATTGAGCTCAACGGATCCGAACCTGCAAAACATCCCTGTCCGCTCAGCTGAGGGGCGCAGGATCCGCAATGCGTTTATTGCCCCTGCCGGCTACAAGATTGTTGCGGCGGACTACTCACAGATTGAGCTACGCATTATGGCGCACCTCTCGGGCGATGCCGGTCTGGTTAACGCCTTTGCTGCAGGTGAAGATATTCACCGTGCGACGGCCGCTGAGGTGTTCAAAGTGACGCCACTTGAAGTCTCTGGTGACCAGCGCCGTAGCGCCAAGGCGATCAACTTCGGCTTGATTTACGGTATGTCAGCCTTTGGTTTGGCCAAACAGCTTGGTACTGGGCGCAAAGAGGCGCAGAGTTATATCGATCACTACTTCGAGACTTACCCTGGGGTGCGAGCCTATATGGACAATACTCGTGAAATGGCGCGCGACAAGGGGTATGTCGAAACCATATTCGGTCGTCGACTCTATCTGCCCGAGATCAATGCGCGTAACCCTATGTCACGCCAAGCCGCTGAGCGCACCGCGATCAATGCGCCGATGCAGGGGACTGCGGCCGATATCATTAAGCGCGCTATGTTGGCGGTGGATGCTTGGTTGGCTGAGGCGGACGTGGATGCACGCATGATTATGCAGGTGCACGATGAATTGGTGTTTGAAGTGGCAGAGTCACAACTCGACGCATTCAACACTAAGATTCACGAACTGATGGAGAGCGCCGCCGAATTGAGTGTGCCCCTGCTGGTTGAAGTCGGTGTTGGCGAGAACTGGGAGCAGGCGCACTAAGTTGCAGACTCAAGGCTCTTTTTTCCGAGGTTTTCGCCAGGGCTTCTGGAGCGGGTTACCTTTTGCGCTCGTGCTCGGTCCCTTCGGCATGCTGTTTGGCGTAATTGCGACCGAAGCGGGCCTCGACTTAGCTCAGGTGATGGGTTTTTCGGTGTTGGTCATCGCGGGTGCCGCTCAGGTAACCGCGCTGAGTCTAATGAATGAAAGTGCTCCTGTGCTGATAGTCGTATTCACCGCTCTAGCAGTGAATATGCGTATGGCGATCTACTCGGCTGCGTTAGTGGAGCATTTCGGAGCCTTCCCGCTATGGAAACGCGCTGTTGCGGCCTATTGGCTTTTCGATCAGCCCTTCGCAATGACCGCAGTCGACATCAACAAGAATCCGCTGCGCTCAAGAGATGAGCGCTTCGGCTTCTACTTGGGCGTAGCGATTCCACTGGGAATTCTCTGGTATGTCGTGACGTACCTAGGTGCAACCTTGGGTGATCTGCTGCCGACCGATATCGGCATGGAGTTCGCGATTCCTGCAACCTTCCTCGCCTTAGTCGCGCCCCTTTTGCGCTCGCTGCCACACTTGGCAGCAGCGTTCACCTCAGTTGCGGGCACGCTCGTGTTTGCATCGCTGCCGTTCAACTCAGGGCTTCTACTTGCTGCTTTGTTGGCTCTAATTGTCGGCGCCGAAATCGAGAAACGCCTCGAGCGCCGGAGGCCGGCAGATGTTTGATGCTGGCTACGTTTGGACGATTATCATCCTGTTGGGTGTCGGCACCTGGATGATCCGCTTCTCATTCATGGGGTTGGTTGGCGATCGTCCATTGCCCGCTTACTTCCGCCGTATGCTGAACTACTCAGCGGTGGCTGTACTCCCCGGTATATGTGCGCCGATTATCCTGACCAATAAAACGGGCGACTTCGAACCGTTACGCCTGATAGCAGCGGCAGCGATCCTAATCATTGGCGTCTGGACTCAATCACTGATGAAATCGATCTGCGCTGGATTGCTGATTTACTTCGGCATCAACGCGCTGTTCTAATTCCATTAAATACACGAGCGCGGTATTTAAACGTCCTCTCAGCAGGGCCACCGTGCTAGCTCAGTTGCGGTTTGTGTCTGGCATCGATGCGCTCAGACAATCTCCAGACGATATGTATGACCTGGAGATTCTCGATGATTCCGATCAGCGCTGATCTCTTATTACGGAGCTAGATTTATGATCACTGGTGAGACGGTAGAGCAAATCATAGAAGCGGCTTATAACAAAGCTTACGATGGCAACAAAACCAACCACGTCACTAATGGTCTGTTGCTACGAGTCGACATTCACCAACTGTTCGACCGCGGCTAGCTTATACAGCGTACTACCTTAAACTGAGAGTAACAGCGTGGCGCTAAAGCGGCTTTTACCGTAACGCGCCAACAGGGCGTACTGGTCCAGCGCGATCGGCACGTCGACGAAGTCCGCTTCACTGGTCCAGAACTCCTGCTCATGATCAGGATCGCTAAAATAGATATGTCGACGATCCGCTCCAGTCGCTAGAACCCAGTGAGGCGCTTTGTTGCGGTTTAAACGCCAGGTACTTATCAAACAGATCGCCAGCTTACCGCGTCCCAGCTCAGCCGCTAGCTGTTCTGCACTTAGGCCGGTATAGACCGGCTGCACCCCAAGGGCCTCAAGCTCGGTGAGAAACTGTCGATGCACAACCTCAATCACGTCACGCTTGGCACTATCACGCACACTATCCAGAAACGGCGTTTCCTGAGAACTCAGAAAGAGCTCCGCCTTTAGGCCGCGACGTAACGCGGATACAGCCAAGCCGACCGGGGAGCAACCACCATGACCCGACGTCATATAGATAGTCGTGGACTCTCGCCATAACTTGAGCTCCTCTTCGCGATCGATCTGGTACCCTGGACGAAGACCCGCAAGGGCCATTAACAGAGCCGATGGCCCACAAGTAAAGGGGGTCGTCTGGGCATAATAAAGCGTTGATTGCGTCTGGCGACCCGCTCCTGAGATGCGTTTCTCCATCCGAACGCCGTCGCTGCCATCCTCGTAGTACCCCTTAAGGGCGCTAATGCTGTGATAACCCAGAGAGCGGTAGAGTGCTTCGGCGGCTGTATTTGTATCACTCACTTCCAGACGCATAAAGTTGACACCCTGCTCGTCGGCGGCCAGTTCCGCTGCCTGCATCAGCTGGCGACTCACCCCCCGTCGGCGGGCGTCAGGATCAATCGCTACAGAGTAGATCCGCGCTAAGTTGGTGCCGCGACGAAACAGCATCAGAATGTAGCCAGCAAGACCCTCCTCCGCTTCGCTGAACTGGGCAACGAGAAGCTGAGAGTGCTCGGCTTTAATAAAGTGTGCAAAGCTGCGACGCGAGAGTTTGTCACCGTCGAAACAGCGCTCCTCTATCCCTACAAGCGCATCGAGATCAGAGCGTTTGGCCGTGCGAATCAGAAGCGTCTCAGACATGGATAGACCCTAAAAAAGAGTCCTCTAATGCTAGTGCTATGCTGGGTTCTATGCCATAACTATATGGATTTTTCTCCGTTTTTCACCAAAGAGGCCCCTATGTCGGCGTTCTATGTTGTTGTCGATGATCTCGAAGATTGGAAGCCCTACTTTCCCAGTCAGGATGTCATCTCATTCGAGCAGTATTTAGCTCTGGAAGCGAAGGGAAGTCGAGCACGAACTCGTGTCATCAACTGTTGCCGCAACTCCACAGCACTGGGCCGTGGTTACTACACGTCGTTACTGGCTGAAGCGCGCCGCCATCATGTTATCCCATCCATCAGTGTCACCAACGACTTGCGGCGCAAATCGCTCTGGTCAATTGACACTGCACCGGTGGCCAAAGTCCTGTCACAGCTTGCCAGGGCGGAGAGTGAAACCGACAACCGACTCTCCCTGCACATCTATTTTGGTGAGGCCTCCGAGCCACGGCTGGAGTCCTTAGGCAAAGCCCTGTTTGAACGCTACCCGGTGCCTAGTCTGCAGGTCACACTGAGCTTTGACGGACAGTGGAGGGTGCAGAAACTGCGCCAGGGGAGCCTCAGTGAGATCTCCGACGAAGAGGAGCAGGTGCGCTTTGCCGCTGCCCTGGACCGCTTCAGCCATAAAATTTGGCGCAAACCCAAAGTGCGTCAACAGTACCGTTATGACTTGGCGATCTATGTCGACCCAGACGACCCTATGCCCCCGAGCGATGATGATGCGCTGAAGCGTTTCGCCAAAGCAGCAGAGCGGCTTGGCATCAAAACCGAGAAGATTACCGTGGGTGACTACCACCGCCTGGCGGAGTTTGACGGCTTGTTTATTCGTGCCACCACCTCTATCGACGACGCGACCTATAAGTTTTCGCGTAAAGCCGAGGCAGAGGGGTTAGTGGTGATGGACGATCCTCAATCGATCTTGCGCTGCACCAACAAGGTTTACCTTGCTGACCTGCTCAAAGCGAATGGTGTTCCAACGCCCAAGACAGTGATTGTCAGTAATGCCTTACCAGAGTCCCAACAGAAGATCATCGATGAGATTGGCCTACCTGCCGTGTTAAAGATACCCGACGGTGCTTTCTCAAGAGGGGTTGAGAAAGTGACGACTCAGGCTGAACTAGCCAAATCGCTTAAAAACCTGCGCCGCAGCTCCTCGCTGGTACTGGCTCAAGAGTATATGTACACCGAATATGACTGGCGGATCGGGATACTCAACAACAAGCCACTATTTGCCTGCCGCTACTTTATGGTTGAGGGGCACTGGCAGATTTATAAGCATGGGGATGATCCTCAAGCACCCGCCTCGGGTAACTTTGATGCCCCGCCCATCTGGGAGGTACCGCACAAAGTGATGGATGCAGCGCTTAAAGCATCGCGGCTGATTGGCGACGGGCTCTACGGGGTTGATCTCAAACAGGCTGGGGATCGTGTCGCGGTGATCGAGGTAAACGATAACCCCAGCCTCGATTCTGAGGTGGAGGATTTGCTTCTTGGCGATGCGCTCTATCACGAGATCATCGCTGAGTTTCTGCGACGCATGGAACAGAAACGGCAGTACCGCGTTTAAGGCTCTTGGGCGCGGTAGAATGCCACCAACGCATTTGCGTGGCCTTAGGTTAATCTGCGGAGACAATCGGTCAATTCAGGTTTAAACTTTAGAAAATTCACGGATTTAAGAAACGATAATGTCTACAAGAAAAACCTGCGCCCACTGCGGCTCTGACGCACTAATTAGACTCTCAAGCATCGACTCACTGCTCTGCAGCGACTGTAAGCAGTACACCAATTGGAAATTGAAACCGAGTGAAGCCTCAATGCTGATTGAGGGGCGTATCGGTGAAGATGATGATAGCCCGGTGATGGGGTGCGTAACGCGCACAGCCGCCGAGCTTGAAATGGATGATGATTGAGGCTCGATGTTTGGGTTGAGGCGTCTACTCCTCAACCGCTCCATCCTCTTCGGGAAGCATCCAGCTACTTAGGCGGTTCTGCAGCACATCAACACCCTGTTTTTTAAGTGCCGAGAATACCTGAACGCTTACCTTGTCACCGAGTACAGCTTTGAGCTCTTTGCGCAGTTTGAGCAGCGTGTTTTGCTGCGGGCCGCGCTTGAGCTTATCGGCCTTGGTCAGAAGGACATGCAGCGGGATACCGGTCGCCTGACACCAGCCGACCATCATCTCATCGAACTCCTTCATCGGGTGACGGATATCCATCACTAGCACAACACCTTGGAGACATTGGCGTTTCTGCAGGTACTCATCAAGGTGCTGTTGCCAGTGTTGTTTCATCGCAACAGGAACTTTGGCGTAGCCGTAGCCGGGTAGGTCGACAATTCGCAGCCCTTCGATATTGAGCGAGAAGAAGTTAATTAGCTGTGTGCGCCCCGGTGTCTTCGATGTGCGCGCTAGGCTGGTCTGTTGAGTGAGCGCATTGATCGCACTCGATTTGCCAGCGTTGGAGCGGCCCGCAAAGGCAACTTCAGCGCCGATATCTTCCGGACACTGGTTCAACTTGGACGCGCTTATCTGAAACTTGGCGGTGTTGAAGTGGATTTTTGGCGTTTCTTCAGTCATCTATAGCTCGCGGTTCGACGCTTATTACCAGAAAATCGGTTTTAGAAACGCCTTATAAGGTTTATAATGCCGCCAATTTTAGCGCCCTAACGACAGAACCACCACATAAGTTCATCGTAAAATGGGAAAGCACACGAATTGCAAGCAAGTTAATTGGAAGTCTAAACGATGAAAAATCTTGTTATAGGAACACTGCTCACATTCGGCCTAGTTGCAGGTGCACAGGCTGCAGGTGATGCAGAAGCGGGACAGAATAAGGTCGCTGTATGTGCCGGCTGTCACGGGACTGATGGCAATTCTGCTGTCCCTAACTTTCCAAAGCTGGCCGGTTTGGGCGAGAAATACCTGCTCAATCAGCTGAAAGATATCCAGTCTAAGAAACGCAACATCGTAGAGATGACGGGTCTGCTGGATGCTTCATCTGAGCAGGATCTGGCTGATATGGCGGCTTACTATGCGGGTCAAAAGCGTACTGGTGGTCAGGCTGATCCTGAGCTAGTGGCTCTTGGCCAGGAGATCTACCGCGCGGGTGATGAGTCTAAAGGCTTGGCGGCATGTACCGCATGTCATGGTCCTACTGGTGACGGACTTGAATCAGCTGGCTTCCCAGCACTCTCAGGGCAGCACGCAGCTTACATCGAGAGCTCACTGGTTAAGTTCGCTAAAGGCGAGCGTGACAATGTTATGATGATGGGCGTTGCAGTGAAGATGACCGAAGCAGAGATGAAAGCGGTCGCTTCCTACATTCAGGGCCTGACTAAGTAAGTTCTGGTACTTGTTAAAAAAGCAGCTTCGGCTGCTTTTTTTGTCGCTGTCGAAAGCTATTCAGCATTGTCGCTGGGTTTCAGCTAAGATTCAGCCCATACACCTTTACTATAGCGATAACAGATATCTATTCGGAGAGAACAATGACTAATCGCCTTACACAGTGGTTTGCAGCAGCACTGCTTGGTTTGAGCGCACTGGCAGCTCAGGCTCAGGATTGGGTTGCCGGAGAGCACTACCGTGTGATCTCTAATCCAGTCCCAACTGCAGATGCGAGCAAGGTTGAAGTGGTAGAGGCATTCGGTTACTGGTGCCCGCACTGTAATGCTTTCGAACCGATGCTGGCGCCTTGGTCGAAGCAGTTGCCAGCAGATGTGAGCTTCGAAAATATGCCAGTGGTATTCAGCCGCAGCCATGAATTGCTGGCTCGCGCCTACTATGCAGCAGACCTTCTCGGTATCAAAGAGCAGGTTCACCAACCGATCTTTGATGCGCTCCATATGCAGCGTGTGCGGTTCCGCGATGCAGAGCAGATTGCCGATCTATTTGCGCAGTACGGAGCCGAGCGCGACAAAGTGTTAAAAGAGATGAACGGCTTTTCAGTCGGTATGAAGCTTAAGATGGGCGCGTCACGTGCAAAAAGCTACGAGGTGCAGGGCGTACCATCGATGATCGTCAATGGTAAGTACATCGTCAGTGCCTCCGAAGCCGGCAGCAATGCCAACATGCTTGAAGTTGTTGAGTATCTGATCGACAAAGAGCGCGCTTCAAATTAATTTAGCCGTCTAGACGCTCCACAGATCGCCCCAATAGGGGCGGTTGTTTTTTGTAGGGACTTTAACTGGCATAATGCTGGCTTAACTTATCTGTCTGAGTATCAGCAATAGTGCAAACCATACTAAGGTTGCTGCGCATCTACTGGGTTATCGCGCGCTACCGTCTGGATACCTTCCTTGATCAGGCTGCTCTACCGGTCTATTTGCGTCTGCTGGTTAAGCTGTTGCCTTGGCGGGTTTTTTTCTCTGCGCGTGCCAGTTCTGCAGAGCGTCTGCGTCTGGCGCTGATCGCGCTGGGTCCAGTATTTATCAAATTTGGTCAAACGCTCTCGACCCGCCGCGACCTATTGCCGGAAGCGTTGGCGAATGAGTTGGCTGAATTGCAGGATCGCGTTCCGCCGTTCAGTGGTCAGGAGGCGCGAGCGATAATCGAGAAGCAGCTGCAGCAGCCGATCGAAGAGCTTTTTGCTGAGTTTGATCCAGTACCTCTTGCTTCGGCCTCGGTCGCTCAGGTTCATCCGGCGCGGCTTCATGATGGCACCGCCGTTGTTGTTAAGGTGATTCGCCCCGGCATTGATAAGGTCATTCGTCAGGATGTGGAGCTGCTCTACACCCTGGCGCATATGGTGCAGCGACTCTGGTCAGAGGGGCGTCGTTTGCGTCCCGTTGAGGTGGTTGCTGAGTATGAACAGACAATTATCGATGAGCTTGATCTGCGTAAAGAGGCAGCTAATGGCTCGCTCTTGAGGCGTAACTTCGAGGGTTCCGCGAGTCTGTATGTGCCTGAGATCTTTTGGGACTACACCCGGCCTCGCGTGATGGTGATGGAACGTATCTCAGGTATCCCCGTGGCTGATGTTGAGGCGCTACGCGCGCAAGGCACTGACATGGAGAAGCTGGCGGAGCGAGGCGTAGAGATTTTCTTCACACAGGTGTTCCGTGACTCTTTCTTCCACGCCGATATGCACCCCGGCAACATCTTTGTTTCGCGCGAGAACCCTTCAGATCCACAATATATCGCCGTCGACTTTGGCATCGTGGGTTCGCTGAACGCCGAGGATCAGAGCTACTTGGCGCGCAATATCCTCGCCTTTTTCAAACGTGACTATCGCCAAGTGGCGCAGCTGCACATTGACTCGGGTTGGGTTCCACCCAATACCAATGTTCAAGCGTTTGAAACTGCGATTCGCTCTGTTTGCGAGCCTATATTTGAGAAGCCACTCAAGGATATCTCTTTCGGTATGGTCCTATTGGGACTGTTCCAGACAGCACGACGCTTCAATATGGAGGTGCAGCCTCAGCTTATTTTGCTTCAGAAGACACTGCTAAATATTGAGGGGCTGGGTCGTCAGCTCTACCCCGAGCTGGATCTCTGGAAGACCGGCAAGCCTTTCCTCGAGAACTGGATGCGTGAGCGCATGGGCGTAAAAGCGGTACTGAGGAGTTTGAAACAGCAGGCGCCTGATTGGATCGAGAAGCTGCCACAAATTCCACAACTTGTGTACGACAACCTCCAGCAAGGACGCACAGCGCAGCATCAACACCTCGAGAATTGGGAAAACCTGCAGCAGAGCTGGGATGAGCGGCGACGCAAAACCCGTCGTTCGCTGCTGCTTGCGGTAACCTTAGCTGCAATCGCATCGTTGGTGCATCCAGGGTTAGTCCATGAAATTGAGATGTTACCCTGGTTTAGTTGGGTGCCTGTTGCCACAGCCTGGTGGTTGGTATGGCGCGCTTAAGAGAGAGATAGATGAGTACTGATTGGTTGAACGCCATTAAATGGGATGATAAGGGTTTGGTACCGGCAATAGCCCAGGATGCCGAAACTAACGAGGTCCTGATGGTGGCTTGGATGAACGCTGAGTCGCTGGAACTGAGCAAACGCGAGGGCCGCGCTATCTATTGGTCGCGTTCTCGCCAGAAGTTGTGGCGCAAGGGCGAAGAGTCTGGCAATGTTCAGCAGCTTAAAGAGATGCGCCTGGACTGTGATGCGGATGTGGTTCTGCTAAAAGTGGAACAGATCGGCTCGGTGGCCTGTCATACAGGTCGACGCAGCTGCTTTTACCGTAAGCTCGATGGCAACACGCTCACTTGGGAGACGACCGATCCGGTTTTGAAAGATCCCAAGCAGATGTATAACAAGTAGGGATAAAAGGTGAATATGGTAATTGAGCAACTCGCTGGTATTCTGGAAGAGCGTAAAGGCGCCGACGCAGATTCAAGCTATGTGGCCAGTCTCTACGCTAAAGGTTTGAACAAAATTCTTGAGAAGGTTGGCGAAGAGTCGACTGAGATGATCATCGCTGCAAAGGATGCAGAGAACTCCGGTGAGACAGCCGATCTGGTCTATGAGACTGCTGATCTTTGGTTCCACTCTATGGTCGCTTTGGCGCACCTGGGAGTATCGCCGAACGAGGTGGTTGAGGAACTCGGGCGACGCTTCGGGTTATCAGGGCTTGAAGAGAAGGCGAATCGCCTCAATAAATAATAGAGTTTTACATCTATTCGACTTATCTTTACTAACAACAACAAAGTTACTCTAGGAGAGACACAATGGGTTTTGGTGGAATCAGCATTTGGCAGTTGGTGATCGTTCTTGGCATCATCATTCTGATATTCGGCACTAAGAAGCTGCGTAACCTCGGTGGTGATGTAGGTTCTGCCGTCAAAGGCTTCAAGAAAGCGATGAATGATGACTCTGCAGATGCTGAGCAGAAGAAGATTTCTGCCGAAGAGGGCGACGCAGAGTTCAAGAAGGACGATGTAGCAGCGAAAACTTCTGAGAACTCTGAGTCTAAATAATCTCCTATGTTCGATATCGGTTTCGCTGAGCTAATGGTGGTAGCCATCATGGGTCTAGTTGTTCTAGGCCCTGAAAAGTTACCGACCGCAGCACGGACAGTAGGCCTGTGGGTTGGCCGTATACGGCGCTCGCTGAGCTCGATTCAGCGTGAAGTTCAGGCAGAACTCAAAGTCGAAGAGCTAAAGCGCACGGTCGCCGTGAGCAAAGAGCAGGTCGACAAAGAGCTCAATGAGATGTCGCAGCCCTTCTCTAAGCCCTTTGGAGAGGATTCGCCTGCGCAGAAGGCAGCGATGGATCCCCCTAAGACGGACTTCGATCCCGCCTCATTTACTGCGGATCCTGCAGTCAAAGAGGCTTATGCCGTTTCAGATGCTGAGAGCGCTGAGAGCGCTGAGCAAGCAGAGGCTGCTGAGCAGGAGATCGCTTCAGCGCATGAAGCTGACACTCATGCCCCGGAATCCGAGTCGAGCGATACTAAGCGAGACATATGAGCAATTCAAAAGCAGCAGATCAAGAGCAGCCGCTCGTAGCGCATCTCATCGAGTTGCGTCAGCGTGTGATGCGAATGTTGTTAGCCGTGCTAATAATATTCCTCGGGCTCTTCTACTTTGCGAACGATCTATATACCTATCTGTCTGATCCGCTGACTGCACTGCTGCCAGAAGGTACCAGTATGATCGCGACCGATGTAACTTCGCCCTTCTTTGCGCCGTTCAAACTGGCACTAGTATTAGCGATTTTTATCGGTATTCCTTTCATTTTGCATCAGCTCTGGGGCTTCATTGCGCCAGGTCTTTATGAGAATGAAAAGCACCTGGCTGTACCGCTGCTGCTATCGTCGATCCTGCTTTTCTATGCAGGTATCGCCTTTGCGTACTTCGTGGTATTCCCGCTGATCTTTGGGTTCTTTACCAGTGTAGGGCCAGAGAATGTTGCGGTGATGACGGATATAAGCAGCTACCTGAACTTTGTACTTAAGCTCTTCTTTGCCTTCGGTGTGGTGTTCGAAATACCTATCGCGACACTGCTGCTAATCTGGTCGGGGGCTACAACGCCCGATAGCCTAACTAGCAAGCGCGCTTACGTAATTGTCGGCTGTTTTGTTGTGGGTATGTTACTGACGCCGCCAGATATCATTTCCCAGTCTCTGTTGGCGGTCCCTATGTGGCTGTTATTTGAGGCGGGTGTGATCATGGGTCGTATTTTCACGCGCGGTCGCAAAGATGAACTTGAAGATGAGTTTGAAGCGGCGATGTCGGAAGATGATTCTAACCGTGATGAGGACAACGCGAAAAGCTAAGTTCTGTTGTGCGGTGCAAAACGGTCAGCTTATGCTGGCCGTTTTACGTTTCTGACGCAGAGGAAGTGGTCTGTATCGGCGTGGCGGTCGAAGCTAGTGATACCCCGTTGGCTTGGCCTGTAGGATAGCAACTGTCAAAATAGTGAAGCCGCCGAGTAGAGTGCTCATCCCCGTGACAAAGATTTTGTTGATCATCGCTCTAGATTTTCTGCCTTTTTGTAGTTTTGCTAAGCAGGTTACGGGCCAATCTGAGTCTTATCGCGATGTAGAGAAATTATTTCAAAGTTTTTACATCTTTTTGCAGATGCGTTGTTGACTTAAAAATCGGGCGCGGTAATATACGCGCCTCGCTTGGGGAGACAGCGGCAACGCGGTCTACCGAATACAAGCAACGCTCTTTAACAAATAGATCAAGTAATGCGTGTGGGCGCTT
>JAHEDZ010000021.1 GCA_024640955.1 Oceanospirillaceae bacterium
GGGAAATTACGGAAAACGATACCGGGCTCAACTTGCTGCAAGCCCTCGATACGGATGTCTGAAACGGTGAAATTCGCTGCTTGAACCAACCCCGCCCAGAGGGCGAGTACCGCTGCAACTATGTTTAAGCCTTTCATCGCTTTCAAAGATCCTTAAATTTTTAATTTCACAGACGTGCAATGTCGTTGATCATCGCTAACGCCATCAGACTGAATAGCAGCGCCATACCTATTTTAAGGCCAAACGCCTGAACGCGCTCGCTCACTGGCTTACCCCGCACCAGTTCAACAAAGTAATATACCAAGTGCCCGCCATCCAACATCGGAATCGGCAACAGGTTCAACACACCCAGACTGACGCTTAGGTAGGCGAGAAAACTGACAAACGACTCAAGCCCAGATTCCGCCGAGGCCCCCGCCACTTTAGCAATGGTTATCGGACCGCTCAAGTTATTTAGCGAGATCACCCCAACGATCATTTTTCTAATGGAATCAAGGGTCAAACTCACCATCTGCACGGTTTTCTCAAATCCACTGACCAGGGCTTCTAAAGGCCCCTGTTTCAGATCAACCAGATGACCTTCAGGCCAAGCGTAGGGCTGCACTCCAGCCCCGATAAAACCAACGACGGTACCGTCGCTCAACTCCCGGCTTCCTGGAGTGATTGGGAGGATCAAATCAGACTGGTCGCGCACAACTGAGAAATCCAATGCCGACCCTGCAGACGCCTGAATCACGCTTACCAGCTCCATCCAGTCTGTGATCGGCTCTCCATCTACCGCAACCACTTTATCACCAATGCGCAATCCACTTGATTGGGCCGCGCCATCGGGCGTCACCTGACCAATCACTGGCTCGATCAGCGGCTGCCATGGCTGCAACCCAAATGCTCGTAACGGCGACTCACTCTCAAGATCGACTTTCCAACCCTGCAGCGGCACGGAGTAGTTTTTAAGCCAGCCGCTCTCTGGCTGACCGGCCCGCAACTCAATAAGCCCCTCATCCCCGATACGCGCAGCCAGCGCCAGATTGACCTCTTCCCAAGAGCGAACCTCGCGACCATCAATCTCAGTCAGTACAAGCTCCGGTTGCAAGCCAGCCTGTTCAGCTAGTGATGCAGGCTCGACAACACCGATGGTCGGCTTAACCACAGTGACGCCCCAAACAAAGAGAAACCAGTAGGCCAGCACAGCAAAAATGAGATTTACGAGAGGACCGGCAGCAACAATTGCGATCCGCTGCATTACCGGTTTGTTGTTAAAGGCCTGTTGGCGCAATTCATCAGGCACATCGCCCTCACGCTCATCCAGCATACGAACGTAGCCGCCCAGAGGAATTGAGGCGACCGCATACTCGGTGCCATCGCGACCGACGCGCATCCAGATGGGCTTACCAAAGCCAACAGAGAAGCGCAGAACCTTGACGCCACAGCGGCGTGCGACCCAGAAGTGCCCCCACTCATGAATAGTAACCAAGATTCCCAGAGTGACGAGTGTCGCGAGAAGGGTTTGGATTAAGTCCATCTTTTACCTAGAAAATCTGAATCCAGTATTGTCCGAGCAGGAAAATAGGGGCTGCGGCTGTCAGACTATCAATCCGATCCAGAATACCGCCGTGCCCGGGCAATAT
This sequence comes from Oceanospirillaceae bacterium, assembly GCA_024640955.1. Taxonomy (GTDB): domain Bacteria; phylum Pseudomonadota; class Gammaproteobacteria; order Pseudomonadales; family Balneatricaceae; genus Marinobacterium_E. Next base: position 1,629 of record JAHEDZ010000021.1, read on the forward strand.
ACGGCCGCTATCCTTGATTCCTCGCTCGCGCTTAAACATCGACTCAAACAGATCGCCAAGCACCGACACCATGCCGGTTACCAGCGCCAGCAAGAGTAACGCCAGCGTTGCCCCAGCCGACAACTTGGCTGAAATCGCAAAGCCGATAGCAACCAATACGCAGACAGAGAGACCGCCGAGCACCCCCTCCCGCGTTTTCCCGGGACTGACTTTAGGAATCAGCTTATTTCGACCAAAGCGCTTACCAGCAAAGTAGGCACCAATATCTGCACCCCAGACTAACAGAAACAGCATAAAAATCAGAAGGTTACCCTGAGGGTGTGACTTCATACCCACCATAGCAACCCAAGCTGGAATCAGCACAAGGTAGCCTATAATGATCTTTGTGAGGGTCTGCTCTATACCTTTGGTTTGCGGGTAGCGGCCCACCCGGCTCAATGCAAACCACCAAAAGACCAGTGCGGCCACTAGGATTGGTACCTCTAAGAACGCGAGCATGGAGTGAGTCGCAAAGAGCAATAGTGCAAGACTGGCAACGTATAGCCAGCGATGTGTTCGGCGCTGCAGTGCTAGGTTAGACCACTCCCAGCCACCAACGAGCACAAGCAAGCCCATCAATATCGAAAACGGCAGCAGGGGGAGTAAAAACACCGCTGCCAGAGCAAGCGGCGCCAGAATCAGCGCCGTCATCAAACGTTCTTTAAACATGCTCTGCTGCCACCTGCTCGCTAGTGCGACCGAAGCGGCGCTCACGGGTTTGAAAATCTTTCAAGGCATCCAGCATCTGCTGATAGCCAAAATCTGGCCAGTAGAGCGGGCTGAAGTAGAGTTCAGTGTAGGCAAACTGCCAGATGAGGAAGTTACTGACACGCTGCTCACCACCCGTGCGAATACAGAGATCCGGCAGAGGCTGATCAGCAAGGCTCACCTCTTGCCCTAAACGCTCAGCTGTAAGCTCTTCCAGTTTCATATCTCCAGCGGCGATCTGAGCCGCTAATGTACGAGCGGCTTGTGCGATATCCCACTGACCACCGTAATTAGCTGCGATATTAAGAGAGAGCCCGGTACAGTCTTGGGTCAAAGCTTCGCCATTAGCAATACGCTTCTGCAGCCCTTGGCTGAACCCGCTCTTATCACCGATCACTTGAAGGCGAATATTGTTCTTGGCTAGCTTCTTCACTTCACGATCAAGGGCCCAGGCAAACAGATCCATCAGACCATTAACCTCGTCTTCAGGACGACGCCAGTTTTCACTCGAGAAGGCGAACAGAGTGAGCGACTCTACCCCCGATTCGGCACAAGCCTTGATAACAGCACGAACGCTCTCAGCGCCCGCCTTATGGCCGGCCAGACTAGGAAGCCGACGCTCTTTAGCCCAGCGATTATTACCATCCATGATAATGGCAACGTGCTTAGGCATTGGGCGAAGCTTAGCCTTGTTATCAGTTGTTGTGTCGGCCATACAATATCGTCCTACTGCACCCCTTTATGAAAAGAGCGCTACCATCGATAGACAGAGCGCTCAGCAGGGTGCGATGAAGATTAGATCTCCATTAGATCCTTCTCTTTCTGTGACAGTAGGCTTTCAACCTCAGCAACATGCTTATCTGTAGCCTTCTGCGTTAGATCTTCACCACGACGCGAGTCATCCTCAGAGATCTCTTTCTCTTTCAGTAGATCCTTGATGCTGTTGTTGGCATCACGACGCACATTGCGAATTGCAATACGCGCATTCTCCGCCTCTTGGCGAGCCTGGCGGATGTAGCCTTTACGTGTCTCTTCGGTTAGCGCTGGCATCGGCACACGAATTACGTTACCGGCCGTAGATGGGTTAAGACCCAGGTCCGACTTCATGATCGCCTTTTCGATGGCCGGCACCATAGGCTGCTCCCAAGGAATGATCGACAGCGTACGCGCATCCTCGACCGTTACATTGGCAACCTGGTTGATCGGCATCATTGAACCGTAGTAATCAACCTGAACACTATCCAGAATCGCTGGTGTTGCACGGCCGGTGCGAATTCTCTTGAACTGCTCTATCAGTGATTCAGCACTCTTGGCCATACGCTCATCCGCGTCGCGGACAATCTCATCAATCATCTTATTCTCCAGTCGGCTTACCGCTGTCAATCAGCGTACCCTCATCGCCACCACCAACAACATTAACCAGCGCACCGTGTTTATTCATATTAAACACACGAACTGGCATATCGTGGTCGCGAGTGAGGCAGATCGCCGTCATATCCATGACGCCGAGTTGTTTTTCAAGAACTTCATCAAAGCTCAAACGGTCATAACGTACGGCTGAGGAGTCCTTCATTGGATCCGCCGTATAAACGCCGTCCACTTTGGTCGCTTTGAGCACTACATCTGCATCTATCTCGATACCACGAAGGCAAGCTGCAGAGTCAGTTGTAAAGAAGGGGTTGCCTGTACCAGCAGAGAAGATCACAACGTCCCCCTGGTTTAGGTAACGCATCGCGTTGCGACGATCATAGTGATCAACCACGCCGCTCATTGGAATCGCAGACATAACTCGCGTTGCAATGTTGCAGCGCTCGAGCGCGTCACGCATCGCAAGTGCATTCATGACCGTTGCCAGCATACCCATGTGATCGCCAGTAACACGATCGAGGCCTGCGGCACTCAGGGCTGCACCCCTGAACAGGTTACCACCACCAATCACTATACCGACCTGCACGCCGATACCAACCAACTGGCCGATCTCCAGCGCCATTCTATCCAGGACCTTCGGATCAATACCGAAGTTCTCTTCACCCATCAGCGCTTCACCGCTGAGTTTTAGCAAAATACGCTTGTATTTGGAGCTAGGTTTAGCAGCAGGCATATGACCTCCGGGGTAGGCAGAATCGAGTGGTGTCTAACTTATATCGAAAGCGCGCGGCCCCGCAAGTTATTGCGGGACCGCGACAGCAGAATTAGCCCTTAAGCTGTTCTGCAACTTCCTGTGCGAAGTCTTTAACTTCAACTTCGATACCTTCGCCCACTTCCAGACGGGTAAAGCCGTTGATGTCAGCACCGGCTTCTTTGATCAGCTTGCCAACAGTGAGCTCTGGGTTTTTAACGAACGCCTGCTCAACCAGGCTGTTTTCTGCCAGGAACTTCTTAACACGACCCACAGCCATCTTCTCTTTGATTTCCTGTGGTTTACCTTCCATGTCAGGCTGAGCCATGATGATCTCTTTTTCGCGATCCAGCTCTTCCTGTGGCATATCCTCAGGCTTACAAACGCGTGGGTTCTGTGCGGTAGCATGCATAGCAACGTCACGTGCCAGTTCAGATTCACCACCAGTCAGAGAGACTAGAGTCGCGATACGGTTGTTGCTGTGAACGTATGCATCAACGATTGCACCTTCAACAACGACAACACGGCGAACAGAGATGTTCTCACCGATCTTCTGTACCAACGCTTCACGTGCAGTTTCCAGATCGCCCGCCATCAGCGCAGCAACGTCAGCCTGCTTGTCAGCAAAAGCCTTCGCCAGAACCGTATCAACAAAACCAAGGAAGTTATCGTCACGAGCAACGAAGTCAGTCTCGGAGTTAACCTCTACAACTACTGCGTAGCTGTTGTCGTCAGCAACCTTAACACGAACAACGCCGTCAGCCGCTGTACGGCTAGCTTTCTTCGCAGCTTTGAGACCTGACGCCTTGCGCAGATCATCAATCGCTTTTTCGATGTCGCCTTCAGCTTCAACCAGTGCTTTTTTGCACTCCATCATGCCAAGACCGGTGCGCTCGCGCAGCTCCTTAACCATTGATGCAGAGATGTTTGCCATGTCGCAATCCTCTATATTCATTAAGAACTTAATTCAGACTTAAAAAAGGGGAGCCTGGCTCCCCTTCTCGTAAACTTACCATCCGAAGATGAAGCTTTAACTGCGCTTACTCAGCTGCAGCCTGCTCGTCCACCTCAACGAAGTCGCTCTTTGCGCCAGCGTTAGCATCGCTACCTTCTACACATGCATCAGCCACTGACTGAGCGTAGATCTGGATAGCGCGCAGTGCATCGTCGTTACCTGGGATAACGTAGTCGATGCCGTCTGGGTTAGAGTTAGTATCGACGATACCGATAACTGGGATGCCCAGCTTGTTTGCTTCATTGATAGCGATACGCTCGTGATCAACGTCGATTACGAACAGTGCGTCAGGCAGACCGCCCATATCTTTGATACCACCGATAGAGAGCTCTAGCTTCTCCATCTCGCGACGACGCATCAGCGCTTCTTTCTTGGTCAGCTTTTCAAAAGTACCGTCCTGAGCCTGAGCTTCAAGATCACGCAGACGACGGATAGACTGACGAATAGTTTTGTAGTTGGTCAGCATACCACCCAACCAGCGGTGGTTAACGTAAGGCATACCTGCACGGCTTGCTTCTTCTTTAACCACTTTAGCAGCAGCACGCTTTGTGCCGACGAACAGAACCTTGTTCTTATTCGATGCCATGTTTTTAACGACAGCGAGAGCGTCGTTCATAGCAGGCAGAGTGTGCTCGAGGTTGATGATATGAATTTTGTTGCGAGCGCCGAAGATGAATTTCGACATTTTCGGGTTCCAGTAACGAGTCTGGTGACCGAAGTGAACACCTGCCTTGAGCAGGTCACGCATGCTGACTTTTGCCATTTTTGAACTTTCCTTTTAGTGGGTTCAAACCTCCACAACCCCCATCTGCCAACCGTTTCCGGCACCCAGGCAGCCTGTGACGAGCTGTGTGTGTTGTATTTAAGCACACCCAATTGCGAGTAGTACTTGCGTTAATTGTGCCGAAGCACGAAATTTTGGAGCGCATTTTATACCACAAGCAGTAAATAAAATGAAGCAAACTTTGGGCAGCAAAAGGATCTGAGGTACACTTACAGCAGTTAAATTTCCTCCAGCCGAGCACCACCTTTCTATTGGGTGATAAGTCGGCCCAGATCGATGAGACAGAGAGATGAGCATAAAGATTAAATCCGCCCTCGAAATTGAAAAAATGCGCGTTGCCGGACGTCTGGCTGCTGAGGTCCTGGAGATGATCGAGCCCCATGTAAAACCTGGGATCACCACCAACGAGCTGAATCAGATCTGCCATGACTACATCGTCAACGACCAGCAGGCTATTCCTGCACCGCTCAACTATCACGGCTTTCCCAAATCTATCTGCACCTCCGTCAACTCAGTCGTCTGCCACGGCATCCCCAACGACAAAGCACTGAAAAACGGTGATCTAATCAATATCGATATTACCGTTATCAAAGAGGGCTATCACGGTGATACTAGCAAAATGTTCCTGGTTGGAGAGGTTGCGCCACACGCTGAACGCCTCTGCAAAGTGACGCAGGAGTGCATGAACCTTGGAATCGAATTGGTAAAGCCCGGTGTACAGCTTGGTGATATCGGCCATGCTATTCAGAAACATGCCGAGGTGCATCACTACTCAGTGGTTCGCGAATACTGCGGCCACGGCATCGGAGCCGAGTTCCATGAAGATCCGCAGGTACTCCACTACGGACGCCCCGGCACCGGTGAAACACTTGAAGCAGGAATGTGCCTAACCATCGAACCGATGGTTAACGCTGGCAAGCGCAATGTAAAACTGAACAAGCGCGACGGCTGGACGGTTGAGACTGTAGATCGCCGCCTTTCGGCCCAGTATGAACACACTATACTTGTCACGGAGACCGGCTACGAAATCCTGACCCTACGCAACGAAGAGCGCGTTTAGTCCGACACCCACAGTAATCGCTCTTCTTTCGGCCTGTAGACAGGAGCAGATGCAGATGCAACTGACCGCAACACCGATCAATGGTGTCGAGCGTTTTTTCGACCAGCCCAAACTTCATCGTGATGCCGAATCGATCGGTGCCACTAAAGCGCTAAAAAGTGCACTGAATGCATCCACCGAGGCTATGCATGCAGCCTTTGTTGATAAGGCGGATATTCGCACACTAATCTATGGCCGTGCCTGGGTTATCGACCAGCTACTACGGTTCGCCTGGAAACAGTTTGACTGGCCCGAAGACGGCCAATTAAGCCTAATCGCGGTTGGCGGCTACGGCCGCGGTGAACTGCATCCGCACTCGGATGTCGATATCCTTATTTTGATGGACAATCTCGACCCGACCGACTTTGAAGCGAGTATCAGCGGATTTCTCACACTGCTTTGGGACGTGAACTTAGATATCGGCTCGAGTGTACGCACCTTAGAGGAGTGCTATAACGAGGCACGTGGGGATATTACAATTGCCACCAACCTAGTTGAATCACGCACTCTGGTTGGAGACGAAAAACTGCGCGAACGCATATATGAGCAAGTCACCTCGGAAGAGGCTTGGTCGGATGCAGGGTTCTTCAAAGCTAAACTCAAAGAGCAGACAGACCGTCACTCGCGCACCAACAACACCGAGTACAACCTTGAACCCAACATCAAAAACTCACCGGGCGGTTTGCGCGATCTGCAAACCATCGGCTGGGTTGCGAAGCGCCACTTCGGTGCGACCTACATCAAGGACCTCGTCGAGCACGGCTTTCTGACCGATACCGAACTCGAGCAGCTCAGCCGCGGAGAGATGTACCTTTGGCGCGCTCGATATGCGCTACATATGAAATCCAACCGCCGCGAAGATCGACTGCTATTTGATCATCAACGCACTCTTGCCGGTTTCTTCGGTTACGAAGACAACGAGAGTGCGCTAGCGGTCGAGCAGTTTATGAGCCAGTACTATCGGATCGCCAAGCGCATGTCGGCATTCAATGATATGTTGCTGCAATATTTTGACGAGGCGATTCTTCGCGCCGATGTTGAGCAGGAAGTGAGGCAGATTAACAGTCGCTTCGTGGTGCGTGATGACTATCTTGCTGCCGCTTACCCAACAGTTTTTGAGCACAACCCCTTCGCATTGATGGAGTTGCACGTGATTATGGCGCAGCATCCTGAGATAAAAGGGGTGCGAGCCTCAACCATCCGTCTAATTCGAAATCATCGACACCTGATTGACGACGATTTCCGGAAGGATATTCGTAACACTAGCCTATTCATGGAGCTACTACGTTCACCCGAACGCGTCTCGACCGAGCTCAAACGCATGAACCGTTACGGTATCCTTGGGCGCTATCTGCCGGAATTTGGCAAGATCGTTGGGCAAATGCAACATGACCTGTTCCACATCTACACCGTTGATGCACATACACTCAAAGTGATTCAGATGATGCGACAGTTCCGTCACCGGGATTACCGCGATGTCTTCCCCATCGCGCACCGCGTGGTGAACAATATACCGAAAATCGAGCTGCTTTATGTCGCCGGTCTGTATCACGATATCGCTAAAGGGCGTGGCGGCGACCACTCTGAGCTCGGGGCCGTCGATGTGATGGATTTCTGCCAGCGTCACCACCTGAGCAAATGGGATGCCGAGCTGGTAGCCTGGCTAGTGAAGAGCCATCTATTTATGTCGATGACCGCACAACGCAAAGATATATCGGATCCTGAAGTGATTAACAGCTTCGCTAAGCGTATGGGCGATGTCACCCACCTCGACTATTTATACGTGCTCACTGTTGCGGATATTAATGCGACCAACAACGAGCTCTGGAATAGCTGGCGTGCTTCACTGCTACGCCAGCTCTACACAGAGACCCGTCGCGCACTGCGCCGCGGACTCGAAAACCCGATAGATCGTGAAGAGCGCATCGAGCAGACGCAACATGAAGCGCTAAGTGCATTGGAGCGCCAGCATATCGATACAGAGCGAGCCAAAGCACTTTGGGCTCGCCTAGGAGACGATTACTTCCTTCGCGAGGATGGTAAGGCGATCGCGCGTCATACCCAAGCGATCATTGAGCACAGCAATAAGCCACTTCCGCTGATCATGCTGAGCCAGAACACGTTTAGAGCGAACGAAGGTGCGACCGAGATTTTCATTCACACCGAAGACTCTCCAAATCTATTTGCGGCAACGGTCGCGGCGCTCGATCAGCTCAATCTCAGCGTTCAGGACGCCCGAATCATCGTCACAGATAACGGCTACACACTGAACACCTACACGGTATTGACGGAGGACAACCATCCTCTGTCAGAGAATCCGGACTACCTGCAAAGCATCTACGACTATCTGTTTGAGCAGCTAGATGATCCAGAGGATTACCCAGAGATCATACAACGCAGGGTACCGCGTCAGTTGAAGCTCTTCCCGATGAAGACCAGCGCGACGCTCAGTAGCGACAGCGGGGTCAACCAGACAGTTCTCGAAGTTTTCACTGCCGATCGCCCCGGCCTCTTGTCGCGTATTGGCAATATCTTTAGTCAGTTTGGTATTGTGGTGCACAAGGCCAAAATTGCCAATGTCGCCGAACGCGTAGAGGATTTCTTTTATATCACCGACGCGGATCACCAAGCGCTAACAGACCCTGACTACTGCAACCGGCTAACAGACGCGATCTGTAAAGAGCTGGACGAGCATATGCACTAATTGACCTATAACCCGTACCTGATGGAGTTGATGAATGGACCAGAATAAACAGAACGAGATTGAAGCCGCAGTATTTCGCCGCCTGCTAGACCACCTAGACAATCATAAAGAGGTGCAGAATATCGACCTTATGAACCTCGCCAGTTTCTGCCGTAACTGTCTGTCAAAGTGGTACGTGGCAGCTGCAGAAGAACGCGGAGAAAGTGTCGACCTAGATGCGGCTCGTGAACTTGTTTACGGCGAGCCGTATGGAGATTGGAAAACCAAATATCAGACTGAAGCGACGCCTGAGCAGAAAGCTGCCTACGCTGAGAAGCACGGTTAATCCTAACAGGATCTGAAACGGGCGCCCTGTGCCTGTTTTTCGACCCGTATTTGCCATGGATATGTCCACGGATGGACGGTAGGCTGCACGACGCAGAAGCAAGTGTGCAGCATGCAAATACGGAGCGCCCATGGATGGCTCGCAGCAAGTTGAAAAATCGGCAGAGGGTGCCACTCGAGAGCGAACAAGCAGGGTAGAAATCACTTTTTTCACACCAATCTGCATCAGGTTTATTGAGCTTTGCTCGATTATTTCAGTTTAGACTGTATTTGATCGCCTGCGCGACAAACTAACTCCCCATTTGCCGGTTAGCCGGCTAGCCAGTAAGCCCCTGATCGCGCTACAATCTTTTGCAAATTATAGGTATTTAGTGCGCCTGTGTTTATGCGCTAGAAAAAGGGAGAGAAGTTTGTCTCAGCTTCCAGTTATTGTCGGTTTTGGTGGCATCAGCCCCGCGGGACGCTCCTCTAACTACCACGCTTTCAACCGCATCATTTTCGACAAGCTTGATTCTGCAACTCGCCAAGAGACTCTGCTAGATCTCGCAGTGCTGACCGGCCTAGGCTCCTTCAGTGACGGCAGTTACAAGGACAGCGCCGGCAACCCAATTAATGGCTCGGCGCTGACCCAGAAGCTCGAAAAAGAGCTTCTATCACGCACACTGATTCGCCGCATCCCTTCTGAACAGTTTGATGCCAACTCTGTGCTGATGAACTCAGCCGCGCGCATCAGTGCAGCTGAGGGCACAATCAATTTTCGTTTGCGTAGCCGTCTGCTACCAGAAAACATCCCCGACAACTGGCGTGTATCTCCATTGGATAGCGGCATGGTCGATGTTGCTGTTAGTGGCGGTACTGAAGTGATTTTCCCAGATAGCCGTCGTCTACCGGTTCAAGCAGCAGGCACGCTACCCACTGGGTTCGAGCCAGGGAAACTTTACCAGTCACGCAACCACCCGCGTGCTCTACAGATGGCCGTTTACGCAGCCTCTGATGCGCTCAGCGCTACTGGACTCGACATTGATGCACTGCTGCAGACTCTCTCTCCTGACCAGATCGCTGTCTTTGCCAGCAACTCTATAGGTCAACTTGATGAACTGGGCTTCGGTGGCCTGACAAAATACCCACCGCTCGGCAAACGCACGACTTCAAAACAGATGCCACTGGGCTATGCTCAGATGCCAGCGGACTTTGTTAATGCTTATATGCTCGGCAACCTCGGCACTACAGGCGGTGCCCTAGGTGCCTGTGCCACCTTCCTCTACAACCTGCGCTCAGGTGTTGAAGCCATCCGTACAGGCAAAGCGGAGCTAGTGCTCGTTGGCGGTGCAGACGCCCCGGTGATCCCAGAGGTGATTGAGGGCTTCCGTGCGATGGGTGCCCTAGCAGAGGATAAGAAACTTCAGGCGCTAGACGGCCTAAGCTCTATCGAGCAAGTCGATCACCGTCGCGCTTGTCGTCCGTTCGGTGAGAACTGTGGCTTCACAATCGGCGAGTCAGCCCAGTTTATCGTGCTGATGAGTGACCGTCTGGCGATCGAGAGCGGCGCCAATATCTACGCCTCCGTACCCGATGTGTACGTTAATGCAGACGGCTACAAGAAGTCGATCTCAGCACCGGGGGTCGGCAACTACCTGACCCTAGGCAAAGCGGCCTCACTGATCGAGAAGCTGATCGGCAGCGAATCCCTGCAGCAGCACTCGATGTTGCAGGCTCACGGTACCAGCACACCGCAGAATCGTGTTACTGAGTCTCATGTACTCAATGAGATTGCCAAGGCATTCTCGATTGATCAGCTGACTGTGACTGCAGTGAAAGCTTATCTCGGCCACTCCCAGGGCACCGCTGGCGGTGATCAGATTCTCTCGACGCTCGGCGTCTGGTCAAAGGGCATCATTCCGGGCCTGACGACGACCTCAGCGATCGCTGAAGATGTACACCAATCAAACTTAAACCTACCTCTGCAGCACTTGGAGGTAGGCGCAGAGCATGTGCACGCCGCGTTGATCAACTCCAAAGGGTTTGGCGGCAACAATGCGAGCGCGGCGATGATTTCGCCAAGCAAAACCTTTGAGATGCTCAGCAAGCGCTATTCCAACGAAGAGATGAAACTTTGGCAGCAGCGCAACCAGGCGGTTAACGAGAAGATTGCCGAGTACAACTCAGCGTCACTGCGTGGCGAAATACGACCAACTTACCGCTACGACTACCAGGTTCTACAGGGTGAAGATCTGGCCATTAGCCATGCCGGGATCAAAGTTCCAGAGCATCCAATCCCGGTTAGCTTTGATGTTAACAATCCGTACGAAGATCTCAGTTAATTCGCATTAGTCCTTAAGTCGCTAGATCTTGAGCAGACGACGCGCATTAGCGGTCGTCTGCTCGGCAACCTTCTCCACAGATTCACCCCGCAACTCGGCCAACGTGCGCGCAGCGTAACCGACGCGATGCGGCCAATTTGGCTCTCCCTGGAAACCTTGCATCGGCATATCCGGGGCATCTGTCTCTAGCAGTATCGACTCTAGCGGCACAGCCTTTACCACCCGACGCAACTTCTGCGCTCGTTCATAGGTGATAGAACCACCAATACCGATCATAAAGCCCAGGTCCCGCAGCTGTTTAGCCTGTTGCTCGCTTCCAGCGAAGGCATGCAACACACCGCCCGCTGGCGGCTGATATTGGCGTAGCACCTTGATAATCTGATCGACGGCTCGGCGACCGTGCATGAGCAGCGGTAAACTAAACTGTTTTGCCAATAGCACTTGCCCCGCAAATAGCTCAAGCTGCCTTTCAAAATCGGGGGTATCAATGTAGAGATCCAAGCCTGTCTCACCAACAGCCTTGATCTGGGAATGCTGCGTCAGTGCGGCCTCGAGCTGCTGCAGATCATTATCAAGATGCTCGCTCAGAAAGCAGGGGTGTAAGCCCAACGCTGGATAGCGTTTTATAGGGCCCGGTGCAGCACACACATCCAGTACGGCCTGCCAGCGCGATGAGGTTACCGCTGGCACAATAATGGATGAGACCTTTTCAGCCTGAGCCAACGCCAAGGTCAATTGAAGATATTCAGGATTCGACACCCCTGACAAAGGCTCAAAGTCGAGATGACAATGGGTGTCGATTAGCTCCATCAGTGCTCGCGAGTCGCGCGGAAAGCCACGTCCGGCCAGCGCTCCTGGGTCAAATTAAGATTGACCCGAGTCGGCGCCAGATAAGTCAGCAGGCCCGCACCATCGATCGCAAGATTGTCGTACGCCTTCTTCTCAAAGTCGCCAAGCATTTTGTTATCGGAGCACTCAATCCAGCGCGCTGTCGCAACGCTGATCGGTTCATAGATACACTCAACCTTGTACTCATCTTTAAGGCGGTACATAACCACATCAAACTGCAGCTGACCCACTGCACCTAGAATAAGATCATTATTGCGCTTCGGCATGAAGAGCTGCACTGCACCCTCCTCCGAGAGCTGCTGCAGACCCTTCTGTAACTGTTTCATCTTCAGCGGGTCAGTTGGACGCACACGTTTGAACAGCTCCGGAGCAAAGTGCGGAATACCAGTGAACTTAAGTTCTTCACCCTCAGTGAAAGTGTCACCGATCTGAATCGTTCCGTGGTTATGCAGGCCGATAATATCGCCCGACCAGGCCTCTTCCACCGCTTCACGATCGCCTGCCACAAAGGTTACCGCATCGGCGATACGCACATCTTTGGCGATGCGCGTATGGCGCATTTTTAGACCCTTAGTGTATTTACCCGAACAGATTCGCATAAAGGCGATACGGTCACGGTGCTTGGGATCCATATTTGCCTGAATTTTAAATACGAAACCGGTGAACTTCTCTTCATCCGCATCGACCGTACGTGACTCAGTTGCTCGATCAGTCGGTGCAGGTGCCCAGTCAACAAAGTCGTGCATCATCTCGCGCACACCAAAGTTACCTAGTGCGGTGCCAAAGAATACGGGCGTCTGCTCACCTTTGAGGTAAGCATCAATATCCCACTCGTGGCAGGCGCCTTTTACCAACTCGATCTCATCACAGACCTCATCGTACTCATCCGCCAACAGCTCCCGTGCCTCGGCCGAGTCTAACCCTTTAATAAGCTTCTCATCCGCCAGCGTATGCCCCATACCTTTGGTGTACTGGTGAATCGTGTCGGTATAAAGGTTATAAACACCTTTGAAGCGCTGACCTGAAGCGATCGGCCAGTTAATTGGAGCCGCCGCGATCTTAAGCACCGCCTCAATCTCATCGAGTAACTCAATTGGGTCACGAATATCGCGGTCGAGTTTGTTCACGAATGAGAAGATCGGCGTATCACGCAGGCGACAAACTTCCATCAACTTAATCGTGCGATCCTCGACACCCTTCGCGCCATCCACCACCATCAGCGCCGAGTCGACCGCTGTCAGCGTACGGTAAGTATCCTCAGAAAAATCCTCGTGCCCTGGCGTATCGAGTAGGTTGACGATACGATCACGAAACGGAAATTGCATCACCGAGGAGGTGATAGAGATACCACGCTCCTGCTCCATCCCCATCCAGTCCGACGTCGCATGACGATCACTACCACGCCCCTTTACGGTACCTGCCACCTGAATCAACTGACCAAGGAGCAACAACTTCTCGGTAATAGTTGTTTTACCGGCGTCGGGGTGAGAGATAATCGCAAAAGTGCGTCGCTGAGCGACCTGATTTTGAACTGCTGATGACATTTAAATGACTTCTGTAAATTGGCTGCGAGCTTTGCGGCTCGATTAGTGCCGCGTATTTTCGCTGATTCCCTCGCGTTTCACAAACCAAGATCGCTCTCTGATCTAGAGGCAGCGCAGTATAAGCTGGGTGGGTTGTGAGACCCGCCGTAAATTCGTCCCTAAAGGCTTCTTGGCAACATCCCTCTAGGTGATTCGCTGTACCGCAGGATACAAAAAACCAAAACGGCGACCGAAGTCGCCGTTTTGGTGGTAGGGAAAGCTACTTGGTAACAATCTCCGGCCCCATAATTGAGTATGGTAGCCAAGTCGACAGTGAAGGGATGTAAGTCACCAGAATCAGGAAGACAAACAGCACCGCCACGAATGGCGCTGCCGCTTTCACAACGCGCGCCAGACTCATGCCGGTTATCCCCGAGGTCACGAAGAGGTTGAGACCTATCGGAGGCGTGATCATTCCAATCTCCATGTTCACCACCATGATGATACCCAGGTGGATCGGGTCTACACCCAACTCCATTGCAATTGGAAATACCACGGGCGCTACGATTACCAGTAAGCCTGATGGCTCCATAAACTGACCACCGATCAGCAGCAGGATGTTGACTGCGATCAGGAAGGTAAACCAGGTGAAACCTGCATCAAGCATCCACTCAGTAATCGCCTGCGGAATACGCTCAGCCGACAGCGTGTGCGCAAACAGCAGGGCATTAGCGATGATGAACATCAGCATAACGGTGGTCTTAGTACCTTCCAGCATCACCTTACGGGTCTCGCCACCAAAGATACCTGGCAGGAATTTACGACCGATCAACCCAAGGTTGCGACCCCAGATCGGCAGACCCGCTGCGAAACAGTGCATGAAACCCTGACGCAGGTCGCTGCCGCGCTTCACGATGTACCAGATTGTGATCGCAGCACTGATAGCCAGCCCCCAAATAGCGCGTTCGCCAAAGGTAACCGTTGAGTCAGGTCCAGAGGTTGCAAAGAAGGACATGATCATGAAGACGAGGAACATTGAAACGCCATAGACGCTACCGTTGAAGCCTACGCGAGCATGATCGGCATCAGATTCCAACACCCAAGGAGTATCTTTCAAAGGTCCCATATCACGGTAGACAAAGACCGCAATCAGCATCGAGTAGACAGCAGCTACAACCGCCGCTTCAGTCGGTGTGAATGCACCACCGTAAATACCTCCCATGATTATAATGATTAGGAACAGACCCCAGCCCGCCTCTTTACCACCACGTACGATCGCACCGAAACCTTTCCACTCCTCAGCAGGCAGGTTTTTGATGCGGGCGACAACATAGATTGCCAACATCAGCATACCGCCAGCCATCAGGCCCGGGATAACGCCCGCAAGGAACATACGACCGACAGAAACATCGGTAGAGGCCGCGTAAACCACCATTACTATTGATGGTGGGATCAAGATACCCAACGTACCGGCGTTAGCGATAATGCCTGAGGCAAACTCTTTCGAGTAACCGACCTGGCGCATACCGGCAATTGCGATCGTACCGATCGCTACAACAGTAGCGGGCGACGAACCAGACAGTGCTGCGAACATCATACAGGCCAGAACTGACGCCATTGCCAGACCGCCACGGAAATGGCCGACAGATGCGATCGCGAAATTAATCAGGCGTTTAGCCACCCCACCGGTCGACATAAAAGCAGATGCTAGTATGAAGAACGGTATTGCCAGCAGCGTGTAGTGCGTGCCGACACCAAAGAGTGAGATCGCAATTGACGAGAGCGAGTCACTTGAGAAAAAGGTAATAAATAGGATCGAGGAGAGACCCAGTGCGATACCCACAGGCAGACCGATAAACAGCAGCCCGAGTACCAAAGCAAAAAGAATCAGTGCTTCCATCTCAGATGCCCCTATTAGTCTTTAAGAACATTTTTGTTTTCGTCCACAAGGTCCTGTGCCTCGTGACCGCTGATCAGCATATGGCGCTTATCAGTCCAGATTTCGACGAACGCCTGTAGCGAACGGAAGGCTAGCAGCGCCAGACTTATCGGCAGTATCACAAGTACCAGCCAGCGCTGTACGCGTTCTTTCACGCCAAACCACTCCATTATGAAGTCCGGCCAGCGCATCTCTTCAACGCCGATGTTGATCTTGTACATCTTCGCCCAGTACTCGATAGCACCGCCGCGAACATCTACGCCCAAAGCGGCCAACCAGGCTGAGTCGAGCAGGATCAGACCGTAAAGCATTGTCATGGCTGCACCGAATAGAGCCATCGCCTTACCAATCTTGCTCGGAACAGCGTTCAGAACGATATCCACCCCTAGGTGAATACCCGTCTTCACGCCATAGCTCATCCCCAAAAGGATCAGCCAAGAAAACATAACCATATTGAACTCGAGTGCACCCGTCCAACCTGAGTTGAAACCGTAGCGCGCCACTACCTGACCGAATGAAACCAGCATGATCGATGAGATGATCAGTACCAGAAGGTTCTCTTCCAGGCTTGCGATAAATTTTGGATAGAGTTTTTCTAGCCCCCAAATGGCCAGAATAAACACCAACAAATAAAGATGCGGCCAATACTGCACAGCTTTACTCCAGGTTTAGCGGGAACAAGCCCAAGGTATAAGGGAAAGCGGGCCCCGCAGGACCCGCTAGGAATCAAAGCTCTTTGGTTTAAAGAGTTCGATTAAGAGTTTGCAGCCGATTCGATCAGGTCAGCACCGATCTCATCTTCGAACTGTTTCCAAACTGGCTTCATAGATTCAACCCACTTCTTGCGACCTTCAGCGTCGAGTGTGTTGATCTTGCCGCCTGCATCCAGGATGTTCTGACGGTTAGTAGCTTCAGCCGCTTTAACAGCGAGGTTTGCTTCGTTAGACACTTCGTTAGCGATGCGCAGGAAAGTTTCGCGATCCTTGTTTTCCATTGAATCCAGGAACTCTCTAGAGGTCATGAACAGGTAAGCCAGCAGCTGGTGGCTAGTTTCAGTAGTAGAATCCTGTACTTCGAAGAATTTCTTGGTGTAAATGTTAGACCAGGTGTTCTCCTGACCGTCTACTACGCCAGTCTGCAGCGCGCCATATACTTCAGCAAAAGCCATCGCCTGCGGAGTACCACCCATTGCACCGATCATCGCTTTAGCAACGTCAGAAGACTGTACGCGGAATTTCAGGCCGCTAGCATCAGAAGGCTCCATCAGCGCTTTGTTAGCTGAGAAATACTTCATACCAGACATCCAGTAACCCAGACCGACGAAACCTACATCTTCCATTTCGTTCAGCAGGTTCTGGCCAGCATCAGAGTTGGTGAAACTGATCGCCGCATCCATGTCTTTGAAGATGAATGGCAGGTCGAATACGCCGTACTTAGACGTGTATGAACCAAACTTAGAAAGTGATGGCGCGAGAATCTGAACATCGCCCAGCAGCAGCGCTTCAAGCTCTTTAGAGTCACCGAACAGCGTGGAGTTAGGGTAAACCTCAACACACAGAGTGCCGTTCATTTCAGCGTTGACACGCTCTGCAAACTTATTAGCAGCAACAACTTTAGGGTGTGTAGTACCACCAGTTACGTGGCTCAGTTTAGCTACGATTTCGCCAGCGTCACAGCTAGCCTGTGCAGTTGCAGCAGATACAGACAGAGCCAATGCAGATAGACCTAGAGTCAGCTTTTTCATTATTTATATTCTCCAGTTTAATGTTTGGGCGCGGGCCCATGCTTTGATGCGCGTGGACTGATACAGATAAGATGCCAACTAACCGTTCTACATATTTTTCAGATAGTTACGGAAATAACAGATCTATTGAGTGACACTTGCGACAGGAAAATGATGGTTTTCCACACATCTAAAAAGTATATTTTTGGCGGATTTCCGCCACTTTTAAGATTTGGACCTCGATCATTGCTCGTCGATGTATCGCCGAGCATCAAAAGTGCGGATCCAGTCCGGATGAAATACCATAAGGCCGGTCATAATGATGCCGTTAATGAGCCCCTCAGGGAACATGATCAGCGGCAGGTAGCGTACATACTCAAGATAGATCTTACCCCAGTCGTGCACCTCGGCCAGCCCAAATAGCAGTGCCAAACTCAGCCCCGAGCTCGCAACCGTAACGCCTCCCCCGAGAAAGGCAACAACGAAGAGGTAGATAAAGAAATTGAGCGGCAAACGCTGCTCTGCTTGACGCAGTATCAGCATACAGACGGTCGCGGGAATCAAAACTTTAGTTAGCAAATTCACCGCCAGCATCTGCCAGGGCTCAACCCCGAGCAAACTAAGAAGCACTAAGGCAGCTGAACCTGCGAGTAGCGCCAGATCCCAGCCAAAGACCAGAGCAAGTGTTGTTATACCCAAAAAATGTATGCTCAAACCAGCTGAAAGCCCTGCACGAAAGCTCCATGTCAGCATTAAAATCACGGCCGCAGCGTATAGCATATGCTGCAGCCTTGGCTCCGCTCGCAATACCGCCATAGGCAAGCGTTTCAGGGCTACAAAGAGAGCGGGCACTACCCAGAGCGCAGCAAAGAGTTGCCAACCCAATCCAAGCGAGACTATTGCAGTATCCAAATCCATTCCAAAACTAGTCTGTTGTTCAGAGAGGTAAAACATAGATGCCGAACCAGAGCGCTAAACTTGAGCAGCTTAACCAGCGCAGCTAAACAAGCTCCAGCGACATCAACAGCGCATCTTTGGACGGTTTCCCAGATGCTGAAGGATAATACCCCGGGCGGCGGCCATCATTGATATAGCCCAAGTTTTTATAGAGTTTTTGCGCCGGCTCGTTACCCTCACGCACCTCCAACAAAACCCGCTCGATACCCTGTTGGCGAAGCCGCCCCTGGGCCAACTCTAGGGCTGCAGCGGCATAGCCTAGGTCACGGCACTGGGGTAGCACACCGATACGCAGCAGCTCGGCTTCAGGGGTAATTACGCTGAAACTGGCGTAACCGACTAGCTCAGAGTCGACTTCAAATAGGAAGAGTGGGAAACGTTTGGCATCATTAAGATAGGCGGTCCAGAGTGCTTCTGAGTACGCGTCACTGAAACAGGCGCTATCAAGCCGAAGTAGAGCTTCAAGGCTCGCCTCTACTAGCCTCATCTATTCAGACGCCCCACCAACAAGCGGTTGTAGGTCAATCCAAAGCTGACGTTTGATCTCAGGCAGTCGCAACACCTCTGACAGCGTGGCACTCGCTAAGCAGCTCATGTTTTTCTGCGGGTGCAACAGTAGTTCACCGCAGCTCACCTCGCTATGTTGCTCACCCATCACCCAGCGGCTCAGCCCAGCACCCAACATCAGAATATGCTCGGCACGGCTCTTCTTCTGCATCGACTCAAGGGTCAGTTGCACATATTTAAACGCCTCCTCAGAACCCTGATTAAGCTTCGAACCCGCCAAATGCGGCCACTGCAACATGACGGGCAGACTCATCTGCTGGGGATCCTCACCCAAAGCGCGCACCAGTCCAACCAGCAACTTCTTATACGGATCACTCAGTGCTTGAGGCCCAGCATTAGGTAGCTCATCCACTATGACGAAGCGCGGAGTACGAGTCAGTACAAAACGAAAACGAGGTACCGGCTGCGGCGCGACACGATGAGCTGCAGGCGAAGCTCCGGCTGCTGGAGCACTCTGCTGATCGTCCTTCCGAGAAGTAGCGGGAAGATCTTCAGCGAGCGCCTCGCTGATATGAGCCATGGAACGCTGTTCGGCGTGCTGTCCATCCAGCGCGTGCCCGCCTTTGGTAGCTGGCGGCTTAACGATCTGGGCCGGTGACTTCGCTTCTGGCTCAGACGGTTGGTCCTGCCCCGGATGGGTAAAGCTGTAGACCCAAGCGGGCGAAGCCGCAGCTTTCGCTAGCGGGGCGCGTGGCAGCCAGAGATCAACGCCGAGCTGCTTAAGGTATTCAGCCTGAGTATTCATAAGCTCTCTTAGTTACACCTGCGGATGCGCTTTGGTCTGATTCGCATCCAACAGATTTAGCGCATGAAGATAAGCTTTGGCAGAAGCGATGATTATATCCGTATCCGCACCGAGCCCATTGACGATGCGCCCGGCCTTCTCCAAACGTACAGTTACCTCACCCTGAGAGTCTGTTCCTTGGGTAACCGCGTTAACCGAGTAGATCAACAATGAGGCGCCCGATTTAGCAACGGCTTCAATCGCATTGAAAACGGCATCCACGGGGCCACTGCCCTTAGCTTCTGCACTCAACTCTTCGCCACCCATCTGCAGTACTAGCTGCGCATTGGGTGTTTCCCCCGTCTGCGACTGTACGCTCAAGCTGCTCAGATGGAACTGATCACTCGAAGCTTCAGCGCGGGTGTTACTCACCAACGCCATCAAATCTTCATCGAATATCTCATGCTTTTTGTCGGCCAGCTCTTTAAATCGGCCGAAAGCGTTGTTGAGCTCGGCATCCGAGCTGAAAGTGGTACCGAGCTCTTCTAAGCGAGCACGGAAAGCAGCACGGCCCGAGTGCTTGCCCATCACCATTTTGTTCGTATTCCAACCAACAGATTCAGCGGTCATTATCTCGTAAGTTTCACGGTGTTTAAGCACACCGTCCTGGTGAATACCGGACTCATGAGCAAAGGCATTAGCCCCAACAATCGCTTTATTCGGCTGAACAGGGAAACCGGTAACACTGGAGACTAATTTAGAGGCTGCAACGATCTGTGTGGTATCGATGTTGGTCTCCACGTTCAATAGATCTTTGCGCGTGCGCATGGCCATTACGATCTCTTCAAGTGAAGCGTTACCTGCACGCTCGCCCAAACCGTTAACGGTACACTCAACCTGACGCGCTCCTGCTCCAACGGCTGCAAGCGAATTCGCCACCGCCAAGCCTAAATCGTTATGACAGTGGACCGAGAATATCGCCTTATCTGCATTCGGGATACGCGCAATCAGCTCACCGATATGCGTGCCAAACTCGTGCGGCACTGCGTAGCCTACGGTATCAGGAATGTTAATCGTACGGGCGCCAGCATCAATCGCCGCTTCAATGATGCGACACATAAAGTCCATCTCGGAGCGGCTCGCATCCTCAAGCGAAAACTCTACATCATCGATCAAATTGCGGGCGCGCTTTACCGCATGGACAGCCTGAGCAACAACCTGGTCTGGCTCCATCTGCAACTTGTACTTCATATGAATCGGAGACGTCGCAATAAAGGTGTGAATACGCCCTTGAGCCGCGTTCGCCAGCGCTTCACCAGCACGATCTATATCGGCATCCAGCGCGCGTGACAGCGAGCAGATGCGACTCTCTTTTATCTGGTCAGCAATGGTTTTTACGGCCTCAAAGTCACCAGGACTGGCAATCGCAAAACCTGCTTCAATCACATCGACCCGCAGACGCTCAAGCTGACGCGCAATCCTTAACTTCTCTTCACCAGTCATCGATGCGCCAGGGCTCTGTTCACCGTCACGCAGGGTAGTATCAAAGATAATAACGCGATCGTTGCTCATGGGACTCTCCAAGGAAATAACAAAACCAACAGTGACTCGACTGGGATAAACACAGCTGTAATCACGTAAATATCAAACTATGATAGCGCTTTGTGACCCAGCGAAGAAAGCTTAAAGGGGTGTTGGATGCCAGCATTTGATTTCGACCAATTGATTGACCGCACACAGAGTTCAAGCGAGAAGTGGCAGAAGTATGCGGACACCGAAATTCTGCCGCTCTGGGTTGCTGATACTGATTTTCAATCACCACCCTGCATCATAGAAGCTCTGCGGCAGCGAGTTGATCATGGCGTCTTCGGCTATACCGATACACCGTCCTCGCTCAATCAGGTATTTGTCGAGCGTATGGCGCGGCTTTATCAGTGGCAGCTACAGGCTGACAATCTAATTTGGCTACCGGGCCTAGTCTGCGGTTTGAATCTGGCTGTGCGCGCCTACTGCGACGAAAACGGTGCGGCTATGAGCGCGACCCCCATCTACCCTCCGTTTAAAAGTGCGCCTCGCCTCTCCAATCGCGAAGTGATCTGCCTACCGATGCGACAGGCCGGCGAGCATCAAATTATCGATTTCGAGGCCCTCGAAAACGCCATCACTGATCAGACTCAGTTACTGCTCTTCTGTAATCCGCATAACCCGGGCGGCGCGGTCTATCGCAGGGCCGAACTCGCGCAACTCGCTGAGATCATCATCCGTCACGACCTGATAATCTGTAGCGATGAGATTCATTGCGACTTAATTCTCGAACCCGAACTGCGACACACCCCTATCGCAAGCCTGGGACCTGAGATTGCCGCGCGCACCATCACACTGATGGCGCCCAGCAAGACCTGGAATATTGCCGGCCTAGGATGCTCGGTTGCAGTGATCGAGAACGTAGAACTGCGCAAACGTTTCGCACGCATTCGTAAAGGCATAGTCCCGGGCGTTAATCTACTGGGGTTCACCGCTGCAGAGGCAGCTTACCGAGACGGTGATGAGTGGAACCGACAACAACTGGACTACTTAAGGGCCAATCGCGGTTATCTGCTGGAGCAGATAAACAGTATCCCAGGGCTTCGTATGCCCAAAAACGAGGCGACCTATCTGGCGTGGATTGATGCTAGCGGCTTAAAACTATCCTCCCCCCATAAATTCTTTGAACAGTCTGGGGTTGGACTGTCCGATGGCGCTGATTTTGGTGATGAGCAGTCGGTGAGGCTGAATTTTGGCTGCCCCCGAAGCCGACTGGAGGAGGCGGTACAGCGGATGCAAAGTGCGGTGGATGACCTCAACCTCTAGTCAGGTGCCGTTGCAGCGATCAGAAACGGTCAAGCCCGATCAAAGGCGAACGGAATAACCTCTTGAATGCTTGAGAGCCCAAGTTTGATCATCAAAAGACGATCAAATCCAAGCGCTACGCCCGAGCAGTTCGGGAAGCCCGCTTCCAACGCTGCCACTAGACGAGTCTCGAGCGGACGCTGGGGTAGCCCGTTCTGACCTCTAAACTGGTCATCCGCCTGCAGCCGATCAGCCTGCTCCTCAGGATCGCGCAACTCCTGATAGCCATTTGCCAACTCCATACCGCCAGCATAGAGTTCAAACCGGGTAGCGACCAAGGTACCCGTAGAGTCAGTTCCGACTTCAGCCAAGGCAGCCTGAGAGGCGGGAAAATCATAGACCAACACAGGCTCGATCAGCTTCGGTTCAATCAGGTGGGACATCACCAACTCTAACCAAGTATCCTTGCGGTCATCGGAAAAAGGCATGTCGAACTGCGACTCAAGCAGTGCCTTGAGCGACTTGATACTCGCAGTGTGTGGATCGAGGCCCACATATTGAAGAAAAAGCTCGCGATAGGTAAGACGTTCCCAATGCTGCTGGCCAAGCACCTCGCTCACCAGTGCCTGCACCTCATCCATCAACTCACGACTGCTGAAACGCGGTCGATACCACTCCAGCATCGTAAACTCAGGGTTGTGCAGTCGGCCGAATTCGCCGTTACGAAACGCCTTGCCCAGTTGATAGATTGGACCCGAGTCTGCTGCCAACAACCTCTTCATAGCATACTCAGGTGAGCTTTGCAGATAGAGCGACTGCGTGTCACCGCCTGGATAAGGCTGGTAGCTTACCTCGAGTGAATCGATAAAAGGGTCGCTGACCGCCGCATGCGACATGCACTGAGTATCCACCTCCAATACACCACGCTCAGCAAAAAATGCGCGCACCTGCGCCAGCACCTTTGCACGTTCGCGCAGCGTCAGAATTTCAGCGCTGGGTTGCCAGTGGTTATTCATATTTCTCTCGGTAACGGAAAAGGGGTCAGATCCTAATTAATTCGCAGAATTAATTAGGATCTGACCCCTCTATATCACTCTTTATAGCTCTTTATGGCTTTGGGTCTTAAGCGCGGCTTACGTACTCACCAGAACGCGTATCGATACGCAGCACTTCACCTTGGTTGATGAACAGAGGCACTTTAACAACAGCACCGGTGCTCATTTTAGCGGGCTTAGAACCACCGTTGGCAGTATCACCTTTCAGACCAGGATCGGTCTCAACCACTTCAAGTTCAACAAAGTTCGGAGGCGTTACGGCAATTGGGTTGTCGTTCCACAGGGTGATCATCACCTTGTCACCCTCTTTGAGCCACTTCGCGCTCTCAGCAACAGCATTCTGATCAGCTGCATACTGCTCGAAGCTGTTTGGCTCCATAAAGTGCCACATCTCACCATCGCTGTAGAGGTACTCCATGTCGCGATCCATCACATCAGCAGTCTCTGCTGATTCGTTCGACTTGAAGGTACGCTCCCAGATACGACCCGTCATCAGGTTACGCAGACGCACACGCGTGAAAGCCTGTCCTTTACCTGGTTTAACAAACTCGACTTCAACCATGTTACACGGGTCGCCATCGATCATCACTTTCATACCAGTCTTAAACTGGCCGCTAGATACGTTGCCCATCAAATTTTTCCACATTGACGTTTAGTTTGACGCGCATTCTACTTGAAAGGAGAATGCCGGCCAAACAGTTAAAGTGTGAATTCGATGCAAGCGCTTAATTTCCCGCCAGCCGACTGGCAGATGAGCCTTAAGAACCTAGTGAGCGATCCGGCTGAGCTGCTTGCACTGCTCAATCTCCCCGCCGAGCACCTGCCAGCTGCAGAGCGTGCTGCAAAGCTATTTGGGCTACGCGTACCCCGCGAGTTTGTCGAGCTAATGCATCCAGGCGACATCAACGACCCGCTGCTCAAACAGGTACTCCCGATCGATGCCGAGTTCATCGACAAACCGGGTTATGTTGCCGACCCATTAGCGGAGTCGCAGGCGCGTCCGGTGCCCGGTGTGGTGCACAAGTACCAAGACCGAGTCCTACTGATTCTTAGCGGTGCCTGTGCGATTAACTGCCGCTACTGCTTCCGGCGACACTTTCCCTATGAGGAGAACCGCATCAGCGGCGCCGCAAAAGATCGGGCGCTCGACTACATTCGCGAACGTACTGAACTACGCGAAGTTATTCTCTCAGGCGGCGATCCGCTAGTGAGCTCAGATAAGCGTTTGGAGGAGTTGATTGGCGAGCTCAGTGCCATCAATCATATCGAACGGCTGAGAATTCACTCCCGTCTACCCGTCGTAATTCCTCGCCGTCTAACTGAGCATTTGGAGAGGATACTGAGCAGTTCAGGACTACAAACAGCTCTGGTACTGCACATTAACCACCCGCAAGAGATCAGCGACGAACTCACCGATGCGTGTCAGCGACTGCGACGCGCCGGCATCACTCTACTCAACCAGGCGGTTATCCTCCGTGGAATAAATGACGAGGTTGAGATTCAAGTTGAGCTCAACCGAGCGCTGTACCGCAGTTCTATACTGCCTTACTACCTCTTCCTGTTTGACCCAGTCAAAGGCGCCAGTCACTTCGACCTGTCAGAGCCACAAGCGCAGGCATTGGCAGCTCAGATGCAGGCGCAACTGCCGGGCTACCTGATGCCTCGGTTGGCAAAAGAGATCCCTGGTCGTCCCTCTAAAACACTTATCCAGGTGACACCTGCTGATTAATTATTAGGCAGTTTGAACTTATTCGGTGTATAACGGTCTTAACCTGAGATTAATAATCGAATTAATTGAGAGTTGTAACCGACAATGCCTAATAAGAGAACGGTACAATTAATCTTTGCGTCACTGGTAACGCCAGCGCTGCTTGTAGGTTGTGTTGCCACCAAGGAGAAGGTCGCCGAGACGGCTCCGCCACCACCGATGCCGGAACAGCGACTCGTTGTTCACGACCTCACAACAGACACCGGTAAGAAAAAGCTGGTCGCGGCGCAGGTCGACTTCACCAACAAAACCGGGCGTTCGCTCGAGTATGTGATGTTCAAGACTACCGCCTATGACCACCAGGGGCAGGTTGTACCTTCATTTAAAAGCGGCAGGCCCAATGCTTGGTTGCGAATTGCGGGCCCCTTAGAGCACGACAGCCGAACCGGTGCTCAGCGCTGGGAGAAGGTTTGGGCCAGTTCGACCATCAACTGCTTCCGCATTGAAGGTGCCGAGGTTATCTACGAAGACTCAAGCGTCGAGTTCTATCAACTAAACCAGATCGAGCTGGATCTTGCCATGCTCCCGCACACCCTCTGCCAAGAGGTGGATGAGAGCCTCGCACTTACTGAGTAATCCTCAGCGTCGGGTCAATCCCGGCTCATCAGAGTCGGGAATGCTGTTACCGTACCTTTAGCATCTGACACGCGTGGCGTTCCGCGCTTCTCTACCTGATCGATTTGAATGATCGCTTGCAGCGGTACGAAAGAGCGCTCTACCCCTTCAAACTGCTGTTTGAGCTTCTCTTCCGAAGGGTCAATTAGCACATCGGTCTTGGAGCCGAACACAAACCCCTCGAGCGCAATAAAGCCCCACATATCTGCAGTGTAAACCTGCTCACAGTAGAGCTCGTACACCTTATCCCGGTTCACGTAACTAACCCGGTAGAGACGCTTATCTTCACTCATCTATCTAGCTCCAAAATAGTTCATTGCTGGGGTAGATGGGGAGCGAGAACCCGAAAAACAAGCACTGATCAATTTCTGGCCAGCAATAAGTGGCTCAGGTATACTTTCGCGCCCCGGTTTTATGGGGTTTGTACTGATTTTTACTGGCCGCGCCTCGACATCAGGCTTAGCAACGATTTAACGAACAGGTGACACATGACTAAAAAGCTCTTTATCAAGACACACGGATGTCAGATGAATGAGTATGACTCTGCCCGTATGGCCGATCTGCTGGGCGATAGCCACCAGCTGGAGTTGACCGAAAACCCGGAAGAGGCAGATGTGCTGCTATTGAACACCTGTTCGATCCGCGAAAAGGCCCAAGAGAAGGTTTTCCACCAGTTGGGTCGTTGGCGCCTGCTGAAAGAGCAGAAGCCCGATTTGATGATCGGTGTTGGCGGCTGTGTAGCCAGCCAAGAGGGTGAAGCGATCCGCGACCGTGCTCCCTTCGTCGATATGATCTTTGGCCCGCAGACGCTGCACCGCCTTCCCGAAATGATCGAAGATACCAAAGGTGGCAAAGTCGGCATCGTCGATGTGAGCTTCCCTGAGATTGAGAAATTTGATCATCTGCCAGCGCCCAAGGTAGAAGGCGCAGAGGCGTTTGTTTCCGTTATGGAGGGGTGTAGCAAGTACTGCACCTTCTGCGTTGTACCCTACACGCGCGGCGAGGAGGTGAGTCGCCCGCTCGATGACGTAATCACCGAGTGTATCGAACTGGCTGAGCAGGGTGTCCGTGAAGTGAACCTTCTGGGTCAAAACGTTAATGCCTACCGCGGCGAAACAGCCGATGGCGACCATGCCGACCTTGCGGAGCTGATTCGCTCTGTGGCACAGATCGATGGCATCGACCGCATCCGTTTTACCACCTCGCATCCCGTTGAATTCTCCGACTCACTGATCGAAGTCTATGATGAAGTACCGGAGCTGGTGAGCCACCTTCACCTTCCGGTTCAGAGCGGCTCGGACCGTATCCTAATGGCGATGAAGCGCGGTCATACCTGCTTGGAATACAAATCTAAGCTACGCCGTATCAAGGCGAAACGCCCTGATATCAGCTTCTCATCGGACTTTATTATCGGTTTCCCGGGTGAGACAGAGGCGGACTTCGCTGCGACGATGAAACTGATTGAGGATATCGGCTTCGACACTTCATTTAGCTTTATCTACAGCCGCCGTCCAGGCACACCTGCTTCGGACCTTCCTGATGACATTAGCGAAGAGACCAAGAAACAGCGTCTGCACATCTTACAGAGCCGTATCACGCAGAATGCTCTGCAGATTAGCCGCCGGATGGTGGACAGCACGCAGCGCATCCTAGTTAACGGCTACTCTAAGAAAGACCCTGGCCAACTCAGCGGCCGTACGGAGAACAACCGCGTGGTGAACTTCCGCTGCGACAAACCCGATCTGATCGGTCACTTTGCCGATGTGAAGATTGTTGAAGCCCTGCCAAACTCCCTGATCGGTGAGCTGATAAGCTCGGAGCTAAATTGAGTATGAGTGCAGATCGCGGTAGTCACCTGATTCGCCTACAGCCCGAAGATAGCACTGCACTGGCTAACTTTTGCGGCCAGTTCGATGAGCATCTCAAACTGGTCGAAGAGCGCACTGGCGTGCGTGTCAGCAGCCGCGGCTTCAGCCTCGAACTCGAAGGCGAGCTGGCACAACTTCGTCCAGTAACCGAACTGCTCGAGAGGCTCTATCAGGACGCAATCAATGGTCTGCCGCTTTCACCGGCGGAGGTGCACTTAGGCATTCAACAGACCGGCATTCAGACGCACAACGACAAGGCTGAAGTTTCAGAAGTGAGCATCCGTACTCGCAAGGTGCTGATTCGCCCGCGAGGCGAGAATCAACAAGGGTACGTGCGCTCCATTCGCTATCACGATATCAATTTCGGTATTGGACCCGCAGGCACCGGAAAGACTTATCTTGCCGTTGCCTGTGCCGTAGAAGCGCTCGAGCGCGAAGAGGTGAGCCGCATTCTACTTGTGCGCCCTGCTGTTGAAGCAGGCGAGAAGCTTGGCTTTCTGCCAGGCGACCTCAGCCAGAAAGTAGATCCTTACCTGCGCCCACTCTATGACGCCCTCTACGATATGCTCGGATTTGAGAAGGTCAGCAAGCTTATCGAGAAGAACGTTATAGAGATCGCACCTCTGGCCTATATGCGCGGACGTACACTCAACAACGCCTATGTCATTCTCGATGAGAGTCAAAATACCACTCGCGAGCAGATGAAGATGTTTCTGACGCGCATCGGCTTTGGCTCGACGGCAGTCATTACAGGTGATACGACTCAGGTGGATCTACCCAAGGGTATTCGCTCAGGCCTGTTGCACGCGATTGAGGTGCTTGATGGTGTTAAGGGTATCGGCTTTACCCACTTTACTGCTCGAGACGTGGTGCGCCATCCGATCGTGAAGCACATTGTACTGGCCTATGAGCGATTTGAAGCCAAGCAGGACAAAGCATGAGCCTTAACCTTGAGGTGATTCGCGATGTCGAGTCTGCAGAACTCCCGCAAGATGCTGACTTCGAGCGCTGGGCACAACTAGCGATTGGAGGACGCAGAGAGGGCGGCGAGCTCTGTATTCGCATTGTCACCCCCGAGGAGAGCCAAGAGCTGAACCGTGACTACCGCGGCAAAGATAAGCCGACCAACGTGCTTTCGTTCCCGTTTGAAGCACCACCGATCGAACTTCCCGACGGCCTACCAATAGATATTCTGGGCGACCTGGCGATCTGTGCCGAGGTTGTTGCGCATGAAGCGCAGGAGCAAAACAAGGTATTGGCCCACCATTGGGCCCATATGGTCATACATGGAACCTTGCATCTACTGGGTTTCGATCATATAAATGATGACGAAGCTGAGATTATGGAGTCTCTCGAGCGTGAACTACTCGCTCAACTCCAGATCTCAGATCCCTATGCTTAATATCTGAGGATTTATGAGCGAAGACCGATCGAGCGGCTCATCCAAGACATTCTTTGGCAAACTTGCCCAAGCATTCTCGGACGAGCCGAAAACCCGCAACGACCTCCTAGAGGTACTTTATGAAGCCGGCGACATCGGCATCCTAGATACCGATGCACTCTCAATTGTTGAGGGCGCCATTCAGGTAACCGATATGCAAGTGCGTGATGTTATGATCCCGCGCTCTCAGATGGTGGTGGTTCAGATGGATCAGCACCCTCGCGAATTTATGCCCACCATTATCTCCAGCGCCCACTCGCGCTTTCCAGTGGTTGGCGAAAATCAGGACGAGGTCGCTGGCATCCTGCTGGCAAAAGACCTGCTGCCCTTCGCTCTCGAAGGCAACCTCGATGATTTCGATCTAAGCGCTCACCTGCGCAAACCCACCTTCATCCCCGAGAGTAAGCGCCTCAATGTACTGCTACGCGAATTCCGGATTAATCGTCACCATATGGCCGTGGTCGTAGATGAGTACGGTGGTGTTGCAGGACTGGTAACAATCGAAGATGTGCTGGAACAGATTGTCGGCGAGATTGAGGATGAGCACGACGCAGAGGATGATGATGGCAACATCAAACCCTTCGACGATGACGGCTTTATCGTAAAAGCACTCACCGATATCGAGGACTTCAACGAGTACTTCGATGTTGGTTTGCCTGACGACGAGTTCGACACAATCGGCGGTCTGGTGACACGTCAGTTTGGCCATCTGCCCGCTAAGGGCGAGACCACCGATTACGAAGGGTTCAACTTTACTGTGCTGGCAGCAGACAACCGCCGCCTTCGACTGATCCAGGTCCGTCGCAACAAGGACTGAGCATGCTCAGAGCATCTTCACTCAGCCAATCCGTGTTGATGCTCCTAGCAGGCGCTAGTGCAACGCTGAGCTTCGCGCCGTTCAACTGGCCAGCCTTCTCGCTAATCTCCGTAATCGCGGCCTATCTACTGCTTCATCGCAGCCGATCTGGCTGGCGTTCTGGCTGGCTATATGGCTCTGGATTCTTCGGAGCGGGGGTTAGCTGGGTGTATGTGAGTATTCACTACCACGGCGGCATGAATGCTCCAGTAGCAGCTCTGATGACAGCACTTTTTAGTGTTGGTTTGGGTCTGCTTTTTGCGCTGCAGTTCTGCCTCTACAAGCGACTGTTCAAACACCCCAGTCCCATCGGTTTCGGTGCGCTCTGGATTGGATTTGAGTGGCTGCGCAGTTGGTTACTAACCGGCTTCCCCTGGCTCTACCTCGGGTATGGCTGGATCGATACACCCCTTGCAAAACTGGCACCGCTTGGCGGTATTTGGCTGGTCAGTTCAGCTGTTGTTGTGCTGGCACTGCTGATCGCCTTCGCGATCCAACATCGTCAACCGAAGACCCTGATTGCGGCACTACTGATCTTTACTGGGATTAGTTTTGTTCCACAATCTCCTATCGATCAATCGGGACGTTCGATCAAAATTGCGCTGATCCAGCCCAATATCAGCCAATCCCTCAAGTGGCAGCAGGGCCATTTCGATAGCCACATTAGGCAGTTGGGTGAACTTAGTCTTGCAGCACCAGACGCCCAGTGGATCATTTGGCCAGAGACGGCGATTCCCAGACTTATCAACTCAAGCTTTGATGTTCTGAGCCCCTGGATCAATGAGTTTGATCGGCGAAATCAGATACTGGTATCGGGCTTCCCGCGCAGAGAGTGGCGTGACGACTCCGAGCGCTGGGTCTACCTCAACTCTATCGGCACGCTTACTGGCTTCCCGAGCCTTTACGATAAACAGAGATTGGTCCCTTTTGGCGAGTACATTCCACTGGAGAGCTGGTTGCGCGGGGCGATCGAATTTTTCGACCTACCGATGTCGAGTTTCTCGCTACCCAACAAGCCCAGCGCGCCGTTGCAGATTGGTGATATTCAGGTTGCTGCATCGGTCTGTTATGAAATCTCCTACCCGGAATTGGTGCGCTCGGAGGTCAAAGCTGGAACCAGCCTGATGCTTACGGTCTCTAACGACACCTGGTTTGAAGGCTCACATGGCCCTGCACAACACCTGCAGATTGCTCGTATGCGTGCCATGGAGAATCATCGCTGGTTGATTCGTGCAACGAATAATGGCCACACCGCCGTGATCGACCCATTCGGCCGAGTAACAGCTCAAGCGCCTGATCGCTCGACTCAGGTGCTGCAGACAGAGGTGTGGCCTAGCTCCGAAACAACAATGTATCAGCGACTGGGAAGCTACCCGACACTACTGAGTTGGCTCGCACTCTTCGTGCTCGCGTTAATCTACTCGCGTCGGAAGCGGCCGCTCAAACACTAAACCGCCACACTCAGCACAGGGCTCGATGCGGCCGGTCTGCTGCAGCTGCTGTTCTGCCGAACAGTGAAGGCAGCGCAGCGTACCCGGCACTGTCACCTCTCCACTCAGATACTGCATTTCGCCATGATCCAGCTGTTCGCGCAGTAACTCATAATCCATACGACTGCGATCGGCCACGGCTAATAAGCGTTCAACAACGCTCTGCTCTAACAGCGCTATATCAAACTTAAGCCACTGTGCCAGCGTTGCTCCCACCTCATACAGAGTAAAACCAAGGGACTTCAGATCGCGCTGCAAATAGGCAGTCAACAGCTGCGCCTCATCTTTAGTCAGCTCCTCTGCGGCCTGCTCTATCGCTACCGCCTCCTCGATCTGCTGTGCAATAAATTCCCAGGTCTTTACACCCGAATCATCCAGCTTATGAATCAAAGAATCGAGTATTCGATCGTAGTTTTGCGGGTTAGCATTGGGCTGTTGTGGCGCTTGATTAGTGTCCTGTTTCGATCCGTGTTCCATTTTCCTCTCTCCTCAGGCCATCTGGGGCCTTTGTGCGACCTGTCAGGCTGTTTGCTCAGTCACAATTATTGTATGCTTACCAGTATTGACTAAGTTTATGAAACTAACCATTGAGCGGTGTCAGCCGAAGGCCTTTTCTTCAGGAAAATGCTCACGACAGACACCGTTTTTCTATGTACTGATACAGGCCGATGAACGAAAACTACCAGCCCCAAACGATCGAATCCCAAATCCAACAGAAGTGGGACGATACCGACGCCTTCAAAGTTGAAGAGAACAGCGATAAAGAGAAGTTTTACTGCCTGTCGATGTTCCCTTACCCCAGTGGGCGTCTACACATGGGTCACGTACGTAACTACACCATCGGCGACGTGATCTCGCGTTACCAGCGGATGCAGGGTAAGAACGTACTCCAGCCTATGGGTTGGGACGCCTTCGGCCTGCCGGCCGAGAACGCTGCATTGAAAAACAACGTGCCGCCGGCCAACTGGACCTACTCCAACATCGACTACATGCGTAATCAGCTCAAGCAGATGGGCTTTGGTTACGACTGGTCGCGTGAGCTAGCGACCTGTCACCCCGAATACTACCGTTGGGAGCAGTGGTTCTTTACTCGCCTGATGGAGAAGGGTGTCGTCTACAAAAAAGATGCCGAGGTTAACTGGGATCCTGTCGACCAAACCGTTCTAGCAAACGAGCAGGTCATCGATGGTCGCGGCTGGCGTTCGGGCGCTCTGGTTGAGCGCAAGAAAATTCCACAGTGGTTCCTGAAGATAACCGACTATGCCGATCAGCTTCTTAACGACCTCGATCAGCTACGCTGGCCAGAGCAGGTTCGCACTATGCAGCGTAACTGGATTGGTCGCTCTAAGGGCGTCGAACTGAGCTTTGATGTTGCCGGTTATGGTCCACTCGAGGTTTACACCACACGCCCCGATACTCTCATGGGTGTTACCTACGTTGCTGTAGCGAGCCAGCACCCTCTGGCACTAGCAGCCGCTGAGGAAGATGCCAAGATTGCCGCCTTCGTTGAAGAGTGTCGTCATCAGAAAGTCGCTGAAGCTGAGATGGCGCAGATGGAAAAGAAGGGTATGCCACTGAGCATTACCGCTATCCATCCGCTTACGGGAGAAGAGGTCCCTGTCTGGACTGCAAACTTCGTACTGATGGATTACGGCTCAGGTGCGGTAATGTCAGTACCGGCACACGATCAGCGCGATTACGAATTCGCAGTTAAGTATAACCTGCCAATCAAACAGGTGGTAAAACCGCTTGATGAGAAGATCGAAATCGATCTGAACAAAGAGGCGTTCACCGAGAAAGGCGTTCTGGTTAACTCGGGTGACTTTAACGATCTCGAATTTGATCTGGCGTTCAAAGCGATCGCGACCGAGCTTGAGGGCAAAGGCCGTGGCAAGGTCACTATCCAATTCCGTTTGCGTGACTGGGGTGTTTCGCGTCAGCGTTACTGGGGTGCACCTATCCCTGTCGTAAACTGTAATAGCTGTGGCGCCGTGCCTGTACCAGAAGATCAGCTGCCAGTACTGCTGCCCGAAGAGGTCACTTTCGACGGTGTAGGCTCACCAATCAAGAAAATGGAAAGCTTCATTAAGACCAGCTGCCCAAAGTGTGGCGCGGACGCCGAGCGCGAAACCGACACCTTCGACACCTTTATGGAGTCGAGCTGGTACTTCGCCCGCTACGCCAGCCGCTTTAGCGATAACAAGATGCTCGACCCGAAAGCGGCCAACTACTGGCTGCCGGTCGACCAGTACATCGGTGGTATTGAGCACGCGATTCTGCACCTGCTCTACTCCCGTTTCTACCACAAGCTGCTCCGCGACGAGGGCTTGGTCAACTCCGATGAGCCGTTCGCCGGCCTGCTGTGTCAGGGCATGGTGTTGGCAGATAGCTACTACTACGAAGATACACAGGGCGGTAAAGTCTGGGTGTCACCTGCAGAAGTGCAGGTTGAGACGGACGACAAAGGGCGCATCACTGCAGCCAAGCATGCAGAGAGCGACCAGCCACTGATTCACGATGGCATGTCGAAGATGTCGAAGTCGAAGAACAACGGTATCGACCCGCAGGTGATGATCGACAAATACGGCGCTGACACCGTGCGTCTGTTTATGATGTTCGCAGCACCACCAGAGCAGTCGTTGGAGTGGTCTGACTCGGGTGTTGAGGGTGCACACCGCTTCCTTAAGCGTCTGTGGAAACAGGTCTCTGACCATCTGGCCCAGGGCCCAGTCGCTACACTGGATACCAACAGCCTGAGCGACGCTGCCAAAGAGCTGCGCCGTAAGACACATGAGACGATCCAGAAGGTCAGCGACGATATTGAACGTCGCCAGACATTTAATACGGCGATTGCCGCCGTAATGGAGCTTTCTAACAGCATCAGCCGAGCAGCCGACACCTCTGAGCAGGGTCGCGCCGTGATTCACGAAGCACTCGTAGCCGGCGTACAGCTGCTATCACCGATCGTGCCTCACGTTGCAGATGTACTGCTGACCGAACTGACCGGTTCAGCCCAGGCAGATAACTGGCCGAAATTCGATGAGTCTGCATTGGAGCGTGACAGTGTTGATCTGGTCGTACAGGTGAACGGTAAGCTGCGTGCGAGGATCAATGTGGCCGCTGATGCTGATAAAGCCGTAATCGTACAGATGGCGCTGGCTGAGCCTAACGTACAGAAACATATGGAAGGCAAAGCGGTTCGCAAAGAGATCGTTGTGCCGGGCAAACTGGTTAACCTCGTTGTAGGTTAAGGCTATAAGGGAATAGGATGAAGCGTCGCGCGACTCTCGTACTGCTCTGTTCACTGGCACTGAGTGCCTGTGGATTCAAACTCAAGGGTCTCTATGAGGTCCCTGAAGCACTGCAACAGCTGGTGATGGTTGAGCAGAGCGCGCAGCCCACTGCCCTCGGTCGTGAGCTGGTTAAACAGCTTAGTGGCTCAGGTGTAGCGATCAGCGAGTCGGCCCCCTACCGCCTAGAGCTTGGCACTGCGCGTTACAACAAGCGTGCTTTGACACTCAGCGCTCGCGCTGAAGCGTTGGAGTACGAGTTGAGTGGCCGCGTCAGCTTCGCCCTCTACCAGGGTGACAACGAAACCCCGGTGCTCGAACGCGAAGTTCGAGCCGATCGCAGCTACAGCGAGAACTCCAACACGCTGGCACTTGAGTCACTCGAGAGCAGCTATCAGGCTGACCTGAACCGGGCGCTAGCGGACCAGATCGTACGCCAGTACCTGAGCTATGCACCAGCAAACTAAGCCTGCATGAAGGTCAAAGCGGAGCAACTCGCCAAAACACTGGAGCGCAGCAATGAGCCCTTGCCAATCTATCTGATAACGGGTGATGAAGCGCTGCTGCAGGGCGAAGCTGCTGACCTTATCCGTGCCAAACTACGCGGGTTAGATTTCTCCGAGCGTGAACTTATGCATGTGGATGCACAGTTCAACTGGGACCAAGTATTTGAGTCAGCTAACAGTCTATCGCTCTTCGCCGAACGCAAGATTATTGAGCTGCGTCTCGGTTCGCAGAAAATCCTCAAGGCGACCAGCGATCTACTGCAACGCTACCTAGACAATCCTGCACCCGATACCGTCTTACTCATTCTCGCCGACCGCCTCGATGGCAATGCCAAAAAGAGCGCATGGTGTAAGGCCGTTGAAGCCAAAGGGATGGTCGTTGAGATCTGGCCTGTTGAGTTAGAGGCGCTGCCCGGCTGGTTGACCCAACGTGCTGCGACTATGGGGCTGAGTTTTGAGAAAGAGGCGCTGCAGAGCCTTGCCGATCGGGTAGAGGGTAACCTGCTAGCTGCACAACAAGAGCTACAGAAGCTAACCCTGGTCTACCCCAACCAGCAACTCACACTGGATCAGGTTGATGCCGCAGTCAGCGATAGCTCACGCTTTGATATCTTCGCACTGACTGATGCCGCGCTGCAGTGTCAGGCGGCACGCTGCCAGCATATCGTCCACGCCCTTCGCCAAGAGGGTCTCGAGGCTCCCGTTGTACTCTGGGCGCTGACCCGAGAGCTACGCAGCCTGCATCGGGTGGTTGAGGGTATCGCACAAGGCAAAAATTACGACCAATTGGCACAGCGTGAGCGTATCTGGGGTAAGCGTAAAACCCTGGTTCGTACCGCTAGTCGCCGGGTTCGTCTATCAGAGCTAGAGGCGATGCTGAGAACAGCTGGCGAAGCAGATGCTGCAATCAAGGGTCAGAATCCTGCTGACCCCTGGCTATTGATTGCTCAGATTAGTCTTAGACTGGCAGGCGTGAAACTACCGCTGCTAGCATCCTGATACTGACCGGATAGGTCTAGGCTCAAGATTTGGCGAAGCCAAGTTGCCGCCACGCCTCGTAGACCACAATTGCACAGGCGTTTGAGAGGTTCAGACTACGGGAGTTCTCTAGCATCGGCAGGGTAATCGGTGTCGTGGAATCGAGCACCTCTTGCGGCAGTCCACGGGTTTCAGGCCCCAATAGAATCATATCCCCGACCGCAAACTGATGATCTGAGTAGCGCGCATCCGTCTTGGTTGTCATCGATAAAACCCGTTTCGGCTTGAGCGCATCGATGCATGCCTCCAGATTAGGGTAGACCTTCAGCTCAGCAAACTCGTGATAGTCCAAGCCCGCCCGCCTCAGGCGCTTATCATCTAACTCAAACCCCAAGGGCTCGATCAAATGCAGGCGAAAGCCGGTGTTAGCACATAGCCGGATAATATTGCCTGTGTTGGGCGGAATCTCAGGTTGATAAAGAACAACATCTAGCACGGAAGCTCAGCTCTCTTTGACTGTTCGCGAAACAAGGCGCCATGCGGCGCTCTATGATGTTGCCCAGTATAACCTGTTAGCTCGCCTCTGAGGCAGCATCCTCCGCATCCATGCCCAACTCTTTGATCTTGCGTGTGAGTGTATTGCGACCCCAGCCCAACAACTCCGCCGCATCACGGCGACGCCCACCGGTGTGCTTTAGCGCAGTCTCGATAAGTACCTGCTCAAACTGTGGCACCGCCTCTTTAAGAATACCGCTGTTACCGGTAAACAGTTGCTGATCGGCCCAAGCTCGCAACGCCTGCTCCCAGCTTCCGGATACGGCCGGTGCCTGAGCAGTAGATTCGAGCAGCTCTGGCGGCAAATCTGACACCAGGACTTCGCGCCCAGACGCCATCACCGTCAACCAGCGGCAGGTATTCTCCAGCTGACGGACGTTGCCCGGCCAAGGTAGTTTAGTTAGGAAGTTCTCCGCCTCAGGACGCAGGATTTTAGTTTCAACGTCCAGCTCACGTGCCGACGCAGCCAAAAAGTGGCGAGCTAGCCGAGGAATATCCTCACGACGCTGTGCCAGCGAAGGTATGTGTACACGAATAACATTCAGACGATGGAACAAGTCCTCACGAAACTTGCCCTGCTTGACCAACTCCTCCAGGTTTTGGTGGGTAGCTGCAATGATGCGAACATCCACCTTCACTGGCGTATGACCACCGACCCGATAGAACTCACCATCTGCAAGTACACGCAGCAGGCGCGTCTGAGTCTCGGCCGGCATATCACCGATCTCATCAAGGAAGAGCGTGCCGCCGTCAGCCTGCTCAAAGCGGCCGCGACGGGCAGCTTGAGCACCGGTAAAGGCACCCTTCTCGTGCCCAAATAGCTCGGACTCAATCAGATCACGGGGTATAGCCGCCATATTGAGCGGAATAAACTCATTAGCAGCTCGCGGACTATGCGTATGCAATGCATGCGCTACTAGCTCCTTACCGGTGCCCGACTCACCATTAATCAAAACAGTAATGTTAGAGTGAGATAGACGCCCAATCGCGCGAAACACCTCCTGCATCGCCGGTGCTTCACCGATAATCTCGGTGCTTGCCTCTTCAAGGGCTGTAGGCGTTTTGCCGCGCTGCTCCTCAGCATGTTCAACCGCACGCTGTACTAGTGCAACCGCCTCATCCACGTCGAAGGGCTTCGGCAGATACTCAAAGGCACCACCCTGATAAGAGGCTACCGCACTATCAAGATCGGAGTGCGCAGTCATAATGATCGTAGGAATCTGCGGAAATAGCTCCTGCAACTGCGAGAGCATCGCCAAGCCATCAATCCCGGGCATACGGATATCACTGATAATGACATCGGGCTGTTCCTGCTTTATGCGGCGCAACAGTTCGTCACCATTATCAAAGGTGCGAGTATCCAAACCTGCGCCCGACAGCGCTCTCTCTAACACCCAACGAATCGAGCGATCGTCATCCACGATCCAAACACGTGCAGCGGCTGACATTTAACTCTCCAACGGAATATAAATTTGAAAACTGGTCTCCCCGGGCTTGGATTTACACTCAATCAAGCCCGAGTGCTGATTAACAATCGACTGTGCGATAGAGAGCCCAAGCCCTGTGCCTTCAGCACGACCCGTAACCATAGGGAAAAAGACGGTATCGATCAGCTCTGCGGGTATCCCCGGACCGTTATCGACAATCTCAACACAGGCCACCAGACGATGCTGCTCTGTTCCAAGCGTAATACGGCGCAAGGCTCGCGTACGCAGAGTGATTCTGGGGTTATCAATGTTGGCCCGCTGGATCGCCTGCAGAGCGTTTTTACAGATGTTCAGAATCGCCTGAATCAACTGCTCATAGTCGCCATCAAACTCTGGCAAGCTTGGATCGTAGTCACGCACCAGCTCAATACATCCTTCTGATTCGACATCGATCAACGAGCGCACATGCTCGAGCACAGCATGAACGTTTACCTCAGAGATCTGAGGTTTGCGGTAGGGGCCCATCATACGATCGACCAGATTACGCAGACGATCGGCTTCATCAATGATGATACGAGTGAACTCTTTAAGATCATCACTGGGCAACTCACGCTCCAGCAGTTGTGCAGCACCGCGAATACCGCCTAAGGGATTCTTTATTTCATGTGCTAGGCCGCGTATCAGACCGCTGGCTGACGCTTGCCGGTTGAGCAGTTCCTCCTCCCGCTCAATACGCAGGAGCCGGTCACGCGGGTGAGCCTCAATCAGAATCAGGCCATCAGGCAGCGGTGACACGCTGTAATCGGTCACTATTGGCTGACCGGTCAGAGTGATCATCTTAGCTTCGCGCTTACTAAATCTATGGCCGGTCTTAACGACTAGATGCAGCAGCTCAAGCTCTTCACGTTCACCGCAAAAAAACACCTCGGCGCTTAGCCCCTGCATCCGCTTACGACTCGCCTCAAATAGAACCTCTGCGGAGGGGTTAGCAAAGATCACCTGACGAGCGCAATCAAGCACCAAAACAGCGCTTGTGAGGTTCTCTACCAGCTGTAAATATTGATCCTGAGTCGACATAAGGGTTCCACTATTAACTGACTGAAGAGGAGCAAAAACTCTGCCAAAACGCTAAAAATCCGGTAATACATAGGCTTCAAGAATAACAGCACCTCGACTCTAGAAATATTTTCAGACTCGCGCACCATTATAGTGCACATGAAAAAGAAGGCGAATTATGCTGCACCGAAATAGCGCGTTAGCCGTTGTAAAGAGTGATTACATAGAGTGGTTGTAAAGCGAAGGGATAGACACAAAAAAGCCCAGCATACGCTGGGCTTTTAAGGTCGATGTTGATCTTATACTGAGTAGTACAGATCGTACTCAACTGGGTGAGTAGTCATGCTTACTTTCTGACACTCTTCACGCTTGAGCTCGATGTAAGCAGCCAGCATATCTACAGTGAATACACCACCGCGAGTCAGGAACTCGTGGTCAGCTTCCAGTGCATCCAGAGCCTCTTCCAGTGAGCTACATACCTGTGGAATCTGAGCTGCTTCTTCAGCAGGCAGATCGTACAGGTCTTTGTCAGCTGCATCGCCTGGGTGGATCTTGTTCTGGATACCGTCCAGACCTGCCATCATAAGCGCTGCAAAACACAGGTATGGGTTAGCGATTGGATCAGGGAAGCGAGTCTCGATACGACGACCTTTAGGGCTAGTCACGTATGGAATACGGATAGAAGCCGAACGGTTACGTGCAGAGTACGCCAGCATTACTGGAGCTTCGAAGCCTGGAACCAGACGCTTGTACGAGTTAGTACCTGGGTTACACAGAGCGTTCAGTGCTTTAGCGTGCTTGATGATACCACCGATGTAGTACAGAGCTTCTTCGCTCAGGCCAGCGTATGCGTCGCCTGCGAAGATGTTCTTGCCATCTTTAGACAAAGACTGGTGAACGTGCATACCAGAACCGTTGTCACCAACGATTGGCTTAGGCATGAAGGTAGCAGTTTTGCCGTAAGCATGTGCAACGTTGTGCACTGCGTACTTAAGAACCTGAACTTCGTCAGCTTTCTTAACCAGCGTGTTACCCGCTACACCGATTTCACACTGACCAGCAGTTGCGACTTCGTGGTGGTGAACTTCTACGTGTAGACCCATAGCAGTCATGGCATCACACATTGCCGCACGCATGTCGTGCAGAGAGTCAACTGGTGGTACTGGGAAGTAGCCGCCTTTGACACGTGGACGGTGGCCAGTGTTACCGCCTTCAAACTTGTGGTTAGAAGACCAAGCAGCCTCTTCAGAAGATACCGAGTAACCACAGCCTGACATATCAGCGTGGAAGTGAACTTCGTCAAATACGAAGAACTCTGGCTCTGGGCCGAACATCGCGCTGTCAGCGATACCAGTAGACTTCAGGTACTCTTCTGCACGCTTAGCAACAGAACGTGGGTCACGCTCGTAACCTAGGCCAGTTGCTGGCTCGACGATGACACAACGAACGATTACCGTTGCGTCTTCAGAAAACGGATCAACGATCGATGCTTCGTCGTCTGGAAGCAGGATCATGTCAGAATCGTTAATGCCTTTCCAACCGTTGATGGAAGAGCCATCAAACATTTTGCCTTCTTCGAAGAAGTTCTCACCTACTTCGTGAGTAGGAATAGTTACGTGCTGCTCTTTACCGCGTGAATCAGTAAAGCGTAGGTCAACCCACTTCGCACCAGTTTCTTTAATCAGATCAAGAGTCTTGGACATTGGCTCTCTCCATTCCAGGTATTGCCAGACTTGTTTAGCTTAATTTCGCTAGCTTAATTACGCTCCGAGTGAGCGTGCTGTTTTAAAAACGCGCTGGAATATTAGCAAGCAGTATGCCAACCGCCAAAAACAGCTTGAAGATCAACACTTGGAGCGATTTGCGCCCTTTAAGCGAGCAAAATATCGCACCAATAGTGAACACAACCCCAATAATCGCACCAATACGGTGCGCGACGTGTAAGCGGCATTCAGATCTGGAGCAACATCATACTCTCAGCAGATTTTTTTGCACTATTTTCGTGAATTCACATACCCCAATTAACCGGGTATTTAGCGTGCGCCGCGGGGTCTAGGAGCGTATAATTCGCGCACTTAATATTCAGGAATATCCTCGTGATTGAAAACTTACGCAATATAGCCATCATCGCACACGTCGACCATGGCAAAACCACGCTCGTCGACAAACTTCTGGCGCAGTCAGGCACTTTAGGTCGCCGAGACGAAGGCGCTGAGCGTGTCATGGACTCTAATGACCAGGAGAAAGAGCGCGGCATTACTATTCTAGCGAAGAACACCGCAATCACTTGGAACGACTACCGCATCAACATCGTTGATACTCCCGGACACGCCGACTTCGGTGGCGAAGTTGAGCGCGTTTTGTCGATGGTTGATTCCGTACTTCTGCTGGTAGACGCCGTAGACGGCCCGATGCCACAGACTCGCTTCGTAACCCAGAAAGCCTTTGCTCGCGGTCTCAAGCCAATCGTTGTCATCAACAAAATCGACCGCCCAGGCGCGCGTCCTGACTGGGTAATGGACCAGGTCTTTGATCTGTTCGACAACCTGGGTGCGACGGACGAGCAGCTCGACTTCCCTGTTGTGTATGCTTCTGCAATCAACGGTATCGCCGGTGATGACTACGAAGCGATGGGCGACGATATGGACGCTCTGTTCCAGGCGGTCGTTAAACATGTTGAGGCGCCTCGCGTTGATGTTGACGGCCCATTCCAGATGCAGGTTTCGGCGCTGGACTACAACTCATTCCTCGGTGTAATCGGTGTAGGCCGTATCACCCGCGGCAAGATTAAGACCAACACGCCTGTGAAGGTCATCGACAGCCACGCAAAGGTGCGTACCGGTCGTGTTCTCAAGATAATGGGTTACCACGGTCTGGAGCGTGTTGATATTGAGAACGCGCAAGCGGGTGATATTGTCTGTGTAACAGGTTTGGATGAGCTGAACATCTCCGATACGCTCTGTGATCCCGAGCTGGTAGAGGCTCTACCGGCACTCTCTGTTGACGAGCCAACCGTATCGATGACCTTCCAGGTGAACGACTCACCGTTTGCTGGCCTTGAAGGCAAGTTTGTTACCAGCCGTAACATCAAAGAGCGTCTCGAGCGCGAGCTGATCCATAACGTAGCACTGCGTGTAGAAGATGGTGACTCGCCTGAGAAATTCCGTGTCTCAGGCCGTGGTGAACTTCACCTGTCAGTTCTGATTGAGTCTATGCGTCGCGAAGGCTTCGAGCTGGGTGTATCTCGTCCAGAGGTTATCCAGAAAGAGGTTGATGGTCAGATCCAAGAACCTTACGAAGTCGTGATGATCGACGTCGAGGAGGAGCACCAGGGCTCGATCATCGAAGAGCTGGGTAAACGTCGCGCCGATATGACCAATATGGAAGTAGACGGTAAAGGCCGCGTGCGCCTGACCTTCATGACACCATCACGCGGCTTGATCGGCTTCCGTAGCCAGTTCCTGACGATGACTTCGGGCACAGGCATTATGACCTCCGTTTTTGACCACTACGGTCCAATCAAAGAGGGCGAATCGGTAACGCGCAACAACGGCGTGCTGGTTTCTATGGTTCAAGGCAAGGTACTGGGCTTCGCTCTGTTCAACCTTCAGGAGCGCGGCCGCCTGATGATCGGTCCAAACATTGATGTTTACGAAGGCATGATCATCGGTATTCACAGCCGTAATAACGACCTAGTAGTAAACCCAACCAAGGGCAAGCAGCT
>JAHEDZ010000022.1:0-42936 GCA_024640955.1 Oceanospirillaceae bacterium
AGTAGGTCATTGCCAGGCACCTAATAAACAGAAAACCCCGACAGCAAAGCTGGCGGGGTTTTTTGTTTATATGGCGCAATGAACTACTGTCCACTACAACGGGGCCCATGTGACCACGCATGCACCTACGGTGCAGCGGGGAGGCGCCAAAGGCGTCGCGCAGCGATTATTCGCCTTACGGCTCACCCCTACGGGGCCAGCTAAAGCTGTTCATCTCGCTTCGCTCGTTGTGCGAACACTGTTCGCAACCTAATAAAGCCTGCGGTATGTATCGCTCACTAAAGTGAGCTCCTACATTGCCAACCCCAATCTAATGCGCAAGGCTCTTGCACCTAAAAAGGTATCTGACCACCTTGTCGCTTTGGTTTATACTTGCGCCACTCAAACATGATTGGAGTTCAGATGGTGTACACTGAGGGTGATATTCGTAGGCTTACTTGGCAGTCACGTCGTGGCATGTGGGAGCTTGATCTGCTGTTTGTGCCGTTTATGGAAAATGCCTTCAGAGAGCTAGAACTAGATGATCAGGAGCGCTTTGTGCGTTTGTTGGACTGTGAAGACCAAGAGCTCTTCATGTGGTTTATGCAGCGCGAAGAACCTGAGGATTCTGACCATGCCCGTATTGTGAAGATCGTGTTGGATTATGTTCGCTCCACTAAGAGTTCAGCTTAAGCCGTCTAAACGCTGGTTCGTCTTTGTTATTGGGGTACATCTAGTCTCAATGCTGTGCCTGCTCTTTTTGACTCCTCTTGATCCCTTCGTTCGAGCTCTTCTAGCCTTCTTTCTGGTGTTAAGCGGATACAGTTTCTTTCGTTTTCCTATAAATCAGGGAGTTACAACGCTGATTTGGAATGCTGATCAGCGACTGTTTGCAACTCGAGGTACCGATGGGGTTCAGACCCAGCATGAGATGCCAAAATCCTTGTTGGTTTTTCCGTTTCTGGTCTGCCTTAAGCTCAAAGCGCGCGCGCCCATCGCAAGCCAATGGCTTATTCTGCTGCCGGATATGATGAACAAAGATGAGTGGCGCAGACTTCAAGTGCTGTCGCGTTGGAGCGAGTTAGACGCTTAGCTCACCGAATACTCAGTCAGCGAGCTCGGTGTCCTGCCGTAATACTAGTCGATTGACCAGTGGTAGTTGTCGGGCACTAGTACGGTGTCGTACAGGTCGGGTTCTGCCTCTGGATAGTCCAGCGTGTAGTGCAGGCCGCGGCTCTCGGTGCGTTTT
This sequence comes from Oceanospirillaceae bacterium, assembly GCA_024640955.1. Classification (GTDB taxonomy): domain Bacteria; phylum Pseudomonadota; class Gammaproteobacteria; order Pseudomonadales; family Balneatricaceae; genus Marinobacterium_E. Next base: position 1,229 of record JAHEDZ010000022.1, read on the forward strand.
ATGGCGCACCGAATAATCAGCTCCGATACGAGCGCTAGATTACGCAGTTCAATCAAATACTTACTGACACGATAGTTCTTGTAGTAGTCCTGAATCTCTCGCTGCAGTAACTCTACACGGTGGTCTGCACGTTCTAAACGCTTGTTGGTGCGAACGATTCCAACGTAGTCCCACATGAATCGACGCAGCTCGTCCCAGTTGTGCGAGATAACAACATCTTCATCTGAATCAACTACCTGGGACTCATCCCAGGGTGGAACCTCAATCGTTTCCATCTCGGTATCAGCCAGTTCGGTAGAGATCGCTTTGGCGGCTGTGCTGCCGTAAACAACACACTCAAGCAGTGAATTAGATGCGAGCCGGTTGGCTCCATGAAGCCCGGTAAACGCTGTCTCGCCGATCGCGTATAGGCCTTTGAGATCAGTTTGCCCGGCTGTATCGGTTATCACGCCGCCGCAGGTGTAGTGGGCTGCAGGTACAACGGGAATCGGCTCTTTAGTGATATCGATTCCCAACTCGAGACAGCGCTCGTAGATGGTTGGGAAGTGCTCTTTAACGAACTCGGCTGGCTTATGCGAAATATCGAGATACATGCACTCGCTACCCAGACGTTTCATCTCGAAGTCGATTGAGCGCGCGACAATATCACGCGGTGCTAGCTCTGCTCGCTCATCAAAATCCTGCATAAAACGTGTGCCGTCTGGACGCAGCAGAACTCCGCCTTCGCCGCGTACCGCTTCGGTTATCAGCAAGGATTTGGCTTTTGGGTGATAGAGGCAGGTAGGGTGGAACTGATTGAACTCCATGTTAGCTATACGGCAACCTGCGCGCCACGCCATCGCTATACCATCTCCAGAGGCACCGCCGTCCGAGTTCGTAGTGTACAGATAAGCTTTTGATGCACCACCCGTAGCTAACACTATACGTTGAGCCAGGAAAGGCTCTACAGAGCTATCGGTTTGATTCAGTACATAAGCTCCAATACAGGCGTTAGCGCCTAAGTTAAGCTTGCGGCGTGTGATTAAATCGACGCCAATATGATGCTCGAAGAGTTCAATATTGTCGGCCGCCTTGGCGCGTTCCATTAGAGTAGTCTGGATTGCACGACCCGTTGCATCGGCGGCATGTACTATGCGTCGATGAGAGTGGCCCCCCTCACGTGTGAGGTGATAGTCGTCGCCGGAGCGGGTAAAGGGTACGCCTTGCTCGATCAGCCAGCGGATACTCTCGGGGCCGTGATTGACCGTCTGGTCGACACTGTCTCGGTGACTGAGATTAGCGCCGGCGATGAAGGTGTCCTGGGCATGAGCCTCAGTTGTATCGCTCTGCTCGAAGACGCCGGCGATACCTCCTTGCGCCCACCAAGTGGCTCCATGCTCCAAACGCCCCTTGCTAAGAACGGCAACACGCAGGTGCGAAGGGAGGTTAAGTGCCAGGGTAAGCCCTGCTGCTCCGCTACCAAGAATCAAGACATCAAATTGTTTAGCCATGAACCGCTTAGCCTTAGACATTACTGGGCTGAATGTTTGAACGAGTCACTATTATGCCGAGTCTTTTGCGACTTTAGTAATGCTGCGGGTGAAAAATTACAGGATCCCGGGAACTTTTTCGAAAAATAGGGCTCTGAATAGGTGTAGCGCATTGATTCCGCTTGAATTTGGGACTGTCTACGCCACATACTTTCACAAAGTCGGAACAGAAATTACCGGCGATCAGGACGGTGTGTGTCGAATTCAAGTCAAAAATTGACGGATCAGGTCTTAGTTGAGCGCGTACAGGCGGGGGATAAGAGCGCCTTCGATCTGTTAGTAAAACGCTATCAGCATAAGATCATTGGCTTGATAGGTCGCTATGTGCAGGATCAGTCGGAAGCGCTGGACGTCGCACAAGAGACTTTTATCAAAGCGTATAAGGCGCTCGATAGCTTTAGAGGTGAAAGCGCGTTCTACACCTGGCTCTACCGGATCGCTACGAATACAGCGAAGAATTATCTGGTAACCCGCAGTAGACGCCCGCCCGGTACAGATGTGGATATAGACGATGTTCTCCAGGCAGAGTCTGAATCTGAGCTCAGAGAGATAGAGACTCCTGAGAACAACCTCTACCGGGATGAGCTTTTCAGTGTCATGGCCTCGACACTGGAGGCTCTGCCTGAAGAGCTTCGAGTTGCATTGACGCTCAGAGAGTTGGAAGGGATGAGCTACGAAGAGATTGCCGAGGTGATGGACTGTCCTATCGGTACTGTTCGGTCACGTATCTTCAGAGCGCGTGATGCGATCGATAAAGAGTTAAAACCCCTGCTGACAGATTGACTGCTCCGATAGGAGCGTTGATTGTAGCAACTGAGGATTGAACATGTCTTACTCAGACAAACCGGAAAATTTGGCAAAGCTTGAGAGCCTGTCAGCACTGATGGACGGCGAGAGTAACGAGCTTGAGCTACGTCGAACGCTGAAAACAGCTGCCGAAGACGATGAGTTATCCGAAACCTGGCGTCGTTATCACCTGGCGCAGAGCCTGATCAAGGGTCAGGGTGTTGAATCCAAAATCGACCTCAGTGTCGGCGTGATGGCCGCGATTGAGCGGGACGAGCAGGTCGAGAAAGCAGCAGTGCCGGCTAAGCCTCAGACTCACTGGTGGCAGGGTGCAGCAAGTATGGCTGCGGCTGCCTCCGTCACACTGGCGGTTCTGCTGGGTGTTCAGCAGTTCTCTGCTCAAACAGATCTAACCGGTATGCAGCAGGCGGGTGTTATTGAGCGTGCGGGAGCCACTGCGGCGCTTGTGCCAACCTCACTCTCCGGCAACGCCGACAAAACGAACGGTGCTGAGGCGATCGAAGTGATTCGTCTGTCTGAAGATATGCGCCGTTCAATCACTGAATATCAATCGACTTTGGCTTCCCTGTCACCGAGCTGGCAGCCCGAGTGGTTGCCCGAGGGCTACTCCGCTGCCGGAGTGCAACTAGAGGGTGCAGCGACTACACGCCTTTACAGTAAGTCGGGTGAACTGTTAACTCTGGCTGTTGAGCCTCTGACTGAACAGTCACCAGCCCCCGGTAGCTATTCTCAAGCGGGCCTGACGGCGCTCGGCCGAGTTGTTGATCAGCACTTTGTATCGCTGGTAGGACAGGTCTCTCTGGACGAAGCGGATCGTGTAATCAGCTCGCTGCAGTGGCAGAAAACTGCCAAGTAAGCAGGGAAGCGTCTCAAGTTAATGATCGAAGAGTCCGCTCAGGTTACTCGGGTTGTAGATACCGGCATCTGGATTGAAGTAAACCGCAAAAGCGCCTGTGCGGCCTGTAGTGCGCAGGCAGGCTGCGGGCAGAAAAAACTAGTCGACTGGCTTCCTAGTAAGCGGGTTGAAGTCTTCGTTGATAATCCTCTAAATCTTATTCTCTCGCCCGGTCAAGTTGTCACTGTTGGGCTGGAAGAGGGGGTGTTACTAAGAGCCTCTATTCTCGTCTACCTGACCCCTCTGATGGGCTTGATCGCGGCAGTATTAATTTTATATCTTCTCAACCTTTCAGAAACCTTTCAGATCCTAGGGGCTATTCTAGGTCTCACAGTTGGGTTCATTTTGACCCGTGTAGTGAGTGTCCGCAGAGTTGCTCTGGGTGATTTCACACCTCAGCTTCTTCGCACTCAATAGTTCAATTACTCAAGGAGTAGACGATGAAGATGATCAGATCTCTGATACTGATTGTTGGTCTGGCGTTCAGTGCGCAAACTTGGGCGGTAGATCTGCCAGACTTTACCGGCTTGGTGAAGTCACTTTCACCCGCAGTTGTGAATATCAGCACAATTAACGAGGTGAAACCTCAAGAATCACAGAGTGACCAATTCCGTGGACCTAATGGCGAAGAGATGCCAGAGATCTTTCGCGACTTTTTCCGCGGTTTTCAGGGTCCCGGTGGCGCACCGCGTGTGAATCCACAATCTCTAGGCTCGGGCTTTATCATCTCTGAAGATGGCTACGTGTTGACTAATCACCATGTGGTAGAGGGCGCTGATAAGGTGATGGTGCGCATGAATGATCGACGCGAGATTGAGGCGGAGGTTATCGGGTCGGATCAGCGCTCAGATGTCGCGCTATTAAAGATTGACGGCTCAGATCTTCCCACCGTTGAGATTGGCAGCTCAGATGCGCTCGAGGTAGGTGAGTGGGTACTAGCGATTGGTAGTCCGTTCGGTTTCGATGCGACAGTAACGGCTGGTATTGTCAGCGCTAAAGAGCGCTCTTTAGCGGGCGACTCTTACGTTCCCTTCATTCAGACGGACGTTGCCATCAATCCCGGTAACTCTGGTGGTCCTCTGTTTAACCTAGACGGGGAAGTGGTCGGTATCAACTCCCAGATCTACACCCGCTCTGGAGGCTTTATGGGGCTCTCCTTCGCTATTCCGATGGATGTCGCTATGGAAGTCGCCGATCAGTTGCGCGACCAGGGCTATGTCGACCGTGGCTGGCTGGGTGTGATCATCCAAGAGGTGACGCGTGATTTGGCAGAGTCCTTTGGCCTTGATAAACCATCAGGTGCGCTGGTTGCGCAGGTGCTGCCAGACAGCCCGGCAGAAGCGGCAGGCCTGCAAGAGGGTGACGTCATTATTGGCTTTAACGGCCGTGAAATCGGGCTTTCCTCTGAGCTACCGGCTCAGGTCGGTCGGGTGGCACCCGGTAAATCGGCAGCGGTGGATATCTACCGCGACGGTAAAACACTAACCGTTGATGTGGAGATCGGACTCTTGCCTTCACAAGAGGAGCTGGTTCAGAGTCGGGTGGCACCAGATGAGCCGCGCAAATCGGAGAGTTTGGGGCTCAACGTGCGCGATTTGACTGATGAGGACAAAGGGCGCCTGGAGGTCAGCTCTGGTGTGTTGGTTGAGGGGGTTTCAGCAGGGCCTGCTGCTCAGGCAGGCGTAGCTGTCGGAGATATCATCACTACACTCGGTGGCAAGAGCGTGGATTCAGTTTCAACGCTGCGAGAGCTAGTTGATGATCTATCAGCAGATCGCCCGGTTCCATTGCGGATCGTCCGCGGCGGTAGTCCGGTCTACCTAGCACTTCGTATTGAGTAACCAATAGCAATGGGTTGCAAGAAGGGGAGCGCTGCTCCCCTTTTGGTTTTTCAGTTCAGTGCATTTCCTATCTATGTGAGGCGAATTCAAGTAAAATTCGGCGCTAAATTTTGGGTCAAATGCCCGGGTTAACAGTATTTTTGGGTAAGAACTATCGTGAGTACGCTTGATCACATCCGTAACTTCAGCATTATCGCGCATATCGACCATGGTAAATCGACCCTGGCAGACCGCATTATTCAGATCTGTGGTGGCCTCAGTGACCGCGAGATGGCGGCACAGGTGCTCGACTCGATGGATATTGAGCGTGAGCGCGGTATCACGATTAAAGCGCAGAGCGTAACGCTCAACTACAGCGCAAAGAACGGTAAAACCTACCAGCTAAACTTCATCGACACGCCGGGGCACGTTGACTTCTCATACGAAGTGTCGCGCTCTCTGTATGCCTGTGAAGGCGCGCTGTTGGTTGTCGATGCGGCTCAGGGTGTAGAGGCGCAGTCGGTCGCTAACTGCTACACCGCGATCGAACAAGGATTGGAAGTACTGCCAATTCTTAACAAGATGGATCTACCGCAGGCACAGCCTGAAGTCGTCCGTCAGGAGATCGAAGAGGTTATTGGTATCGATGCCTCGGGTGCGATTCCCTGCTCTGCGAAGACAGGCCTCGGTGTAGAAGATGTGCTCGAAGCACTGATTGATGTTATCCCGCCGCCTGAGGGTGATTACGACGCACCGCTTCAAGCATTGATTATCGACTCTTGGTTCGATAACTATCTGGGTGTTGTCTCTTTGGTGCGTGTAGTGCAGGGTACTCTCAAGCGCAAAGACAAGATCATGGTGAAGTCGACTGGGGTTAACTACCAAGCGGAGATGGTCGGTATCTTTACGCCGAAACAGACGACAACCGATGTTCTGCGTGCCGGTGAAGTTGGATTTGTTGTTGCAGGTATCAAAGACATCCATGGTGCGCCTGTCGGAGATACGCTGACGCACGCGAAGACACCTGATGTAGAGTCGCTGCCAGGTTTTCAGAAGGTTCAGCCGCAGGTGTATGCTGGCCTCTTTCCTACCAGCTCTGATGACTACGAAGATTTCCGTGAAGCTTTGGATAAGCTAACGCTGAATGATGCGTCACTCTTCTTCGAGCCAGAGACTTCAGATGCCCTAGGTTTCGGTTTCCGTTGTGGCTTCCTTGGCATGCTGCACATGGAGATTATCCAGGAGCGACTGGAGCGCGAGTACAACCTCGACCTGATCACCACCGCGCCAACTGTTGTCTATGAGATCGAGATGAACAACGGCGATGTCATCTACATTGATAGCCCGTCAAAACTGCCTGATCCAGGTGGCATTCGCGAGATGCGCGAACCGATTGTGCAGGCCAATATTTTGGTGCCTCAGGAGTACCTAGGACAGGTGATCGGTCTCTGTGTTGAGAAGCGTGGTACGCAGAAGAATATGTCTTTCGTTGGTAACCAGGTACAGCTGACCTACGAGCTGCCGATGGCCGAAGTCGTGCTCGACTTCTTTGATCGTCTCAAGTCCTGCTCACGCGGTTACGCATCACTGGAGTACAACTTTATCCGCTTTGAAGCGGCTAAGTTGGTGCGCATGGATATCCTGATCAATGGCGAGAAGGTAGATGCACTGGCAGTGATTCTACATCGTGATAATGCCATGTATAAAGGGCGTCAGCTCTGTGAGAAAATGAAAGACCTGATACCGCGTCAGATGTTTGATGTCGCGATTCAGGCAGCCCTCGGTGGTAAAATCATTGCCCGTACCACGGTAAAAGCCCTGCGCAAAAACGTACTGGCTAAGTGTTACGGTGGTGACGTGAGCCGTAAGAAGAAACTGCTGGCGAAGCAGAAAGAGGGTAAAAAACGAATGAAGCAGGTAGGGCGTGTGGAGATTCCACAGGACGCTTTCCTTGCCGTACTGAAGGTGGATGATTAAATCGTCATGAATTTAGATTTCGCGCTAATTCTGGTTGTAGTAACGCTTGGTACCGGTGTTATCTGGCTGATTGATAAGCTCCTTCTGACTCCGAAACGGATCAAAGCAGCTGAAGCTGCGCCAACTGAAGATGCCAAAGCTAAGCTGCTCCAACAGAACTCGATCGTTGAAACGAGTAGCTCGATCTTCCCAGTATTGGCAGCCGTGCTAATTTTGCGCTCATTCCTCTATGAACCCTTCCAGATTCCGTCTGGTTCGATGCTGCCGACTTTGAAAGTGGGCGACTTCATTTTGGTGAATAAATACCACTACGGCTTGCGCTCCCCGATTGAGTTGCCAGGCGCGGGGTACGTGACCTTTTTCGAGAACAATTCGCCCGAGCGGGGTGACGTTGCTGTATTTAAATATCCAAAAAATCCAAGTATTTACTATATTAAACGTGTCGTCGGTCTTCCGGGCGATGAGATCGTGTACAAAGATAAGGTAATCTACGTTAACGGCGAGCCTCAGGCACAAGAGCTGATAGCGCAGTTACCGCCTGCTGCACCCGAACGTTTGCTGGTCGATGAAACGCTCGGTGATGTGCAACACGAAATCTACATCGATATCAACGCTCGGAACATGCAGGGCGGATGGGTTGTCCCAGAGGGGCAGTACTTCGTGATGGGCGACAACCGAGATAATAGTAATGACAGTCGTTACTGGGGTTCAGTTCCCGATGAACTGCTCGTCGGCAAAGCGGTGAGTGTATGGATGCACTGGGCGAATTGGACCAGCATCCCAGACTTTACAGCGATGCGCGGAATTCAGTAGCGCCCGTCCTAGGAGCACACATGTACTCAATGGATCGTCAGCGCGGTATTTCATTCCTCAATCTACTGATCGTACTCATGGTCGGCGGTATTTTTTTCGCAGTTGGGTTTAAGTTGTTTACCCCCTATGCGGATCATGAGACTTTTAAGTCGATACTGACGTCAATTACTGAGGATCGCGAAGAGATGAAGAAAGATCTCAGCACGATCAAGCGCAACATTCAGCGCCGCTTTACGATCAATCAGGTGCGTCTACCGAAGTATGCGCCAGACGGTGAAACGCCCTCTCTGTTGATTAACCAGAAAGAGAGTGAAGTGTTCTTCACCCTCGATTATGAAATTCGCGTGCCGATGTTCTACAACGTCGATGCCGTGGTGAAATTTAAAGAAGAATACGTAGCAACCAAACCTTGATCCGACCTGTAACCGATTTAGTCCGCACACTTGGGCACAATTACGCTGATGAGTCACTCCTTGAGCTTGCTCTGACTCATCGCAGTTGTGGCAAACGCAACAATGAACGCCTGGAATTTCTGGGCGACTCTATCCTCAACTTTGTCATCGCTGAAGCGCTCTTCAACAAGTTTCCAAAGGCCCGCGAGGGAGAGATGAGCCGCCTGCGTGCGCTTTTGGTAAAGGGCGAGACGCTGGCAGAGATTGCCCGCGAGCTAGGTTTGGGAGATTTCCTGCGTCTGGGTTCAGGCGAGTTGAAGTCAGGTGGTTTTCGCCGCGACTCAATTCTGGCCGATGCCGTTGAGGCGATTATCGGTTCGATTCATCTTGATGCCGGGCCGGTTGCCTCCAAAGATTTTGTGTTGAAACTTTATGCTAGCCGCCTTGATGCGCTCGATATGGAGGAGACGCTAAAGGACTCGAAAACGCGTCTGCAAGAGCATTTGCAGTCTCGTCGACAGCCGCTGCCCGCTTATGAGCTTGAGCGGGTAGAGGGCGAAGCGCATGACCAGACCTTCTACATCAGCTGTCAGGTTGCGCTACTGAGCGAGCCAACACAGGGTAAAGGCAGTAGTCGTCGTCAGGCGGAGCAGGAGTCAGCTCGTGCCGCCCTGGTTGCACTTGGTCTTACTAAACAGGGAGGTGAAAAATAGTGGACGCTGTTAACAGCCGTTGTGGCTACGTCGCCCTTGTTGGACGACCTAACGTCGGTAAAAGTACGCTACTCAACCGTATTCTAGGCCAAAAGCTCAGTATCACCTCGCGCAAACCACAGACCACCCGTCATCAGATTCTCGGTATCAAAACCGAAGATGAGCTGCAGGTCATCTATGTCGATACACCAGGATTGCATAACGACTCCAAGGGCAACGCGCTGAACCGATACATGAACAAAGCGGCTAGCGAGGCGCTGCGTCATGTCGATCTAGTGGTTTTCCTGGTCGATCGTACAGCTTGGACTGAAGAGGATGAGATCGTACTTGAGAAGCTTAAGCACGCTCGCTGTCCCGTAGTGCTGGCTGTCAACAAGGTTGATCTTCTGAAAGATAAAGAGTCACTCTTGCCGTGGATTGAACAGCTCAATACAAAGCGCAGCTTTGATGAGATTGTTCCCATCTCGGCCGAGAAGGGGCACAACGTTGATAAGCTCGAGGCGGCGGTTGCCGAGCACATGCCTGAGGGCATGCACTTCTATCCAGACGATCAAATTACCGACCGCAGCTCCCGCTTTGTAGCCGCTGAATTGGTGCGCGAGAAGCTGATGCGTAATCTCGGTGATGAAGTACCCTACGGAACAACGGTTGAGATTGAGGAGTTCTCTCAGGATGAACGTGGTCTGTTGACTATTAGTGCGTTGATTCTGGTGGAGCGCGACGGGCAGAAGCGTATTGTTATCGGCGACAAAGGCGATCGCATCAAGCAGATCGGTCGTGATTCACGTCTCGATATGGAGCGTATGTTTGATGCCAAAGTGATGCTCAACCTCTGGGTCAAGGTGAAGCGCGGGTGGGCAGATAACGAACGTGCTCTTGCCAGCCTAGGCTACAAACACGACTAACTATGCACCAGCATGACCAGCAGCACGCCGCCTTTGTGTTGCACTCGCGCCCCTATCGCGAGACAAGTTTGCTGGTTGATCTTTTTGTTGCTGAGGTGGGCAAGGTCTCTGTTGTTGCCCGTGGCGGTCGCCGCCCGGGCTCCTCTCTGCGCCAAGCATTACAACCGTTTAATCAACTCTCGATTCGATTCAAAGGGCGAGATGAGCTTAAGACTTTGCTTGCTGCGGAGACCACTGAGCACCTGCCAGCCCTTCAGGGGCGATCTCTGCTCTGTGGCCTCTACACGAATGAGTTGGTGCAAAGGCTACTGCAGCCGCTTGAACCGATGCCGCGTTTGTTTCTCTTCTACCGCTATCTACTCAATGAATTAATCAGTGGTGAGGATCTTGAGGGGGCGTTAAGAACCTTCGAACATCATTTGTTGAAAGAGTTAGGATTTTGGAATGATCTGAATCAGCTGACTGAGCCCTATTACCGATACACAGAGCCGCAAGGCTGGATCGCAGTCAGCGAGCCGAACCCGGGTTGTTATGCACAGAGTTGGCTTCGAGAAATTGAGGCTGATCGGTATACTGACCCGACGGTGCGTAAGGCGGCTAAACATCTGATGCGTACAAAACTGAACCAGTTACTGGGGGAAAAGCCCCTGCGTTCGCGAGCGCTATTTGAGCGCCGCGACAAAACAAACCGCACTCAATCAACAGGAGCACCGAGTGAATCATCCTAACCGTCTGCTACTTGGCGTAAATATCGATCATGTCGCGACTCTTCGTCAGGCGCGTGGTACGCGTTACCCCGACCCTGTTCTCGCAGCTGGACTTGCCGAGCACGCCGGTGCTGACGGCATCACCGTGCACCTACGCGAAGACCGCCGCCATATCCAGGATCGCGATATCCGCGTGTTGGCTGATACGCTCCAGACGCGTATGAATTTTGAGATGGCAGTGACCGACGAGATGATCAGTTTCGCAGAAGAGATCCAGCCTGCTCACGCCTGCCTAGTTCCTGAGAAGCGCGAAGAACTCACCACTGAGGGCGGCTTAGATGTGGCTGGAAATCAGGCTAAAGTAGCGGCGGCCTGCGAGCGTCTTGCTAAAGCCGGTGTTGAGGTCTCTCTATTCATCGACCCTGACCCTGTACAGATCGACGCTGCAATCGCCTGTGGAGCGCCTGTGATAGAGCTTCATACAGGGGCCTACGCCGATACCGTGGGTACAGAACAGCAGGCGGAGTTGGAGCGCATTCGCACGGCTTCCCAGTATGCTTTTGATAAAGGCTTAATCGTTAATGCCGGTCACGGTTTGCATTACTACAATGTTGAACCAATCGCCGAGATCCCTCAGTTACACGAACTCAACATCGGCCACGGTATTATTGCGCGCGCCATCTTCGTTGGCCTCGATCAGGCGATACGTGAGATGTATGAGCTGATGTGTCGTGCAAGTAGTCGGGTGGAAGCCGAGCGGTTGCGAATTCGAGCATGATCATCGGCATCGGTACTGATATCGTTGCAATCGCCCGCATTACAGCGGCGCTGGAGCGAACCCCGGGAATTGCGAAACGGATTCTGACTCCGGTTGAGTTGGATCAGTTCAATGCATCACCTCAGCCCGAACGTTTCTTGGCAAAACGTTTTGCGGCTAAAGAGGCGGGTGTAAAAGCTTTAGGTACGGGCATTGGTAACGGTGTCGGCTGGCAGCACTTGGAGGTGAGTCACAATGAACTGGGTCGACCACTTCTCAATGTTACATCGACGGCTGGCCAGAAGGCGACAGAGCTTGGGATAACCCACTGGCACCTGAGCTACAGTGACGAAGCAGACTACGTCGTGGCGCAGGTAATCGCTGAAGGGCGCTAGAGATTCATAGCCCTGTCAGTGTTAAGATGTAAAAACCTCTAACAGACCGAATTTTTATTACTTTAGCGATCATTTATGACTCCGAACTATCCAACCATTGCTGACTGTGTCGGCGAAACTCCTTTGGTCCGCCTCCAGCGCATCGAGGCAGCGAACGGCAATACTGTTCTGCTAAAGCTCGAGGGCAATAACCCGGCTGGGTCGGTTAAGGACCGTCCTGCGCTAAGTATGATTCAGCGAGCTGAGGAGCGTGGTGACATTAAACCGGGCGATGTGCTGATTGAAGCGACATCGGGAAACACCGGTATAGCCTTAGCTATGGCCTCTGCGATTATGGGTTACAAGCTGAAACTGATCATGCCGAACAACATGAGTTCAGAGCGCAAAGCGGCGATGACCGCTTATGGTGCTGAGTTGATTGAGGTAACCAAGGAAGAGGGTATGGAGGGTGCGCGAGACCTAGCTCAGGCGATGCAGGCGCGCGGCGAAGGCAAGGTGCTGGATCAGTTCGCTAACGCCGACAACCCAGTTGCGCATTACAAGGGCACAGGCCCTGAAATTTGGCGTCAGACGCAGGGTACGGTGACGCACTTTGTCAGTTCAATGGGTACCACTGGTACGATTATGGGTACCTCGCGTTACCTTAAAGAGGCCAATCCTGATATCCAGATTGTGGGTCTGCAGCCTTGTGAGGGCTCCGCAATTCCCGGTATTCGCCGCTGGCCTGAGGCATACCTGCCAAGCATCTTCGAGCGCCCACGCGTCGATCTGGTGCTGGATGTAGAACAGTCCGAAGCGGAAGTGATGATGCGCCGTCTGGCGCGTGAAGAGGGCATCTTTTGTGGCGTATCATCAGGTGGGTCTCTCGCTGGGGCGCTGCGTGTTGCGCAAGAGGTCGAGAATGCGGTGATCGTATGTATCATTTGTGATCGCGGCGACCGTTACCTGTCGACAGGCGTGTTTAACGATTGAGCTTTTTGTAGTTGCGCTTTTAATCGATAAATTGAGCTTGTCACATTTGCCGCCAGGTGGCTTCAGTTCTACACTGGTGTGCAATATTTGCTTAACCCCGGAGTGTTTGGGGCAGTGCCTACGAGGCATGAGGTTACACAAGTTATGGTTAAGGTTCGTGAGGAACAGCCGGTTCGGCAGGATGGCTCTGTCGACCTAGAGCTTTGGTTAGAGCGTCTACAGACGCAGATTGAGATCAAAGACCCGGCACGCTTCCTCAATGCTTGTCAGATCGTGCAAAGCGTCGTCGAGGCGACGGATGAAGAGTCTGATGATTGGGCATCAGAGCAAGGTGCTCTGCAGGTCGGCATGGAGATGGTGCAGATTCTCGCTGATCTGCAGCAAGAAGAAGATGCGCTACTCGCAGCGATACTTTACCGGGCGGTGCGCGAAGGCAAACTGTCGTTGGAGCGCGTAAAAAGCCGCTTTGGTAACAAAGTTTCTCACCTCATCGAGGGAGTGCTGCAGATGGCAGCAATCGCCAGTCGCAAGAATCCACGCGACGAAGACCCGGTTCTCGGCAACACCACTCAAACTGACAATGTCCGTAAAATGTTGGTCGCTATGATCGACGACGTGCGTGTTGCGCTGATCAAACTAGCCGAGCGTACCTGCGCTATTCGCGCGGTTAAAAACGCCGACCGTCGCAAGCGCTATTTGGTCGCGCGGGAGGTTTTCGATATCTATGCTCCTTTGGCGCATCGACTAGGCATAGGCCATATCAAATGGGAGCTCGAGGACCTCAGTTTCCGCTACTTAAAACCTAACGACTATAAGCATATCGCTGAGCTCTTGTCAGAGAAGCGGCTTGATCGCCAGCAGTTTATCGATGATGTGGTGACACTACTTCGCGCACGGCTCATCGACGCTGAGATTGATGGTGAAGTCGCTGGACGCGCCAAACACATCTATTCGATCTGGCGCAAAATGCAGCGCAAAAACATCGACTTCAGTCAGGTTTACGACGTGCGTGCTGTGCGTATCCTAGTTCCCGAAGTGCGCGACTGCTACACGGTGCTCGGTATTGTGCATGGATTGTGGCGCAATATTCCCCACGAGTTTGATGATTATATCGCCTCACCGAAGCCCAACGGTTACCGTTCGTTACACACGGCAGTATTTGGACCGGAGAGTAAAGCGCTCGAGATTCAGATCCGTACTTTCCAGATGCATGAAGAGGCTGAACTTGGCGTTTGCGCACACCATCTTTACAAGGGCACAGATGTTGCCGCCCGTCAGGATGGCTATGAAGAGAAGATCTCTTGGTTACGTCAGGTCCTTGAGTGGCATGAAGATCTAGGTGAAACAGAGTCTCTTGGCGATATGCTGCGAACCGATGTGGCGCAAGATCGTGTCTATGTATTCACCCCTGATGGGCACGTCATCGATCTGCCTGCAGGCGCAACACCGGTCGACTTTGCTTACCGTGTGCATACTGAAATTGGACATCGCTGCCGTGGAGCTCGCATCTCAGGGCGTATTGTGCCTCTCAACCGTAAATTACAGACTGGCGATCAGGTTGAGGTGATGACCTCAAGTGAGGAACGACCAAGTCGCGACTGGTTAAACGCCAACCTGGGATTTGTCTACACCTCGCGCGCGCGCGCAAAGGTCGCCCACTGGTTTAAGGCCCAGGCACGTGATCAGAACGTGGAGGCGGGCAAGGATATGATTGTGCGCGAGTTCAAACGCCTGGCATTGAACGCAACGCATATGGACCTCGAGCAGATAGCGACTTACCTTAAGTTTGCTGCGGAGGAGGATCTCTGTGCCGCTGTGGGTGCAGGTGACCTGCGTTTGTCGCAGGTGATCAATGCGGCGCAGCGCAAAGAGGAGGAGGCCGAGCGCGAGTCGCAGCTCGACCTTGATATCCCGAGGCAGCGCCGTTCAAAACCGAAGTCAACCAGCTCGGGTGTCAGTATTCTTGGTGTTGGTAACCTAATGACGCAGTTCGCGAGTTGCTGCAAGCCAGTACCGGGTGACCCTATCGCCGGTTTCATCACTCAGGGGCGGGGTGTATCGATCCATAACGCTGAGTGTGCTGAGCTTGAGCGTCTTCGAGAGCGCGAGGCTAATCGGATACTAAGTGTCGACTGGGATGATGGTGCTGAGATTACTTACCCGGTTGATATTGTTATTGAAGCCTTCGACCGCTCCGGCCTGCTGCGCGACGTAATGGTTATTCTGGCCAATGAGCGGGTTAACGTGCTGGGTGCGAATACGCTCACAGATAAACAGAATAACCAGGCTCACCTAGAGTTGACGCTCGAGATTGGCAGACTGGATAAGTTGGGTAAGGTGATGGATAAGATCAACCAGATCCCCAACGTTAATGACGTTCACCGTAAGCGGACCAGCGTACATTGATTTGAGAGCCGATGCCTAGATATAACCTCGAAGATCTAACCTATCTAATGTCTCGCTTGCGCGACCCTGAGGGCGGTTGCCCTTGGGACCTGCAGCAGACTTTCGCTAGCATAGTGCCGCACACGCTTGAAGAGGCGTATGAGGTGGCAGACACCATTGAAAGAGAGGATTGGGCGCATCTGCAAGATGAGCTCGGTGACCTGCTGTTTCAGGTGATCTTCTACTCCCAGCTCGCCAAAGAGGAGTCGCTGTTCGATCTTGATGCAGTGATTGATCAACTCGTCTCCAAGTTGATACGTCGCCACCCTCATGTGTTTACCCACGGGCAACTGCGCGGCGATCGTGCCTCGGCTGAGGTAGATACAGATGCTGTCAACCAGCAGTGGGAGGCGATCAAAGCGCAGGAGCGTGAACAGAAGTCCCGCGCGGGTGTTCTGGATGAGATACCTCTGTCGCTACCAGCCCTGAGTCGTGCTGCAAAATTGCAGAAACGCGCCGCTGGTGTTGGCTTTGACTGGCATGAGGCCCGTGATGTTCTCGATAAGATCGAAGAGGAGATTGCTGAGCTTAGAGAAGCTATGGCAGCTGGTGATGAAGCTGCGGTTGCCGATGAGATGGGCGATCTACTCTTTGCTCAGGTGAACCTGGCACGCAAGCTAGGTGTCAACTCCGAGCAAGCTGTGCGCGCCACCAATGCCAAATTTGAGCGCCGTTTCCGCCACGTAGAAAAGAGAGTGAACGCGTCGTCACGAGATTGGAGCCAGTTCTCTGTCGATGAACTCGATCACTGGTGGGACGAAGCTAAATCTTTCGAGTCTTAACTGTTCTGACCTTCAACTTGAGTGGAGTCCTCCATGAGTAGCTTGCACGAAGACCTGCGTGATGATGTGCGTCGTCTTGGCGATAGCCTGGGCCGCACTATTTCTGCTGACCTTGGCCCCGAGATGGTGACCGCCATAGAGCGTATTCGGCAGTACGCTAAAGAGGGGCGCGCCAGTGGTGCGAGTGACGCCCTACAAACTGAGCTCAGTGCACTGCATGATGAGGATCTGCTGCCCGTTGCACGCGCCTTTACCCAGTTTCTCAATCTTGCCAATATTGCCGAGGAGCATCACCGCATTCGTCGTCAGAAGCAGAAGGTCCAGGCTGATGAAGATGAGACCTTCCGCGTCTTCTCGATGCTTCGGGAGGCTGGCCATTCAAATGCCGAGATCGCTACTGCGCTGAGTCAGATGAAGATCGATTTGGTGCTGACTGCTCACCCGACCGAAGTAAACCGTCGAACCTTGATTAACAAGTTCGACGGCGTTATGGACTGCCTTAAAGCGATGGATCACGGGGTTGAGGTAGGCTCGCGTCTGGATGAGCTGATCAGCCAGATCTGGCACACCAATGAAATCCGCAAACAGCGCCCAACGCCAGTCGACGAAGCCAAGTGGGGATTCACCGTTATCGAGAATTCGCTTTGGCATGCGATCCCTAAATACCTGAAGCAGTTAGATGCGCAGATGCGTCACTCCTTAGGTAGCGGTCTACCTCTAGACGCCTCACCTGTGCGTTTCTCTTCATGGATGGGTGGCGACCGCGACGGCAACCCAAATGTTACCGCGAAGGTGACAGGTGAAGTGCTGCTGCTGGCGCGCTGGCAGGCGGCAGATCTCTACTATCAGGATGTCGATCAACTGCGCTCCGAACTTTCGATGAGTCGTGCCAGCACAGAGTTGCACTCAATCGTTGGCGGTGATGTCAACGAGCCCTATCGCGCACTACTGGGAGACCTGCGTGCGCGTTTGGCGCACACACGTGATGGAATTCAAGCCTGTCTGGAAGGCAAACCCTTTGACCCCTCGAGCTGGATCCGCACAGCTGATGAGATACTTCGGCCGCTGCAGCTATGCCACCGCTCCTTGTGTGACTCAGGTTTGGCGCTCATCGCGGGCGGCCGTCTTGAGGACCTGCTGCGGCGTGTTGCCTGCTTCGGCGCTACGTTGGTTCGCTTGGATATCCGTCAGAACTCTGAGGTGCATGCTGCTGTTATCGCTGAAATCTGCGACCACTATGGCATGGGCAATTATCTGGAGTGGACAGAAGCGCAGAAACAGCGGTTTTTGCTTGATGAACTAGCGTCTAAACGTCCTTTGATCCCGCGAGACTGGCAGCCCTGCAGTACGACGCAGGAGGCACTGGACACCTTTGCTGTGGTTGCACAAACCTCGCCCGAGGCGCTGGGTTCTTACGTCATATCCATGGCGGGCCAGCCCTCAGATGTACTGAGCGTCATTCTCTGTCTGCAAGAGCAGGGGATGGAGTACAACATCGCGATTGCACCGCTATTCGAGACGCTAGCCGATCTAGACAACGCCAAGCCCTGTATTGAGCGACTGCTCTCGCTACCCTGGTATCGAGAGTACATTGACGGTCATCAAGAGGTGATGATCGGCTACTCCGACTCCGCTAAAGATGCAGGTCAGTTGGCGGCAGCCTGGGGACAGTATCGTGCTCAGGCCGACCTAACCGCTCTGTGTAAGGCAGAAGGGGTGCACCTGACTCTGTTCCATGGTCGTGGCGGTACGGTCGGGCGCGGTGGTGGTCCGAGCCACACTGCGATCTTATCTCAACCACCGGGCTCAGTAGTCGGTAGTCTGCGAGTCACTGAGCAGGGCGAGATGATTCGCTTCAAATTTGGGGTTCCAGAGCTAGCGATGCGGAACTTAGCGCTCTATACCCATGCTGTGCTACAGGCTACCCTGGAACCCTTTGGCAAACCTGAGCCGCAATGGGCTGAGTGCATGGATAAGATGGCAGCAGCCGGATTCCAATCCTATCGAGCAGTTGTTCGCGAAGACCCGCTTTTCGTTCCCTATTTCCGTGCGGCGACGCCGGAGCAGGAGCTGGGTAAGTTGCCCTTGGGCTCGCGCCCAGCGAAACGTAAAGTCGATGGCGGGGTCGAGAGCCTGCGCGCTATCCCTTGGATATTCGCTTGGACCCAGATCCGTTTAATGCTGCCGGCTTGGTTGGGCTCCGATCGAGCATTGGCTGATGCAATTCTTGAGGGTAAGCAGCCGCTCCTAAAGGAGATGTACCAGAACTGGCCCTTCTTCCGATCCTATATCGATCTGTTGGAGATGCTAATGGCGAAGACTGACGCGCAGATCTCGGCCTACTATGAGAAGCGCCTGGTCTCGCCTGAATTGGGTGTGCTCGGCTCGAGCCTAAGAGAGCGGCTGGTCAGCATGCGCCAACTGGTTCTCGATTTAAAACAGCAGACTCAACTGTTGAGTGATAGTCCCCTTATCAGAGAGTCAATAGAGGTCCGCAACCCCTATCTGGATCCGTTGCACTATCTGCAGGCTGAGCTGCTCTATCGTGACCGTAATCACCCGGAAGAGCAGCTTGAGCAGGCGCTGATGGTCTGTATTGCCGGTATCTCCGCCGGCATGCGAAACACGGGCTGATTCAAAATAGCGGGAAATAGACTTCGGTCTGATTGTCATTTATGTCCCGATCTTATAATGTCAGTCGAATTCGAATTTTAATGCCGCCCACTGGGCGGTAAATTTTATTTAAGGAGACAGTTAATGCGCATTATTCTTCTGGGCGCTCCGGGTGCCGGTAAGGGTACGCAGGCTCAGTACATCACAGAGAAATACGGAATTCCGCAGATCTCTACTGGTGATATGCTTCGTGCGGCTGTTAAAGCAGGAACACCTCTAGGTATTGAAGCCAAGAAGGTAATGGACGCAGGTCAGCTCGTATCAGACGATATCATTATCGGCCTGGTTAAAGAGCGCATCGCTGAAGCTGATTGTGCCAACGGCTTCCTGTTTGATGGCTTCCCACGCACTATTCCTCAGGCAGATGCTCTCAAAGACGCTGGTGTGGAGCTCGATGCTGTAGTTGAGATCGACGTTGCTGACGAAGAGATTATCAAGCGTATGTCGGGTCGCCGTGTACACCCAGCCTCTGGCCGTACTTATCATGTTGTGTTTAATCCGCCTAAGGAAGAGGGTAAGGATGACGTAACCGGTGAAGAGCTGGTTCAACGCGCTGACGATGCAGAAGATACAGTGCGTGAGCGCCTGAATGTGTACCATGATCAGACTAAGCCGCTGATCAGCTACTACCGTGGTTGGTCTGAAGCAGAACCTGCTTCTGCACCAAGCTATGTATATGTGCCAGGCGTTGGCTCGGTAGATGCTATTCGCGATGCCGTATTTGCGGGCCTCGACAGCTAAGCGATCGATTACGTAAAATAGAAGGCCGCCTTGCGCGGTCTTTTTATTTCCCCTTCCATAGCGCTGAGGCTCCAATGAAGAATGATCTGATTTTCGGTATCCACGCGGTTACCACTCTGCTGACGCGTGATCCAAGTCGTGTGCGTAAACTCTTTCTCGTGAAGGGGCGTGATGATGGTCGCACGCAGCAGATTGTCGAGCTAGCTCAGCAGCAGGGCGTCAGCATAGAACCGATCAATAAACAGCGTTTAGATGACCGCGTTGATGGCGTACATCAAGGCGTCGCGGCAGAGGTTAAGCCTGCTCCCCAGTTGGGTGATAGAGAGCTTGAGACTCTGTTGTATGAGTTGGACTCTCCTGCACTCTTGCTCGTTTTAGATGGAGTGACGGACCCTCATAATCTCGGCGCTTGCCTGCGTACGGCTGATGCCGCTGGCGTTGTCGGGGTGATCGCACCACGGGACAAATCAGCACCGTTGAACGCTACGGCATCCAAGGTGGCCTGTGGGGCGGCGGAGGCTGTTCCTTACTTTCAGGTGACTAACTTGGCGCGTACGCTACAAAACTTGCAGCAAGCTGGTATCTGGATAGTGGGCACCGCGGGTGAGGCACAACAGTCAATCTATCAAGCAGATCTGACCGGCCCTATGGCTTTGGTGATGGGTGCAGAGGGTAAGGGGATGCGGCGCTTAACACGTGACCACTGCGATCTGTTGGTTAATATTCCAATGGCAGGCGAAGTGAGTAGTCTGAATGTCTCAGTGGCGACCGGTGTGGCGCTGTTTGAGATCGTTCGACAGCGCAGTTAAACGCTGTCGTTTGAGCTGTTAAGGAGTTGGCCTAAGCGGTCTTTAATTTATTCTGGTAAGGTGGCCAGCCCATCGCTTTACCGCCAAGCAGATGTAGGTGGATGTGGTAAACCGTCTGCCCACCGTGCTCATTACAGTTCATCACCGTACGGTAACCCGCCTGATCAAATCCCTGCTCCTTTGCGATTTTTGCTGCTGCCAGGCTCAGTGCTCCAAGCACCGATTTGTCACTCTCATCAGCTGAGTTTAGCGTTGCGATATGCTTTCGCGGAATGATGAGCGCATGAGTCGGCGCCTGCGGATTGATGTCGTTAAAGGCAATCACGTCATCATCTTCATAGATGCGGTTTGCGGGGATTTCACCTGAGACAATCTTGCAGAATAGGCAGTCCATGAGGGGTTACTCCTGTGCTAAAAGCGGTCTATCCCAGGATTGTAACAGCAGTTCACGATCTTCAGGGCTCAGTCTGAGATTTAATTCGATATCTTCACGCAACGAGACACCGAGAGTCTCAAGGTTCGTTCCAAAAGGCTCATCAGTCAGCCCCAACTGAAGCTCTCGCTGCCAATTGAGCCAACGGCGCAGCTCTGCGATACGATACTCGAGATCCTGTTTGTGAACGCCGATCGGCTGCATATAGAAGCCACCCTCATGAGCAGAGAGCTCAGCACAGGAGGCAAGCGCAAGATTACAGCCCAAAACGGCGGTCTGCGGTTTGGTTTGCTGGCATCCCAGCAGTGGAAGCGCCATTAAAGCGAATAAGAGTGGCTTAGGGTCCATCCCAGTATCTCTGTTCTCGGTGTTAGCTCTTTGCTGTAATACTATACCAGCTAAGACCAAAGTGCCCGGTTGAGATTCCTCTGCTATGCTGAAATCGTCGGTAATCAACTGCCGGCAGACTCAAAAGGATTGAGTGAATTAACGATCATGGAGGATCTATCATGTCTCGAGGCATAAACCGCGTTACCCTTATCGGTCACCTAGGTGCTACACCTGAGATGCGCAGCACATCGGCGGGTAATCACGTCACCACTTTATCCCTAGCGACTCACGAAAGCTGGCGCGACCGCGCCACACAAGCTACTCAGGAACGTACTGAGTGGCACAGAGTCGTGCTTTTCTCGCGCCTAGCGGAGCTCGCCAATCAGTACCTCGCTAAAGGCAGTCAGGTCTACATTGAAGGCTCATTGCGCACCCATAAATGGAAAGATCAGAAAGGCCAAGACCGATACACCACCGAGGTGGTCGCCAACGAGATGGAAATGCTCGGCAGGGTGAATCGCAAAGGCACGGAACCGAGGGAGGAACAGATCTCTAATGATCTGGAGGATGAGGATATTCCGTTTTAACGCCCGCTAATCTGGGCGCTCACCCGCTCGAATGTATATCCGAACGGGTGAGAAGGCATTAGCTATTTTCGCGAGAGATCGCTCGGTAGCCGATATCCGTACGGAAGTAAGCATCTTTCCAGCTTACCTCTTTGAGCAGCGCATAAGCATTCTGCTGAGCTTCAGTGACGTTGGCACCCAGTGCAGTCACACAGAGTACGCGACCTCCTGAAGTGACAACCTTGCCATCTTCGAGCGAAGTACCAGCGTGGAATACCTTCGCATCAACTGGCGTAGACTCAGGCAGGGAGATTTCGTCGCCCTTGTTGTAGTCGCCAGGATAACCGCCGGCTGCCATTACAACGCCGATTGCCGGACGTGGGTCCCACTTCACCGTGGTGCTATCGAGTTTGCGTGCCAGGGCAGCTTCACAGAGTTCAACCATGCTGGTCTGCAGACGCATCATAATTGGCTGAGTCTCTGGATCGCCAAAGCGGCAGTTGTACTCAATAACTTTGGGTGTGCCATCTGCAGTGATCATCAGGCCAGCGTAGAGGAAACCGGTGTAGGGATTACCCTCAGCCGCCATACCGCGAACGGTCGGCATGATTACCTCTTCCATGATGCGCGCATCGATCTCAGGTGTGACCACAGGAGCAGGGGAGTATGCCCCCATGCCACCCGTATTCAGTCCAGTATCGCCGTCGCCCATACGCTTGTGGTCCTGGCTAGTTGCCATTGGCAGTACGTTAGTACCATCGACCATAACGATGTACGAGGCCTCTTCGCCCTCCAGGAACTCTTCAATGACGACACGGCTACCCGCATCACCAAAAGAGTTTCCAGCCAGCATATCTTTAACAGCCTCTTCGGCTTCCTCGAGTGTCATCGCAACGATAACGCCCTTACCAGCAGCTAGGCCGTCTGCTTTAACCACGATTGGTGCACCTTTCTCACGTAGATAAGCCAGGGCTGGCTCGATCTCAGTGAAGTTCTGGTACTCAGCTGTCGGTATCTGCTGGCGGTCGAGAAAGTCCTTAGTGAAGGCTTTAGAACCCTCTAGCTGCGCAGCACCGGCGCTTGGGCCAAAAATAGCAAGGCCACGGCTTTCGAATAGGTCCACCACACCATCAACTAGAGGCGCTTCAGGGCCAACTATTGTTAGTGCAATACCCTGATCTGCAGCGAACTGAGCCAGCGCCTCTTTGTCCATTACATCGATAGCGAGGTTCTCAAGCTTTGGCTCAATGGCTGTGCCGGCGTTGCCGGGAGCAACGTAGACAGTTTCTACGCGGCTGTCTTTGGCACAGGTCCAGGCCAGTGCATGCTCGCGTCCGCCCGAACCTAGAATCAAAATTTTCATACGTTTCTACCTATCCTACCTGTTCTTAGTGGCGGAAGTGGCGCATGCCGGTGAAGACCATAGCGATGCCGTGTTCGTTAGCTGCATCGATCACTTCCTGGTCTCGCATAGAGCCACCTGGCTGGATAACCGCTTTGATGCCAGCTGCCGCAGCCGCGTCGATACCGTCGCGGAATGGGAAGAAAGCGTCAGATGCCATGACGGAGCCGGCAACTTCCAGGCCCTCGTCCGCAGCTTTGATACCAGCGATTTTGGCCGAGTAGACGCGGCTCATCTGGCCTGCCCCGATACCGATCGTCTGGCCATCTTTGGCGTAGACGATGGCATTCGATTTTACGTACTTGGCAACTTCCCAGCAGAACAGCAGATCGCGAATCTCCTGTTCAGAGGGCTGGCGCTGAGTGACAACTTTGAGTTCAGATGTATCTACCATACCGAGGTCACGGTCTTGTACCAGCAGACCCCCGCTAACGCGCTTGTAGTCGAACGCTGCGCCAGGCTGTGCCGCAAATTCACCGCACTCGAGCAGACGCACGTTTGGCTTGGCTGACACAACTTCAGAAGCCGCTGTAGAGACCTTAGGCGCAATAATCACTTCAACAAACTGACGCTCAACAATGACGCGCGCCGTCTCCTCATCAAGCTCACGGTTGAAGGCGATGATGCCACCGAAAGCTGAAGTAGGGTCGGTCTGGAAAGCACGGTTATAGGCTTCAAGGATGTTATCGCCAATCGCTACCCCACAAGGGTTAGCGTGCTTCACGATGACACAGGCCGGCTCTTTGAACGGCTTCACGCACTCAAGTGCAGCATCGGTGTCGGCAACGTTGTTGTAAGAGAGCTCTTTGCCCTGCAATTGACGCGCAGTTGAAACGCTTGCTTCGTCGGCATCCGCCTCAACGTAGAAAGCCGCACGTTGGTGCGGGTTCTCGCCGTAACGCATATCCTGCACTTTAACGAACTGAGTGTTAAAGGTGCGTGGGAAGGTCGCCGGCTGCTCTTCTGGCTGGTTTACGATGGCGCCTAGGTAGTTTGCGATCATACCGTCGTAGGCTGCAGTGTGTTCGAAGGCTTTTACAGCTAGATCAAAACGAGTCGCATGAGTCAGGCCTTTCTGCTCATTCAGCTCTGCCAAGATGGTGTCGTAGTCTGACGCGTTAACAACGATAGCGACATCTTTGTGGTTTTTCGCTGCTGAGCGCACCATTGTTGGACCGCCGATATCGATATTTTCGATCGCCATCGGCAGGTCACAGTCAGGGCGCGCAATAGTAGCTGCGAACGGGTAGAGGTTTACAACAACCATGTCGATCGGGTTGATACCGTGCTCCTGCATCACTGCATCATCGGTACCACGACGCCCCAAAATACCGCCATGGACTTTAGGGTGCAGAGTCTTCACGCGACCTGCCATCATCTCCGGGAAACCGGTGTAATCAGATACTTCTACTGCGGCAATGCCTTTTTCGCAGAGCAGTTTATAAGTACCACCCGTCGACAGAATCTCAACGCCCATCGCTGTAAGCGATTGAGCGAACTCGACGATACCGGTTTTATCAGAGACGCTGATCAGCGCGCGACGAACAGGTGTAAGGTTTTGTGCAGACATCAAATATTTCCGTATGCTGGAGAGTTAAAATCAGAGCAGACCGTACTGCTTAAGTTTTTTGCGAAGAGTGCCGCGGTTCAGGCCAAGCAGCTCTGAGGCACGAGTCTGGTTATCTTTGGTGTAGGCCATAACCGACTCGAACAGTGGCGCTTCTACTTCTGCCAATACCATCTGGTAGACGTCAGTTACCTCAGCACCGTCCAACTGTTTGAAGTAGCTGTTTAGTGATTGGTGTACTGAGTCACGCAAGGTGTGGGAGGGCATCTCTGTCGCCGTAGTTGTCTCAATGTACTGCTTTAGTTCTTTTGTGTTCACTCGGTTCTACCTTGATCCTTTCAAGCTGCATGAGCATCGGCGAAAAACTGATCTATCGCCTGCAGCTGAATTTGTGCTTCATCTATTTGGTTAAAAACTTTGCGGAACGCTTTGCCCTCTGGTTCGGCTGCCAAATACCAACCGACATGTTTGCGTGCGATACGCACACCCATCAGCTCCCCGTAAAACTGATGCAGGGCTAAGACATGCTGTTTCAGAATGTCATAAACTTCGCTGCGCTCCGGAGCAGGCAGCTGTTTGCCTGTACGAAGGTAATGATCAATCTCACGCAACAACCAAGGGCGTCCCTGCGCTGCGCGACCGATCATAACGGCATCAGCACCGGTGTAATCCAGTACCTCTTTTGCCTTTTCGGGGCTGTTGATATCGCCATTGGCGATCAACGGAATCTCTATCTCTTGGCGTACTGCCCGTATGCTGTCGTACTCAGCCGCGCCGCGGTAAGCGTCAGCGCGAGTGCGGCCATGCAGGGTCAGCATGGCGATGCCTGAATCTTGAGCCAGACGCGCAATGCGTATGGCATTACGGGTGTCGTGGCACCAGCCGGTACGTGTTTTCAGCGTGACTGGCAGCTCAACCGCCTCAACAACGGCACTAAGAATTTCGGCAACCAGGCCTTCGTCTCGAAGCAGCGCTGAACCCGCCGCTTTATTACAGACCTTCTTTGCCGGGCAACCCATGTTGATATCGATAATCTGGGCGCCGTTTTCGGCGTTGAGTTTAGCCGCAGTTGCCATCATGTCAGGGTCGCCACCGGCAATCTGTACCGCACGGGGTTCAGCTTCGCCTTCGTGGTTGAGTCGAAATGAGGATTTGCGTGTGTGCCATAGACTGGGGTCGCTAGTCACCATCTCGGAGACCACTAATCCAGCACCCATTTTGCGGCAGAGTTGGCGGAAGGGGCGATCTGTTACGCCTGCCATCGGAGCCAAAGCAACCTGAGTGTCTAGATTGTATGGACCGATTCTGAGCATCACGTACCTAATATCAAACCATCACCGCAGGGTTTAATACCACTTCAGCTGATGGGGAGCTTTTGAGAGGGCGCTATGATACCCGCGTGGGGCCTGAGCTTAAAGGAGTTTTTGTACAAAAAATGACCTATTCTGGGGTTGACGTTGGTCGTTTTTTATACATCTCAGGTGTTCGCTTGGTGCAGACGTATCTCGTAGCTGACCGCTTCGGGTCCGGGGGTTGTGAGGGGCAGGTTAACTTCGATATCCAAACCAGCAGGCAGACGCGCTGCACCCTCAAGGTCGGTGCCAAGATATTGGCCGGGCTGGAAAGTGCGACGACTGACTAGGTTACCTTTGAGGTCAGTAAAGCTCACCTCAATAGCGGGGTAGGGCTGGGCGAATGCAGCTTCGTTGCGAATACGAATCGCTAGGCTGATGAGGTCGGTGAACTGTTGATGTGGCAGTGCGACCACTTGATCCGGTTTGAGGTTTGCCAAACCCTGGTTCGCGTTTAGGTCACATCGTACGCGCTCACAGGCGATCTGGTAGAAGGGTGTCAGCGCTGGTTGGTTTGCCAAGGTGGCTCGCTCAAACCAGAGGTATTGTCCCAATAGACCCGCAAGAGCAAGCATTGAGCAGAGCGTCCAGAAGAGTACCGCAACCGGGTTGGCCTCGCGCGGCTCGTGATTGTGCAGCACGATCGGTTCAGCCAGGATATCGATCTGCGGTATCAGGGCAGAATCGACGGTAGGTTCGGTCTGCTGGTTTACCTGCTGATGTTTTTGAGTCTGAGGTTGAGTGTGTGTGCTCTGTGCTGGGTTACTGGTAGGTTCATACTTAGTAGCAGGAGCAGCAGTAGAGGCTGAGGTTTCAGCGGCTGGTGCCTGGCTGAACTGTACGATTCGAGCATTCGCGCCCTGAGTGGAGTAGCTAGAGCGGGCTGAAGCACTAGGCGTACTTGCCACTCCGGAGGCTGGCGGGGGTGGAGTTTGGTTCGATGGTGTTGGCAACTCAGGCTCGTATGACGCTTGTTCAACACGCTGCAGTGCATGTGATTGGGCGTCAAAGACCGTCAGGCAGGCACCACAACGCACCTGTCCCTGCGCAAGGCGCATTTGACCTTCGCTGACTCTGAACAGTGCATGACACTCGGGGCACTGAGTAACGACCAATTTAAACTCCTGTTAGTGTGGACCGCTTAATGGCGTTTGGTGCCGCTTAGACGGATCCACTCCTCCTTGTTCGCAGCGGGTTCCATATCGAACCACTGCGAGTAGTGTTCTATTACTTCCTCTCCCTGTGAGTCTAGCAGACCTGAGAGTAGGAGTTTACCGCCGGGCTTAATCAGCTCAGCGAGTGTAGGTGCTAGCTGTTTAAGCGGACCGGCCAAAATGTTAGCAACCAGAGTGTCCGCCTGTATCGGGGGTACATCCTCGGGGAAGTAGACCGGTAGGCGACTGGCTTCCAACTGGTTACGCACAAGGTTGTCTTGAGTTGCCTGCAGCGCCTGCGGATCAATATCAACGCCGGTCACTGACTTGGCTCCTAACAACAGAGCGGCAATGCCTAAAATACCGCTGCCACAGCCATAGTCGACTACCGCTTCATCTTGCAAAGTCTGTGCCGCCAACCACTCCAGACAGAGTGCAGTTGTAGGGTGAGTTCCGGTTCCGAATGCAAGTCCTGGATCCAGCATAAGATTGACGGCCGAACTGTCTGGAACTTCACACCAGCTTGGGCAGACCCAGAAGTTCTCGCCGAACTGCATGGGGTGGTAGTGGCTCATCCACTCACGCTCCCAATCCTTATCCTCGAGAATCTCCGACTTGAAGCTCGGTTTCTGCTCCTGTTCACCGAACAGAGAGATCTGCGCTTCATGTAGTAGCTCAAGGGTCTCCTCAAGGTTGTGCTCAGCAGCAAAAAGACCGGTAACTGTGGTGTTATTCCACAGCGGTGTAGTGCCTAGATCGGGTTCGAAGATAGGCTCATCTTCGGTGTCCTGATAGGTCACGGCGGCGCAACCCGCTGCCAATAGCAGGTCTTCATACTGTTCGGCGTGATCGGGAGAAGTTTGAACCTTAATTTGTAGCCAGGGCATAGCGGGTGTCCTTTGGAGCTCGAGCTATAAGTATCGCCCAAGATCTGAGTTTTAAAAAGTTCACATCAACAAACAAAAAGGCTCGCCAGTGCGAGCCTCTTATTACTACCTCGGTGTCCGATATTACAGACCGAGTTTCTTCTCGAGGTAGTGGATGTTGACGCCGCCTTGTTCAAAGTTGGCATCACGCATGATGTCATGGTGCAGCGGGATGTTGGTCTTGATGCCGTCAATCACCATCTCATCGAGTGCGTTGCGCATGCGAATCATTGCCGTTTCACGGTCATCAGCGAAGGTGATGAGCTTGGCAATCAGCGAGTCGTAGTGCGGCGGTACAGAGTAGCCGGAGTAGATGTGTGAATCTACACGGATACCGTTGCCGCCCGGCGCGTGGAAGTAGTTTACCGGGCCTGGACTTGGCATGAAGTTTTTCGGATCTTCCGCATTAATACGGCACTCAAAGGCATGGCCACGCAAGACGACATCTTCCTGCTTGATTGACAGCGGCAGGCCAGAAGCGATCCGCAGCTGCTCTTTTACGATATCCACTCCGGTTACCTCTTCGGTAACTGGGTGCTCTACCTGTACACGGGTGTTCATCTCGATGAAGTAGAAACCGCCATTTTCGTAGAGGAATTCGAAGGTACCCGCACCGCGGTAACCGATCTCGACACAGGCATCGACACAAGCCTGGAGCACCTTAGCGCGTGACTCTGGATCCAGGTGTGGTGCAGGAGCTTCCTCGACCACCTTCTGGTGACGACGCTGCAGTGAACAGTCGCGATCATAGAGATGAATCGCGTTACCTTGACCATCCGCCAGAACCTGTACCTCTACATGGCGGGGCTTCTCGAGGAACTTCTCCATGTAAACGGTATCGTCGCCGAATGCAGCCTTCGCTTCTGAGCGAGTAACCTGCACAGCGTTATTTAGATGGGCTTCGGTATGTACAACTCGCATACCACGGCCACCACCGCCGGCAGCCGCTTTGATGATCACGGGGTAGCCGATGCGGCGAGCAATTTTGTGCAACTCTTCAACATCATCGATTGGCAACGCGCCGTCAGATCCGGGCACCGTCGGTACACCTGCCTTCTGCATCGCCTGAATCGCCGAAACCTTGTCACCCATGAGGCGAATGGTATCGGCGCGAGGGCCTATGAAGGAAAAGCCAGAACGCTCTACCTGCTCAGCGAAGTCAGCGTTCTCTGCCAAGAAGCCGTAACCAGGGTGGATACCCATAGAATCTGTCACCTCCGCAGCGGCGATCAGAGCAGGAATGTTGAGGTAGCTTTGGGCGGAGGAGGCCGGGCCGATACAGACGGCCTCGTCGGCCAAACGTACGTGCATCAGGTCGCGGTCTGCCTGAGAGTGCACTGCCACGGTTTTGATGCCCAGCTCTTTGCAGGCGCGTAGGATACGCAGGGCGATCTCGCCGCGGTTGGCAATAAGCACTTTATCCAGCATGAGGTAGATCCTTTCGTTGGTGGTGCTTATGCAATAACAATTAGTGGCTGGTCGTACTCAACTGGCTGACCATCTTCAACCAGGATAGCCTCGATCACACCGCTCTTGTCCGCTTCGATCTGGTTCATCATCTTCATCGCTTCAACGATGCAGATCACGTCGCCGGCTTTGACTGTTTTGCCGACTTCAACGAAAGCTGGAGCGCTTGGTGACGGTGAGCGGTAGAAGGTGCCGACCATTGGCGAGTTAAGTGTGTGTCCGGCAGGTACTGCAGGAGCTGCTTCCGCCGCTGGAGCAGCCGCAGGTGCTGGAGCCGCTGCTGGTGCAGCCATTACTGGTGCTGCGTGAACCACTGGTGCTGCTGATAAACCGCGGCTAATACGAACCGACTCTTCGCCCTCTTTGATCTCAATTTCGTTGATGTTTGACTCTTCGAGGAGTTCGATAAGTTTTTTGACTTTGCGGATATCCATCAGACTTTCCTAAAACAACTAAATGGCTGCCATCTCGCGGCAGATAGAGGAAAAAGAGAGCAAACATGGCCTCTTCAACATTGGTAAATATTTTGCGTAATCTCACTCTGAATGTCCAGAGAAAATGACCGCGAAAATGGAAGATGTACGACATTTGTCGGCAGTTTTCGCGAACATATCTACAAAGTTTCGTCAATCATTCGAGTCGTTCATCGATGAGTCAGATAAGCGGTCAACAATAGGACTTTGCCCTATTCACCATCCCTGCTATTGTGGAACTGTTTATAGTGCAGTGCAGCATAATCAAATCTTGAGGTACAAAAATGCAGTCACTTCAACGCCGCTGGCTAGATCTCTGGGATAGATTCAGCGTGACTCGTGGTAGCCGCTTGCTACTCCCAATAGCGGTCGTGCTGGCGCTCTATCTCTTTGCTGTGATCCTTGTGGGTATCTACTGGAGCTGGGCCCCCTCCCAATTTGATGTGCGCGCTTCGACGGCTGAGCGCGCTGCTGCTGAGCAAGCCGAGGTTGTGGTGGGCTCGAACACCACTAGCACGCTGATCTCACTGGTTGAGACTTTGCTGGACAAACCAGGGGGCTATATCTCGAACGACCGCACGCCGCCGGGCGTCTGGTTGGATAATATCGCTAACTGGGAGTTCGGTGTGTTGGTGCAGGCGCGCGACCTGAGTCGAGCGATGCGCAAGACTTTTAGTCGTTCTCAGTCACAATCGACCGAACAGCCCGACCTCGCAGCTGCCGAGCCTCGTCTGCATTTCGACAATGACTCTTGGTTGCTGCCATCGACTGAGAGTGAGTACAAGGACGCCCTCGGATCGCTCTACGCCTACCATCAAAGCCTGTCGAGAGCTTCAGCGGAGAATACGCAGTTCTATGCGCGCGCTGACAATTTGCGAGATTGGCTGGGTGACGTTTCGACCCGGTTAGGCAGTTTGTCACAACGTTTGAGTGCCAGTGTTGGGCAGAAACGTTTGAATACAGACTTGGCCGGATCAAGTGGCGCTGATCAGTCAACGGCGGTAGCTGCTGAGGTTGAAGTTAAGACCCCATGGTTGGAGATAGACGATGTCTTTTATGAGGCGCGCGGTACCGCTTGGGCGCTGATCCACATCTTGAATGCCATTGAACTGGATTTTCATCAGAGCTTGGAGCGCAAGAATGCTGTCGTTAGTCTGCGTCAGATAATCCGCGAGCTAGAGGCGACGCAGAATACGATTTGGAGTCCGATGATTCTTAACGGCACTGAGTTCGGACTGCTCTCTAACCATTCGCTGGTGATGGCTTCCTACATTTCACGCGCCAATGCCGCCATTATTGATCTGCGAGAGTTGCTGTCTCAGGGCTAACTGGACCAGAGACATCTGCGATTAAGAGTTTCGCAATTAAAAGTTAAGGAGCGCTTATGCGCCGAGTCGTTTTTAACCAGAAAGGAGGCGTCGGTAAATCCAGCGTCGCTGTTAACCTGGCCGCTATCAGTGCGCAGAGTGGTAAGCGCACTCTGGTGATCGACCTAGACCCTCAGTGTAACTCGACACACTACCTACTAGGTGATGATTCCGATCTTCCAGAACTAGATATCAGCGACTACTTTGAATCGACTCTGAGTTTTTCGGCATCCGTCAAACAGGCGAGTGACTACTGCCACGCCACGCTCTTTGAAAACCTCCATATCTTGCCGTCCAACCCTGAAGTTGGTGATCTGCAATCCAAACTGGAGTCACGCCACAAGATTTACAAGTTGCGAGATTTGTGTGAGCAGTTAGATGAGCACTATGACGCGATCTACATTGACACGCCACCTGCCTTCAATTTCTTCTCGTTGTCAGCACTCTGTGCTGCTGAGCGCTGTTTGATCCCGTTTGATTGCGATGAGTTTGCTCGTCAAGCACTCTACTCGCTGGTGCATAACCTACGTGAGACTCAGGCCGATCATAATGAGAAGCTGGTATTGGAGGGGATCGTGGTGAATCAGTTTCAACCACGTGCCTCGCTACCGGCAAAGATTATTGCCAGTCTGGAAGAGCAGGAGCTGCCCGTACTGAAAACGCGAGTACCAGCGTCAGTGAAGATGAAGGAGTCACATCTTGAGGCAAAGCCGTTGATATATATGGCACCCAAGCACAAACTGACGCTAGCTTTTGTTGAGCTATTCGGCGAGCTAGAGGACTAGCTGCCTGTAACTGCACAGGCGCTTTGTCGATAATCTATACCAGCTGCAGCTAGGATTGGATTTTAGCTTTGCTTCGGCGAGAGGGTTCGGAGCAGAGCTGAGATTTTCTTCGTAAGTTGAAAAGCCAAAGGGCGAGTGCCGTACTGCTGATCAAAAGAACGTCAATCTCGGTCATTAGTGTTCCTTGTTATTTTTCTTAGTTGTCAGTCTAACGAATTTCGCCAGACTGACAATGAAAAATATTAAAGACGCGTTACAGCCCTTTTACCGCAAAAATGCCGGGCGCGTTGCGCCAGTAACCTTTGTAATCCATACCGTAACCAAAAATGTAGCGGTCAGGGATGGTGAGGCCTGTGTAGCGAGCTTTAAGCCCTGGAGTAGCCTTGCGATCGTGCTCTTTTTCGATCAGAACGGCCGCTTCGACAGATGAAGCGCCTTCACGTTCGAAGTATTTCATCACCTCAACGAGGGTGTGTCCCTCATCTAAGATGTCATCAACGACTAGCACAGGACGGCCCTTAAATTCGATCATTGGCGGGACCTTCCACTCTAATTCATGGCCTGAGGTGGTGTTGCGGTAACGCGTTGCGTGCAGGTAGCTCGCTTCCAGCGGGAAGTTCAGGCGTGTTAGCAGTTGACCACCGATAACCAGCCCACCATTCATGATAGAGAAGATGACTGGGTCCTGGTCGGCGAGATCAGCGCTGATCTCAGCTCCCATCTTATCGATCGCTTGTGCCACTTCCGATTCGCTGAAAAGTAGATCAGACTCGATGTAAACCTGTTTGATCTCGTCTAAATTGGGTCGGCTCATGACTGCAGTCCTATAAAAATCTTGATCGCACATTAATGTGACTCGGTGCCTCACGCAAGCCTGTTAAGCCTGGCTTGCGGATATAAAAAAACCCGCCGAGTCGACCCGGCGGGTTTGGTATACGGGTGTTACTTACTTAGCGGCTTCGTACGCAGCTGCAGATTGCTCGATTGCAGCACGTGCAGCAGCGGCGTCTGACCAACCTTCAACCTTAACCCACTTACCTTTCTCCAGCTTCTTGTAGTTTTCGAAGAAGTGAGAGATCTGATCTTTCAGCAGGTCGGACAGGTCATCAACATCCTGGATGTCGTTGTAAGCCTGGCTCAGTTTTTCGTTTGGTACTGCAACTAGCTTAGCGTCTTCGCCAGCTTCGTCAGTCATGTTGAGGATGCCAACAGGGCGACAACGGATAACAGAGCCTGTCATTACTGGGTGTGGAGTCAGTACCAGTACGTCCAGTGGGTCACCATCGTCAGCCAGGGTGTTGTTCACGTAGCCGTAGTTAGCAGGGTAGAACATAGGTGCAGCCATGAAACGGTCAACAAAGATAGCGTCCGCATCTTTGTCGATCTCGTATTTCACTGGCGAGCTCTCAGCTGGGATCTCGATGATTACGTAGATATCGTTTGGCAGATCTTTACCCGCAGGTACTTTTTCAAAGCTCATGCTTGCTTCCTATCAGTTTAATGTAAGCCAGTTGGCCACTCATAAGTGGCCGAGATTATAGTCAGTTCTTCGCTTGGGTGCGATGGTACGCCTTCAGCGTTTCTATCTCTTTCTTCGAACCCATCGCAACCGAGACGCGCTGGTGAATGTCGCCCGGTTCGATATCAAGAATCTCTTCGTAACAGGTAGTGGCTCCACCGCCAGCCTGCTCAATCAGCATTCCCATCGGATTGCCCTCGTACATGAGGCGCAATTTGCCCGGTTTTTTCGGATCGCGCGAATCCCAGGGATAGGTGAAGATACCGCCACGAGTCAGCAGGCGATGGATTTCAGCCACCATCGATGCGACCCATCGCATGTTATAGTTCTTCTCGCGTGGACCCGCTTCGCCCTGAATCAGATCAACAATATAGGACTGCATTGCTGGCTCCCAGAAGCGCTGGTTACTCATGTTAATAGCGAATTCAGCGGTCTCCTCGGGGACTTTTACATTCTCTTCTGTGAGGATGAAGTCACCGGTGTGGGCCAGCGTAAACATGTTTACACCTTTGCCCGTGGTGAGAGCCAGAACAGCAGAGGGCCCGTAGAGGACGTAGCCCGCGGCAACCTGACGACGGCCGGCCTGTAGGAACTCAGCCTCATCCTGTTTAGCCCAGGGTTTTGGGGCTTCTAGGATCGAGAAGATGGTGCCGACCGATACGTTAATATCGATATTTGATGAGCCGTCTAGCGGATCGAACGTGATTAAATAGCGGCCATCATGATCACCCCAGACAGGTTTGTCCTCCTCTTCGGAGGCGACACCTCGAACCAGGCGGTTGTCCAAGAGGACCTTCTTGATGATGTCGTTAGAGACAATATCGAGCTTCTTCTGGGTTTCGCCCTGCACATTGGTCAGGGTGCTGGTGCCCAAAACACCAGCTAGCGCACCTTCACGTAGCTGGAGTGCTACCTCTTTACACGCGATCATCAGCACTTCAATGACTTCAACCAAATCCTGGTCAGTTTTGTTGTGCTTTAAAAAAGAACTAAGTAACTGCATCAGTCGGTTGGCCTCGGCGTCTCGGGAGAGAAAAATAGGATGCAAATTATAGGGGAGTTGTTAGTCTATTGCACCGCGACATAGCTGTTTTTTCGGCTAAGGTCTTAGACATTCGACGATTTTCCACTCAACCAGCGGAGTCTACTTCGATGCACCTGCACATATTGGGTATCTGTGGCACTTTTATGGGGTCTTTGGCTCTGCTGGCGCGCGAGCTTGGGCACAAAGTGACCGGTTCGGATCAGAATGTCTATCCACCGATGAGCACTCAGCTGGAAGAGGCGGGGATTGAACTGATTCAAGGTTATGACCCGACCCAACTCGAACCGATACCCGATCTGGTGGTGATCGGAAATGCGATGTCTCGCGGTAACCCTTGTGTCGAGGCGGTCCTCAACCGCGGGTTGCGTTACTGCTCAGGTCCACAATGGTTACATGATCATCTTCTTGCGGATCGCTGGGTGTTAGCGGTCGCAGGCACCCACGGAAAGACAACAACAGCCAGTATGTTGGCTTGGATTCTTGAATATGCGGGGATGAAGCCGGGTTACCTGATTGGTGGCGTACCGCTCAACTTTGAACGTTCGGCACGGGTCGGTGAAACCGACTTCTTTGTCATCGAAGCCGACGAGTATGACACCGCTTTTTTCGATAAACGCTCTAAATTTGTCCACTATGCGCCGCGTACGCTGGTGATGAACAATTTAGAGTTCGATCATGCTGATATTTTTGATGATCTTCGTGCGATTGAACGCCAATTCCATCATCTAGTGCGTATTGTTCCGATGGATGGACAGATAATCTCGCCCAAACAGAACGAAGCATTGCAGCGTGTTCTGCAGCACGGCTGTTGGTCCCAACAACTGCAGACAGGTGAAATCGATGAGGCGGATGCCTGGATAGAGCTGATTAACGAGGACCCGCAACAGTTCTCTCTGTGTCTTGCTGCTGGCGAGCGCGCTGTCGTGAATTGGTCACTGAGCGGTGCACACAATCAGATTAACGCGTTGCATGCAGCCTTAGCTGCTCGCCATGTTGGGGTAACACTAGAGGCGTCGGCTGAAGCTTTGAGTCAGTTTCGTTCGGTAAAACGGCGGATGGAGTTGCGCGCTAAGATCAATGGTGTTGCGCTATACGATGACTTCGCCCACCACCCGACGGCCATAGCGACAACGCTAGAAGGGCTGCGAAGAGTTGAGCCGAATGCGAACATTATTGCGGTGATTGAGCCGCGTTCGAATACTATGAAACAGGGCGTGTTTAGCGGCCAGCTGGCGGAGTCAGCTAGAGCGGCGGACCAGGTTTTTTGGTATCAACCCCTTGAGCAGGGGTGGTCTCTGGATGAGGCAGTGGGTACAGCCTCTAACCAGCGGGTGTTTAGTG
This sequence comes from Oceanospirillaceae bacterium, assembly GCA_024640955.1. Lineage (GTDB taxonomy): Bacteria > Pseudomonadota > Gammaproteobacteria > Pseudomonadales > Balneatricaceae > Marinobacterium_E. The sequence continues at coordinate 37,088 of JAHEDZ010000022.1, forward strand.
ATTATGATTCGATGATTGAAGAGGTGGTCGCGGCGTCGACTTCGGGAACGGAGCTAGTTGTGATGTCCAATGGCGGCTTTGGTGGTATACATGAACGCCTGATCAAGGCGCTGAAGGAGCAGAGTTAGATGGAGAGTTCTCGCAGAGTAAGCCTGGCAATTACCGGCGCATCGGGTGTTCAGTACGCGTTGCGTTTACTAGAGTGTCTGGTTGCCCAGAATGTGCAGGTTTTGGTGATGATCAGCAAAGCTGCACAGGTCGTTACCGCCGCCGAGACCGAGGTCAAACTACCGGGAACCCCTGAAGCACAAGAGTCGTTCCTGACTGAACTCTACGGTGCGGCAGATGGGCAGATCCGGGTGTTTGGCCGCGAGAACTGGTTTGCACCGGTTGCATCAGGTTCAGGTGCACCGAGTTCGATGGTTATTTGCCCATGTAGCACGGGAACGCTTTCTGCTGTTGCAACGGGTGCGAGCAATAATCTGATAGAACGTGCAGCGGATGTAACCCTGAAAGAGCGACGCAAACTGATAATGGTGCCGCGTGAGGCCCCCTATTCGGAGATTCACTTGGAGCACATGCTGAAGTTAACTCGTATGGGCGTTGTAGTGGTGCCAGCCTCTCCAGGTTTCTATCACAAGCCCGAGAGTGTCAATGATATGGTCGACTTTATAGTCGCGCGCATACTCTCGCAGCTCGACTTGCCGCAAGATTTGATGCCTGCCTGGGGCAATAAACTGCTCTGAAGAACGGGCACTGATCGAAATGTTGAGTTAGCAAAAGTTAGTTTGAGGATTGATTTATGGCGCAGATTATCGCGCTGGATACAGCAACAGATGCATGCTCTGTCGCGCTGAAGAGCGATGCAGGCAAGTTCGACCGATTTGAAATAGCGCCCCGTCAGCATACCCATCTGCTGCTACCGATGGTTGAAGCGGTACTGGCTGAAGCGCGACTGAGTGTGAAGGATCTTGATCTGGTTGCTTTCGGTCGAGGGCCTGGCTCGTTTGCTGGCATACGAATTGCTACTGGAGCTGCACAGGGACTCGCCCTAGCGTATGAAACACCGGTTGTTGGCATTTCTACGTTGGAAGCGATGGCCTGGCGCGCGTTGGAAGAAGCCTCGGACGCTGAGTATATACTTTCAGCATTAGATGCACGGATGGATGAGGTCTACTGGTGCTGTTACCGGGTGGCCGATGGCGATATCAAGCCGTTGCACGAAGAGCGGGTTAGCGCCCCTGCAGATGTAACGCTCGCCGTCGAGGGCAACTGGACCTTGGCAGGTAGCGGAGCAATCTATCTGACAAACCTACCTCAGATAGAGGCGAGCGTGGCTCGCTCTCTACCCGAGGTTTACCCCGTTGCGCGGATTATGGTGCAACTGGCCGAGAGAGAATTGAGTGCCGGTCGCGCGCTAGCGCCCGAAGAGGCACAGCCAGTCTACCTGCGTGAGGGTAGCTGGAAGAAAAAGGATGAACAGTGACACTTAGTGATTGGATACACACGGTTATTCTGGCACTGATCCAGGGGTTGACCGAATTCCTGCCCATCTCCAGTTCAGCCCACCTAATATTACCCTCGCAGCTTCTAGGTTGGGAGGATCAGGGTTTAGCCTTTGATGTCGGTGTGCATGTCGGTACCCTCTGCGCGGTGGTTATCTACTTTCGCTCCGAAGTGTTTTCGATTGCTAAGGCATCCACTCTGTCGCTGGTGGGTCAGCGCTCTCGTGAGGCACAGCTCGGTTGGCTGGTAGTACTTGCCACATTCCCCGCTATATTAGCCGGCTTGTTGCTTGGAGATTTTATCGATCAGTATGGCCGTTCGATTCTGGTGATTGCGGCGACCACACTCATTTTTGGTGTGCTCTTGGGTTGGGCGGATGCTACAAATCGCGCGACCAAAAAGATGGAGTCGATCGGTATTCGCGATGCCTTAGTGATCGGTATTGCCCAAGCGATTGCGCTGATACCGGGCACCTCACGCTCTGGGATCACCATCACTGCTGCGCTGGCACTGGGGTATGAGCGTCAGAGCGCGGCGCGTTTCTCTTTCCTGTTGTCGATTCCGGTCATTCTAGGCGCTGGAACGATTAAAACACTCGACCTGATAGAGCAGGGCGCTAACGCACCTTGGATGATGGTGGGTGTGGGTGCGCTGATCGCTGCACTGAGCGCATGGGCTTGTATCCATCTCTTCTTAAGCTGGTTAGACCGAATCGGTATGCGTCCATTCGTCATTTACCGCTTACTGCTCGGTTTTGGCCTGCTCGCAGTCTGGGGTTTGAGTGCCTAATGCTGGCGATTGCCGCTGAACCTCCATTCGTTGCTGCAGCAAAGGCGCTGTCTGAGCAGATCGGGGCTGAGCTGCTGATTGAGTGGTCTCTGGATGATGACAGTCGCTTCGAACAGTTACTCGTGTTTGATACTGGGGGTGTTTCACTGTGCCCCACTGGGCGAAAGCGCCCAGGTCCCGTGCAAGTCGATTTCCTTTCAGGTGCCGTAAATCACCGGCGTCAGTTTGGCGGCGGGCAAGGGCAGCAGATCGCCAAAGCTTGCGGTGTTTCAAGCGCTTTTAAACCCTACATCGCTGATATGACCGCCGGGTTGGGGCGAGATGCATTTGTGCTTGCGACGCTAGGCTCAACGGTGCAGATGGTAGAGCGTAATCCGCTGGTTGCAGCGCTGCTGAGAGATGGCCTTGAGAGAGCTCAGTCTACAGATGATCCAACGATTGTGGAGATTATCAAGCGGCTTCACTTTACGCCGGGTCAATCAGTGGAGTGGCTCAACGCACATCAGGGAGAAGCTGATGTTGTATATGTCGATCCCATGTTTCCTCATTCCCAGAAGAGCGCTCGAGTAAAGAAAGAGATGCTCGCTTTTCGGTCGCTGGTGGGGGCTGATGAGGATAGCGCTGAGCTACTGGAAGCAGCACTGGGGAGTGCGCGTTGCCGAGTTGTAGTGAAGCGGCCTCGCAAGGCGCCCTGTATTGCAGGGCGTCAGCCTGATTATGCGCTCGAGGGTAAATCCGGGCGGTTTGATATCTATGCTCTGCGCAAACTGGCGCCGGCTCAGTAGTGGGGCGGGATCTCGTTCGCTTTGGCGGCCGAGTCACCTGAATCGAAATTGCGAATCTGCGTGCTCAAAATAAGCACCATCCGCTTGAGCTGATCCAGCTCCTTCTCCTGTCGAGCGATAACATCGCTAAGTTTATCAATCGCATCTTCCTGGAATGCAGTACGTGACTCTAGGTCATCGAGTCGGGCACTATCAGACATCATGTTGCTCCTGTTACACTGTTCTCTGACGCTTTTTAAACGCTTTCTCGCTGTCTTTACGCTTTCTGCAGCGCCGTCGCGTGAGGGGGGTGGATTATACGAAAATCTTTCGCTCTCTTTATTCTAGTATGGTTCTAATTCTCGTTGATGCCACCTAAGTCGCGGGCCATGTGCGTGATACTAGCCTTAAGTACTAGGCTTGAAATGGGCTAAGTTGTTGAAAAAAATTGATTAGTAAGATATACCTGCGTGTTGATGGCGATCTTGCAAATATTTAATAAAGATTTAATGGGGCGTCATTTTAGGCAAATTTAACTGTAATTTCGAATAACAAGAGAAAATTTGATAGATGAGTGGTTCGCAATTGGTAAAGAATATAGTTATTAGTTTTGTTGCGGTTGCCGTGATCGCTGCTGCTTGGCAGGTTCTCGGGGTCGACAATTACGTGGGCGTTCTTGGCGTTGCCTTTATCGCTGTATTGGTGAGTACTTTCGCAGCCGGTTCTGGTTCAGCGCCAGCTGTATATGCTGCAGATGCATCGGATGATGAGCTGTACGTTGATGACAATGCTGAGGGCCGTGAGCTGGGTACCGTGAAGTTCTTCAACGTGAAAGAGGGTTGGGGTTTTATTACTCGCTCTGACGGTGATGATGTGTTTGTTCACTTCCGCAACATCCGCGGTCGTGGTCATCGCTCGCTGAATGAAGGGCAGCAGGTCACCTTCAGTGTTGGTACAACTGACAAAGGCTTGCAGGCTGAAGACGTTGCAATCATGCGCGGCTAAAAGCTTATTAGTATAGAAAAGGCAGCTTCGGCTGCCTTTTTCATTTTGGGTTCATAGGTGTAGTTTTACCCTAGGGTTTAGTAGCGGGGTCAGACCCCTTTTTTGACTGAGATGTGAGAGAGCCTGAATGATTATTAGTAAAAAGGGGTCTGACCCCTTCGTACAGCCTGCAGTATGGTTCACGCTGGCGTTGCTCTCTCCTCTAGCCGATGCCAACGACTGCGCCAAAGAGCTGCTCGACGCCCAGCGCGACCAGGACTGGATTTATCAAGTTTCGTACCAAGGGATGGGAGCGGAAGCGACCCGTCGGTTGGAGTCAGGTAGCAGCGATAGATGGGTCCTCTCGCAGTCGATGTCACTGCTCATTGTCAGTTTGAACGAAATGAGTTCGATGAGACTGGATGGCAGCCAACTGCTCACCTTTGAGTACCTCAAAGAGCAGAAAGGGCTGGGTGCTCGGACGACGCAAATCAGCGTGGATCGTGCAACTGGAACAGTAGATTCTATCTACAAAGGTAAGAGCGCGAATTATCAGGTTGAGGGGGCCGTCTTAGACCCTCTTTCCCATAGCTTGCAGATACAGATAGACCGTCAGTGTGCTGCGAAACCCGATTCGCTCAGCTACACATTGGTAGCCCGCTCAGGTACCCGCAGCTACGACTATCAGTTATTAGGTGAGGAGAGTGTGGCGACCCCTTGGGGTGAGTTGATGGCGGAGCGTTGGCAGCGAGAGGAGGGCAAAATTCGCGATACCCTTTGGTTAGCACCGGAAAAAGCCTACGCCCTGGTCCGTGTAGAACACGAGGAGAAGGGAGAGCTCAGCTCACTGGTACTGAGTAGGGTCAACCCTAATTGATTGGCTTAGGGGTGCTCCAGCATATCTATCAAGACACGAATTGCATGTGAGTAGCCTCCAGCCCGAGTGCCGGCCATCACTGAGACCTTTTCCGCACCGTCTTTGAATGTCTCCGTTATGATTTGGCGTTCGCCGTTCGCCGTTCGCCGTTCGCCGTTCGCCTTTCGCGGTAATCTGGGCATTACAGGTCTTTTAGCTGCCCTCTCAGGCAGCTTTTTTTACTAAAGCTCAAACTGCTCGTTTGCTAAGCCAACGATGTGTTTTCCGATCGGAAGTGATGAGGTTGCAGCAGGCGAGGGCGCGTTACAGACGTTGATCGTTCGCTTCGTGTGAAGAAATTTGAAGTCGTCGATAAGCTTGCCATCCGGCGATACAGCCTGCGCTCGCACGCCAGCTGGGTAGGCTTCTAGATCCTCTAGCTGAATACTGGGGCAATATTTATTGACCTCCTTTAAATAGCCGCGTTTGAACAGTGAGTTTTTCAGTTCGATCAGCCCGGGCTGCATGTTCTTTGCCAGCAGTCGTAAAATTCCGGGGTTACTCAACGTCTCGGCGGTATCTCTCAGTGAAAAGTCCGTTTTTTTGTATCCCTCTCGCTTGAAGGCCAAGACAGCATTGGGTCCCACCGTGACGCTGCCATCGATCATTCGGGTCAGGTGCACCCCCAAGAAGGGCATAGATGGATCTGGGATGGGATAGATTAGATGGTTTACGATTTGGTTGTGCTTGCTTGCGAGACGGAAATATTCGCCACGAAAAGGACAGATTGTAAAGTCTGGAGTAAGCCCAAGCATCCGAACTACCCGGTCCGACATCAGGCCTGCACAGGTAATCAGATACTTGCCAGTAAAAGTGTCTCGCTCGCTCATCAAGTTGACCTGATCAGCCTGCTCCTCGATCTCTTTGATCTGAGCTCCATATCTGATCTC
>JAHEDZ010000022.1:43036-44480 GCA_024640955.1 Oceanospirillaceae bacterium
GGGCTCTACGGTGCCTCGGTGGATTCCGATTCTGATACCTGGCTCTGATCTGTGCTTTTAGTTGCCTGTTCAGCTCGCCATTTCGTCATTTCGTCTCGATAGACGTCCCAAACGCACGGTTCGCAGCCGCTCTCACAACAGTCATAATCACCCGGTGGTATAGGTTCGTCCACAGTAAACTCCAATTTTGTAGGTGCGATCTAAAAGACGGCTATTATATCAAAACCCTAGCCACTACTGCGCCTTCTTGCGTCTTAACGCGGCGTTCGTGAGATGGCTCGCTTCCGCTTTCATCGGGTCTTCAGGCCAGGGGTGCTTGGCGTAGCGTCCACGATTCTCTTTGCGTACTTCAGGGTAAGTTTGTTGCCAAAAGTGAGTGAGATCAGTTGTCATCGCCAGCGGCCGACCAGCAGGTGAAAGTAGCTCTACCCGGATAGGTAATCCGAGACCTGTAGTGGGTGTGGCTTGCTCACCAAACATCTCTTGCAGCTTCAAACTGATGCGGGGTATCTCACCGCCATAGTCGATTTTTACTGTGCGTCCCGACGGAGCTGTGTAGCTTTGCGGGGCATACTGATCGAGCCACTGAGTAATCTGCCAGGGCAGGATGGTCAGTAGTTGAGTTTTGAGGTCGATCTTACTCAGTTCCGAGCGTTGCTTGATCGATCCCAGGACATCACCAAGCCATTCGTTAAGGCGTTCAAGTAGCCTCTTGTCATCAATAGTAGGTAGCTCTAGAGGCTGTGATGCGTATTGTTGATGGTCTGCAAGATAGCGCACGCGTGCGAGCCAAGGGGTGATCTGCTCCCAGTTTGGTAAAAAGCTAAGCCCCTCTTTTCTGATGCGATCGCACCAGGCTCTTTTTCTAGCACTTTCTGAAATGTTTTGAGTTTCATTGCGCTCTAAGTCGAGCTTTCCAAGTCGCAGCACTGTGACTGCGCGCAGACGCTCGCCCTCCCAGCGCAGCTCCTCGTGCTGTTCTATCTGCTTACCCAGCCCCTTTTTTATCTGATCCAGCGTCACCGCCGTGGCAAGCGAGAGTTTAAGCTCTGACTGATCATCTCTACCTCCCAGGTCGACACAGATCAGGTAGGCTGAACGGCACAGGGGATCGGTCGGCTCTAAGCGCACTGCGGTGCCATTAGTCAGTCGAAAGCGGCCGCTCGCTTGGTCGCTACGTTGCGCAATCCGATCTGCGTAAGCGGGTAAAAGGAGCTCGGCGATATCTGTATCGGTATCATTGTTAACCTGACTATCCTCGAGCATCCTCTCAAAGCGTTTTGCCATAAGGCTGAGCTGCTTGCTTCGGGGTACCTGTTCGAGTGCTTGCTGCAGATCTGCCAGCGGTAAGCGCGGAGGGTCGCTGATAATTGCCGCTAGCTGGCCGCCGAGGGTTAGGGCGGCTAGGGATTCTGCGACAAGCAGCAGGCGAGCGACGCGTGGC
>JAHEDZ010000001.1:0-153879 GCA_024640955.1 Oceanospirillaceae bacterium
GGTTTTGAACTGAACGGGCTCTGAACGGGAGGTTTGTACTAGACGGTTCTAAAAAACCGCCTAACATAGCCGTTTGTTCTACAGACCATCGAAAAATGACGTCCGTAGTTCGGTTTATATCGTAACAAAACTGTCTAACTAATACGGAATATCACATTCAATGACTGCTGCAACTTCGAATGAGTACGTACCACCAAAAGTCTGGAAATGGGACGCCTCCAACGGCGGTAAGTTTGCCAATATCAATCGACCCGTCGCCGGTGCTACCCATGACAAGGCCTTGCCGGTGGGCGAGCATCCGCTCCAGCTCTACTCTCTGGCCACGCCTAACGGTGTCAAAGTCACCATAATGCTTGAGGAGCTGTTGGCTGCCGGTGTTGAGGGCGCTGAGTATGACGCTTGGTTTGTCGATATCATGAACGGCGATCAGTTCAGCTCGGGCTTTGTTGAAGCAAACCCCAACTCCAAAATTCCAGCTATGATGGACCACAGTGTCTCGCCGCCTCAGCGTCTGTTTGAGTCGGGTTCGATTATTCACTATCTCGCCGAGCGCTTTGGGATGTTTATTCCCAAGTCTGCGGCCGGTCGGGCTGAGTGTATGAACTGGGTATTCTGGCAGATGGGGTCGGCGCCCTTTCTGGGCGGTGGCTTTGGTCACTTCTACGCCTACGCGCCCGAGAAGTTTGAGTATCCGATTAACCGCTTTGCACTCGAGAGCAAGCGCCAGTTGGATGTTCTCAATCAGCATCTGGCGAAAAACGAGTACCTCGCCGGTGAGGAGTACAGCATCGCCGATATGATGGTCTGGCCCTGGTATGGCGGCCTGGTGCTGGGTCAGCTGTATGATGCTGCTGAGTTTCTGGATGTGCAGAGTTACACGCATCTGGTGCGTTGGGCTAAACAGATTGAGAGCCGTCCCGGTGTGCAGCGCGGTGCGGTGGTCAACAGAACCTGGGGTGAAACCTACGCACACCTACGTGAACGCCACACAGCAGCGGATATAGACGCTGCCATCGGTAACGACTCCCAGGCCTGAGGCTGAGCGGATAGTACAAGAGGCGCCTAAGCGCCTCTTGTCGTGTTTATGCCACCGCTGTTGTGGTGCGCCCCTGCATATACTCGTCGTAGGTGCCTTGAAAGTCGACCACGCGGTCAGGTTTGATCTCTAGCACTCGGGTCGCCAGTGAGGCTACAAATTCACGGTCGTGGCTTACAAACACTAACGTGCCATCCCAATCCAGTAGCGCTCGATTTAGTGCCTCAATAGACTCCATATCGAGGTGGTTGGTTGGCTCGTCCATAATCAGCACGTTGATCTCCAGCATCATTAATTTGCCAAAGAGAAGGCGGTTTTTCTCGCCACCGGAGCAGACGCGTACCTTTTTGTTCAGGTCGTCGGCACCGAATAGCATCCGGCCCAGCATGCCGCGCACGGCTAAATCATCATGTTTTGCAGTGCGCCACTGTGACATCCATTCGAACAGCGTCATATCGTTTTCAAAGTCGGCCGAGCTGTCCTGTGGGCAGTAACCGAAGGTGGCATTTTCGGACCATTTGATAACGCCGCCACGCGCAGCGAGCTCATCGATGAGGCAGCGCAGGAAGGTAGTTTTGCCAGCGCCGTTCTCACCGATTACGGCAAGGCGTGCACCTGCTTCGAGAATCATATCGATATCTTTGAACAGCGGCTGCTCTTCGTACCCGTGTGAGAGCCCTTCAAGCACCAGCGCCTGGCGGTGTAGTTTCTTGTTCTGGCGGTATCGAATAGAGGGCGATCGGCGGCTGGAGGGTTTGACCTCTTCTAGTTTGATCTTCTCCATACGCTTGGCGCGTGAGCTGGCCTGTTTCGCTTTTGATGCGTTGGCACCAAAACGGTTTACAAAGTCCTGAAGCTCTGCGATCTCTGCGCTCTTCTTAGCGTTCTCGGTATGCAGTTGCTCTTGAATCAGCGATGAAGCAGCTTGGTAGGCCTCATAATTGCCCGGGTAAATACGCAGTTCGCCGTAGTCGATATCAGCCATGTGGGTGCAGACGGAATTCAAGAAGTGGCGGTCGTGCGAGATGATAACCATGGTGCACTTACGCTGATTAAGAACTTCAGATAGCCACTCGATCGTGTGTATATCCAAGTTGTTGGTTGGCTCGTCGAGCAGCAGTACGTCGGGGTCTGCAAACAGTGCTTGCGCAAGAAGCACGCGCACTTTCAGGCCGGGTGCTACCTGGCTCATAAGGCCAAAGTGATACTCCTCAGAGATGCCGGCCTCCAGCAGAATATCCCCGGCGCGTGCTTCGGCGCTGTAGCCATCCATCTCAGCAAATTCAACTTCCAGATGGGCAACATCCATACCCTGCTGTTCTGTCATTTCGGGTAGGGCATAGAGGCGGTCGCGCTCTTGCTTGATACGCCAGAGTTCGGTGTTACCCATTATCACGGCATCAACAACGCTGTACGCTTCAAAAGCGAACTGGTCCTGACTTAACGTGCCTAGCGTACAGCCGGGCGAGTAGGAGACGTTCCCGGATGTGGGTGATAGTGCGCCACTGAGTATCTTCATAAAGGTCGATTTACCGCAGCCGTTAGCGCCAATGAGGCCGTAACGGTTGCCGTTACCGAACTTAGCAGAGATATTTTCAAACAGGGGCGCAGGGCCGAACTGCATCGTGATGTTAGCAGTAGTGATCAATGTGACATTCCGAGAGACTGCAGGTGCGTTGAGGCACGTTAGATGAGGCGCGCAGTATAGGGATGCAGTGTTGCAGAGTCGAGTTACTTCGGACTTTATATGCCGCGGTTGTGAGTTCATTCCACCCGCGATCAAGGTGGATCGCGGTCAGATCCTTTTTACTTGGAGCGGATAATCAGCTCTGCAAACAGGTAGCGAAGCGAGTGTTGATGGGGCCCTTTGATGAAGTTCATGCCTTGTGCAAATTGCCTGAAGAAAAAATGTGTTCACAGGCTAGTAAGGATAGCGGTGGTCTCTGTAGTGGAGTGAACAAATGCAGGTGGTGGTCGGGAAATACCCCTTTGGGGTACATCCCTCCTACGCGGAAATTAAGCTTCTGGTAGATGGCCGGTTTTTACGTAGATAAGCGCACCATCCTCTTTGGTGAAGGGGCAGTGCTGGCTCAGGTGGGGCGAGCGCAGCCAGCTTCCGGCGGGGTAGGCGCCATGCTCGTCGTAGAATGTGCCTTCCAACACGAATATCTCTTCGCCCCCCCAATGGCGGTGCGGATTAAACTGGGTATTTGGTGCCCAGCGTACCAGTGCTACGTTCTCATGCTTGTGCTGATGCAGTGGCAGTACGCTTAAGCCATCGACTAAGCCGGGGCGCCAGATTGCCTGGTTGGTATCAATCGCTTTGTGCTCCTGATCTTCAGTGTCAAACTGATGGAGCTTAACGAAGATCGTTGCGCCCCGATCACCCACAACTGGGGTATGGGCTGTACCTATAGGGTTGCGCAGGTAGGTACCAGCCGGGTAATCACCGTGCTCATCACCAAAGACACCGTCTAAAACAAAGATCTCTTCACCGCCATCGTGGCGATGCTGTGAGAAGGTGGTGTTGGGCTCGTAGCGCACTATGCTGGTGGCGCGGGCAACTTCATCGCCTATGCGGTCCAGCATCATGCGTTCGACGCCAGGCATCGGTGAGGCGCTCCACTGATACTGTTCGGGACGAACGACAACAGCCCGGTCAAAGTCGGCATTTAGGCGCACAGGTCACTCCTCGAATGAGCTATAGGGATTGGGGTGATTATAAGGTAATCGGTCGATTTTGGTTTGCAGCTTTTCTGAAACTTAGGCTCCGCGGTGTTTCATCAGCTTATGCAGCTCATCAACAACAATGAGAATCAGCGCGATTCCAAGCAGGGTGCCCCAGGTCGAGAAACTGACCGGTTCGATGTCGAGCAGGGTAGAGAGTCCAGGTGTGTGCATTGCAATGATATGAATCGCCTGTGCGGCGAGCATCCCGCCAATTAGAAATGGATTGCTGAACAGCGAAATTCTGAACACTGAGCGGGTCTCAGAGCGGCTATTCAGTACGTGCACATTCTCAAACAGCACCATCAACAGCAGCGTGATATTGCGCGCACTCTCAACATCAACTCCGTTGCCAATCTGCCAGGCGAATACTGCGAAGGCTAGCCCACCCATCACAACAGCGTTAATCAATACGCGCTCAACCATCAAACGGTTAAAGATCGGCTCTTTAGGCGGTCTTGGGCGGCGTTTGAGTTCGTCACCCTCGGCAGGCTCAAACGCGAGCGCCACATCTTGAATACCGTTTGTGACCAAATTGAGCCAGAGCAATTGAATGGGGAAGAGCGGTATGGGCAGACCAAAGAGCACGCTGAGAATAAACAGGGTGATCTCTGCAGCACCGGTAGATATGAGTAGAAAGATCACTTTGCGGATATTGTTGTAGACGATGCGCCCCTGTTTGATACCTTCAACGATCGAGGCGAAGTTATCGTCGGTAATAATCAGATCGGAGCTCTCGCGAGCGACATCAGTGCCGCGCAGACCCATGGCAATACCAACATGGGCGTTATGTAGCGCTGGAGCATCGTTCACACCGTCACCGGTGACGGCGACGAACTCTCCATCTTTGATCAACTGCTGCACTATCTGAAGTTTTTGAGTCGGTTCGATACGGGCGAATACACGGGTGCTGGCAACCAGGCGACTCAGAGCGCCTGACTCGGACTCTTCGTCCGCTGCAACCGCTGCTGCAATCTGAGTACCGGTTACCGCCTCGGTCTGCTTATCGGCGATTTTCAGTTCGCGTGCAATTGCCAAAGCGGTCTGGGGGTGGTCTCCGGTGACCATGGCGACCTCAATCTTGGCGGCACGGCACTCTGCTATTGCGGCGGCTGACTCTGGACGCAGTGGATCGATCATGCCAACCAACCCTAAGACGTTCAGGCCAGTCAGTTGAGACTCTATATCCAAGTTGGGGTCGGCATCGCGGCTTGCACAGGCCAATACGCGCAAACCGCGTTGGGCCATCTCGAGCAGCTGTTGCTGAATCTCCAACTGCAGTGCTTCACTTGCCGGACACATCGCTAAAACCTGCTCCAAACTCCCTTTGACCATCAACCGCGGACCATCGGCGTACTGGTTGAGGCTGGCACTAAAACCGCGCTCGGATTCGTAAGGAATGCTCTGCAGTTCAGTATGGCGATGTTGGAGTTCGCTCTGCTCAATGCCAAATTTTGCTGCCAGCACTAGAAATGCGAGGTCAACACCATCGCCGTTGGCAATTCGTTCGCTATCTATTAGACGGTACTCGGCCTCGTTGGTTAGTGAGGCGCACTCAATTAGGGCCCGCAGTGGCTCCTCATCAACAGCTTCACTATAGAGTGATTCAATCTCGCCATGCTCGTCTAGTCCCTCACCGCTGACGCGATAGCGCTGATCGTTCGCTAGCCAAATTTCGCGAGCTGTGAGTTCATTGACTGTCAGTGTGCCAGTCTTGTCTGACGCGATATACGTACAGGAGCCGAGCGATTCCACGGCCACCAAGCGTCGCACAATCACCCCTGCGCGTGACATGCGCCGCATGCCGATCGCCAACGCGACCGTTATTGCAGCGGGTAAACCCTCAGGAATCGCCGATACGGCCAAGGCAACGCCCATCAAAAAGACCTGTGCCAGGGGCTCACCGCGCGAGAGCGTGATGAGAAATAGCAGGGCGATAACGATTAGAACAGCGACTGATATTCGTAGTGTGAAGGCTTCTATGCGTTTAAGAAGCGGTGGCTTGGCCGTCTGCTCTTGGGTAATCCCCTCAGCTATCTGCCCTAGCTGTGTCGCCATGCCCGTCTCGGTGACTTCGGCGTAGGCTCGGCCGTGCGTCACAATGGTGCCGGCAAAGAGTCTATCGCGTTGCTCTGCCAGTGACGCAGAAGGTTGATCTGGTGGTGTCGCTGACTTCTCTGCTGCGACCGATTCGCCGGTCAGAAGCGACTCGTCTACTAAAAGATCCTGACAGCGAATCAGCTGCATATCGGCACCAACCCGGTCACCGCTGACCAACATCACCAGGTCCCCCGGTACGAGCTGCTGCACCTCGATTCTTAGCGTAATACCGTCACGTATAACACTAGTGAACTGCGGTACCATCGAGCGCAGCGCTGCCGCTGAGCGCTCTGCGGAGTGCTCCTGAATTGATCCAATCAGCGCGTTAAGTAGCAGAACAAAGAAGATAAAGAGGGCGTTGACCGTCTGCCCCAGCCCAAGAGAGACAACTGAAGCAGCAAGGAGAACATAGATAAAAGGGCTTCTGAACTGAGCCAGGGCGATGGCCAGCAGCGTTTGCTGCGCTTTTTGAGGCAGCTCGTTCGGTCCGAATTGTTCTAAACGAAGCGCCGCTTGCGCAGCGTTGAGTCCCGTCTGCTCCATTTTCCCTTCTGCTTTTGTTGGTTTTCGTTTGAAGCATAGCTCAGATACTTGTTCACGACGCTTTCAGCCAGCTGTGCCATACTAAAACCATGACTAAGATCAAAAGCTTTTTGGCTTCAATGCTGATTTTAACGGCGTCTGCTAACGCGGTAGATCTGCGTGACTGGAAAGAGCGCTCTTTCGACGGCAACACGGACTACTCACACGATGGCACAGCTATTCGCGGTGAGACTCAGGGGGCCGCGTCGGTACTCTATCGTGAAGAGAAGATCGACCTGAGTAAGACGCCGGTTGTGAACTGGCGCTGGAAGATCTCAAATACTTATGGCACTGCGCACGATGAGCAGAGCAAGGGGGGCGATGACTACCCAGCGCGTCTGTACGTGGTCGTCAAAACTGGGTTTCTACCTTGGCAAACTCTGGCGCTAAACTACGTCTGGTCGTCGAATCAGCCCGTGGGTACAAGCTGGAAAAACGCCTTTACCGATAAAGCGGTAATGGTGGTGCTGGACTCAGGGGAGCAAAATCTTAACCTCTGGCAGTCGCACAGCCGTAATGTGGTAGAGGACTTCAAGACCTACTTTGGCGAAGAGGTCGATACTCTAGATGGTTATGCGATTATGGTGGATGGCGATAACACCGGGCAGGGTGCGACTGCTTGGTTTGAGCAGATAGAATTTGTGGCACAGTAATCGTGCTAAAGGAGATCCCTAGTCCCAGACCTCTCGCAGCGGTTCGCCGAAATCGTCATAGATCACTTTGCGCTGAGGTTTACGCAACTGCTTGAGAAGGCCCGGTTTCTCTTTAGCGATTCGGCGTGCATCGATTGTCTGCAGCACCTTGTCGCAAGGGGTCCGAGTCTCTTTGGGTTTGCCATCATGGAACACTGGACGAATTAGATCGCCCTGCGCGACGCCACTGAGCCCGCGAGGGATCTGTTTAACCTCACCGCCGGAACGCACGTACGCATCCATCTGGGCCTGTAGCTCAGCACGGATTTCGGCTTTGGTTTTACGGTTAAACAGCATTAAAAATCTCTCAATTTGTCTGCAAAACGAGCGTTTAGTTTAGCAAAGCAGTAGACCTATCGAAACGATATCGGTCAAATTTGGTTAAAATTTAATCAATCCGCAAGAGAGCAGTGTTTCTCAAGAAACTCGCGCGACAGCTCAAAGGTTTTCAGCTCACGTGTCGTGGGGCAGGCAAAAGCCAACTTCACCGCAAATAGCTGTAACCCCAGCTTGTTCTTATTGCCTTTGCCGTACTTCGGATCACCCATCACAGGGTGTTGAATATGGTCGAGATGACGGCGAATCTGGTGGGTCCGTCCCGTCAGAATCTCAACATCGATCCAGCTAGTGTTGCTGCCAGAATCGTAGCTAAGCCGAGTGTAGAGCGTTTGCGCGGCTTTGCCATCGAGCTTAGCGCTAATCTCACCAGCGGCGGGTGTTTCGCCTAGTGTCTGGCAGAGGTAGTGTTTCATTACCGTGCGTTTCTGGAACTGCTCGGAGAGGTTAGCGGCGGTACCTTTAGAGTGGGCGAGCAGCATTAAACCCGCAGTCTCGCGATCGAGTCTGTGTACGACAAAAGCGCTGCGTTGCGGCTCCAGCGTCTGCTCAGCGATACGTTGAATCGACAGGTGATCACACCAATCATTTCCCTGGGCGACAACGCCTGCGGGTTTGAACCAGACCGAGTAACCGTTGGCGTCCAACAGGCAGAGCGCTCCCTCAGCTTTGCGCGCGAGCAGTGTCTCATCGTAGAAGAGCTCCAGCTTGTCGCGGTTCTGTAGCACCTCTTTGGCGCGTCGCAGGCGTCGGCGGGGCTTGTTGTGGCGTTTGAGCCAAACGGCCCCCTTGCTCATTGCGTCTTTGATCTTCTGCTTTGAGATGCAAGTGGCTTCGGCTAGAAAATCGCAGGCGATCTGGCCGGCGGTGGAGGTGTCTATACTGTGAGTTTGTTGGATTTTCATAAGTCTACAAAAGGGTCGCGTGCTGCGGTACTACTCTTTTACGCAGTCAATAAAGTACTGCTCGTTCTCGCGCACAAGGCCGTGACAATCGGTTTCAAAACCGGGGAACTGGCCGTTGAACTCGCGCACAAACTTGAGGTAGTCGACAATCGTCTTGTTGAAACGCTCGCCCGGAATCAACAGCGGGATACCAGGTGGGTATGGCGTTACCAGCATCGCTGTGGTTCGGCCTTCCAACGCATCAATTGAGACACGCTCTACATCGCGGTGTGCCATCTTCGCCCAAGCATCAGCGGGGGTCATCGCAGGTTCGATGTTGGAGAGGTACATCTCGGTGGTGATCTTCGCCACATTGTGCTTGCGATAGATATCATGTAGCTGATGACAGAGGTCACGCAGGCCGACACGCTGGTAGCGCGGATGCTGCTTGGCGAACTCGGGCATCACACGCCACATTGGCAGGTTCTTATCGAAGTCATCTTTGAACTGCTGCAGCTCGGTTACCATTGAGTTCCAGCGACCCTTAGTGATACCGATCGTGAACATGATGAAGAATGAGTAGAGGCCGGTCTTCTCAATGATGATGCCGTGCTCTGCCAGATACTTGCTAACGATCGCCGCCGGAATACCCTCGTCATCAAACTCACCGTGGATATTAAGCCCCGGGGTGATGATGGTTGCTTTGATTGGGTCGAGCATGTTGAAGCCCGACTTGATATCACCAAAGCCGTGCCAGGTGTCTTCGTCGTGAATAATCCAGTCATCACGATCACCCAAGCCTTCGTCAGCCCACTTCTCTGGCCCCCAAACCTTGAACCACCAGTCATCTTCAAACTCGTTAGCCACTTTGCGCATAGCGCGGCGGAAGTCGATCGCCTCGAGCAGAGACTCTTCAACCAGCGCCTGTCCACCTGGAGGCTCCATCATCGCTGCCGCTACGTCACAGCTAGCAATAATGGCGTACTGCGGGCTGGTGGACGAGTGCATCAGATAGGACTCGTTGAAACGGTAGGTGTCTAGCTTACGGTTCTTCGCGTCTTGCACCAGAATCTGTGACGCCTGAGATAGGCCTGCCAGCAGTTTGTGCGTTGACTGAGTCGCAAAGACAAGGGTGTCATCCGAGCGTGGACGTGCCTCAGTGCCGCCGATCGCATGCATATGGTTGTAGAAGGGGTGGAAAGCTGCGTGCGGCAACCAAGCTTCGTCAAAATGTAGCGTATCGATGGTATCGCCGAGCATCTCTTTAATGGTCTCGACGTTGTAGAGCACGCCATCGTAGGTGCTCTGGGTAATCGTTAGCACACGCGGTTTTTTATTGGCTGCGTTGCGGGCGAAGGGGTTCGCCTCAATCTTCTTGCGAATGGTCTCTGGGTCGAATTCGCTCTTCGGAATCGGACCGATAATGCCGTAGTGGTTACGCGTTGGCATCAGGAAGACAGGAATCGCACCACACATGATGATGGAGTGCAGAATCGACTTGTGACAGTTGCGGTCTACCACGACGATATCGCCCGGTGCCACGGTTGAGTGCCACACAACCTTATTGGAGGTTGAGGTACCGTTGGTCACGAAGAAGAGGTGGTCAGCGCCGAAGATTCGCGCGGCGTTGGATTCTGAGTCACTGACCGGGCCCGTGTGGTCCAGTAGCTGGCCGAGCTCTTCTACCGCATTACATACGTCTGCACGCAGCATATTCTCACCAAAGAACTGGTGGAACATCTGACCCACTGGGCTCTTCAAAAATGCAACGCCACCGGAGTGCCCCGGGCAGTGCCAAGAGTATGAAGAGTCGCTCGCATAATCCATTAGCGCGTTGAAAAACGGCGGTGCCAGCGAGTTTAGGTAGACCTTCGCTTCTCGAATAATGTGGCGTGCTACGAACTCGGGCGTATCTTCGAACATATGGATGAAGCCGTGCAGCTCACGCAGGATGTCGTTGGTGACATGGCGCGAGGTGCGGGTCTCACCGTAGAGGAATATCGGAATCTCCGCGTTGCGCTTACGGACCTCGCCAATAAAGTCACGAATGTTGCCCAGTACCTGAGCTGAGAGGTCTTCGGACTCACCGCTCTCAAACTCCTCATCATCAACAGAGATGATAAAACAGGAAGCGCGGCTCGCCTGTTGAGCGAAAGCGGTGAGGTCGCCGTAACTGGTCAGGCCCGTAACGTCCATGCCCTCTTTTTGAATCGCTTCAGCAAGGTCACGAATACCAGAACCCGAGATGTTCTCGGCGCGGAAATCTTCGTCAATGATGATGACGGGAAAACGAAATTTCATCCACAAACCCTAGTTGAGGTGGTGAAAAAATCCGCGCGCTGTCATCAGGGTAGAGCACAGTCGTGCGGTCGCTTGGGGCACTCAGTCATCGGAAACTGGGTACCAAGTAACTTTAGCGCATTCTATCAGTGCTAGGCGGTAGGTAAAGCTTTCGCGAGCTGCGATAGATCAATATTTAACGGATACTGCCACGCAGCGCCGAGGTTTTGATCGACGCGATCAGTGTACTGCCCACCTCAACACCTAACTTCCGTGCTGATTTGCGGGTAATGCGCGCAATTAACAGCTGATCGCCGATAGTTTCGAGCAGCACATGCTCATGGCTAGAGCCGACAGACCAACTCTCGCGCACAAATACAGGCACCTGATTTAGCGCAGAGGTTTTGTGGCTTTTGCCCGATAGCGTGATGCCTTCAGCCTGAATCAATACACGTCTGAGACTGCCGGGCTCACTGCTCGTGCAGGCGAATTCTAAATTCACCCTGTCATTGAAGCGCAGTTCGCACAGGCCATATTCGCGGTCAGAGCTGACAACGGGGAGGTCAAACTGCATGCAGGCATCGGGACGGTTTGCGAGTGGTAATTCCGGGTCGGTCAGTAGCGACGACATGGGGCCAGCGGCTATCACTTTACCGTCGTCTAGCAGTACCAGGTTGTCGCCGAGGCGGGCGGTTTCGGTTAGGTCATGAGTCACGTAGACCAGGGGTATTCTCAGCTCCTGATGTAGGCGCTCTAGGTAGGGCAGAATCTCCGCTTTATTTTTGGCATCGAGCGCAGATAGAGGCTCATCCATTAATAGTAACGAAGGCTGCATCAGCAGCGCACGAGCAATGGCGACACGCTGCTGCTGACCCCCGGAGAGGCTGCTAGGGTCACGCTCAAGCATCGAACCGAGGCCTAACAAGCGGATAAGCTCATTGAACTCGTACTCGCTGGCCGGCTGAGTAGCACGGGTCATGCCGTAGCGTAGATTCTGCTCAACGTTTAGATGTGCAAACAGGCGGGGCGTTTGAAACACCATACCGATATCACGCTCGTGGCAGGGTATAAACACCGCGTCACTCTGCCACGCCTCATCACCCCAGCTCATCTGTGTGTGATCGTACTTCTCGAGGCCGGCCAGCATCCGCAGTAGAGTCGTTTTGCCTGATCCAGAGGGGCCGAACAGCACCGTAATACCGGTTTCAGGGATCGCTAGCTCGAAGTCGAGTTTGAAGTCGCCACGCTGCAGCTGAGAGCTAAGCTTGATCTGATTCATAGCATCCCCTGTGAGCGGCGCTGCAGACGTTGCATCACTAACAGCAACAGAAAGGAGATCAGCAGCATAATGCCCGAGAGCCAATGGGCGTTGGCCCACTCAAGTGTCTCCACTTGGTCGTAAATGGCGATGGATACCACGCGTGTCTCGCCGGGGATATTGCCGCCGATCAACAGCACCACACCGAACTCACCGAGTGTATGGGCGAAACCCAACACCGCCGCCGTCAGTATACCGGGCCGCGCTAGGGGCAGCGCAACGGTAAAGAAAGCGTCTAATGGTTTGGCACGTAAGGTGGCTGCTGTCTCCAGCGGCTCCGGACCGATAGCCGCGAAAGCGTTGCGCACCGGTTGGATAACAAAGGGGAGGGAGTAGATGACCGAACCGATCACCAGCCCGGTAAAACTGAACGGCAATACTAGACCGAAGGTGTTATCCAGCCAGCTTCCAAGCGAAGATTCAGGTGACATTACCAGTAGCAAATAAAAGCCGATTACCGTTGGCGGCAGCACCAGCGGCAGCGCTACCAGCGTGTTCAGGGTATCGATTAACCAACCGCGGCGCTGGGCCAGCCACCAGGCGAAGGGGATGCCTAATACGAGCAACACTAGCGTACTCACTAGCGCGAGCTTGAGCGTCAGCCATATGGGTTCTAACAGCGACAGCTCAACCATCAATCGGCTCCAGCAGATAGCCGTCATCGAGGATAATCTGACGACCCTTGCTCAGCATCCACTGTTGGAACTGTCGGGCCAGTTCAGGTTGTTTTGTCCGTTTCACAATCACCATCTGCTGTTCGATCGGCTCGTAGTTCTCTTCGGGTATCAGCCAAGTGCTGCCACTTTGCTGCGCCTGAGCCAGGCTATATGCAACTAAGCCTAGGTCAGCTGCGCCTGAATAGACTAGTTGGAAAGTCTGACCTATGTTTTCACCGCGTACGCGCTGGCTGCCAAGCTCGTTCAACCCAAGCCTATCTAGGGCTTGTTCAGCAGCGCGCCCGTAGGGTGCCGTTTTCGCATTGGCTAGGGCCAAACGTCTGGGTGGATTGGATTTGATTGCATCAACACGGACCTCAACGCCCTCTTTTCTGCTCCAGAACGCCAGCTGACCGAGTGCGTAAGTCTTGCGACTGTCAGGCAGGATTCGACCCTCGGCCTCTAGTAGCGAAGGGCGTTCGCCGTCCGCTGCCAGAAAGAGGTCGTAGGGTGCGCCGGCACGAATTTGTGTGTAGAGCTTACCTGTGGAGCCCGAGCTCACTTTGATACGATGACCTGTTTCGTAGGCGAAGGCCTCAGCTAGTTTCTCGATGGTAATAAGGAAGTTGGATGCAACAGCGATACGCAGCTCAGCGGCCTGCAAAGGCAGACTTAAAGCGAGCAGAAGCAGCAGTGTAGTGCGCAGCGTTGCGATCAAAGAGTTCTTATCCAGAGACAGGTTAGGGTGCCAAGCAGCTGATTATACAGTGAATTTAAGTCACCGCTAATTTATCCCTCAGGTGACACTTATACCTCACCCGCTTTTAAGCTAGAATCGAGCGCTAACGACCAGAAAAGTGGCAGGTCTACGCGGCACTGCTACCGAGATTTTAAGGCCATGTTTTAGTGCTTTTCAGTAAGTTACCCGAAGATATATTCTCGCCACTCTCCGGGCAGAACCGTCAGGTTTACCAGGCTGTACTGCTGGAGCTGTCGGACCTCTTCTTCGACGAAGACCTGATCGATCCATTCATTCCAAAGGATATGGTGCGCTCGACTATCGAGAGCGCCGTGGTGCGCCTAGGCGTGCGCCGTTGGGTGGCAGAATCAGACGAGGAGACGGAACTGCCGAGTAGCAGTGCCGATTACACTAACCGCATCTACCGCCGCCTTGTGCAGACGGGTTGGCTCGAGGAAGAGCAGAAGATCTACCGCACCTATGTGCTGCTGCAACCCTCGGTAAGCTACTTGATGCGCTCGTTGGTCTCCATCGCGCGGTTCGAGAAACGCAGCTACGGTGGCGCTGTGCTTAACGTGCTCTCATCACTTGAAGCTGCTATCAACGATCCGCTCGGTCGGGGCATCACTCTGGCTGAGGCTTCAGAGACTGCGGCAGAGTTCAGTGCGCATTTGACCGATATGCTGTTAGGTCTGCGTGAACTTAAGATTAGCTTGGCTGAGAGCCACAATCCGCAAGAGATTGTACGCGGCTTCTTCGACCGTTTTGTTGAGCAGATTCTGGTCTCTGACTACAAGACGCTAAAGACAAAGAACAATCCCTTCCGTTTCCGGCGACAGATTCTATCGATACTGCGTGATCTGCAGTTCGATACCCTCAAACTTGAGCATCTGACGCAGCACTATCAGATGCAGTATGAGGTAGAGCAGGAGACGGCCGAGGCGGTGGTGCATCAGCACATCACCCGTATCATCCGTATCTTTGAGTCGGTGGATCTGCGACTGCAGGCGATTGACGACTTCCGCTATCAGCTTGAGAAGCGTGTTGCCGACACCGTGCGTTACATGGACAAGACTACGCCGGGTATGGCATCGCGCCTGTCGCGTCTGATCACCCAGTTGGGTCAGAAAGATGGCCGAGAGATCCCGCCTGTACGCACACTCGATCAGTACGGCTTTATCTCACCGATCAGCATTCGCTCGCCGATCAAGCGCCGTGTAGCCACTGAACCACGCGTAATTACCCAGCAGCAGATCGATCCGAAAGTGCTACGTCAGCGCGAGCTGTTTAAAGAGTGGAAGGCGCGTCGCGAGGTGAAGGTCGATCGTATCGAGGCCTACTTGGAGCGCCATTTTGAGGCGGGGCAGCAGCAGATCGCTGCGACCGATTTTGCGATCGACTCGATCGAGGACTACATCTGCTTCAGTTATGTCCGCCACCTTAATTCCCTCGGTAAAAAGGCGCGCAAGACCGCGACGCGTTACCAGATAGAGTTTGATGATAGCTACGTGTGCGTCGCCGATATGGTTGAATGCCGTGGCTTTACGATTCACAGGAGCAATGCCTAATGCTTGCTGATTTAAAGAGAGCGCTAGAGCGCAACGAGAAAGCCACCGAAGATGACTTCGTGCGCGCCGCCAACCAGATTCTGACGAACCAGTTTGTCTACGCTGATAAACCGTCACAGCGCGACCTCTACTTTTTGGTGTCACACAATATCGACTATTTCCGTAATCTATTTCGGGCGATTGGTTGGACGCTGGTTTACCAACCAGATGAGGCCTACCTCGGTATTATTCCCGCGGCTGAAGAGCGCGTGATGCGTCTGAGACTGGATGAATCTCTGCTGCTGCTCTGTGTGCGACAGATCTACGAGCAGAAGTTGGAGAATTTCGAAGTTGAGAGCGGACTGGCGTACACCAGTAGCGACGAGCTGTTGAACCTCTATGTCAGTCTGACCGGTAAAGAGATTCCCAACGAGACTCGCCTCAAAGAGATCTTGTCGTTGATGTCGCGTCACGGCTTGATTGATCGCGGCCGCCCCGATGAGAGCGATCCGAAAAACGTACCACTAAGCATCTACCCGACCATTCGTCAGGTAGTGATTGAAGATTATATCCGCCAGCTTGAGGCACTCTGCGATACCGAGAATCGTGATATGGAGCTTAGCTCCGAAGAGACGGACGCCGAGTTGATTGAAGATGAGGCAGCCCAGCCTGACGTGGCTAAGCCGAGTACAACAGAATCAGAAGACTCTGCTACAGAGAAAGTAGATGCAGAGGAGGCGAACGATGAAACAGCTTAACCGTTTGGTTATGGTTAACTGGTATGTCTTGGGCGCCCAAGAGATACCGATCAAAGGCAGCGTAGCGATTGTTGGCCCCAACGGTTCGGGTAAGTCTTCGCTACTCGATGCAATGCAGACCATTCTGATGGGCGGCCACAAGCGTCATCTCAGCTTCAATGCCTCGGCGGGCGAGAAATCAGAGCGCTCGCTGCGCACTTACTGTCTGGGTTATCTGGATGATGGTGGAAAGGCGGCAAGCGCGCGTGAAGACTCAATTACCTACCTGGCAATGAGCTTCTTTGATACCGAGACGGCAAAAGAGAGCTGTGTCGGTATCGCCATTAGTGCTTCAACCGCGAGTGCGGAAGAGGAGATCCTGGGCCGTTTCATTCTGCCGGACTTCTCCGTCTCTCTGGATGACTTCACCGTTAAGCAGGGCAACGGCCGTATGCCGCGCCCTTGGCCGGAAGTGCGTGATTCGCTGATGAAACAGTGCCCAGATATGATTCTGGAGAAGCGCGCGAGCCGTTACATTCGTGAGCTGGTGACTCATCTGAGTCACGATGCGGCGATGCCGAACGATGATGATAAATTTATCAAAAACTTTAAGAATGCTCTGAAGTTCGTTCCGATCGACAGCCCAACGCGCTTCGTGCGTGAGTTTGTCCTCGATGAGAATGTTGTCCATGTCGGCGCTTTTCGTAAGTCGCTGGACGAGTACCGTGCGATGGAGGCCAAAACTAAAGAGGTGGCCGATCGTATCGAAGAGCTTGAGAAGGTGCAGGAGCTCTGTCGCGGTATTAGCCGCAACCTAAAGAATGCGGTTGAGTATGAGTGGGTGGTGCATGAGACTCGCTTTGAGAATGCTGACCTACGCAAGGAAGAGGCGGAAGAGCGCCTGGAGACTTGGCAGGAGCAGGAGACCGAGGTTCAAGAGCAGCTGACTGAAGCGGGTCAGCAGCTTAACCAGGTGATGCAGGACCTCGCAGATGCACGTGCCGCGCTCAATAATACCGACTCAGCGCATCAGGTGAATGCGCTAGAGTCTTCGATTCGTGCCAACCAGCATGAGCTCAATGTGGTGCAAGAGCGGATTCAGAAATCCTACTCACTGATGCGCACCGCGGTTGGTTTTAACCACCACCGTGATCTTCTGCCGGATGAGTTCAAGGGGCTAGTGGATCAGGCTGTAGAGCTCTGGCGTTCGGGTGAGAATCTAATGGCCGATGCTTGGCCACATGAGCCGGTCGATGTTGATAACCTGCTGGATGCGCTGCGTAAGCAGATTGAGAATGTGCGCCGCAAGGTGTCACGTCGCTTTGAAGAGTCAGTTATCCGTATCTCTGAACTACGCAACCAGATTCAAAGTCAGAAATCAGCTGTTGAACAGCTACAGCAGGGGCGTGCGCCGGTGCGCCGCAATACCGCTGAGCTGATGGAACTGCTAAATGAGTATGGCATTGAGTCGACCCCAATCTGTGAGTTGGTCGATATCAACGAAGATAAATGGCGTATCGCGATTGAGTCTTTCTTGGGCGCGCGACGCGAGGCGTTGATTGTCGATCCTGATCGCGTCAAAGAGGCGATCACCCTGTACCGCCGTAAGGGCCGTCACCTCAAAGGCTGTCGAATCATCAACACGACTAAGTCGGCTGATTGGGTCAACCGCTCTAAGCCGGGCACGCTGGCGAAGTTTGTAGAGACCGATAACGAGCACGCCATGGCCTACATGAACCGCGCGTTGGGCGGTGTGATGGCGGTTGAGACCGAAACTGAACTGCTGCGCCATGAGCGCGCACTGACCTACGACTGCATGTTGCAGACCGAAGGTTCTACCACATCGATCAACGAGATGACGCCGATTATGGGTATCCGTCGTCGCGGTGATCAGTTGGCGCTACAGGGTAAGCAAGTTGATGAGATGATCAATGAGTTTACGCTGCTCGGTAAGCAGCATGACTCGCTAGAGAAGCTGCGTGATGCGTTAATCAGTCTTGATGGTGGCCTGACACAGGTGAACGAAAAAGTATTCGATCTGGTGCAGCAGCGTAAGCAGCTAACACATCAGATTGAGGGGCATCAGCAGACGATTACGGATCTGCGTAATCATGATGACTCGGGTATCCAGCAGCGCATCGCTGACCTGGCTAACCTGCAGAAAGAGACCGAACAGCAGCAACAGCTGTTGATGGACAAACTGCAGAAAGCCCGTACCGGTCTTATCAAAGATGGCGCCCAGCTGGAAGTGCTCGAGAAAGACCTGATCGAGCACGCTGAAGCACGCTCGAAGTGCGAATCAGACGCTGAGTTCGATCCTCAGTCTGCGCAGGAGAAGCGCGACTACCTGGATGAGAGCTGTGGTGGTGAACTGGAGCGCATTATCTTTGAAGCGGCGAAGAAGGCTCAGTCTGAGCTCTCCTTGCATGAGAAGAAGAAAAACGGTGTGCGTGATGGTGTGGCCCAGTATAAAGCGCGTCATCACGGCGGCGGTCTGAGTCATCAAGAGCTCGACAAGGTCGGCCCAGATTCGACCCACGCAGAGCTCGAACAGTATGTTAATGAGACTGTGGAGTCACTTAAAGAGTCTGAGCTGGCGCAGTACACTGCCAAGGCGGAGCGTGCCCGTATGGAGGCAGAGTCCGCGTTCCGTTCCGACTTCGTGGCGCACCTTAACGATCAGATCAATAAGATCCGTGATCTGATTCGCGAGTTGAACTCGCATCTGAAGAACCGTCCATTCCACAAAGAGATGTACAGCTTCGAGATGACACCCAACCCAGAGCTCAAGGAGATTCTGGAGTTGGTAGAGGCCTACACTAGCCTGGATTCGGCCAATGTGGGCTCGCTCTTCGACATGAAGTTCGATCAGGATACCCGCCATAAGTCGGCGCTGGAGCGCATCCATGATGTGCTCAAGGACGAGGGAGAGTCGAGCCTGCTGCAGGACTACCGTAACTTCTACAACTTTGAGTTGGTGGTTAAAGACCTAGACGGTAACCGTAAGACGACCCTGACTCAGCGTATCAAGACCGGTTCCGGTGGTGAGCACCAGGTACCCTTCTATGTTGCGATGGCTGCAGCACTGGGCGCGACCTACCGCCTGAAAGAGGGCGGTGATGGCAGGCCAGTTGGTGGCTTCAGCCTGTCAGTTTTCGATGAGGCATTCAACAAGCTCGACTCCGAGAACACGGTGACCTCGCTTGGCTTTATGAGTGACCTCGGACTGCAGACTATTATCGCTGCACCGGATGAGAAGTACTCGCTGCTCTCAACCTGTATGGATACCATCGTCAACGTCTGCCGTGATGGGCGCGTTGTGGATGTGGATGTAGAGTTCCCGACGGATCTTGGTAAGGCGCTGTTAGCATCGGATAGCCCGAAAAAGCTGATTGCCGAAGCGGATGAAGAGTTCGAGGAAGAGCTTCTCTAAACTCGGCGTAGGAGCGATCTGCGGTGCAGCCGCACGTTCGCGACAGATTGGAAAAGGTCGGGAAATACGCTGCGCGGACGTCCCTCTTACAGCCGCACCTTAAACTCCGCGCTGGGCCGTTCAGGGTGTTCTACCCGAACGGTCCCGTCCTTGTCAGGCAGCACTGCCCAACCATCTGGCGAATCCTGCGCCTCTAGTAGCCAGTGAAGCGGCGCTAACAACGACTCCCAGTCGGCGTGCTCGCGCTGGAACAAATCAATCAACGGTTATCGGTTTTCGAGCGCTGGCAGGATAGGAATCATCATCGCTTTAGTGTAGCTTTGAGAATAAGTTTATAACTACTTTTGCAAAGGTCACTCACACATTCAAGACCAATTGCTGGGATAACAGATGAAGCTACTGAACCGCTCCGGTTTATCGATTAGGCCGCTCCAACCCTATGCCGACTGGCTACACAGCTTTAACACTGAAGCGCCATCGCTCGATGAACTCAGGGCTGAAGCGATGCTTTATCTCATTGACGAGGTTGAGGTAGAAGAGGACTTTGCAAAGGCGATAGATCGTCACTGGCGCACCATCTTTGAGAATGAGTTGGAAGCCTGGGATGAGTTTGGCGATCACTGGCCCGAGCCCTTGGCCCCTGAGCTGTTTGAGATCTGGTTTGAACTCGACATCCAGCTAATGAGCTTTGATCTGAGCGATGCTGCATTGATGCGCGCACCACTGAAGAGTTGAGGATGCCAAAGCGATGAATGAAAACCAGACACTCGAGTGGCATCCGCAGCGCGGCGCTCTTATTAATGAACTTCACTCCCGCCCATTTCGTGCGATTAACACCGGTACGTCAATCACCCATCTTGCGCTGTTGAGCGATGAGTCGATTAAAGAGGCGCAGGCGCAGCACCTGCAGTCTTTGATTCAAGAGCTAGGGGCTGACCACAGCGTCTCATCGGGCGCGTTGAACTCTTTCTCTATTGGCAGTTTTGATGTGCGCATGGAGCGTCACCTAGAGTTCACCAGTCTCACATTTACTGACGGGACTCAAAATACGCTGGAGCAGCCGTTTGATAGAACCGCTCTGGACCGCTTGCCGCAGGGGTGGCTGGAGAAGATGCCAGGCACCGTAGTCGCCGCTTTCCATGTGCGCGTAGACGATGCAACCGATCCGCTGCCGACCCCGAATGAGGTTCGCCCGCTCTTTAATGACCAGATGCTGGTGGGTAGCTCACCGCTGCACGGCCAGGCTCAGGTGTGGACTAGTTTCCGTCTGCACGAGGGTGGATATGGACGTTTTCTGGTGCTCAATCGCTCTCTGTCAGTGACGCAGTTGGGGCGCATGGTGCAGCGCACGATTGAGGTTGAGACCTACCGTATGATGGCGCTGCTCGGCTTTCCGGACGCCCGTGCACTGTCGCCAGTTTTGGCGCAGATGGATAACCAGCTGGTGGCACTAACCAATCGCCTGGCCGACAACAACGATGATGACGATGCCAGTATTCTGCGTGAGCTAACTGATATGGCAGCGTCGATTGAGGCGCATCGGGCGCGCACGAGTTTCCGGGTCAATGCGACCCGTGCCTACCATGACATTATGCTTACACGCCTAGATGAGCTGCGCGAGGATGAGGTCTTAGGCCATCTAACGATGCGCGAGTTTCTGACCCGACGCCTCTCTCCTGCGGTGCGCTCGAGTGAGACAATGCAGAAGCGGCTCGATGACCTCTCCACCCGCATACACCGTACCTCAGTGATGATGCGAACCCGAGTAGAGTTGGCGATACAGAATCAGAACCGCGAGTTGCTGGGCTCGATGGATCGTCGCTCTAAAGTGCAGTTGATGATGCAGCATACGGTGGAGGGGCTATCAGTCGCCGCAATCAGTTACTACCTGGTTGGTTTGGTAAAGTATCTAACCGATGCCGCAGCGAGTTCGGGTGTGCAGTTTGACAAGAGTTTAGTGACAGGTATCTCTGTGCCGATTATTCTTGGCTCAGTTTTTTACGTGATCCGCCGTATTCACAGCCGTTTTCATGAGTTGGCCAAAGAGGAGCGGGGCGCGAACTAGTCTTTTGGAGTGTCAGTGATGAGTGTAGAGCAACAGATTGAACAGAAGTTAACTGCGGGCCTTAACTTCCAGATTTTGGATATCGTCAATGAGAGCCACATGCACTCGGGCACGCGCCTGGATACCCACTTCAAATTGGTCGCAGTGAGCGATGACTTTGCTGGTAAACGTTTGATTCAGCGTCACCAAGCGATATTTGGCTTGCTCGGGGATCTAATGCAGAACCCGATTCACGCTCTGTCCATGCACCTCTACACTGCTGAAGAGTGGGAAGAGCGCGCCGGTGAGGTTCCGCTGAGCCCTAAATGTTTGGGCGGCTCCAAGCGTGATAAGCAGAAACAAACCAAACACTAACTCGCCGCATAACCGGTTCGGGCTATGTCTGAAGAGCACTCTGAGGATAGCCGCCAACGTAAAGTCATCCATGTCGATATGGATGCTTTCTACGCCAGTGTAGAGCAGCGTGATAATCCTGGGTTGAGGGGTAAACCAGTCGCCGTCGGCGGCGGCTCCAAGAGGGGCGTTGTTGCGGCGGCGAGTTATGAGGCACGCAAGTATGGCGTGCGTTCGGCCATGCCTTCAGTTAGCGCCCAAAAGCGCTGTCCTGATCTTATCTTTGTTAAACCCCGCTTCGAGATCTACCGCGAGATCTCCCAGATAATCAGGTCGATCTTTCACCGTCACACTGATCTGATTGAGCCCCTTGCCTTGGATGAGGCCTATCTGGATGTTACCGACGACAAGCTTGGAGTCGGCAGTGCAACACTAATTGCTGAGCAGATTCGGGCCGATATTTTCGCCGAGACCGGGCTCACAGCCAGCGCGGGAGTTAGCTACAACAAGTTGCTGGCGAAACTGGCGTGTGAGCAGAACAAGCCCAACGGCCTCTTTGTTATACGTCCAGAGCAGGGGGAAGAGTATATCGCTGGCTGCGACGTTGCCAAAATCCACGGTGTTGGGCCACGCACCGCTGAACGTATGCATGCGCTGGGTATCTTTACTGGTGCTGATCTGCGCGCGCGATCGCTTGAGGAGCTCAGATCTGGTTTTGGCAAAGCCTCAGGCTATTTTTTTAACGCCGCACGCGGTGTCGATAATCGGCCGGTGCGGGTTAATCGTATCCGTAAGTCAGTCGGTGCAGAGCGCACCTTCTTTGAGGATATTCGTACGGAGGCGCTGCTAGTCGCTGCAATTGAGCGTGTCGCAGATGAGGTGTTTGCTCGCTCTGATCGGATCCATCTGCGCGGAAAAACGGCGACATTGAAGATCAAATATCAGGACTTTGAGCTACACACCCGACAGGCAAGTTTCAGTGACCCTATAGACTCAGCCGAATCGCTGAAACTGGCAGCGCTAGCGCAGATGCAGAAGTTCCTGCCACTCGAGAAGGGTATTCGGTTGGTGGGCGTTTCCCTTTCGAACCTAGTCGATGATGACGAGTTGGAGCAGGAGCCTCAGCTACCGCTGGATCTCTAGGACAATATAGAGTGAAAGGAAAGTCGAGTTTGTACTGAAGCCTGAAGAGCGTTAGTTTCTTACACGAGGCCCATCGAGCAGTGAAAGTTATGAGGCAAAAGCTATGAAACGCAAGACCATTCTGGCGGTAGACGACGATCCGGTCACACTAGCTCAGTATCGGGATGTTCTAGGCGAAGACTATGATGTACGTTTTGCTCTGAATGGCGAGCAGGCTATCGAGGTCATAAATCAATCTCCGCCTGATTTGCTTATCGTTGATGTGAGGATGCCGGGAGATGATGGTCCGCGTGTCGTTCATAAACTAAGACGCTACACCTCGGTCCCAGTCATGATGATCAGCGGATACCCGCAGGATGTCTCGGAAGATGAGTTGATTCGGCTGCAGATACACGCAGCGCTGATCAAACCGGTGGCGGCTGATGCGCTGCTATTCGAAGTGGAATCTCTACTGAAATCCCACAATCTCCAATTTAATGAAGCGCTTTAGCTCGTAACCTGCTCGAATAGATCAAAGTACTCGGGGAATGTCTTACTGGTGCAACCCGGATCGTTGATCGTAATCGCTGCATCGCCAAATGCGGCAATCGAGAAACACATCGCCATGCGGTGGTCATCATAGGTGTCGATCGCGGCAGATTGGATCTTTGCCGGCGGTGTCACCTCAATATAGTCCTCCCCCTCAACGACTTCAGCACCCACTTTGCGTAGTTCGGTCGCCATCGCATTGAGACGATCAGTCTCTTTGACGCGCCAGTTGTATACATTGCGTATAGCTGTTTTGCCTTCAGCAAATAGTGCTGCTGTCGCGATCGTCATCGCAGCATCTGGAATGGCGTTCAGGTCTAGATCGACACCTTTGAGCTCGCCCTTGGTCACTTCTATCCAGGTGGGGCCATAAGTCACCTTAGCACCCATCTTTTCGAGCACCTCAGCGAAGGCTTTATCGCCCTGCACAGACTTCGAGCCAACGCCGTACACACGGATAGTGCCGCCAGCGACGGCTGCTGCTGCCAGGAAGTAAGAGGCAGATGATGCGTCACCCTCAACCATTACTTCCCCCGGCGAGCGGTAGGTTTGGCCAGCACGGACAACGAAGCTTTCGTAGTTGTTGTTCTCAACCTCAATACCGAAGAGTTTCATTGTGTGCAGCGTAATGTCGATGTACGGCACGGATACCAACTCGCCGTCCATCACAATCTCTAAATCTTGCTGCGCAAGTGGTGCTGCCATCAGGAGGGCCGTCAGGAATTGGCTCGAGATGTTACCGCGAATGCTGACGCGACCGCCTTTAAGGCCATTGGCGTTAATCTTGAGTGGTGGGTAACCCTCGTCTTTGAGGTACTCAACATCTGCTCCAAGTTGACGTAGCGCATCCACTAGGTCCTTGATTGGGCGCTCATACATACGCGGCTCGCCAGTCAAAGTGAACTCGCCTTGACCCAGACATAGCGCAGCTGTCAGTGGGCGCATGGCCGTACCTGCGTTGCCGAGGAACATCTCAGCTCCAGCAGATTTGAACGCGCCACCTATACCCTCAACTATACAAGTGCGGCGATCCTTAGCTAGTTCATAGCTTACACCCAGCTCGGTAAGTGCATTGAGCATATGTGTAACGTCGGCGCTATCGAGTAGGTTGGTTACTGTCGTTTTACCCTCGGCCAGAGCGGCCAACAGTAGAATACGGTTCGATAGGCTCTTGGAGCCAGGAAGCTGCACTTCGCCGTTAGCGAAGCTGCGCGGTTGGAGCGTTAAAGTTTCCATGAGTTTCAGGTCTATTGAACAAAAATTTAGGGGCGAAAAGGTACAGGTAAATAGCGTTTAAGTCCATTTTTACCAAGCTTTAGCGCTCTATTGATCGACATCAGTACCATGAGGTCACGCGCGAAGTATACAAGATGAAGGCTGAGGTAGAACCGGTGACTACCGAAGTGGAAGAGGAGTACAAAAAGCGTCGCCGACAACTTAAAGATGAGCTGCACAGCATGTTGAAGGCGGCGGGTCTCTTCGAGCGCGGCGTTGCAGGCCGTTAAATCATATGACCTTTCTATTACCCAAAACTTCTCTTCTTAGCTATCCTTAGTGCAAACATTGATGGAGTAAGTGATGAAACGGATTATCGCTATTTTGGCCGCCACAGCGCTGCTCGGCGGCTGTGTTCAGCAGAATCTTTCTGGTACAGCCTACAGTCGCAATCAGGTGCAGCAGGCGCAGCAGATCGAGTACGCCGTGGTAGATACAGTACAACCTGTCATTATTCAGGGTCGTACTGACGGTGTCGTCGGTGCAGGCTCGGGTGCCATAATTGGTGGTATCGCTGGATCCACTGTGGGTGGCGGTAAGGGCAGCAGCATTATGACTGTGCTGGGTGCCGTTGCTGGTGGCATGGCAGGGCAGGCGATTGAAGAGAACACCACTACCGTACAGGGGCAAGAGATTGTAGTTCGTACCGACTCCGGGCGTCTGTTCTCTATTGTCCAAGAGGTACAGAACAATATGATGTTCCGTGCAGGGGATCGCGTGCGTGTATTGACCAGCTCAGACGGTACGGTGCGTGTCAGCTACTAAGCCACCAGCGCTCGCGGGCGTTCATCACGTGGCGCTCATTTGTAGCGACTACGCCAAGTCCAAGCAGTTCTACTCTGAACTGCTGGGACTGGAGATAGTGGATGAGAACTACCGAGAAGCCCGTGACTCCTGGAAGCTCGACCTCAGAGCACCAGATGGTACTCAGCTCGAACTCTTCAGTTTTCCTGGCGCTCCACTACGCCCCTCGGCCCCCGAAGCACAGGGGCTGCGCCACCTCTGTTTCGGTGTCTCTGACCTAGAGGGCTGGATCGCCTATCTTGAGGCTATTGAGATCGAGGTTGAACCGGTCAGAGTCGACCCTTATACCGGTAAGCGGTTTACCTTCTTTAAAGATCCGGATAACTTACCGCTCGAACTCTATCAAGCCTAGCGTGTCGAACAGTTGGAACACAGATGGAACTGAGAGTACTTGGGGCGTCCGGAGGCGTCACTAGAGCGGGAGCAACAACAGCCTTTCTGCTGGATCAGCGAGTTCTACTCGATGGCGGCACCGGAGTAGGCTCTCTCGATCTGGCCGAAATGGAGCGCATTGACGCGCTGCTGCTGACTCACGCACACCTTGATCACATTGCTGGCGCTGCACTCATGTTGGCGTCTGTGATCGACCGGCGCACAACACCGCTGACTATATATGCGCCGGTCGAGGTGCTAGATACCCTAAAAGCACACCTATTCAATTGGCAGATCTGGCCTGACTTTTCAGTGCTCCCCACAGAGGAACAGCCCGTTTTACGGTATCGGCCAATCCTGCCCGCAGAGCGCTTTGAGATCGAGGACCTTAGCATTGAGGCGGTACCCTTGAGCCATACGGTTCCCAGTTTTGCCTATCTAATCGAACGCGAGGGCAGAGGGTTTTGCTTTTGCGGCGACACGGGCCCGACCGAAACACTCTGGCAGCGCATTAACGAGCGTGGTGATATCGAGCAGCTCTTTATCGAACTCTCTTACCCAGCAGAGGAGGCTGAGATCGCAAAGGTCTCCGGGCACTATGATCTCACAGGATTGGCGCAGGACTTAAAAAAGTTAGAGCAGCCTCTGACGGTGCAGTTAATGCACGCTAAGCCTGGATATGAACAGCGATTGATTGCAGCGGTGAGGGAGAATCCAGTGCTGCAGACCCTAAAGGTGCAGCACTGTGAGATAGAGCAGCGAATTGACGTGCTCTAAAAAGCCGTCCAGTAGAGACTACTTTTCTGGCGCGTGATAGAGCAGATAAAGGTCTACTAGCACTTCAGGGATCTGATCACACATCTCTTGGCTGAGTGAGCGGTCCTTGCGAATATCCTTAATCTCAGGGTCGTCGAACAGCTCAGAGGCGACCATAATTGGCAGCAGGAGTCCTGCGACGGTCTCTTCATCACGCTCAAACCAGAGCGCCTCGTTGAGGAATACGCCCTCCATGAATCCTTCGGCCCAGAGTGTGGTCTCGGCCGTCTCATCGTCGCTTTCAGTCTCCAGCGTCAGATCCAGCGGTAGCGGAACCTCCTCTTCGGACGAAAGGTCATTACTGATGGTTTTATCCAGTTTGGAGAGTAGCTCTTCAACGGTTGCGCGCTGGGTGTCGTTCTCCCAGTTGGGCTGACCATCAAACACCATCGTCATCCATTCGGATGCGGGTGTTGGTTTGGGTGCGATGTTCAGAGCACAGAGAAGACCGTGAGCCCCAATCAGGTCCAGTGCGGTTTCAGGCACTGCATCAGAAAGGAGAAATGCTTCCAGAGTATCTAGTTCATCTTCGGTGATCAGGGCGAGATCGTTTGTCATCTTAGTCTGTCCTAATTGATATGGCGCTAGTGTAGCGCGAATCTGCAGTGACTTGCAGCGCTGCTTCGCGGATAATAGCGGCCATGATCGAGCAGGCCCGCCAAACCCTTATTCAAACTTTCGGCTTTGACCAATTTCGCGACCCCCAGCAGCAAGTAATTGAGACGCTGTTAGCGGACGGTGATGCGTTGGTTGTGATGCCCACCGGTGGGGGTAAATCCCTCTGCTATCAGCTGCCCTCTATGGTGCGTGAGGGCACCGGAATTATTGTCTCTCCGTTGATCGCCCTGATGCAGGATCAGGTAAACGCTCTGTCGCTCTTGGGTATCAAAGCGGGTTGTCTAAACTCGTCGCTCGATTTCGACGAACTGCAGCGCACAGAGGCGGCTCTTGTGAATGGCGAGCTCGATATGCTCTACATTGCGCCTGAGCGTCTGTTGCAGCAGCGCACTCTGAATCTGCTCTCACGCGCCAAGTTGGCGCTGTTCGCCATAGATGAAGCCCACTGTGTGTCCCAGTGGGGCC
This sequence comes from Oceanospirillaceae bacterium, assembly GCA_024640955.1. GTDB lineage: Bacteria > Pseudomonadota > Gammaproteobacteria > Pseudomonadales > Balneatricaceae > Marinobacterium_E. The sequence continues at coordinate 27,487 of JAHEDZ010000001.1, forward strand.
ACGATTTCCGTCCTGAATATCTGCAGCTTGGGGAGCTGGCGCAACGTTTCCCTGATGTGCCGAGGATTGCGCTAACTGCAACCGCCGATGCGCGTACTCGCCAAGAGATGTCAGAACGTCTGCATCTGGAGGGCGCCAAGCAGTTCATCAAAGGCTTCGATCGTCCGAATATCCGCTACCGCATCGCCCAGAAAGACGGCGCCAAAGAGCAGCTTCTCAGTTTCATCCGCGCCGAACACTCGGGTGACGCCGGTGTGGTCTACTGCATGTCACGTAAACGTGTCGAGGATACCGCTTCATGGTTGGCACAGAAGGGCTTTAATGCGCTGCCGTATCATGCGGGCCTTCCGCCCGAACTGCGCAACCATAATCAGCACCGTTTCCTAACAGAAGAGGCGGTGATTATGGTCGCCACCATTGCTTTCGGTATGGGGATCGATAAACCCAATGTGCGCTTTGTGGCTCACCTGGATCTGCCCAAGTCGATCGAGGCCTACTATCAGGAGACCGGCCGTGCCGGGCGTGATGGGCTGCCGGCTAATGCGTGGATGGTTTACGGACTGCAGGATGTGATCTTCCAGCGTCAGATGCTGGAGTCAGGGCAAGCGGCGGATGAGCAGAAGCAGATAGAGCGCCAGAAACTTGAGGCGATGTTAGGGCTCTGTGAGATCACCAGCTGTCGTCGACGTGCTCTGCTTAGTTACTTCGGTGAGCCTGATCACCCCGACTGCGGAAACTGCGATAATTGCCTTGAGCCGGCTGAAGTTTGGGACGGTACCGAGGTGGCGCGCAAGGCGCTATCTGCTGTCTACCGCAGTGGCCAGCAATATGGCGTCACTGCGGTTATCGAGATTCTACGTGGTGAACAGACAGACCGTAGTCGTCAACGTGGCCACGATCAGCTCTCGACTTGGGGCATTGGCCGCGACTTAGATAAAACCACCTGGCGCTCCGTGTTTCGTCAGTTGGTCGCGCGCGGGCTCTTGCGGGTAACCCCTGATAACTTCGGCTCCCTCTATCTCGCAGAAAGCTGTCGTGCGCTTCTAAAGGGTGAAGAGACTATCGAGTTACGCCGTGATGTGCGCCCGGCCAAACGCTTCACCAAGAGCAGCTCCAGCAAGCGGCCTGAATTTAACCTCACCCATGCGGATCAAGGGCTTTGGGAGGCGCTGCGCAACTGCCGTCGCGATATCGCGGACGAGAAGGATGTACCGCCTTACGTTATTTTCCATGATTCAACGTTGCTGGAAATGGTGTCACTTAAACCGACCTCAGCTATACAGCTGCGCCGTATTAACGGAATTGGCGATCGTAAACTTGAGGCTTATGGTCCCGCTTTTCTAAAAGTGATTTCCGATCATCTCGCCGAGGCCTAGTCGATGTTGGAATCGCTCTGGACACTCTTTATCAGTGCGCTGATTTCGTCGACACTCTTGCCGGGTGGTGTTGAGGCGCTGTTGGCTTACCAAGTTGGAGAGCAGCCTCAGACGGCGCCAACGCTTATACTGGTCGCAACTTTGGGAAATACTCTCGGCTCCTATATTACCTTTGCAATGGGTAGTCTTATCGCCTGGCGCTACCCTCTTAAAGCGCTCGATAAACCCAACCATCTGCGAGCAAAGCGCTGGCTGACCTTGCGTGGCCCTTGGGTACTTCTATTGGCCTGGTTACCGGTTATTGGTGATCCCCTCTGCCTTTTGGCGGGCTGGCTGCGGCTAAACCTAATCTACTCATTCGCGACGATATTGATCGGAAAACTTCTACGGTTTCTGTTGATCGCGTTTGTGGCGACTGGGCTATTTGGCTGATGTTGGGCTCAGATGAGAAGAGCTCAGTGTCACTGGCGAAAGCTTGGGTTATAATCCGCGCCGTTCAAAGGAGTAGCCCGATATTATGACCGCCCAAGCACATCAGGAAGAGTTCGATCGCAAACAGAAACTGCGCTTCAATAAGCTGCAGAAGCGCCTGCGCCGCGAGGTAGGGCAGGCGATTGAGGCGTTTAACCTGATAGAGGAGGGTGATCGCGTCATGGTCTGCCTATCGGGCGGCAAAGACTCCTTCACGATGCTCGAGATTTTGATGAGCCTGCAGAAGAGTGCGCCAGTTAAGTTTGATCTGGTGGCCGTCAATATGGACCAGAAGCAGCCAGGTTTTCCTGAGCATATTTTGCCGGCCTATCTCGATCAGCTCGATATCGAGTACCACATCATTGAGAAGGACACCTACTCAGTCGTTAAGTCGGTTATTCCTGAAGGTAAGACCACCTGCGGTCTCTGTTCGCGCCTGCGTCGCGGCACACTCTATGGCTTTGCTGATGAGATCGGCTGTAACAAGATCGCGTTAGGTCATCACCGTGATGACATTATCGAAACAATGTTCCTCAATATGTTCCATGGCGGTAAGCTTAAGGCGATGCCACCTAAGCTGGTCTCCGATGATGGCAAGAACATGGTTATTCGGCCTCTCGCTTACGCACGTGAGAAAGATATCGCCGAGTTCGCTGAGCTCAAAGGCTATCCGATTATTCCATGTAACCTCTGCGGTTCGCAGGAGAATCTGCAGCGCGCCTCTATTAAAGAGATGCTGCAAGATTGGGATAAGCGCTTCCCGGGTCGTATCGAAACGATGTTCAAAGCGATGTGCAACGTCGTACCCTCACACCTGGCCGACGAGAAGCTGTTTGACTTTAAAGGTCTGAAACACGGCTACGCCCACGGAATCGCTGATTCTGACAGCGTGCTCACCCTGACAACGTCGCATGCTCATGAGCCGCAACTGTCGAGTGGCGTGCAGCAGTTTGAGAAGATTGATCTGCAGAATCTCTCATAAATAGCCCTCGCTCTAGCAAAGCACAACAGAGTCTAGTCGCAGTAACAAGCTGTTGGTCGGTCCACTCTTCTGTACGCCTAGCGCTTTAGTAAAATCAGACCATTTTCCGGTACCTTTTCTACTAACCTTTAGTAGAGTGTTATGACCAAAAGCGATTCTGGTTAGTATATTTTCAGCTAAGCCTTTCTGCCATAGATCATTTAGTTATATGATTAGCTTGGTCTTGAATGATATATGCAAGATCACTAACATTCGCGCCGGGATACTAAAAAATCAACATAGCCGGGAGGCATTGATGGGAAACATCATCAAAGGGCCGTCGACTCGTGAGCTGATGCAGCAGCTTGTGACAGATTCTGAAGGAATGACTGTCAACGATCGTCGCGATTTTCTCCGTAAGGGTATTGCAGCAGTGGGCGGCATGGCTGCAGCGACTGTTGCTGGCGGCGTAAGCGCTGCTGATAACGCAATGGTCAACTCAACCAACCTGCCACCAAACGAGCCATCTTGGGGTCGTATGCTGGGTCACGGTGTAATCGAGTACCCATACGGTCAGCCATCGAAATACGAAAGTCACGTTGTACGTCGTACAGTGCCATGGCTCACAGCTGAGTCTATCTCGTCTATCTCTATGACTCCGCTTCACGAACTGAAAGGTATCATCACCCCCAACGGTCTGGTTTTTGAACGTTACCACGGTGGTGTACCTACAATTAACCCAGAAGAGCACCGCCTGATCATCCACGGGCTGGTAGAGCGTCCATTGATCTTCACGATGGAAGATCTGATGCGTTTCCCTTCTGTTTCAGTGATCAAATTCCTCGAGTGTCCTGCCAACGGCGGTATGGAGTGGCGCGGTACTCAGATGGAAGCGCTGCAGTTTACCCACGGCATGCTGTCGTGTTGTGAATGGACCGGTGTACCGCTGAAAGCGCTGCTGGAAGAGGCTGGCGTTAAACCAGAAGGTAAGTGGGTATTGGCTGAGGGCGCTGACGGCGCGCACATGAGCCGCTCAATTCCTCTGGAGAAGTGTCTTGATGACGCTCTGATCGTGTACGCTCAGAATGGCGAGATGCTGCGTCCAGAACAGGGTTACCCAGTCCGCCTGATGAACCCAGGTTGGGAAGGCAACACCTCAATCAAGTGGCTGCGTCGATTGGAAGTCGGCGACAAGCCTTGGTATCACCGTGAAGAGACTTCGAAGTACACCGACCTGATGGCCGACGGTACTGCACGTAAGTTCACGTTCGTTCAGGAGTGTAACTCTGTTATCACTTCGCCCTGTCCTGAGAACCCAATCAAAGGTTCGGGCATGATCGAAATCGAAGGTATCGCATGGTCTGGCCGCGGCAAGATCAAGCAGGTCGATATCTCGTTTGACGGCGGTGTCTCTTGGACCCCAGCTAATCTGAAAGGTCTGGTGCTCGAGAAAGCCCTGACTCGCTTCAGCTTGGTTACTAAGTGGGATGGACAGCCTTGGCTGCTCCAGGCGCGTGCAATCGACGAAACTGGCTACGTACAGCCAACGCTGCAGCAGCTGCGTGATGTACGTGGTACTGAGTCGATCTACCACAAGAACGCGATCCACACTTGGCAGGTATCAAACACCGGGGAGGTTAAGAATGTTCAAGTTAGCTAAGCCTACCCTCGTAGCGGCCGCTGTTGCTGGTTCGCTGGTAGCAGGTGCTGTAAATGCAGGTGAGCAGTTCGGTCTTGGCCGCACTGCAACTGCTGAAGAAATTGCCGGCTGGGATATCGATGTACGTCCTGACGGTATGGGTCTGCCAGTCGGTTCTGGTAGCGTACTCGACGGTGAAGGTCTATATGAAGCGCAGTGTGCCTCATGTCACGGTCTGTTCGGTGAAGGTGAAGGCCGTTGGCCGGTACTGGCGGGTGGTCAAGGTACTCTTGCGGATGAGCGACCTACTAAGACTGTCGGCTCTTACTGGCCGTATGCTTCGACGCTGTATGACTACATCTACCGCGCGATGCCGTTCCCAGCGCCACGCTCTCTGACTCCGGATCAGACCTACGCAATCTCAGCCTACGTGCTGTACTTGAACGAGATCGTTGACGAGGACTTCGTGCTGACCAACGAAAATTTGGCTGACGTCAAAATGCCGAACGAGCCAAACTTCTTCGTTGATCCACGTCCAGACGTAGCAAACACACGTTGTATGTCTGACTGTGCTGATCCAGCTGCGCTGCAGGTGACTGGCTCTATCGGTGGTGTAACACCTGTAGGCCACTTCATCGAAGGTGCCGATGGTCCAGCAGCATCTCACGATGCTCAGCATGAGCTTGAGAAGAAGATGGAGATGGAGCGTCTGAAAGAGCTTGGCGTTGAGGTTGAAGAGGAAGAAGCTTCATCTGAACCAGCTGCTCTCTCTGAGGCTGCAGTTGCTGGCGAAGCAACCTACAATATGGCATGTGTAGCTTGTCATGGCGCAGGAATTGCAGGAGCACCAGCAGTAGGTGACAAAGCAGCGTGGGAAGCTCGCATTGCGCGCGGTATGGAGTCAATGATCAGTAATGCGATCAATGGCTACGCTGGCGACAATGGTGTAATGCCTGCGAAGGGTGGTCGGGCAGATCTCTCTGACGAGGCAGTAGCCAACGCAGTGGCTTACATGGCAGAATCTAGTCAGTAAATGACGAGATGCGGGGGTATTTGGGTTTGCCAAGTATCCTCGCTATTATAAAAAAAAGCGCCTAAAGGCGTATTTATCACTGGAAGGAGTGACCATGCGTAAGTTGATATCAACACTCGCGATCACTGGTCTAACACTGGGTGTTGCCGGTACTGCAGTGGCGGGTTCACACGGAGATATGATCAAAGAAGGGCAGGACGTTTACCACGGTAAATCACGCGGTAACTGTATTGCTTGTCACGAGATCTCTGACCCAATTGCCAATCAAGCAGGTAATGTCGGGCCAATGATGATCGCAATGAAAGCACGTTACCCCAATAAGGCTGAGCTTCGTGCACAGATTTGGGATGCGACAGCTAAGAATCCTCTGTCAATCATGCCGCCTATGGGCAAGCATAACATTCTGACAGAAGATGAAATCGACGCAGTCGTTGAATACATTTATCAGTACTGATACGAGCAGGTGGAGTAAAATGAGTATGAATCGTCGTACAGTTGTCAAAGCGATCGCGGCAAGCGGTGCGCTGATGGGCATGGGTGCATTGATGCCGCGCGTTGCGCTGGCTGCATGGAACAAAGACGCGTTTTCCGCGAAAGATCAGGCGTCAGCTATGAACGCTCTCTTCGGCGGCAGCGCAGAAGCTAGCGCTAACGTAATGCTGAAAGCGCCAGCAATCGCTGAGAACGGTGCAGTTGTACCTCTCTCTGTAAGCACAGACCTCGCAGATGTTGAGTCAGTTGCAATCTTCATTGAGAACAACCCAACTCCTCTAGCTGCACAGTTCATGGTACCAGCGGGTACTGATGCTGACTTCTCAACTCGCGTACGTATGGGTAAAACCACTAACGTAACTGCAGTTGTAAAAGCGGGTGGCAACACTTACAGCGCTACTTCAGAAGTTAAAGTCACCATCGGTGGTTGTGGCGGTTAATCAGCGAGTTTATAGGAGTCACTACAATGTCAATTTTTCGAGTTAAAGCTAAAGCCCGTAAAGGCAGCACAGACGTCAAGATGATGGCTAAGCACGAGATGGAAACCGGTCAGCGCAAAGGCAAAGACGGTAATCTGATCCCTGCTAAGTTTCTTGACACTGTTACTGTTAAGCACGCTGGCAACACAGTTTTCGAAGCTAACCTCGGTACTGCGGTATCTAAAAACCCATACCTCGCTTTCTCATTCGCCGGCGGCGTGAAGGGTGAAGAGCTCGAGATCATGTGGACTGAGAACACAGGTGCGAACGGTTCAGAAACTGGCGCAATCAAGTAATCAGGGTTCGGAGCCCGGAGGACTTATGAAAATTATAAAAACAACACTGCTCGCTATGAGCGTTGCAGCCCTGAGCCAGACGGCGATGGCTGCCAAAACAGGTGCGACTCTGTCAACAGTTGATCCAGAAGCGGACCGAATTGCACTGCAAGAGTACATGAAGGACCGCTTTCCAGACACTCCAGTGTCTGAGTACGTGAACGGTATCTACGCGGTAGATGCAGCTTCACGCGCACAGTGGGAGGAGATCGAAGAGTTTCCTCCATACGAGCTGGATCTGGAAGAGGGTGAAGAGTTGTTCAACGAGCAGTTTGCTAACGGCAAAAGCCTGGCAGACTGTTTCGACAATGGGGGTGAAGGCATTCGCCAAAACTACCCAATGTGGAACGACGAGCGCAAGACTGTTGTAACTCTTGAGATGGCAATCAACGAATGTCGTCTGCAGAATGGTGAGAAGCCATACGGTTGGAAGAAAGGTCCAATCGCTAAGGTTTCTGCCTACATGGCGTATACCTCGCGTGGTAACGAGTTTGTAATCGACATTCCGAATGATGATGCAAAAGCGGCTTACCTTGATGGCAAGAAGTTCTTCTACACCAAGCGCGGTCAGTTGAACCTCTCTTGTGCAGACTGTCACCTGACGGGTACCAACCGCCTGGTACGTGCTGACCGTCCTAGCCCAGCGCTGGGTCACTCAACGCACTTCCCAGTGGTTCGTTCTAAGTGGGGTAACATCGGTACTATCCACCGCCGTTACGAAGGCTGTCACCGCGATTCACGTTCAGAGTTCCTGAAAGTGCAGAGCGAAACGTACCGCAACCTCGAGTACTTCCAGACTTACATGTCTAACGGTCTCGTTGTTAACGGCCCCGGTTCACGTAAGTAAGGAGCAGAACTGATGAAAAAGATCGCTACGATCGCAGCAGTTGCTGCCCTGACCGCAAGCTCACTGACAATGGCTCAGTCCTTCCAGGAAGCTTTCGACATGAACCGCGCAATGTACGGTGCTGGCGCTACCTTCGAGTGGAATGGTAAGAGCTACAACACTAGCTACATTGAAGAGGAGCTGGCGTCAAAACCAGCTAACCAGGCTAACGCACAGGCTCTGTTCGACGCAGCGAAAGCTAAGTTGGCGGAAGTTCGTGAAGCTGGTTTCGCTTGGCGTGACAACGTTAAGTACCTCAAGCAGGCTAAGGAAGCGCTGGAAGCTGGTGAGTATCAGAAGTCGATGGACCTAGCTGCACGTTCACACCTGCAGTCACGTGTTGGTCTAGAGCAGGCTGAAACTGCCAAGAACGAGTGGATTCTAGCGGTTCCGCCGTTAAACTAATCGCTCGATTGCACCTTAAAAAGCCCGCTTAGTTAGCGGGCTTTTTGTTTTTTGCCGTCTGAGGCTCTGCTTAAGCAATCAATCGCAATTAATCGAGAGGGCCCTGGATCAAAATTGCGACTCCTGTTCTTTCTCCGATCTCTTGATGGTCAACGGGCCCAAAAGTTAGTCGATAGTCGCCGAGGCGAGGAATAGCGACCTGTTGAGACAGGCGTTCACCTGTTTTCTGTACCTTCTGTGCAAGGCCTTCCACGTCAATCTCGCCAAGATGATGCGAAATTCGGTTGATGTGGTGTCCTTCATCTTTGTCAATAAGATTGAATACGCGAACGGCCTCACTAGAAAAACTACGAATTCTTAGATCGCTATCCAACATTACAGTAGAGATCCGCGCTGCTGCCAGCACGCTAGAGTAATCGGTGCTCAAACGCGTCATTTGGTAGACACGGTCTTGATGTTCGTTGTTGATCGTGAAAAGCTCCTCGTTAACTGACTGCAGCTCCTCGTTGGTGCTCTGCAGCTCCTCGTTCGATGCAAGTAATTCTTCGTTTGTCGCTTGCAGCTCTTCGTTTGATGTCTCTAAGTCTTCGATCGTGGACTGGAGGTTCTCACGCGTGATTTGCAGTTCGTTCTCGAGCTCTTCGATACGGTGACGCACTTCGACTTCGGCATCAATGAGTATATGCTCCGGTAGCTCGGAGCTGCTGATCTCTTCGGACAGGGTAATCAACGCATGGTTAAAGAGTCTCGGATGTGTGGAGAGAGGGAGAACATTGATGTTGATGCTCTTATCTTCACCATTGAGGTTGACGTTAACCCGTCGCATCTTGACGACTTTCGACTGTGCAAATGCCTTCATCAACGCAGAGCTGACCGGTAGGTGCAGTGGTTCGTTGAGTAGCTTACGCAACGAGTTATCGATTGTGCCCGACAGTGGTTTCAAGAATGATGACGAGGTTCCGATAACACGCAGTACTTCGTTGCGATTGTTAAGTAACAGACCAAATGACACACCACCGATTTGTGGCAGATTGTCGAGTAATGATTCATAGACCCGCAACTCTTCGCGCAATTGAGCGGATGTCGTATCTCGAAGAGAAGGTTTGAACTGCGCTGCGTTTTCAGTGTCGAAGCGGTTCGTACTCTTGGCGTATTTCATGTGCAGGCTAATACCCTGCGCCTTGCCGACACTCTTGAACAGTTTGTTCGGTTTATCGACGACTTCGTAAAGATCCTGGGCCTCTCCAAGGCTTTCACTATCGCCGAGCAATAGAAGACCCTGATCATTTAGCGCGAAGCTGAAACTGGTCAGTACCTTGTGTTGAGCTCTGGTATCAAAATAAATCAGCATGTTGCGGCAGGATACGAGATCGATACGGGTGAATGGCGGGTCATTGATGACGTCGTGCTTGGCAAATACGACCTTCTCGCGGATAGAACGGTTAACAACAAAGTGATCCTTTGTTGATTTGAAATATTTTGAAATGAGATCCGCTGGGAGGTCGTTAGCAATACTTTTAGGGTAGATGCCGGCGCTTGCACGCGCTATCGCTCGGGCGTTCAAGTCTGTTGCAAAGATTTTGACACGCGCCATTGATTGACGTTGTTCAAGTAACTCAGTCAGGATAATCGCCAACGAGTAAGCCTCTTCGCCAGTTGAGCATCCTGCAACCCAGCAGCGAAACTCTCCTTCGAGACTATGGGAATCCAGGTACTGGGGCAGGTGGGTCATCTGGATCTGGTTGAAAACGCTTACGTCTCGATAGAAACTGGTCACCCCAATCAGCAGCTCTTGTAATAGCGCTTCCGCCTCCTCGGGCGCGCTACTGATGTAATGTGCGTAGTCCTCCAGTGAATCCTTTTGGCACTTTGTTATACGACGCTCAATCCGGCGTCCGATCGTAGCTCCTTTGTAGAGGGAGAAGTCAACGGAGAAACGATTCTTAAGAATGGCAAATATTGCAGCCAGTGGTGCGTAGGTACCCTTATCCTCGCCGATAAAACCGATTAGCTTCTGTTGTGTCAATGGGTGGCGGATGTAGTTGAGGATGTTTGCTGTGAGTCGCTTGGGGGTATCAATGAAGTCTGCCAAGTCGTTCTCGATGATGCTTTTAGGCATGCCATCAAACTTCGCGCTCTCAGGGCTCTGTACGAGGACAATACCGTTATACTCGCGGATTGCGCGAGCGCCACGCGTGCCATCCGAGCCTGTGCCCGAAAGCACGACGCCTATCGCATCTTTTCCCTTAAGCTGAGCCAATGACTCGAAAAAAATATTAATCGGCAGGTTAGGGCGCGAGTGGCCGCGATCTTGGTTCTCGAGTGTGAACTTGCCGTCACGGTCCAAGCGCAGGTCTTTGCTGGAGGGGATCAGGTAGATGTTGTCCGGCTGAGGTGCAATACCGGCTGTCGCTTCGTGAATAGCCATAGTGGTTGAGGCGGTCAGCAGGTCGCCCATAACGCTCTTATAGTCCGGTGAGAGATGCTGCACGATGACCCAGCTGATGCCCGTATCAGAGGGGGTGGTGTCAAACAACTCTTTGATCGCTTCTAGACCTCCGGCGGACGCACCGATCCCAACAATTCGGGCAGGTGCCGATTGTGCATCTGCTGCTGTGGTCTTTTGCGGTTTAGAGTCGTTCATGCCAGATGAAATTCAAGTTGAAAAAGATGAAAAGAGTATGGCACAGAAGTAATCGTAGAGACTACCGTAGACCTTGATCTCTATCGCTTTCGAACGCTCTAAAATGTGGAGTTATGTAAGTTGAACAGGTTCAGGCAGTCCCGCGCGGACTGCCTGAGTTTATGTCCTCACTTAAAGGGTAGATATGTACTCTGCAAGATCGCTGATGTCCGCATCGGAGAGCCCAGCCGCCTGCCCCCACATAAGTGAGCTGCTTGGGCCGATGGTCTCTTTGGCTTTATACGCGTTCAAACGATCAATTATGTATGCGGCATCCCGTCCTTTTAGTGCTGGGCCAACACCCCCTGAGCCGTCGGCTGCGTGACAAGCGACACAGCCGGCATATTTGGGCTTGCCAGGAAGACTATCTTCGTTCGCCGTAGCCACTACCATCTCGATCTCTTTGGATTGTGCAGGTGCTTCAGCACACTCTTCGCCAACAATACAAACCGACCCGTCTGGCTGGATGTTTTTGGCGACGAGCTCCGGGTTAAGAGTGTCGGGTTGCTTTTGCGAGACGATTATTACTCCCGCAACTATTGCCAACACGGTGATGACATAAGCTCGGATGAAATAGCGAGCCAAATGTCGCCCGCGTTTAGCGATATACTCGGCCTCTTGCTGATATCCAACGCTCCCATGATCGATGCGCATCAGCATCCGTAATTTGGCGATACCATAGGCTGCCATAAATATTACAAAGAGTATCAGTATCATACTCGGGATCAGAATTTTGAGGGTGTAGAGGTCGAGGTAGCTGCTTAAAATTGAGTCCATTGAGTGCGTCCAAGAAAACATTATCAGGATTTAAGAATGGTAGCGGTCATGCTCAGCCGTTATTACGTAGCTAGGCTCAAATAGATCGATTTTCCTGGAACGAATACCCCCCTAAAGCAACGATCTACCGCAAAGCAATACATTCGAGATCTGTTGGTGGGGTTTGTTGTGCCAAGCCTCGAGTTAAAACCACAAAAAAGCCCGCGAGATGCGGGCTTTGAAGCTGAGCTGAGGGCTGGTATTACGCCCACTCACCTGGGTAGTCTGCGAAACCTGGGTTGTCAGAGACACCGACCACTTTCGGGTTGTTAACTTTAGGCAGGTTAATAACCATGTTGCCATCACGCTCAGAGCGCAGGTAGTCAGCGATGATATCCCACAGTAGACGACCCTCTGGTGTGCGGTTAACTGTTGCCCAGCCCGATACGCTGTAGTTCTTGTCATCTTCGATCACTTCACCGTTGTCCAGACGTACTTCAGAGATACGTGAGCCCAGTGGTTTAGTTGGGTGGATGGTGTAGTCCAGGCCGCCTACGCGTACCATGTCGCCACCTGACTGCAGGTAGGGATCAGGATCGAACAGGTTGTCGGCGACGCCTTCCAGCATATCCTTGATAGCCTTACCGGTCATATCCTGAACATAGGTCTCAGAGTAGGTAGTCGCACACTGGCTCATCACATCTTCCATCGTGATCCAGTCACCCTCGAGTGTGGTGGTACCCCAGCGCACACCCGCTGAGAGTGCGATATCCGCTTTGTATTCCCAACGTAGGGCATTACAGATAACTTGGTCCCAAGTACCCATAAAGTTACCGCGGCGGTAGAGAGTGCGGTCAGCTTTTGCCAACTTCTCTGAGAGTATCTCTTCGTAGGTCTTACCTACACGAGCTGGGTTGTTCTGCCACTTCTTGTTACGTGCTTCGATAACCTGATCGTCGTACTTGGTCTGTCGCATCTGGTTGATGAAAGAGTCCATCTCGTTGTCAGCTTCCAGCCAATCAGTGATGACAGGTAGCTGCTTGTAAACCATGTTCTTAATCTGGCCGCCCTCTATAGAGAAGTCCATGCAGCCAACAAACTTACCGTTAGAACCGGCGTTGGTAACCCAGCACTCGCCGCCATCAACATTCTTAACTTTGATTGGTTGAGGTACGCCGTCGTGGGTGTGACCACCGAATACAGCGTTTAGACCCGGCACGCGTTCAGCCATTTTAATGTCGACGTCCATACCGTTGTGGGATACCAGAATAACGGCGTCTGGCTGCTCCTCTTCACGGATTTGCGCAACCAGTTCGATCATGTCATCTTCACGCAGGCCGAATGACCAGTCTGGGAAGAACTCTTTAGGGTTAGCGTTGGAGGTACGTGGGAACGCCTGACCTACAACAGCGATACGGGCGCCGTTGATCTCTTTGATGACGTATGGCTGGAACGCGTGGCCCGTGTCTTCATCATAGAGGCCGCGACCGTCGTAACGATCAACCATCTCGTAGTATTCGTCGCCAAACAGGGAATCCTCGAGAACCTTGACGTTCTGACCGATGAAGTCACCTTTGAACAGCGCAACATTCGACAGAACCTCCTCTTCACGGTAGGTGAACTCCCAGTGGCCGACCATTACGTCGATACCGAGGATGTTTGATGCCTCAACCATGTCGACACCGCGTGTCCACAGTGAGGTGCCTGAACCCTGCCAGAGGTCACCGCCATCGAGTGTCAACGTATTCTGACGACCACCTGCCTGCTCACGCAGCATGTCGAGCAGTGTTTTTACGTGTGCGAAACCGCCGGTGCGTCCGTACTTCTTCGCCTGTTCCAGGAAGTTGAGGTAGGTATATGCGTAAGCCTCAGGCGAGTTCTCAGCCACTCCCATCTCTTTAAGAAAGTTCTTACCGACAACGTGCGGCGCCCGACCGTAAGCTTCACCCACACCGAGGTTTACGTTAGGTTCACGGAAGTACACTGGTTTGAGTTGCCCGTGTACGTCTGTGATATGAAGAATACGCGCATCACCTGACATGGGTATGTCATAAAATCCCTTAGGAGCGCTGTTGTTTGCAAGAGCACGTGCGCTGTAAATAGCTGGGATTGAACCCGCTGCTGCGGCTGCGGCCATTGCTTTCAATAGTTGACGACGATTCATAGTTACCTTAGGTTCCTGTCTGCGAATGGGCCAAGGGGCCGTTTTCAACGATTTACTGGTCCCGTTAGAACGAGAGGAGTTCAGTTGAACTATCTATCCAGCATTTTAGTTATATGCACTTTAGTTACATGCTTATTCTACCCGGTGAGGGCGGATGTTGTGAAGCCCGCACTGATTGAGATTAGCGCCTACACGACTGAAGTCGTAGAGGTGGAGATCCGTGCCAGTGTAGAGGCCTTGCTGACCGGAATTAATGGACGTTATCGCAACACGCAAGAGGCCCCTAATGCCGATGAGTATGACCAGTATAGACAAATGGAGCCGGCGCAGTTGCGTGAGGCATTTAGGCCGTTTGAGCAGACGCTGGTCTCGGGTGTTGAGTTACGTGCTGATGGCACTCCGATAGTGCTCAAAATTAAGCAGATCGATATCGCCGAGAAAGGTTACACCAAGGTACCGCGAAACTCGGTGATCACGCTTGAGGGGGCAATTCCGCGTAACACTCTATCAGTCACTTGGTACTACCCGATGGCCTTTGGCGACCACGCTACGCGGGTACGCCAGGTAAACGTGGAGAGCGAGGAGTACCACTGGTCCTCGCATCAGTGGGTTAAAGAGGATGTGCCGACTCAACCGTTTTTGCTCAACGAGGTGTTCTCCAAGCCGAGTATAACGGAGGTGATTCAGACTTATACCGTTAGCGGCTTTCAGCACATCGTGCCGCTGGGGTTGGACCATATTCTGTTTGTGCTCGGTATCTTTCTACTCAGTCGTCGGCTCAAACCGATTCTGCTGCAGGTGACCATGTTTACGCTGGCTCACTCGATTACGCTGGCCTTGGGTGTTTTGGGGTTAATTGAGATTTCTCCGCGCATTGTTGAGCCGCTAATCGCGCTATCGATCGCCTATGTCGCTGTAGAGAATATCTTTGTTCACAAAGTCAGCGCGTTGCGTCTACCACTGGTGTTTGGTTTTGGTCTGCTGCACGGTTTGGGTTTTGCGACCGTTCTGACTGAGTTCGGCATGCCAACCGATGACTTTATCGCAGCACTGGTGGCCTTTAATGTTGGGGTTGAGTTGGGGCAGGTGGCGATCGTCTTGGCAGCCTACTTTGGCGTCGCTTATTGGTTTAAGTCGCAGGAGCTTTATCAGCGCGTCGTTGTAATACCGGCATCGCTAGTTATCGCTGCGATGGGGCTGTTCTGGTTTGTCGAGCGCTTGGAAATTATATGAGGGATGTAGCGCACAGTGATATTTCCCGACTCGAGAGCAAGGGGCTGTCAAATCGCGAACATAGGCTTCGCCTAGATCGCTCGTACGAGCTTCTGATAGAATTTCGGTAAACCGTTCCCAACAAGGAAACTACCGTGCATCAACGTGTTCTGTTGACCAACACCGCGCTGATCGATGAAACCAAGCCCGCATCTGAGACCTGTCCCGTCTCTGACGTTCAGAGCGAGCAGCTTGATGCCGCGCTCAATCAACTGTTGCAAATCGCTAATGAGATGCAGGTTAATGGTTCACGGCAGAGTGTCGATTCGCCTTGGGGCGTCTCTAGCGCTGTTAATGTTCAGATTGACCGTCGTGACACCGACTCTAAAGGCTATGTGGCTGTGCGCCTTGACCGCTCAACAGGCATAACTTGGTGGCTCAACGATAGGACCTGGCAGGCCTACTAATGAGCGATCCGCACCGCATTGAGGATCTGATCCCGCTGTTCAACGGTCTCTTTCTTGAAAAGCTCAACACCGAGCTCGTTGCAGGTGAAGATGAGCCAGTGTATCTACCGGCCTCGGTGGAATACCCCCGCCACCGTATCATTTTCGCGCACGGTTTCTTTGCCAGCGCACTGCACGAGATCGCCCACTGGTGTGTCGCCGGTCCCGAGCGTCGTAAGCTCGAGGACTTCGGCTACTGGTATAAGCCTGATGGCCGCTCGATACTCGAGCAGCGTGAGTTCGAGCAGGTGGAACAGAGGCCGCAGGCGTATGAGTGGATTCTGTCTGTCTCGGCGGGCAAGCGCTTCCACTTTAGCGCAGACAATCTCAGTGGCGAGGTTGGCGCTAGCGACAGTTTCAAAGCTTCGGTTGCTTCCAGAGCACAGCAGACCATTGAGCGAGGTATGAATACTCGGCTGCAAGCGCTCAGTGACAAGCTACGAGACTTTTACGGGCAACCTGAGCTGCGCTCAAATCAGTTCGAATTAGAGCGCGAGCAACAGGCCTGCGCGAGCTAGACGCTGCACAAGTGTTAGTGCTTGTGCTCGTGCTTTTTCTGCATCATCGGTTCGATCGGCTGGATTGGGATCTCCAAAGCCTCTGACGAACCGTCGCTGAAGTTGAGCGTTAGGTCGATCGTTTCACCCTCTACCAGAGCTTTGTTTAGGCCTATCAGCATAACGTGAAGTCCGCCGGGCTTCAGCTCAGTTGTCTGTTTGGCAGGCAGATCGATCTGATTAACCTGACGCATCTTCATCTTGCCATCGGTCATCGTGTTGTTGTGAAGCTCCACCGCCTCGGCAACACTCGATTCAGCGCTGACAACTGCCAAATCAGTATTCGCGTTGTTGATCAACGTCATGAAGGCCGCGCTTATCTTAGCGGTGGGCGGGACTGCACGAGCCATCGCATCGTTGATGGTTAGATCTGCTGCCTGGGTTAGGGATGCGCTCATAAGCAGTGCGGGAAACAAAAACTTCATCAGTTTTCCTTCAAAGTAAAATCAGACTTTTAGAGGTAAGCGGCTAACTTCTCGTGCAGCTCAACCGGGTTAATGTCATGTGCAAGAATGTCAGCCAGATGCCCATCAGGATCGATCAGGTAGAGTCGAGCCGAGTGGTCTACGGTGTAGCCCAGAGCTGAATCCTCCATCTCCACAAAGGCGTAGTAACCGCCATACTGTTTAACGATCGCATCAATCTGCTCTTTGCTGCTGGTCGCGCCAAAGATGCGGTTAGAGAAGTACTGGGTGTAGGCGTGCAGCTCCTCTGGCGTATCGCGCTGCGGATCGACTGAGATAAACAGACCGCGCACCTTCTGCTGCTGCTCCTCGCTCAGTTGGCGAATGGCTGTAGCCATTACACCCATTGAGGTGGGGCAGACATCGGGGCAGGACATAAAGCCGAAGTAGACCAGTACGATCTCGCCTTTATAGTCACTGAGATTGATCTCGCCTTCAACGGATGTGAGGCTAAAATCACCGCCTATACCTGCTTGAGCATATTTTGGTAACGGAGCTTTGGGTCCAAAGAGTTCAAAGCTGACGTAAGCGCCGACGGAGACGGCTAGGCCGAGAAAAGTGTAGAGAAAAAGGTTGCGCATCGTTGCTCCCTATCAGCGTGCGTCAAATTCGAATTGATAGACCTCTTGTCCATCGTTCTGCTCGAGTATCAGATTGAGTACCCAGCGCATTGTCCCTGTGGTGCAGATTCCGAGGTTAGCCTCAGCTTGCCAGAGCGGACCTCGCCGTACGAGATTGACCTGGTTAACACCCATGTACATCACTTTGCCCTGTAGATCGATCCAGAAAACGTCTGGAGCATCTCCGGGGTAGCTGACACTCAGCTGAAATGGCGCCGCTGATGATATCGGCAGTGGGCTCAGCTCGAGGCTTGCCCGGCCTGCCGGCGTCTCGAACTCACATGGCCCGCTAAGTAGATCGCAATCTACCACGTTTGCTTTAATATCTCCTGCCTGTTGTAACCAGAGCGCAACGCCAAGTGCTCCAACCAACAGCAGTAGGGCGAGGAGGGTCTTCAATTTAGGGCTTGCTTTGATAATCCTGTATTCCTGGTCGGGCCAGCGGTCCAATTGTTTTCAATCTGCTTGTAATACGCTTTCAATGTGCTTTATCTGCGTTTTGAATCTGATTGTGAGTTTGCCACAAATGTTCAAAAGGTTAAATTAGGTATTTCTAATTTAGTCCTCTTTTCGTGCGCCAGATCAGGGTAAACCTCGGCAGGGGTTTTGCGTATAATCTCTACGTGCGCACCTATCCAACCGCCTTTCGAGAAGCGAAACGATGCTGAATCTTGTTGCCGATGAAAATATGCCCGCTGTTGAGGCGCTGTTTGGTGATTTTGCCCACATCACCCGGCTTCCCGGGCGAGAGATGCAGGCATCTGATCTTGCTGAAGCCGATATTCTGTTGGTTCGTTCTATCACCACTGTCGACGACAATTTGCTGGCTCAAGCTCGACAGCTTAAATTCGTCGGTACAGCGACCATCGGTATTGACCATCTGGACACAGCCGCGCTCGAGAGCCGTGCGATCCGATACAGTAATGCGCCGGGCTGTAATGCCGACGCTGTGGTCGATTTCACCCTTAGTGGCATCTACAAAGATGCTCAGGTACGGGGCCAGAATCTGAAACAACTCCACTTTGCGGTTGTGGGCTGCGGTCAGGTTGGCTCTCGTCTGTTAGAGCGGTTGCGTCTTTTAGGGCATGAGCCGCTCAGTTGCGATCCTCTGCGCGCATCAGAGTCTGGTTTCGAACATACACCGATTGACGAGGTGATCCGTACGGCAGATGTGATCTGTCTGCATACGCCGCTGACCAAGAGGGGTGACGCACCCAGCGAACATCTACTAGACGAGGCGCGGCTGCGCCAACTAAAACCGGGAGCTCTACTTCTGAATGCGGGGCGCGGTGCCGTCATCGATAATGCTGCACTCTTACGTGTGGCGTATGATCGTCCTGACCTAGTACTGATTCTGGATGTCTGGGAGCATGAGCCGAGTGTTAACCTGCAACTGGCGCAGCGCTGCTTTATCGCCACACCGCATATTGCCGGCCACAGCATTGATGGCAAGCTGCGCGGTACCTGGATGCTCTACGATCAGGTGTGCAGAAGCTTTGGCATAAAACAGCGTTTCAAGCTTGAGGATATTCTTCCAGCACCGCGTATTTTGGGCGTTACGCTGGCAGAGGATGCTGAGCCTCACCGGTTGCTGCAGCTAGTATACGATCAGTGGGCTGACGATCGTCGCTTCCGCGCGTCACTGGTGGCTGATGCGGCGCAGCAGCGGGCCAACTTTGATCATTTGCGCAAAAACTACCCCTACCGCCGCGAATTTGCCGCACTGCGCATAGGTGTTGCATCGGCTGCACAGCAAGCAGAGTTATTGGCGATGGGCTTTAAGGTTGAGCTGCAGTCGTGAGCCAACAGCAGATTCCCCAGGGCTATCTACGCCGAGCCGCATGGTTTGCGCCTCGATCCGATGGATGATGAGACGCGGGTCTATCTGCAGGGCTTTTTGGCGCATATGCAGCTGCGTTATCGTTTTCCTCCGGTATCCGATTCCTGGCATTAGAGATGTTTATTTTAGGTTGCGCAGCGCGTCAATGCGATCGTCGAGTGGCGGATGGCTCGCGAAGAGTGCCATTAGACTCTGTTTGGTGTCGCTGGCGATACCGAAGGCAGTCAGTTGGCCGCCGAGGTCCTCAGACTGACGCTGGCTCTCCATCTTGAGGCGCTGTAGTGCGCTAATCATGCCCGCCTGGCTGCCGTAAAGTGCACCAGCCTGGTCTGCACGGTACTCACGACGGCGGGAGAACCAAGCAACAATCACCGACGCGAGAATGCCGAAGACGATCTCCGCCACGAAGGTAGTGATATAAAAGCCGATACCGACGCCGCCCGAGTTGTCGCCACGACGCAGAAATGAGTCCACCGCGTAGCCAACAATACGCGCCATAAACATCACAAAAGCGTTAACAACACCTTGGATCAGCGCCAGCGTAACCATGTCACCATTGGCAACGTGACCCACCTCGTGTGCCATCACAGCCTTCACCTCTTCAGGCTTGAAGCGCTGTAGCATGCCCGAGCTTACAGCGACCAGCGAGTTGTTGCGGTTCCAGCCCGTGGCGAATGCGTTGGGCGCATTTGACGGGAAGATACCCACCTCAGGCATACCAATACCCGCTTTCTCAGCGAGCTCGGCAACGGTATCGACCAGCCACTTCTCTTGCGCGTTGCAGGGCTGCTCGATGATCTTTGCGCCAGTAGAGCGCTTCGCCATCCACTTTGACATGAACAGCGAAACGAACGAGCCGACCATACCGAACACCAGGCAGAAGATCATCAACGAAGTCAGATCCAGCCCATTGGCAGTCAGATAAGAGTTAACCCCCAGCAGCGACAGAGTGATGCTAGCGATTAAAATGATCGCGAGGTTGGTAAGAAGAAAGAGTCCAATTCGCATCATGATGCGCAAATCCTCATTAAGTTTCGTTACAAGATATGTGGGGGTAGGGTGGGTACTTTCAGGGCTCTGTAGTGATTACTTGTAAGTTTTCAAGAACTTAGCAATACGATTACACGCCTCTTCGAGCATATCCACCTGCGGCAAGAACACCAGGCGGAAGTGCTGGGTATCAGGCAGGTTAAACCCGCTCCCCTGCACAATGAGTACCTTCTGCTGCTGCAGTAGATCAAGTGCGAACTTCTCGTCGTTCTCGATCGGGTAGATCTCTGAATCCAGCTTTACGAACAGGTACATTGCCCCCGCCGGTTTAACACAGCTGACACCTTCGATGCCGTTCAGGATGTTGTATGCTAACTCGCGCTGCTCCCAGAGGCGACCGCCGGGAACAATCAGCTCGTTAATGCTCTGATAACCACCTAAAGCTGTCTGGATCGCATTTTGCGCGGGTACGTTGGCACACAGGCGCATATTGGCTAGCATATCTAAACCCTCGATGTAATCGCGAGCTCGGTGCTTAGGACCGCTTATGATCATCCAGCCGGAACGGAAGCCTGCCGCACGGTAGGTCTTGGATAATCCGTTTAGAGTGGCACAGAAAACATCATCGCAAAGTGACGCTGTTGATACATGACGTGCCTCATCGTAGAGGATCTTGTCATAGATCTCGTCAGAGAAGAGGATCAGGTTGTGCTTGCGTGCGAGGTCGATAATCTGCTCAAGCAGCTCAGCAGGGTAGACGGCGCCGGTTGGGTTGTTCGGGTTGATCACCACAATGCCGCGCGTCTTATCGCTGATCTTCGAGCGAATATCCTCGATATCAGGGAACCAGCCGTTCTCCTCGTCACAGCGATAGTGGCGTGGGTTACCACCGGCCAGACTCACCGCAGCTGTCCACAGCGGGTAGTCTGGAGCCGGGATCAGCATCTCATCATTATCGTTGAGCAGACCTTGCATCGCCATAACGATTAGCTCAGAAACACCGTTGCCGATGTAGATATCTTCGATTCCTACATTGGCGATCTGTTTACGCTGACACTCCTGCATAATCGCCTTGCGGGCGGCAAACAAACCTTTTGAGTCACAGTAACCCTGGGCCGAAGGCAGGTTATAGATGACGTCCTGAACAATCTCCTCTGGCGCGTTGAAGCCCCAGGGTGCCGGATTACCGATGTTCAGTTTTAGGATCTGGTGGCCCTCCTCCTCGAGGCGTTTAGCCTCTTGCATGACGGGGCCGCGAATGTCATAACAAACGTTGTTAAGTTTGTTCGATTTGCGTGTTACAGACATCTCGTTCTCAGTATGTGTCAGTTGTGCCATCAAATGGCGAATATTGCCCGTAATGATACGTGTTTGCCGCGCGTGCGTATAGCATGTGCCTACACAGATGTATCGATGGATTTCGGCAACAACTGATTGAATTCAAGTGAGGAATTATGGCCAGCGATAAGCCTGCAAAGATCCAGAAATCGGATGCCGAGTGGCAACTGGAGCTAACCCCAGAGGAGTTTCATATTTGTCGACTCAAAGGGACCGAACGCGCCTTCACAGGAGCGCTCTATAACGAGAAACGACAGGGGGCTTACCTATGTAAGTGTTGTGGCGAGGAGCTGTTCGGCGCAGATACTAAATATGACTCTGGCTGCGGCTGGCCGAGTTTTTATCAACCGGCGGACGAGCAGAAGATCGATGAGTACCGCGATACCAGTCACGGCATGATTCGCACCGAGGTGTGCTGTAGCCGGTGCGATGCGCATCTGGGGCACGTTTTTCCGGATGGTCCGGCACCAACAGGGATTCGCTACTGTATCAACTCGGCGTCACTCAACTTCGTACCGGAGGATGAATGAAATCCTTCGCGCAGCTCAAAGATCAAACGCTGAATCACCACAAGGGCACGCCCCTTGAAGCACTTCTGGGACCGCGTGCGCGCACGCATGCCGAACTCTGCGCAGTGACGGATGACCGTATCCTCAGTGCCATGTCCTGGCGCATATTCTGTGCCGGGCTTAAGCGTTCAGTGGTTGATGGTAAATGGCCGGCCTTTGAGAAGGCCTTCTTTGGGTTTGTGCCAGAGAAGGTGTCGTTGATGAGCGATGAGCATCTGGAGAAGTTGATGCAGAATCGCGACCTGATTCGCCACCTCGGCAAGATCAAAGCGACCCGTATCAATGCTTTGATGATTGAGGAGGCATCGCGCAAGGCGGGCGGATTTGGTCGTTTTTTGGCGGATTGGCCGGTGGAGGATACTGTGGGCCTCTGGCTATTCTTCAAGAAAGAGGGGAGTCAGTTGGGCGGCAATTCAGGCGCCTACTCGCTGCGCATCGTTGGGCGAGATACGCCGGTGCTTACCGATGATGTGGTGACTGCACTCAAGGCGCAGGGCGTTATCGATAAACGGCCGACTGCTCAGCGCGATCTCAAACTAGTCCAACAGGCCTTCAATCAGTGGCAGCAGGAGTCGGGCCTTGACCAGTGTCAGATTAGCCGCTTGCTAGCGCACTCGATCGGCTAGCTCTATTAGTCGGCTAGCTCTGTTTATCGAGTGGAGGGGTGTGCCAGCGGTTTTAGCTGAGCCAGAAACTCCGCC
Source organism: Oceanospirillaceae bacterium (assembly GCA_024640955.1). Classification (GTDB taxonomy): domain Bacteria; phylum Pseudomonadota; class Gammaproteobacteria; order Pseudomonadales; family Balneatricaceae; genus Marinobacterium_E. The sequence goes on from JAHEDZ010000001.1 coordinate 49,964, forward strand.
AGGTTATCAGCCAGGTGTCGCAGAGGCTTTTTGCCCGGCGCTTCCAGCCAGATGCTGCCATCCTCATTCATCAGCGAGATAAACTCCTCGCCATCCGGTTCTGTACAGGCAAAAAAGAGTGTTAGCGGTTGGCGGGCACGACGTTTGTTCAGCGCATGACCAATTAGATTTGCACGCAGGCGCTCAAACTCTTCGGGATTCCACGCGAACAGCAGAGTTAGTTCGCCATCGGGGTGCTCGGCATAGATCGGATCAGACCAGTAACAGCTATAGTAAGTAGCCAAATCGGTGTGGATTGGAGTGTCTAGCGCCTCGCCAAGGCGTTCGAACATGTTGATAGGCGTATCGATTGCGACAGGACGCCAGCCCACCTCTTTACCTCCGCGGCCCTCTTCCATCAGGCAGGGGCTCTGCCATTCGGCTTCCCAAGGTAGAAGGGGCCAGCCAAGAGGCTCCTGCAGTTCCTTATATTGATGTATGAATCGATCCAGCTGGGCTTCCAATGTCATTTCACTCACTTCCCTAACTCTACCGGTTGAAGTGCGCCAAAGTATGCCTTATTCGGTCTGCTGATTGAAATTTGAGCATGATCGTTCACTCTTTGATCAACCGCGCGTTGATTTACAAAAAAAGTGTTAAAAGCGTTTGACACACAACCAAAAGCCATTAAAATTCGGCACCTGTTCTTGGGTGACCGAGTGCATGAGTAAGCTGGAGTGGTAGTTCAGTTGGTTAGAATACCTGCCTGTCACGCAGGGGGTCGCGGGTTCGAGTCCCGTCCATTCCGCCACTTACTCAAAACGTTATGGGCGAATAGCTCAGTTGGGAGAGCATCTGCCTTACAAGCAGAGGGTCGGGGGTTCGAACCCCTCTTCGCCCACCATAACGGAGTGGTAGTTCAGTTGGTTAGAATACCTGCCTGTCACGCAGGGGGTCGCGGGTTCGAGTCCCGTCCATTCCGCCATCTCTCGTAGAATTCGGTATGAGAGATTAAGTCGCAAGGCACCGTACGTTTTGGGCGAATAGCTCAGTTGGGAGAGCATCTGCCTTACAAGCAGAGGGTCGGGGGTTCGAACCCCTCTTCGCCCACCAAAACGGAGTGGTAGTTCAGTTGGTTAGAATACCTGCCTGTCACGCAGGGGGTCGCGGGTTCGAGTCCCGTCCATTCCGCCATTTTGAACTGATCGGTAAAAATACCTGCCTGTCAGCTCTCAGTGGTTATCGGGTCGCGGAGTCCCATCCATTCCGCCGTTTTAACTGTTTTGTCCTAAAAGCAGCGCCACATAACAGTGGCTCGCCTCCAAGGTTATGGGCGAATAGCTCAGTTGGGAGAGCATCTGCCTTACAAGCAGAGGGTCGGGGGTTCGAACCCCTCTTCGCCCACCATAACCGCACCTTACCAGCGAATCTTGAGATAAGATTTGTTTATGGAAACAGCACTGCTTCAGCCCTTTAACCATAATTTGTTTGAGCGTCATCGCGTTCAAGTCGATATTTTGCGGCTTGACCGAATTGATCCTCTGATCAGTGGTAACAAGTGGTTCAAGCTGCAGCCGCTACTCGAGCGCAGTGAGCCGCTGCGCCCTGTGCTAAGTTTTGGCGGTGCTTACTCTAACCATCTTCATGCTTTAGCCCGCTTCGGACAGAAGCATGGGATTCCAACCTTTGGTGTCGTTCGCGGGGAGTCTAAACTGACGCCGACGCTAGAGGATGCTCAGAACTGGGGGATGCGCCTGCACTTTTTGCAGCGTGATCAGTACCGTCAGTTACGAGAGCGCAATAACGGCGACGAGCCACCAATATTAGCTCAGTTCGCTGAACGCTTCGGTCGATTTGATCTGCTACCTGAGGGTGGTGCAACAGACGAGGCGATGGTCAGTTGCGGCAGAATTTGGTCGCTATTACCGCAGGAGTACAGCGCCAATCGCGTGTTGGTCGGTGTTGGGACAGGCACCACCCTGGCTGGGATGGTGCTACAAGCACCTGCCAATACCCAGTTAGAGGGAGTTGCTGCGATTGCTCAGTTCGCTTATCTGCAACCGCAGATCGACGCGCTCTTGGCCGGACGAACGCTCAATCGGCAAGTGAGTTGGCGTTTGGTTGAGGGGGCGCCGCTTGGTTTTGCCAAGGTGAACGCTGAGCTCTCTGGGTTGATGCTCAGGGCCCAGGCGCTGCAGCTAGCGCTAGATCCAGTCTACACACTACGGCTGTTGCACAGTTTTATTCGCCGTTTGCTGGCAGGTGAGTTTGCGCCCGGTGAGCGTATTTTGTTGATTCATACCGGTGGCTTGCAAGGGCTGCGCGGACAGCAGCAGCGTCTTAGCCGTTTGGCCTCTGCCCATTGTGGTCCCATCCCTCTATAATCCAGTAAAACTCAGTCAAAGCTCCGCCATAGAGAGCTTATCCGCGACCGCACAAGGGAAATTTGATGGTTGAATTTAAGAAGATCGGTCTCATCGGCCGTCTTGGAAGCCGTACCGTTATCGATACACTGAAGCAGCTTGGGCGTTTCCTCGAGGGGCGTAATCTGCAGGTGGTCGTTGATTCTGCGATTGCCGACCTGATGCCGGGGCACGGTTACCAGGTTGCTAAAGGGCGAATGATCGGTGAGATCTGTGATCTGGTGATTGTTGTGGGTGGTGATGGATCTCTGCTTGGTGCTGCACGTGTTTTGGCGGCTACCGGTGTGCCGGTGCTCGGTGTTAACCGCGGTAACCTGGGCTTCCTGACTGATATCAAACCGGATGAGATTGAACAGAAGGTGGGTGACGTTCTGGAAGGACGCTACTCGGTCGATAAGCGCTTCCTGCTTGATGTGGTAGTGAAGCGCAACGGTGAGCCGATCGCTGAAGCGACCGCTTTGAACGACTGTGTACTCCACCCGGGTAAAGCGACCCGCATGATTGAGTTTGAGCTGTGGATTGAGGGGCAGTACGTCTACAACCAGCGCTCGGACGGTTTGATCGTCTCAACCCCGACCGGTTCCACCGCTTATTCACTGTCGGGTGGCGGTCCGCTGATGCAGCCGAAACTCGATGCGCTGGTGCTGGTGCCGATGTTTCCGCATACGCTCTCGAGCCGTCCAATCGTGGTGGAAGGGAACTCAGAGCTTAAGTTAGTTGTCAGCGAGAGCAATGAGACTTACCCCTCTATCGCTTGCGACGGTCAGATGAACATCGCACTGGCCCCGGGTGACACGGTTACAATTCACAAGAAACCACAGAAGCTGAAGTTGCTGCACCCGCTTGATTATGACTTTTATCAGACCTGTCGTGAGAAGCTGGGGTGGAGCTCCAAGCCTGGAGGGAATGTCTAGATGCGATTGGAACAGGGTGTCGACCTCATTGGCGATATCCACGGCTGTGCCGCCTCTCTTCGTCTGCTACTAGAGCGTCTGGGATACAGTGAGCAGGCTGGCGTATACCGTCACTCCACGCGCACAGTCATCTTTGTTGGCGATCTGGTCGATCGAGGGCCACGCATTCGCGAAACTATTGAGATTGTCCGCTCGATGGTGGAGGCGGGACAGGCCGAGATAGTTATGGGTAACCACGAGTACAACTACCTCTGCTTCCGCACTGAGTCGCACACTAAACCGGGTCGTTATCTTCGCGATCACACCCCGCGCAATACCCGCATCGTACAGCAGACACTGGATCAGTACGCCAACCACCCAGCCGATGAGCAGGATCTGCTGAACTGGATTCTCGATATCCCGCTGCTGCTCGAGTACGACAGCCTTCGTGTTGTGCATGCCTGTTGGCATAAACCTCTGATACAGCGACTGCGCTCGGAAGTCTCTGCTGATGCCCGTATCGACATCGAGTTTGTCCACCGCTCCACCGTGCATGAGTCCTTTGAGTATCTGGTGATGGATCGCCTTCTGCGTGGCACACATATGCGTCTGCCCAATAATGAGGTGATGGTGAGTAAGGATGGCTTTAAACGCACGTTTTTCCGTACCAAGTTCTGGGCACAAGAGCCGCAGAAGATGATCGATGTCGTGTTCCAGCCCGATCCGCTACCCGAGCATCTCGCGATGGAGCCGCTGACAGCCGGCAACCTGTCACAGTTGCAGTACTACGCGCCGGATGAGCGCGCACTCTTCATTGGCCACTTCTGGTGCGAGGGCGAGCCCAAGCCCGTTGCACCCAACATCGCCTGTCTGGATTACAGTGCGGTGAAGTATGGCAAGTTGGTGGCTTACCGCTTCGATGGCGAACCGGGTATCGATAAAAGCAAGTTTGTCTGGGTCGATGTAGATCAGGAGTTTCCGCGTGATGGAGCCGCTGGATGAGACCCGTTTTGCAAGTGCCGCTGAGCCAGGATCTGAGCGAGTTCACGCGCTTTCTCTGGGCTAACGAAGTACCGCATCGCGTGACTGAGGATGAGACTGACCAAACCTTGTGGGTATCGCCGCGCGTTAGCGGCGAGCGCGTGGTTGAACTGTTCGCCTACTGGGAGCAGGGCGGTGACTTGAACCGTATTGAGGTGAGCGCGAGTGCACGAACCCAGAGGCTTTCAGTCGCCGTGCTAAAGCGCCTGCCCATTACTTTGGCACTGATCGGGTTCTCTATTCTGGCGACCTTAGCGATCAACTTCGGTGCTAACGCCGACTTGCTCGGTCGCCTCAGCTTCGCCCCCTTCGATACTCGCGGTAATGAGATCTACTACTCTGACTTCTCAACGCTGATAGGCAGTGGCGAGTACTGGCGCCTGATTACACCGATCTTTTTGCACTTCAGCATGCTGCATATTCTCTTCAATCTGTTGTGGATTTGGGTGATTGGCCGGCGTATCGAGCAGTTGCAGGGTGCGATGGCCCTGACTGGCTTGGCGCTGTTTAGTGGAGTTGCCTCCAATTTTGCCCAGTTTGTCGTCAGTGGGCCGCTATTTGGTGGCATGTCCGGTGTTGTTTTTGCAGTGCTTGGTTACTCTTGGGTATGGGATCGCTTGCACCGTCCCATCTTCTACACGCCGCCAGCGCTTATGGGCTTTATGCTCTTCTGGCTAGCGTTGGGCTACTCCGGCGCGCTGGAGTTCATGGGGTTAGGCGCGATCGCCAATACAGCCCATCTGATTGGCTTGGTGGCAGGTCTTATCTGGGCCGCTTTGATGGGGCTGGTTTTGCGCCGCTAGCAACCGCACTAGAGCCGTTGCTGTGATACACTCGGGGCAACCTATTCGTATTGCTAACAGAGCAAAAAAGGAAGAGTTCAGTGAACTACGAACGCATGATTGAGACGATGACCCCCGAGGTCTACGCCTCCCTCAAGCAGGCGGTCGAATTGGGCAAATGGCCCAATGGTGAGCGCCTAACACCGGAACAGCGCGAAACCAGCTTGCGTGCCGTTATAGCTTATGAAGTAAAACGTGATCTGCCTGCTGAAGAGCGTGTCGGTTATATCGATCGCTCACGCCCGGATGGCTCGCAACACGGTAGCGACCCTCTGCAACCTGACGTACTGCGAATCCTGAACGATGACTGATATTCCGATGCAGATGCAGCACCAGGGTGTGCTGCAAAAGATGCGGGTGCGCCTCGGGGATCCAGTTGAGTATCAGTTAGCACTCGACGGTGCCGCTGAAGGCCCAATCCTGAACCAGTTTTTGGGCAAGCCGGTGCGCCTTGAGTACCAGGGAGCGATCAACTGTCTGGCCTGTAATCGCAAAACCAAGAAGAGCTTCTCGCAGGGCTACTGCTACCCCTGTTTCACCAAGCTACCCCAGTGTGACTCATGTATCGTTAAACCTGAGACCTGTCACTTTGCGCTAGGCACCTGTCGTGACCCAGAGTGGGGGGAGCGCAACTGTTTCACGCCGCACGTTGTCTATTTGGCGAACTCCAGCGGTTTGAAGGTGGGAATTACTCGTGGTTCACAGGTGCCGACACGTTGGATCGACCAGGGTGCCATTCAGGCGCTACCGATTCTTGAGGTCGATACACGGCTGCAATCGGGCTTGGTGGAGACGCTATTCGCTCAGCATGTCGCTGATAAGACTAACTGGCGTGCGATGCTTAAGGGCCAAGTCGATCAGCTCGACCTCATTGCAGAGCGAGATCGCTTGATGGAACTCTGCTCCGGCGGGCTTGAGGAGCTGCGGGCCGAGAATGGATTCGATGCGATTCGCGAATTAGATGCCCAGCCACTTGAAATTCGTTACCCAGTGATTAATTATCCTACTAAAGTCTCAAGCCTGAATTTAGACAAGGATCCGGTCGTTGAGGGTGTATTGCAGGGAATCAAGGGTCAGTATCTGATGCTCGATACCGGTGTAATCAACCTCAGAAAGTTCGGCGCTTACAATATTAAGTTCTTCGCCTAAGCCATAACTGACGGGTGGCTTGGTGCTCACTCTCTAAGGAGCAGTGCACGTGCGTGACGGTCAACCGAAAACGATCTACCTAAAGGACTATCGGGTTCCAGCCTATCTGATCGATCAGGTCTCACTCTGTTTCGAACTCGATGAAGAGGAGACGCTGGTGCGTAGCCGATTAACGGTGACGCGCAACCCAGCTAGTCATGAGAAAAACCCCGCCTTGGTACTACATGGGCATGAGTCGCTGGAGCTGCAACGCATCTGTATCAACGGCCAGATCGTGCCCGAGCGTGAGTATCAGCGTACCGACGAGACGCTGACCATCAATGAAGTGCCAGACTCCTTCACTCTTGAGACGCTGACCCGAATCCAGCCACAGCTGAACACGGCGCTTGAAGGGCTCTATAAATCCGATGGCGTATTCTGCACCCAGTGTGAGGCAGAGGGCTTCCGCCGCATTACCTTCTACCCGGACCGTCCCGATGTGATGTCTCTGTTCGACACCACAATCATTGCCGACCCCAAACGCTACCCAGTTCTGTTGTCGAACGGCAATCTGGTAGAGCAGCGCGAGACAGATGATGGTCGCCGTCAGGTGAAATGGGAGGATCCACACCCTAAACCCGCCTACCTTTTTGCGCTGGTCGCCGGTGATCTGAGTCTGATTGAAGATAGCTTTACCACCGCCTCTGGCCGTGATGTGAAGTTGGAGATCTACTCCGAGCCTAAAGATCATGACAAGCTCGAGTATGCGATGGAGTCGCTCAAGCGCTCGATGAAGTGGGATGAAGAGGTTTACGGGCGCGAGTACGATCTGGACAGGTTCATGATTGTGGCGGTCGATTTCTTCAATATGGGCGCGATGGAGAACAAGGGTCTCAACGTCTTCAATACCAGTTGTCTGCTGGCGAGCCCTGAAACCGCCACCGATATGGCCTTCCAGCGTGTTGAAGCGGTGGTGGCACATGAGTATTTCCATAACTGGTCGGGCAACCGTGTGACCTGTCGCGATTGGTTTCAGCTAAGCCTTAAAGAGGGCTTCACGGTATTCCGCGATTCTGAATTCTCCGCTGATATGAACTCGCGTACGGTGAAGCGCGTCGAAGATGTGAGCCTACTGCGCACCGCCCAGTTTGCCGAGGATGCCGGACCTATGGCGCACCCGGTTCGCCCCGCATCATTTATAGAGATCTCCAACTTCTACACCCTGACTGTGTATGAGAAGGGCGCTGAAGTGGTTCGTATGATCCATACGCTGTTGGGTGCAGAGACCTTCCGCAAAGGTTCAGATCTCTACTTTGAGCGCCACGATGGTCAAGCGGTTACCACCGATGACTTTGTGAAGGCGATGGAGGATTCATCGGGTCGTGACCTGACGCAGTTCAAACGCTGGTATTCACAGGCAGGAACACCTCGTGTTGCTGTGACTTCACACTGGGATGCCGAGCAGCGCCGTTACACGCTGACATTCAAGCAGAGCTGCCCGGCGACACCGGGCCAGGCTGAAAAAGAGCCGTTCCATATCCCGGTAAGTTACGGCCTCATTGACTCGCGCGGGCAGCAGATTCAGGCAGGTATGTTTGAGCTGCGTGAAACAGAGCAGAGCTACAGTTTTGATGGGCTGAGTGAAGAGCCAACGCCATCGCTGCTGCGGGGGTACTCTGCGCCAGTTAAGCTCAGCTACGACTACACAGACACCCAGTTGCTACACCTGGTGCGCTACGACGCTGACGGCTTTAATCGCTGGGACGCGGCACAGCGTTATCTCGTTAAACTGATGCAAGCGGCGATAGCAGACTATCCGGTAGCATCGATCAACGCGCCTGATCAGCTGATTGCAAGCTGGCGTGAGTTGATGGCTGACGCGAGCTTAGATGCGGCGATGCTAGCCAAGCTGTTTACGCTGCCGTCCGAGGCCTACTTGAGTGAACTTGCTGAAGTAATTGAGGTCGAGGCGATCCATGGGGTGCGTGATCAACTGCGACAGCAACTCGCTAACGCACTGGAGTCTGAGTGGCTAGAGCTGTATAACCGCCTACAGAGCGACGCGCCCTACGCGCCAACGGCCGAACAAATTGCCGCGCGTAGTTTAAAGAACCTCGCTCTCGGCTACCTGCTTGCAACAGGCAAGCCGGTCTATGCAGAGCTGGCGACATCGCAGTTTGCTAACGCCGATAATATGACCGACGAACAGGCAGCACTGTCAATGCTTGTGCACTCAGAGCACCGCGAAGCAGCTGTTGATGCACTAACCGAGTTCCGCGAGCGCTGGCAAGATCAGGCGTTGGTGATGAACAGCTGGTTCTCCATTCAAGCGAGTGACTCAAATCCAGGCGCGCTGGAGCGTATTCGTCTGCTGGAGCAGGATCCGCTATTCGATGCGAAGAACCCGAATAAACTGCGCAGCCTCATCGGTGTATTTGCGGCCACGAACCCGCTTCAGTTCCACGCTGAGGATGGTTCGGGCTATGCTTACCTAGGTGACTGGATTATCCGCTTGAACGAGCAGAATCCACAGGTGGCTTCGCGGTTGCTGACGCCGCTGACGCGCTGGAAGCGTTACCCTGAAGCCAAGCAGGCGCGCATGCGTGAACAGCTGCAGCGTCTGCTAGCCGAGCCTAAGCTCTCTCCGGATGTATATGAAGTTGTCAGCAAGAGTCTGGCTTAAGAGGATTTAACCCTATGCAGCGTACCCTGAGCGCTTCGATTAAATTTGATCTACAGCAGAACTACCGTCGCTATCTGAGGTTTCTCGACCAGTACGGTGCGGATAACGATCAACTCAAACTGGCACGCGCATCCAAAGTTTGGATTGTGGCCTTGGTGATGCTGGTGTTTGCGCTGGCGTCGGACTTCTTTTTGGGTGCTAGTGCAGCACTGTTTGGACTCTACTTCTACCGCGTGGCGCTGGCCTATGTAGATGTGACCAAAGCGCAGGAGGGGCGTGAACAGTCAGAGCGCTGGTTTGCCTCTCAGGGGCTCAAGTTTGAGGGGCGCGTGCTCTACTTTAAAGATGATCACAAACTCGATAATCCCGTGGATCCATTCGCTGATAGTCTGTACGAGTAGAGGCGATGTAGCCCACCGCGCTATTTCGCGACCATAGTGCATCTCCGTCGCGGGCGTGGTCACGCAATACGCTGCGCGTACAGCGCTCTTACAGTGTCTTTACAACGCCCGGCTAGTCAGATAGCTCTCCACAGTATCCACAATCGCTTGTGTCTGCGGATCGATCTCCAGATTCACTCTGTCGCCCACCTGGGCCTGGCCAAACAGCGTGCGCTCCAGCGTCTCTGGTATCAGCCAAACGCTGAAGGTCTCATCCGTGACATCGGTCATCGTTAGGCTACAGCCATTAAGGCCTACAAAGCCCTTGTCCAGCAGATAGCGCACGTACTTCGCTGGGCGCTCGAAGCTGATGCAGCAGTTGGTGTCGGTGCGCTCAATCGCGGTGATCTTGACCGTATCGATAATATGCCCGGACATCAGGTGCCCACCAATCTCATCACCAATCTTGGCGGCGCGTTCAAAGTTAACGCGGCTGCCGGCTGTCAGTTCGCCGAGGTTAGTCAGTTTTAGCGTAGAGGCGATGGCATCAAACCAGACGCGGCTCCCGTCAAATTGACGTACCGTCAGGCAGGTGCCGTTAAGTGCGATGCTGGCGCCATGCGCGAAGTTAGTACCAGCGCTGGAGGGAAACTCTAGATTGAGCGCAATAAACTGATCGGCCGGCTCAATCGCTAACACCTCAGCCGTGCCCTGAACAATACCCGTAAACATGCAGAATCCTTGCGTGGTCGAAAAATACGTTTTGCTGAATACGCGCAATCCTACCACACAGATTCCTCCTCGGTAGGAGGGTTGTACCGCAAAGCGGTATTACCCGATCCAGCGAAGTTGGGAAGAGTGCAGGTGAGTCGCGACCTTGGCTGCGCCGCAGATCGCTTCTACTAGTTTTCGATCGCTCCTACCGAGGTGCTGGTCTGTCCAGTGGGCTGGTGCGTAAGCTGAGCATGAACAGTTTTCTGAGGAGAGAGGCGTGCGGGTTCTTGTTACGGGTGCTAGCGGGTTTATTGGTACCGCGCTCTGTAGAGCGCTATTAAAGCGCGGTGATCAGGTAGTTTCATGGGTGCATCAAAGCGAGCCAGAGGTGGCGGGCCTCGAGCGTATCGATCAGCTTGATCATTTAGAGGGGGCGATCGACGCGGTCGTTAATCTAGCGGGCGCCCCGATCGCCGATGCACGTTGGAGCGATGCTCGTAAAGCGTTGCTACTCTCTAGCCGGATAGAGACAACTCAAGCTCTAGTTGCCTGGATGGCTCAGCAGTCAACCCCTCCCAAAACGCTGGTATCAGGTTCGGCCATCGGCTTTTACGGTGCCTGCACTAGCGATGAGCGGGTAACCGAACAAAGCGCGCCCCTGTGCCGTGACTTCTCAGCGCGGTTATGTCAGCAGTGGGAGGCTGAGGCGCTCAAAGCCGAGGCAGCTGGCGTGCGTGTCTGTCTGGTGCGTACCGGCATCGTACTTGGCAAGGGCGGTGCTTTGGCGAAAATGCGATTACCCTTCTTAATGGGGGGCGGCGGACCTATCGCCTCGGGCAAACAGTGGATGCCTTGGATTCATCTGCAGGATGAGGTGGATGCGATTTTGCACCTGCTCGATCGCGACGATTTGAGTGGGGCATTCAATCTGACCGCGCCGGATCCTGCTCGTAACAGCGCTTTTGTCCGAGCTTATGCCGAGAGTTTGAAGCGCCCAGCGTTTATGCCGATGCCGAGCTTTGCTGTGGGTTTGATGTTGGGTTCTGAGGCCAGCGCACTACTCACAGAAGGTTTGCGGGTTGTGCCCCAACGGCTAGAGGAGAGTGGCTTCCAATTCACCTATCCAATTTTGGAGAATGCGCTGCTGGCGGTAGCGAAAAGTTACTGAAGTTAGAGCCTATCAGGCGGATGTTGCTTCTCATGCGAAGGTGCTCGCTTGTCTGCTTCGAGTGTCTCCATGCGCTGTAGTACTGATACTGCGGTATGCAGCTGGCTCTCAATGCGCTCAAGGCGTGCTTCAAGCATCTGAATCTTCAGCAGCGTCGCTTGTTCACGATCCACCATCTCCTTCTCATCCTTCTCGATAAAAAAGACGGAGAAGCTGGCCGTCAGCAGTGAGAAGAGTGCGATACCGACCAGAATAAGCAGCATGCCAACTACACGCCCCTCAAGGGTTGTTGGCACCAGGTCGCCATATCCCACGGTTGTCATTGTGACCCAAGCCCACCAGAAACCATCCACTGGGTTTTTAAACGCCGGATCGAGGCCGGATATGAGGAACGCTGAGAGCACCAAAAAGCCAAAAGCAACCATCAGCGTGATACCCAGGTTGTGCCGTCCCAATACCGAGCGAAGATCTGAAGAGAGCTTAAAGAGGATACCGAAGAATAGAAGCAGCCTTAGTGTACGCAGGACGCCTGAGTTGAATGCCACCGCCTCTATGGTTAACGGGATTCCTGCCAGAACGATGAACAGACTGAGCCAGTTCTGTTTTAGGTAGCGTGCGGGGCTATCGACTAGCCAGAGCATTAAGGTGAGTTCGGCAGCAAAGAAACCCCAGACGATCCAGTCCGATAACGGTAGATAGCTCGAGTTACCACTGGGGTTATCGGTGCTTGAGGTTTGGTGATACCAGTCAATAAGGATCCAGAAGGCAAGAATGAGCAGTGGCCACTCAAGTGTGCGACCCCAGCGCTGAGCGGTCTCGTTCTCGCGTGGGTCTACGCCGGCCAAGCCAATAAAGCGCATCAGTTTGTCATGTCGTTTGTGGTCGCTCACGTCGCTCCTTGAATGCGCTTTGACTCCATATCTATTAAGATTAGCGCGAGCGGCGCAATTTGTTGAGTATTAGATGAAAAATGGCCAAAACGCCTGATTTTAATTTCACCAAAGCTAAGCAGGTGGTGGTGGACTTGAACATCTCCGAGGATGAGTAACTGCGAGTCTATCGCGGTAGTGCTCGAATCGTCTTGGCGTACAGCATTGACGGGCGTCGCGTCAGTTTTCCAGCCAATATCCTCCAGCCCTATGTGACGCGCACAGGCATCCGCGGCCGCTTCCGTATTCGTTTCGATAAAGAGGGGCGCTTTAGCTCCATTGAGAAGCTGGTATAATCGCGCATCTTTGAATTTTTGGCGGATAAATAATGCTCTACGACCTAGCCCGTTCCCTAATGTTCCGTATGGATGCCGAGAAGTCGCACGACCTGGCGCTGGCCAGCATGAACTATGCTGCTGAGTTTGGTCTGCCGCGCCTGATGGGTGCTCAGAAGGTTGAGGCGCCGGTGGATGTGATGGGCATTCGCTTCCCCAATGCTGTTGGCCTTGCGGCGGGTCTGGATAAGAACGCAGCCGCGATCGACGGAATGGCGGCCATGGGGTTTGGCTTTGTTGAGGTGGGTACGGTAACGCCGCGTCCACAACCAGGTAACCCGAAACCGCGCCTTTTCCGCATCCCTGAGCACAGTGCCATCATCAACCGCATGGGCTTCAATAACTTGGGTGTTGATCATATGATCGCCAATATCGAGAAGGCCAACTATAAAGGCGTGCTCGGTATCAATATTGGTAAGAACAAGGATACCCCAAACGAGAATGCGGCGGACGACTACCTGCTCTGTATGCGTAAGGTCTACCCGCATGCGAGCTACATTACGGTCAATATCTCTTCGCCCAATACACCAGGGCTGCGCAGCCTGCAGGAGGGCGATAGCCTCAATCAGCTGCTAGATGCGCTAAAGACGGAACAGGCGCGCCTGTGCGGTATTCACGGCCGCTACGTGCCGGTAGCGGTAAAGATTGCCCCTGATATGGATGAGGCGGGTTTTGTTGCCACAGCGGGTGCGCTGAAAAGCTTTGAGATGGATGCGGTTATTGCTACCAACACAACGATTGGACGTGAAGGTGTGGAGGGCTCCGCAGTTTCTCAAGAGGCGGGCGGCCTCAGCGGTGCGCCGGTACGCAACTTGTCGACTCAGGCGATTCAGATGCTCGCCGCGGAGCTCAATGGTGCGCTGCCGATTATCGGTGTCGGTGGTATCACAGAGGGCTTTGATGCCGTAGAGAAGATCGAGGCGGGCGCAAGCTTGGTACAGCTCTATACGGGCTTTATCTACCGAGGACCTAAGTTGGTGCGCGAGTGTTCTGAAGCGATTCGCGATAGAGCAACGATGAGAGCCAGCTGAGTTCAACCTGCTCAGAACGGATCAGAACGGCCCAGAACGTAGACGGCTCCCTGAGGGGAGCCGCTTTTCTTTGTTTAGGTTGAGAATTTTAGTTAGTGCAAGGCCGGGTTGGCCTGTATAGCAGAAACGCCGGACATTCCGCTCCAGTGGGCATCTCTGCCCTCGCGCCAGCCGTTCATCCAATAACTTCGAAGATCCGTTGATTCCACGGGGCAGTCAGACTGTGATTTCCCCTCCAAACCAGCGGTAAAACCACGCTTGTATAGGGTAGAGCTACGATCTCGTTTCTGTTTTCTCATAAACAACGCCTCTTTTTTTGATCGTTCTTGGGTAGACTTAGGCTACCCACGGCGGCAGGCGAAAATGATCGCCTACACTCTATTTCTAACTGAAAAAGTGAGGGTGTGCGATTTAAAAATGCTATCTGTAACAGAGCTGCAATAAATTCGTCACTTTCGCACAAGCAAAATAGACAAGCTTTTCAGCAGCTTAGCGCCTGGTTTCGAACCTGTGTAAAATAGCTGAAATATATTCAACTTTGGGCGTTTTAGCGCGTCTTGCGAGGCAAATTTGGAACTTTTTATCACCTGCCCCAAGGGCTTAGAGGAGCCTCTATTTGAGGAACTTAAACTTCTGGGCGCAACTTCACTCAAGCTGACTCAAGCGGGGGTGAGGGTAGAGTCGGATCTGGAATTTGCTTATCGCGCCTGCCTCTGGTCACGCCTGGCGAATCGCGTTCTTCTACTACTTGATCTGGTACCAGCAGCCGATGCTGAAGCTCTATACGATGGTGTGTATGCGATCGACTGGCTGGCGCATCTGCGCCCTGAAGGTACCTTGACGGTCGACTTTAACGGCCGCTCTGATGCCATCAATAACACTCACTTCGGTGCGCTGAAGGTTAAGGATGCGATTGTCGATGCGGTACGGGATAAAACGGGTAGCCGCCCTTCGGTGGAGCGCAAGCACCCGGACCTGCGCATCAACGTGCACCTCAAGCGCGAACAGGCGCAGATCGCTATCGACCTCTCGGGTGAGAGTCTGCACCGACGCGGTTACCGTCTGCTGGCCGGTGCTGCGCCGATGAAAGAGAACCTTGCGGCCGCTATTTTGGCTCGATCGGGTGTTAAGACCGGGGCGAGTGACTTGCCTGATCTCATACTCGATCCTATGTGTGGCTCAGGTACGCTGCTGACAGAGGCGGCGATGATTTTGGCGGATATTGCCCCAGGGCTTAAACGGCGCCAGTTCGGTTTTGACCGCTGGGTGCAGCATGAGGCCCCCCTATGGAACCTGCTCCGAGAGGAGGCGCAGGCGCGCCGTGAAGCGGGCTTAGCGCAGACTCTGCCGCAGCTGCGCGGCTATGACGCGGACGCGCAGGTGTTGGATAGGGCACGAGCTAACGCCGCTGAACTCGGAATTGAACACTTAATCAAACTCGAGCGCTGTGATCTTGCGAATTTAACAGCGCCTCAGGCTGACGCCGGCTTAGTTATTAGTAACCCGCCTTACGGTGAGCGCTTAGGCGAGCAGTCGAGCCTACGCTTTCTCTATGCCGAACTTGGAACCTTCTTAAAAACTCAATGCGGTGGCTGGAAAGCGGCTGTATTCACCTCTAACCCAGAGCTTGGTAAGGTGATGGGATTGCGCGCTGATAAGATCTATAAGCTCTTTAATGGCGCGCTTCCCAGCCAACTGTTGCTCTTTGCGGTCTTCTCGCAACAGCAGCGAGCAGAGGTAGAGACCGAGAGAGAAGCGGCTCGAGGGGAGCAGGGCGAGCAATCTGCGCAGATCTCCGAGCAGGCGCAGATGCTCGAGAACCGTTTGCGCAAAAACCTCAAGGCACTTGCACGCTGGGTAAAGCGTGAGCAGTTGGAGGCGTACCGTGTCTATGATGCCGATTTGCCTGAGTATGCAGTGGCGATTGATCGCTATGGCGAGCAGCTCGTTATTCAGGAGTATGCTCCGCCGGCCTCGGTGGATCCGGTCAAAGCTTTTCGCCGCCTACAAGATGCAGTCAACGTCGTCGGGCGCGTATTCGAAGTTGGTGCGGACAAAATCATACTGAAACAGCGCAAGCGTCAGGCGGGTGCTGACCAGTACCAACGCCAAGCGCAGCAAGGGCGCACCGATTTAGTGCGTGAGCACGGTTGTCTGTTTGAGGTCAATCTGCGTGACTTCCTCGATACCGGGCTGTTCCTTGATCACCGTCCGGTACGCAAACGCATCCAGGAGCTCTCTAAGGGCAAGGATGTCTTGAACCTCTTCTGTTACACCGCGACGGCTAGTGTGCACGCCGCGGTCGGCGGCGCTAACTCAGTCACCAGTGTCGATATGTCAGCGACTTACCTCGAGTGGGCGCAGCGTAACTTTGCGCTTAACAAGCTTGAGGGACCTCAGTATCAGTTCGTTCAAGCCGACTGCATGCAGTGGCTTGATCGTCCGCGACGCGAGCGTTTCCACCTTATTTTCATGGATCCCCCAACTTTCTCCAACTCCAAGCGAATGCAGGATGTCCTCGATGTGCAGCGGGATCATCAGTTCTTGGTGCGCAGCGCAATGGGGCTGCTGAAACCGGGCGGTCTGCTGATCTTTTCGAACAACTATCGCCGTTTCAAAATGGACTATGAAGGGCTTTCTGAGTTCAGTATCCAAGAGATCACGCCAAAGACGATCGATCAGGATTTTAAGCGCAACGCGAAGATCCATGTCTGCTTTGATATTCAGTAAGGCGAATAAGGTAATTGACTGATTTAAAAGATAAATTTCCATCTGGCACACTGATTGCGTTTCTGGTGCAGTCCTAGCGGGATTGCATCAAATTGGTGCACAGGGAATGCGGTGCTAACTCATTGTTTTTAAATGAAATAGCAGCGTTAGGACCGCCGTAGTTAGTTCAGCTCGGAGCTGATCAAGACTCAATTTAATGCACCAAAAGAGTGCGTGCGGATGTTAAAAGCGCCCTTGTGGTGCAATTTAGGAGAATTTAACGTGGAAACAGTAAACAGCGCCGTCGAAACGCTGATGCAGAGTGCCAACACACTCTTCATTCTGATGGGTGCCATCATGGTATTTGCGATGCACGCAGGCTTCGCATTTCTTGAAGTTGGTACCGTACGTCACAAAAACCAGGTCAACGCCCTGGTTAAGATCATGACCGACTTCGGTGTTTCTGCCGTGGTCTACTTCTTCATCGGCTACTACGTCGCATATGACGTGACCTTCTTCAGCGATGCGGCAACGCTGGCTGAGGGCAGCGGTTACGACCTGGTTAAGTTCTTCTTCCTGATGACTTTCGCGGCAGCTATCCCTGCGATTATCTCTGGTGGTGTCGCTGAGCGCGCGCGGTTCTACCCTATGCTGGTCGCTGCAGCGTTTTGTGTGGCGCTAGTCTACCCCTTCTTTGAGGGCATGATCTGGAACGGTAACTACGGCTTCCAGGGTTGGTTGGAAGAGAGCTTTGGTGCAGGCTTCCATGACTTTGCCGGTTCTGTTGTAGTCCACGCTGTGGGTGGCTGGATTGGTCTGGCTGCAGTCCTGGTACTGGGCTCACGTAACGGCCGTTACCGTAACGATCGTGTTATCGCGTTCCCACCTTCTAACATCCCATTCCTGGCACTGGGTGCGTGGATCCTCTGTATCGGTTGGTTTGGCTTCAACGTCATGTCGGCTCAGACGCTAGATGGTATCTCTGGCCTGGTTGCTGTGAACAGCCTGATGGCGATGGTTGGAGGTATCCTTACTGCAACTCTGCTGGGTAAAAATGACCCAGGCTTCATCCACAACGGTCCGCTGGCGGGTCTTGTGGCTATCTGTGCCGGTTCTGACATTCTGCACCCAATCGGTGCGTTGGTTGTTGGTGGTGTCGCGGGTGCGCTGTTTGTTTGGATGTTCACTATGGCGCAGAACAAGTGGAAAATCGATGACGTGTTGGGTGTATGGCCACTGCACGGTATCTGTGGTGTTTGGGGCGGTCTAGCTGCTGGTATCTTCGGTGCAGAAGCGCTTGGCGGTCTGGGTGGCGTAAGCTTCATGTCACAGCTTATCGGTACTGCTGCAGGTGTTGCGGTAGCGCTGGTAGGCGGTTTAATCGTTTACACTGTGGTCAACAAAGTTGCCGGTATTCGCCTCTCTGAGGAGGAAGAGTTCCGCGGTGCTGACCTTTCGATTCACCGTATCGAAGCTTCGTCTAACGACTAAGCTTCAATGAAACTCAGAAAGGCAGCCGGATGGCTGCCTTTTTTGTTTAGCCCTTTGGTTCTGTGGAGCGGCATCCGTGTAGGAGGGCTGTAGCGCAGAGCGCTATTGCCGACCAACTGAGAGTTAGTCCGCGGCTCGATGTCGGGTAATACCACTGCGTGGTACAGCCCTCCTAAAGAAACTACATAAGCGCTTCCCAGACGCAAATGGCGATTGTTTGAGGTTTTGACCTACACTGTTGGTTATAGAAGAAGGAGTAATCATGCGATTCGATCTCTGGCTGCCATTACTGAGCCTGGTTACCGCCGTCCACGCACTTGCCGAGCCCCTTAAGCGTGTTGAAGTGGCTGAAAATGTCTATGCGATTGTCGGTCCGCTCGAACAGCGCTCCATGGGAAATTTAGGCAACAATGCAACCTTCGGCTTTTTTGTGACCGCTGAGGGCGTCGTACTCGTCGACTCGGGGGGTACCCTGCAGGGAGCCCAGGCGCTTGAGCAGCAGGTTCGTGAGGACCGATAAAGTGGGTAATCAACACGGGTGGACAGGATCACCGCGGGTTCGGTAATCACTACTTTACGTCACAGGGTGCGCAAACCATTGCCGCTAGCGCAACCGTAAAAGATCAGATAGCTCTAGAGTCGCAAAGGGTAGAGCGTATGCGCTCGAATGTGCAGGGTGCCTGGGAGGGTACGCAGCCTGAACCTGCTCGTGAGCAGATAAAAGCGGCCACTCAATTTGAGTTAGGGGGTGTGAGTTTTTCAGTGATTCCACTTGGGCCGACGCACACATCCAATGAAAGCTTGGTCTGGTTGGAGCAGGACGCAGTACTGTTCAGCGGTGATTCGGTCTATGTTGAGCGAATGCTTAATGTGGGACCGCAGTCTCAGCACCGGCCCTGGATTGAGGCATTTACCACAATTGAAGCTCTCAATCCAAAGGTGTTGGTGCCGGGGCACGGCCATCCAACGACGCTGAAGGTGGCACAGCGCGACACCCGCGACTACTTGGTCTACTTGCGTGAGCAGGTTGCTGAGCTATTAGATGCTGGTAGCGACATTCAGTCGGTCAATACAATCGATCAGAGTCGCTTTAGCTATCTAGCGGCCTATGAAGAGCTTCATGGCCGCAATGCTCAGCGTGTTTATGAAGAGATGGAGTGGGAGTAGAGACTGCTCTCAGCCTCTCCACGCTCTACAATCTACAATGGCTCAGGTTCTTAGCTCGCCTCGATTCGTGCTTTTGCTGCAGTAATTAAGCTGTCTCGGGTGAAGGGTTTCTTCAACAGCGGAGCGTTGAACTTTGCCGTAAGACGCTCCAGACCTTGGTCATAACCTGATGCAAACATGAAGGGCACGCCCACACGAGCGAGCTCTTCGGCTATAGGTTCGCTGGTCTCTACTCCGAGGTTTACGTCGAGAATCGCGAAAGTCAGTTCGCCGCGGGCGATAATCTGCATGGCGGATGCCACACTCGATGCTAAGTGAACCTGGCTGAACCCCATCTCTGCCATCGTCGTCTCCTCATCAATGGCGATAATCATGTTGTCCTCTACAATCAGAACTGCGCCTAGATCACTACCCGTAACTTCTGCAGTGGGACTAGGCACTGAGCTTGCCTCGATGTTCTGGGCTGACGCACTACCATCCACTTGAGCGTTACTGTCATAAGTGAAGTGTTTGTTCGGTACTAAGAAGCGAGCTTGTAAGCCGTCTCGCGTCACTTTGTGCTCCGCTTCGCCACTGAGGTCCAGTGGTATCGCTCGTTCAATGATGAGTGAACCGAAGCCCCGACGCTCAGGCGGCTTCTCAACAGTCACACCCGACTCGGACCAGTTAAGCTCCAGGTTTAGGTGATGATCTAATGCCCAGCTAAAGTTGATGGTTCCGGTCGGGGTGGAGAGTGCTCCGTGCTTGATCGCATTGGTGATCAGTTCGTGTATCAGCAGGGTCATCGTGGTGTAGGCTTTGGGTGTCAGCAAAATCTCGGGTCCGGAGGCTTTGATACGATCCTGACCGTCGACGAAGGCGTTAAGCTCGGTCTCTAAAAGGGTGCTAAATGGTGTGTTGTTCCAGTTGCGCTCTGTTAGCTGGTTCTGCGCCAGTGCGAGTGCTTGAATACGACCGGCTAATATACCCTTGAACTCGTCGACAGTTTCAACCGATGTGGCCGTTTGGCCCACAATAGAGTTAATGAGGCCCAGGATATTGCGCACACGGTGATTGAGCTCGTGGATCAACATATCCTGCTGGTCTTGCGCTTCAGAGGCGATTTTGTTGCGCTCATCAATATTGCGTACAACGAGCTCGAGTAGTGTCCCTTTCAGTTCGTTGGCGAGGTTCAGGTCCTGCGGTGTCCAGGGGCGGCAGAAACCCTCCCTGAGCATATTCCAGGCTGCGAAACTTTTACGAGGTGTCAGGCGTGAACCATTAGGCCCAAGTTCAACTGGTTTCTCGGGGTTACCCGCCCATTTAACCTCAGTCGTCTCTTCGCGGCGCAGAAACATCAGTAGGTCACGCGGGCGTTTAGAGATCGGAACCGCTAAAAGACCAGCGAACCGCTCAGCTACAGTAGCGTCAGTATCCAGCCAGTTTCCGAGATTCTCCACCGCGGTCACTTTAGTGGTGGCCTGTCTATTGAGGCGCTTAACCAACAGATCGATATCCTCCGAGCTAACGGGATCACCCACAACCGAGCGTTCGCCATCAATTGAGAGCACCAGTGAGTCGCACGCAATCAATGACTTTATTTTTGGCGAGAAGGCAGACAGGTTTGCGAATAGTGCCAGGCTCGGATCTAGCCCCGCCATCATCTGCATATGCAGTTTTTGAGCTCCACCTGTGCCTAGGCTCGCCGCATTGTTAAGTTCACTGCGCAGTGCCAGCGCAAAGCTCTCGGCATAGAGCTCCGCATGTGTTTTGAGGGCCGTTGAACAATCCCGCTTGGAGTAGTGGTGGCAAGCGATCAATCCCCATAGCTCGCCATCAATCAGAATGCTGATTGATAGTGAGGCTTGCACGCCCATGTTACGCAGATACTCAATATGTATCGGTGAGACTGTGCGCAGCGTTGATAGTGATAGGTCCAGATCCGCATCGTGAGGGGTGATCTCGACACCCGGGTCGTCGATGTCTGGAATCACTCTAAGCACAGAACGTTTATAGAGTGCCCGCGCCTGTTGTGGGATATCTGAGGGTGGGTAGCGCAGCCCCATGAACGAGTCAACGTCAGACATTCGGTGCTCTGCTATGACCTCTCCCGATCCATCAGGGTGAAATTTGTAGATCATAACGCGATCGAAACCGATCATCTGCCCAACTGAGCTAGCCGCCTGATGGCAAAGTTTGTCGACGCCGTCCGCTTTTGCGAGTTGGCGCAGGGCGCCGCGCAGACTGTCGGTGTAGTCTGCTGCTACAGCGACCTCATCGCTTGGCGCAAACTCAAGTATGAGAACCTCGTGGCTAAAGTGGACCGTCAGATCGTACTCCTTGTTATCGACGAAGAGCGCAACTCCTAACAGTCGCTCGAGCTGGTCCTCATCCTCAAGGCGGTTGACCAGTTTGGTCAGTGCTGAGACCGATGCTTGCGTAAGCAGGTCGTTTAGCGGCGCACCAAGAATGCTCTCTGCGGATTTATGCGCCATGGCTGGCACATTATCGGAGTGTGCGATCACCAGCCAGTCGGCACTTAGCGCCAGTAGGCCACCTCCGGAGTGCACCTTGCCGAGTAGATGTATCGGCTCCTGGTCGCAGGTGGAGAGGTTATATTTCATCGGTTCTACAGAGGTATTCACATCTCTCTCCTTTCGGGGTGCTGTACCAGACAGCGCGTCAGTGCTTCAGATAGGATGGGTGTCCGTATGGGTTTCGTGATCAGCAGATCAAAATCACCAACACTTAGTTGGTTGCTTAGGTCAGTTTCTGACAGTGCGGTGACGCCCAAAATAGGGGCAGTGCAGCCCTCGTCGCGTATCTGTCGCGCCGCTTGCGCGCCGTTGAGCCTTGGCATGTGAAAATCCATGAGGATAAGATCAACCTCAGGATGCGCGCGCATCACCTCTACTGCGTCTTGGCCATCTACGGCGCGCAGTACACGCTTGAATCCCATTTTTGCGAGGGCGCCCACTAGCACTATAAGATTGGTTGGGCTGTCATCGACGCAGAGTATGCAGAATGAGGATAGATCCTCAGGCAAGGTTGCGGGTTTCGTCTGGTCAGACGCTGTTTCAACGGCTACGGGCTCCAAAAGATCCGCAGATTCGGCGATGCTAACTAGGTCGCTCGGCAGATATGGCGTGTTCAACTGCCGACAATTTTTCGCAAGCATCGCGGTTGCGGGTTCAAACTCGGTTGAGAGCAGGCAGATCGTGTTGGGGCGAGCGGTATCAGTAAGATGGCGAAATAGCACAAGATTCTTTGCCGCCAAACGGTAATCGATAATCCGCAGGTCTGCCTCTGCGCTAACCTCAGCCACCGTGAGTGAGTCTGAGGTTGTTACATCCATTCCGAAATGCCCCAGAGTTGCAATGTTCAGCTCAGTCTGGGCACTGGCTGGTGCGATAAATTGTATTCGGCTGTGCGACTGTTTCTGTTGCCAATTCGTAGCCCTAGCGTTTGAAGCGGGTAGGTCTAGTGTGAAATTGACCTGAGTACCCGCTGGGTTAGAGCGAATCTCCAATGAGCTGCTCATAAGCTTGAGCAGGTTGTGGGCGATATAGAGACCCGCACCGCTGCCTGGGGGCCTGCCCTTAGTGGCCGACGCTATCTGATAATGTGATTGTACAACGAGCGGAATCTCCTCTTCGGGGATTCCTATTCCGCTATCGATCACGCGAAAAATCACCTGTGAGGTGGTCGCCTTCTCTTTTCGTAGGCCGACAACGAGTGTAACGCTTCCGTTGTCAGTAAACTTCACGGCGTTCGAAACAAGTGCAGAGAGTATCTGCAGCAGTCGCTCCTGATCGCCGATAAAGTTCTTTCCAATCAAGCGCGGATCAAACTGCAGCATCAAATCTACACCCTTGCTCTCAGCCTCGGCCGAGTAGAGTCTAATACTAGACTCTGCGACCTGGAGTAGTGAGTAGTCGCGGTGTGTGAAGACGACCTTGTTTGACGCGATACGCTGCACTTCGATGGCGTTATTGAGATGCTGATTAAGTCCCTCGGCGCAGAGCTCTATACGGTTCAATAAGCTACGTGTTGCATCGGGTAGCTCATGCTCTTCCAGCATCGTTAGTAGGCCAAGAATGCCATTGAGCGGCGTGCGTACCTCATGGCTGAGGACGTGTAGGTCGGTGAGGCGTCGGTTTTTGACGGCGCTGTTACTACTCATTTATCGACTCCTTTTGCCGAGCTTGGTGCCGTCTCAGCCGCCTCAAAACGGTCAATCAACGACGTGAACGCCCAGCGAGCACCTTCGCCTGCCCGTTGCCGGGCTACGTCGCTACCTAGCCCCTCATCCAGGCGGGTCTGTGTACTCTGCCAGTAGCGATGGGTCTGGTCGCCATAGAGTCGGTAAAAGCGTGTGACGTCAGTGCGTTTGAGGCTTGCCTCAATGCGCGGCGAAAGAATCAGTGCACCCATCGATGAACCCTCTAGGACGTAATGTAGTCCTAGTGCGAAGGCCTCGTCGGTACCTGTCGGGGTAGAGTTGTGAGGCTTGAACGGAAAGTTTTGGGTTGAGTGGTTTAGGTGCTTTAAATCTTCACTCAGCGCGTTGATCTTGTGTTGGGGGTCAGCATAGTTTGGAAGTTTCAGACTACTTAATGCAGGTCCAACGCTCAGTGTCCAGTTTAGCAGCACACTGAGAGTGCAGGCGTAACTCTGCTCGCAAAGGTCTGGTCGCATCAAACGGCGCATCTGCGGCATGGTATCGAGGCTACGGTGCAGGGAGGCTGTCTCGTGTTTAAGCCATTCCTGGGCTGTTATTTGTTCTAAAATGTCCACTGCAGGTGGGTCCTGTAACAAGGGCTACTTCAATACCTAGCACTAGCAGTTTTTATGCCAATACGACACTGCAAATTCGATACTTTAAGCTCAAGGGTTGGGCAGATAAAAATCATGACTAAAACTGTCCATTTGAGGGCGTGCAAAAAGGAATCCTTGGAAGAGGTCGATGCCTAACTGGCGAAGATATTCGTACTCCTCATTCGTCTCTACACCTTCCGCTAGTATCAGAATGCCCAGCGCATCGGCAAAGCAAAGTACCGACCTTATTAGCGCTTGGCGCACACCACTTTCGTGTATGGAGCGTACCAGGTGCATATCGAGCTTGATGATGTCGGGATCCACATCTATCAGGGAATTGAGTCCGGCCGAACCTGCTCCAAAATCATCCATTGCAATGGTGAAACCAACACTTCGAAGCCGGTTTAAGGCTCGTGAAAGCAATCTCATATCGCGTTGCAGCCCCTGCTCGCTGAGCTCGAGCACAATCTGTTGAGGCTTAACCTGGTCAGGTATGTTTGTGCATAGATCTATCAAGTACTCGCCTTGGTCCAGTAGCAGATTCTCTGGGGTGACGTTGACGAAGAGTAGATCGGTATTGCCCAACAAGTGCGAGTACGTGAAAGCCGTCTCGTTGATCGTTTGCTCGAACTGAGGCTTGTCTTTCACCTCGATGCGCTCAAAAAGGAACCAGGGTGGTTCTTCGTCGGGGCCCCTGAGTAGGGCTTCATACCCGTAGATCGCGCCGGTTGAGGAGCGAATAATAGGTTGGAATGCATGCCGGAAGGCGAGCCCTTTGAAAAGGCGAGCCGACGTCACCAAGCTGGTCGAGCTCATTGCCATACTCCTCGTCTGAACGCATCGAGAATGCGGCTGCCTCGGGCGCGATACTTGTGGGGAGCAAAAGAGGCTGAAAACGACTCCGTGCCGAGTGATACTACTGCCATGTCCCAATTCGGGAACTCTCTTGAATGCACAATACGTTCAGAAATTAGCACAATGCTTTGATGCCGTCTGTCTTGCAAAATCTCAGCGAATAGGCGATTCACGGCACTTGCAGGTCCCTCGATTATTTGCATAAACATCTTATCGTGCCAGGCTAACGAACCCGTGATGCCGAAGCTATGATTCTTAGCTTGTATCTTCGCTACAAATTCTGGAGACGCTATCTTCTCCGGAAAAGTATTAGCAATGCTGGTGTAAATAAGCTGCTTGAGAGGTTCGGTCTTCAAGTGCATCTTACGCGCCTTTATCCTGTGTTGTATTAAAAGTAGACGCAGTTTTGATCGCGTGCACATTTTAGCTTAGGCGCTTTGATACAGGAGCGCTAATAAAGATTACGAGTGGACCTAAAGAGTTGGTTTGTAGCTAGGAAAGTCTTAAAGCGGGCTGGGCAGTGAAATAACGTCAGTCTCTAATATCGGAGGGCTCTTGGCCCAGCCAAGGTCGGGCAATACCACGCAGTGGTACAGCCCTCATAACGAGGGACTATTGTCCGACCAAGCGAGGGTAAATGCTCAGTGGTGGTGGCCACCAGCGCCGTGTACATGGCCGTGATCCAGCTCTTCAGCTGAGGCTTCACGGATCTCAACGACTTCGACATCGAAGTTGAGAACCTGACCTGCTAGTGGGTGGTTACCGTCTAGCGTGATATTGTCGCCCTCAACCTTCACCACGGTTACTGGCTGCTCGCCCCAAGGTGTCTGCGCCATGAACTGCATACCCACGTCGATGTCGTCTACGCCCTGGAATGCGCTGCGGTCAACTTCCTGTACCAGCTCGTCGCGCAACTCACCGTAGCCATCACCCGGCTCAACGCTCACCTGCAGGCTGTCACCAGCGGATTTACCGAGCAGCGCAGCTTCGAGGCCTGCGATGATGTTATTGGAACCGTGCAAGTAGACCAGTGGATCCTGACCCACGGAGCTATCAAGGGTTTCGCCATCGGCGTTAGTGAGAGTGTAGTGAATTGAGACGACGGTTTTGTCCGCGATTTGCATCAGGTTGCTCCTGTGAGTGAATTTAGGCTGCGTATGCTAGAGATCGATACCCTCAGGTGCAACTTTTGGCCCGATAAATACGGGTTGCGACAGGATTTTCGGGTCGCCGCACTAATCGAATAGGGCCTTGCTCACGTAGTAAAGTCCAAGTATCACGGGAGTTTAGGACTATGCGTCAACTTATTGCAGGGTGGTTAATTGTGTTTGGAATTTTTGGAGCAAAGCAGGCGGTGGCCGAGGGTGAACTGCTCGACTATACAGTACGCAAATTAAACGAAGACGCTAGCGTTAACCTCGCCGAGGAGTACAAAGGTCAGGTGCTGTTGGTGGTTAATACTGCCAGTAAGTGTGGTTTCACGGGTCAATACGAAGGCTTGGAAGCCTTACACGCTAAATACAGCGCGCAGGGCTTCGCTGTCCTGGGGTTCCCATCTGCCGACTTTGGTAATCAGGAGTTTCGTGAAGAGGCGGCCGTTGCCGATTTCTGTCGTACTACCTATGGGGTGCAGTTTCCGATGTTTGCTAAAGCACGCGTCAGAGGTGACTCGGCTGATCCATTCTGGAAACACCTGATTGCCGAGAGCGGCGCCTCGCCGAAGTGGAATTTCTATAAATACTTGATCGGTCGTGATGGCAAGGTGATTAACAGCTACGCGAGCTTTACAGGCCCTGAGTCGGGTACCGTAGTCAAACAGATCGAAGAAGCGTTGGCACAGAACCCTAGCAGCTAAGGATTAAGATGCAAAAAATCGCAATAATTGGTGCGGGTCTAGCCGGCGCTCTGCTTTCAGACCGGCTTACTGACGCCGGTCTTGACGTTACGCTGTTCGAAAAGAGTCGCGGAACAGGCGGCCGATTAGCCTCTGCCCGTTTGGGTGAGTTCAGTGCCGATCTCGGTGCGCCAGCGATTGACGCTCAGGGGCAGGTGTTTCGTAGTTGGCTTGCTTTACAGCAGCAGAAAGGAATCCTAGACGCTTGGCAACCGCGCACCGTTGGCTTCAATGGCGAGGTGCGTGAAAGCGATTGGAAGTGGATAGGCAAGGGGCGTAATTCGAGTCTGACACGGGCGTTAATTGGGTCGGCTAAATTAGAGACAGAAAAACGCATAGGCGTTGTCTGGCCAGACCGCGAGGGTGTTATGCTGCGCGATGATGAGGGCGGCGTGCTCGGTCACTTCGATGCTGTCATTTGTACGGCTCCAGCGCCCCAGTCTGTGCGCCTGCTTGAAGCTGTGCCGCGCTTTGCTCATATCGCTGAGGAGTCCATTACGGACCCGTCGTGGGTCTATTTAGCGTCTTTAGAGAGATTGCCCGGCAAGCTCGAAGGGGTCGACGTTGTCGAATCTGGCCATCTGAGGATAGCGCGTATCTCGGTCGAATCGAATAAACCCGGACGCGAGGGGTGTGTCATCAAAGTCGAGATGGACCGCGATTGGTCCGAGGCTAACATCGATCTATCCAAAGAGCAGGTGCAGGAGCGAATAAGATGTCTGTTAGAGCGCTGGTTGCAGGAGCAGTTGAGTGTCATCACTGAACGGACTCACCGCTGGCTCTACAACTGTTCGTACCAGCCCGTGCAGGAGTATCTATCTCTCTGGGATGTCGATACACGTATCGGAGCTTGCGGCGATTGGATCGGACCCGCAGGGCTTGAGGGCAGCTTCCTGAGTGCTCAAGATCTCGCTGATCAACTACTGAAGAGTTGACAGAGCGCCGCCTGAGGCATGAACTACACTGGGAGGGAACCCGATTTAAGGAGGAACTCTGTGTCTGTTACAGCGTCGTTGCACCAAGCTGCCGAAGATACATTTAACGCTATCGAATCTCTGCTGCTGGGTAAGCATGAGCAAGTTGAGCTGGCGCTCGTCACTCTGTTTGCGTCGGGTCACTTGCTGCTGGAGGATCTGCCCGGTATGGGTAAAACCACACTGGCACAGTCGCTCTCGGCAGCGCTGGGGTTAGAGCACCAGCGGATTCAGTTTACCAGTGATATGTTGCCGGCCGACATCCTTGGTGTTTCGATTTTCGATCAACAGAGCTCTGATTTTCGTTTTCATCCCGGCCCTGTATTTACCCAACTGCTGCTTGCTGATGAGATCAACCGCACAACGCCGAAGACGCAGTCTGCCCTGCTCGAGGTGATGGAGGAGCAGCAGGTGAGTATCGATGGCGAAGTTCACCGGGTTGATCACCCCTTCTTTGTGATCGCGACCCAGAACCCACAGACTCAGTTCGGTACTTTTCCATTGCCGGAGTCCCAGCTTGATCGCTTCTTGATGCGTATCTCTCTGGGCTACCCTAGCGCTGAAACTGAGCGCGATATTCTGACTCAGGGGGATAGTCGCGGGCGCATAGCAGCGGTGCGTCCTACTCTAGATCGGTCTCGACTGCTGGCTATCCAAGCTGAGTGCGCCAAAGTGCATGCTGCGCCGGATCTGATCGACTATTTGCAGCGATTGCTGCAATTCACGCGCGACTCGGAAGCCTTTCATACCGGTGTTTCACCTCGAGGCGGTCTCGCGTTATTGCGTGCGGCCCGCGCGCGGGCCTGGCTCAAACAGCGTAGGTATGTGGTGCCCGAAGATATTCAGGAACTTCTGCTACCGGTACTGTCGCACCGTATCCGCTCGGCTGATGAGCGTTCAGACCTTAGCGCGCAACGTCTGGTTAGCCTGCTGTTGGATGAGGTCGATGTTATTCGCTAGGCGGTTAAAGGGGCTCTATCGGGAGCAGCGCGCTCGCTGGGTTGCACGACGTCATCCTGAGGTTGAGCAGCAGCGCATCGATAAGCGCAGAATTTACATACTTCCGACCGCTGCCTGTGCAGGCTTCGTGCTACTGCTACTGGTGATGTTGCTGTTGGCGATCAACTATGAAAACAATCTGATCTACGGCCTCACCTTCCTACTGGTATCAGTGCTGCTGGTCTCGATGGTTCATACCCACAATAACCTGCGTGATACCTTGGTCACTGCCCGCGGCTATGAACCGGTCTATGCTGGCGAAAAGACGCGCTACCGCGTGCACATCTGCGCGCCCGAACATCCGGTGGTTGGATTGAATCTGACTTACAGTGGGGGGCAGGTCTCTGTACTGACTTTGGCAGCAGCTGAAGATGCCACCGTTGAGCTCGCCGCCGCGCCGGGAGAGCGAGGGCAACACTCACCAGGCACGTTAAAGCTTTCGGCACGTTACCCGATGGGGCTATTTCGAGCCTGGAGCTACGTCAATTTGAAACAACTGGCGTGGATCTACCCCAAACCTGAGCCGGGTGGGGTACTACCACCCTCATCGGCAGAGGCTGACGCTGCGCTGACTGAGGTGGTTGGAAACGAGGAGTTTAGCGGGCTGGAGGAGTATCAGCCCGGTATGCCGTTGGGACGCGCGGCTTGGGGAACTTTGGCGCGCGGCCTGCCGCTACAGGTGAAAGAGTTCACAGAACCTGTGGGTGATTCACGCTGGTTGCGCTGGAGCTTCTGGCCAGAGCTGGGCAAAGAGGAGCGATTTAGTCGGCTCTGCTACTGGGTGCTGCGGTTAGAGCGCGAAAATAGGCCATTCGGGCTCGAACTGCCGTCAAAGACGCTCCCTATGGCGAGTGGTCGTGCACAGGTACAGGCGGCATTGCTGGCGCTAGCGCAAGAGGGCTCAGAGATAAGGGCGCGCAGAGGTGATAGAGACAGCGGAGCCGATGAATAATTGGTTGACCCCCAGAGCCCTAAACTGGCAGTTGGCGGCGCTCTGGGCTGCGGTGCTGCCACATCTTTTGATCCTACCGCTTTGGAGTGCACTGATGCTGGTCGCCTGCACCGGGGTGAGGATTCAGATCTATCGGGGTATCTGGCGCTTCCCGCCCTGGTATATCAAGCTCGCTCTGCTGGGGTTGCTCTGGTTAGGGCTGCTCTACAGCTTTGATCGCGATACGCTGATGCGCGGTACAGTGGCCCTGCTGGTTGGCGGCTCGGCCTTCAAGCTGCTTGAAATACACACGCGCCGCGATGCTCTGGTGCTGATCTATTTGAGCTATCTGCTGATTGCAATTCAGTTTCTATTTGAGCAGGGCATACTTGCCGGGCTCTGCGCGCTGATAGCCTTTGCCGTCGTGATGGGCTCGCAGGTTGCACTGTTTGATCCTCGCTTAAGAGCTCCGCTTCCCAGTCTGCGGGGCACCTTAAAATTGATTCTGCCGGCGCTGCCGATGATGGTGTTGCTGTTCTTGTTGATCCCGCGCATCGGCCCGCTATGGAGTGTGCCTTTGGATACGGGCGCTGCGGCCACCGGACTCTCAGACTCAGTTTCGCCGGGTGATATCTCATCAATGACGCGCTCAGATGAGTTGGCGTTTCGAGCTGGCTTTGATGGGCCTGTACCTACTAACTCAGATCGCTACTGGCGAGCGTTGGTCTACTCGGATTTTGATGGACGCAGCTGGAGCCTGTCGAAGCGTCTGGGGCCTGTGCTAGAGACGGTCGAAACGGCAGTTGGGCGCTACAGCTATGAGATCATCATGGAGCCGAGCCATCGCCCCTGGTTACCGGTACTCGATGTGCCGCTATCGGTGCAGGGCGCTGATCTGCGGGGAGCACGACAAGCCGTCTCTAAAAGCCCGATCGATAAGCGCTCGAGCTATCGCGTCACCTCGGCTTCTCGGTTTGAGCTCCAGTCAGTGTTGAATGCTCGATCGAGAGCGCGAAATCTCGCTTTCCCAACCGATCAAAATCTGCAGACGCAAGCGTTGGCAAGCCAGTGGTGGCGGGAGTCTGAGGGTCAACTAGATCTGTTTATCCGCCGTATCGCGTCACACTTCAACCAGAGCTTTGTCTACACTCTGCAACCGCCTTTGTTGGGTGCCAACTCAGTGGATCAGTTTCTGTTCGAGAGTCAGCGCGGATTCTGCGGCCATTTTGCCAGCGCGACTGCCCTGTTACTGCGTGCTGCGGGCGTGCCTGCGCGCTTAGTCGGTGGCTACCAGGGTGGCGAGTATAATGCGGGTGCGGGCTATCTGACGGTGCGCCAGTGGGATGCGCACGCTTGGGTGGAGTATCACGACCCTGAGCGTGGCTGGGTACGCTTTGACCCGACAGCGGCAGTCGCCCCTGAGCGTATTGAGCAGGCAGCTGAAGATCTCTTTGCCAACCAACCGGGCTTTCTAGCTGATCGGCCGTTGTCACCGCTTCGCTTCACCAATAGTGGCTGGCTGTTAGAGGCGCGCCGCGCGATCGATGCGATGAACTTCTCCTGGCACCGTTGGGTACTCAACTATCAGAACCAGCAGACCGACCTGCTGCGTTCACTGCTGGGTGAAATCACACCGGTGCGTATGGCCTTGGCGCTTTTGATACCCGGCGCGCTGATCATGGGTTTTGTGGGCTTTAACCTGCGTCCGCGGCGCAGCAAAGATGCCTTAGTGCGGGCGCAGCAGAAGTTCGAGCGGGTAGCCGCGGGACTGGGTTACAGGCGCCAGCCGAGTGAGACCTTTGGTGAGCTCGCCAGACGTATCAAAACCCAGTATTCTGACTCCTCGCCCGCGTTGGACTTGCTGGCGTTTATCGAACAACGTATGCGCTATTCACCCGAGGAGGTGGATCGCGCAGAGCTAATTCGTGCACTCAAGCGTGTTGCCAAAGTGCTACGATTAGAGTCAATGCGGGTCTCGCGGAGAAATGCACTGGCTGGCTTAAAGGAAACTAAGGAGAGAGATGCAGGTTCAACTGGCCGATAATGCCGAGTTTAGTTACCGCATCGAGCGTAGCCCCCGTCGCCGCACCGTCAGTATTCAGATTGATGCAGGTGAAGTGGTTGTGCGTGCACCCACCTCTGCCGATACCCTGTGGATTGATGGTTGGGTGCAGAGCAAAGCCGAATGGATATATCCGCGCCTCAGGCGCCAGCAGGCCGATCTCGAAAGACATCAGATAGACCCGAGCACCGGCCAGATTAAGCTCTTTGGTAACGCCTTTAGACTGGTACCCTCAGCGGTGCGGCGCACAGCGAGCGAGGCGGTTGATCTACACCAGCGGGTGATTCACCTGTCTGGACGCGAGAGCTTCAGTGACCCCGTAAAGTTAGAGCAGCGCCTCAAAGCGGTGCTTAAAGAGGCGGGTAAAACTTTTCTGGAGCCCTACACCCAGCAGATCGCTGAACGTACAGGCTTGAGGCCTGCGACTGTTCATGTGCGTAGCTACAGACGTAAATGGGGCCAGTGCAGCTCTCGCAAGGAGATCACGCTGAACTGGCGAATTCTACATTTACCGACCACACTTCAAGAGTACGTAATTGTGCATGAACTCTGTCATCTAAAGCAGATGAATCACAGCGCTGTATTCTGGGATCTGGTGGCGCAGCACTGTCCGGACTACGTACAGAGGCGCGAACAGCTGAAACAGTACGGCGCCTGTCTGATGTGGTGAGGCTTGGAGCACTTCGCAGCGGTAAACGTTGAGAGTTTCGCTCGGAGCCGTTCATGAGCCTTTATCGCAGTATCGAAAAAACCTTCTTCAACAGTCTGAACAAGATGATCGCTAAGAATCATTGTCTCTGGAATGGTCACAAAACCGGGAACCCGCTTCTCTTCACCCCGCTCTGACAGGGTGGTGTAAACGCTGAGAATGAGTTCGCCGGAGTCATCTTCGGCCATCAAGTTAAGGTCAGAGGCCGCGCCGCTGCCAAGCAGTTCTTAACCGACAACGCGCTACTCATGGTCGAAGATAGGTTGGCGAACAAGCAGTACCTGTGAGTTTGCAGCGGTCATGAGTCTATTCCATCGGAGCTGATAAAATGAGTATAGATCAGAAGTCGCGCAACGGCTGAGCTGGTATACTGCGCGCTGGATTATTTTTCAGGTTAGTTATGGAACGGATTAACTGGTTCCCCGGCCACATGCATAAAGCCCGTAAAGAGATTGCGGAGCTGATCGCTGAGGTCGATATTGTCATTGAGGTGCTTGATGCGCGCCTACCGCGCTCAAGTGAGAACCCACTGGTCGAAAAGCTGCGCCGAGGCAAACCGGTGCTCAAACTACTCAACAAAGCCGACCTTGCCGACCCTGAGGTGACACAGCTCTGGCTCGATGAGTTTAATGCGCAGCAAGATATTACGGCGATTGCTCTGACGACAGCTGATAAAGCGGCAGTTAAACGCATCCCGCAGTACTGTAAGCAGGCTGTACCGGCGCGTGCCGATAAAGATCGTCCGGTGCGTGCCATGATTATGGGTATTCCCAACGTCGGTAAGTCGACACTGA
Organism: Oceanospirillaceae bacterium; assembly: GCA_024640955.1. GTDB lineage: Bacteria > Pseudomonadota > Gammaproteobacteria > Pseudomonadales > Balneatricaceae > Marinobacterium_E. The sequence continues at coordinate 82,892 of JAHEDZ010000001.1, forward strand.
TTAATGCGCTCTTGGGTCGCAAGATCGCTAAAGTGGGCAATGAGCCGGCTGTCACGAAAGCGAACAAACGCTACTCTGAGTTTCAAGGCCTGGTGTTGTCGGATACGCCAGGGATTCTCTGGCCGAAGATCGAAGATCAGGATTCGGGCTACAGACTGGCCGTGAGCGGCGCAATCAAGGATACGGCGATCGACTACGATATGGTGGCTGTTTACGGGGCCAGCTTTATTTTGCAGACCTATCCCGAGCGCCTCCAGGAGCGCTACAAGCTCAAGGAGCTGCCGGAAACCGGTGAAGGGCTGTTGGACGCTATCGGTCGTAAACGGGGTTGTCTGCGCCCAGGTGGTGTGGTGGATATCCACAAGGCTGCAGAGATTTTAATGAACGAGATGCGCTCGGGTAAGTTAGGCCGTATCACTTTTGAGCAGGTTGAAGAGTGGCGCGAGAAAGATCGGATCGCTGCCGAGATTGCCGCCGCTGAAGCGGAAGCTGCGGCTGCAGAGGCTGCGCTCAAACAGACGGAAAACCGCTCGGACAGACGCTCCCGCTAGAGTTTTAGATAGAGATTTAATATGACACGTTTGAAGAAACAGCGCCGTATGGCAAACAAAATTGTCCTGGATAAGACGCCCAAAAAACAGGAGCGCCTAGCAGATCCAGATAGCTATGAGAGCCGCAAGCAACGCGCGATGGCGAAAAAGAAGAAGCATCAATCGGTGGAGCAGAAACGCATCAATGCTAAAGCGACCAAATCCGCGATAGAGCGTGATACTGAAGCGGGGCGCCGCGGCGAGCGCCAGGGTGGGCGCCTAGCGGAGAAGATCCGCAACCTCAATGCCCAGAAGCGTGACGAAGATCAGACTAACAGCGACGACAGTGCCGAGTAATGAGTCAACTACCGCAACAGGTTGATGTTGTCGTTATAGGTGCTGGCGCTTCGGGCCTAATGTGCGCAATCACTGCCGGCTATCGTGGTCGCTCTGTGCTGCTGCTCGAGCACTCCAACAAGGCGGGCCGTAAAATCCTGATGTCCGGCGGTGGGCGTTGTAACTTTACCCACATGTTCTCAACACCGGCCAATTTTCTCTCGAGTAATCCGCACTTCTGTAAGTCCGCACTGAGCCGCTACAAGCCGCAGGACTTTGTCGATATGGTCGACCGTCACGGAATCGACTACCACGAGAAGACGCCGGGGCAGCTCTTCTGTGATATCTCCTCTAAAGAGATATTGCAGATGCTACTGACCGAGGTGGACTGGGCGGGGGTGCAGCTAGAGATAGGCTGTGCGATTGAACAGATCGAGCCCCAAGGTGGGGGCTATCAGGTCGCTACAGCCCTTGGAGTGGTGGGGTGCAAATCACTAGTGATCGCCACTGGAGGGCTCTCTATACCTAATGGCGGTGCGACCGGTTTTGCCTATGAGTTGGCTGAGCGGTTCGGTATGGCGGTCACCGATCGGCGCGCCGCGCTGGTTCCCTTTACGCTCCAGCCCGATCTGTTGACACCGCTCAAAGAACTCTCCGGTGTGGCGCAGCCGGCAAGGGTCAGCTGTGACGGCATGAGCTTTAAAGAGCCGATTCTATTTACTCACCGCGGTATCAGTGGCCCTTCGGTGCTGCAGATTTCATCCTATTGGACGCCGGGATCGACCGTCGAGATAGATCTCCTACCTGATCTAGATTTGGCTGAGTTGCTGAAAACTCAGCGCAGCGAACATCCGCGCTGGAGCCTTGAGCGAAGCCTGAGTGAGCACATGAGCAAGCGAACCGCTCAGATTCTCTGTGATTTGTGGCAGCTCTCCGGTGAGCTTGGGCAGTTAAGCAATGAGCGTATCGATGAGATCGCGACGGCGTTGAAGCAGTGGCAGGTGAAGCCCTCGGGGACTGAAGGGTATCGCACCGCTGAAGTGACCATCGGTGGCATTGAGACCGACGAGGTCTCGCAGAAGACGTTTGAAGCCAAGAAGGCGCCTGGCCTCTACTTTATCGGTGAGTGCCTTGATGTTACCGGCCACCTGGGTGGTCATAACTTCCAGTGGGCCTGGGCCAGTGGCTACTGCTGTGGCCAGGCGGTGTAGACTAGCTCTTGCGCGAGCTAAAGCCCAGTACAGTGTACAGCGGGCAGAAGTTAACTAGCCCGGTTACTAGTGGCACGATGCCGATGTAGCCCCACATAGGCAGTGCGCCCGTAGCGGCCGCAGCGATTAGCGCCGCACCCAGAACGACTCGTAGAATTTTATCGATACCGCCAACATTCAATTTCATAGTGCACGCTTCCTTTTATGATCTGTCTTAATCATAGCGCTATTTTGTCGAGGCGGAAGCACAATTTTGAACTAAGCTGGAGTTAGCTTATTACCGTCCTATCGTCGCAATGGTCACGGCTCAGGGGGTAAGAACTTTTTGCGCTCGGTCTGGCTATTATCGGCACTCGCTCTATCACTAGTACTACCGGCTTCGCCTGCACATGCCGAAAAAGATGTGCTTCTCCTGCTGCGTGGAACGTCAGCGCACCCATTTAATCAGCCGCTTAATCAGGCTGGCTGTAGGCGCGAGTTACGCTGCGCCACCGGACGTTCATCAACCGGTAGATGAATAATCGCTGAGAGTGCACCCACACCTATACCGACCCACCAGACCACGTCGTAACTGCCATATGCATCGTAGAGTGTACCGCCTAGCCAAACGCCAATGAACCCACCCAACTGGTGCGAAAAGAAGACCAGTCCATAGAGTGTGCCCATATATTTAAGGCCGTAGATCTGCGCGATCAGCCCTGATGTTAGTGGTACAGTCGCTAGCCATAGAGCGCCCATAAGGATCGAGAAGATCACCACAGATTCAGGTGTGATGGGTGAGAGAATAAAGACCGCGGCGACAATGGTACGGCCAGCGTAGATGCTGGCCAGCAGGTATTTACGCGAATATCGCGCACCGAGCCAACCTGCGAAGATCGTACCGCCAATATTGGCAAAACCAACAAAGGCGATAGCCGCCGCGCCTAAGCCGGACGCGGTGGTGATTCCCAGAGAGCGTACCAGGCTCGTCGGCTCTATAACGCTGCACACTTCGGTGATAAAAGCGGGGAAGTGCGCTGTGATAAAAGCCAGTTGATAGCCACAGCTGAAGAAGCCGATAAAGATAAATATAAAGGTTTTGTCTTTGATTGCGTTGCGCACCACCGTGCCCATCGAATCAGTGGTGGGCGCGCTGCTGTCATCGGTAGGTGCTTTAATAAACGGGAGCACTAGCATCACGGCAAGAACTCCTACCGCCATGATCATGAAGACCTCCTGCCAGACGAAGTTGTTCAGCAGCATCTGTACCACCGGTGGGCCAATAACCTGGCCTGCAGAACCTGCTGCAGTGGTTATACCCAGAGCCATCGAGCGGTGCTTAGCGGGAGTTGCGCGGCCGACGATCGCCAGCAGAACGCCAAAGCCGGTGCCGGCGATTCCAAAGCCAACCAAGATCTCCAGGAACTGATGTTGGCCTGGCGTGACAGCGAAAGCTGAGATAAACAGTCCGATGGCGTAGCAGACCACACCGAGTACGATCGCTTTACGGTCGCCGAACTTCTCAGCGATGGCGCTAAACAGCGGCTGTCCTATACCCCAGGCGAGGTTCTGAATAGCGATGGCAAAGGAGAAGTCCGCGCGCAGCCAGCTGAACTCCTCGGCGATCGGAATTTGGAACAGACCAAAGGAGGCGCGAATTGAAAAGCCTAGCAATAAAATGATACAGCTGGCGATCAACACTGGGGTGATCATTCGACTGGGTGAGGCGGCAGCAACCGACATGAAAATTTCTCCGCAAACAATAGACGAACTATAACCGTTCTGAATGCAAAATTTCTATGCACTGACTACTTTTTAAACTATCCTCGCGCAACTTTTTTACCCTGCTATCTGCTCCCATGGAGGAGTCTTAATGGAAGATCGTATTATTGTTGGTAGTGAAGAGTGGTGTGCTTTCCCGACACTGAGCATTCACGCTATCAAAGCCCGGGTTGACTCGGGTGCAAAGACCTCAGCGCTTCACGCGTTCAATATCCGTTCGTTCAACCGTAACGGTGAACAGTGGGTCAGTTTTGATATTCACCCGATTCAAAAGAGCGATACCACCGTGTTGCGCTGTGAGTCGCCGGTGGTCGATCGTCGCTCTATTCGTAGCTCTAACGGCACCTCAGAGCGTCGTTATGTCATCCGTGTACCGATGTTCCTCGGCGGTCAGAGCTGGGATGTTGAGTTGACTCTGACCAATCGCGACACCATGGGTTATCGGATGTTGCTGGGGCGTGAAGCGATGCAGGGGCGAATGCTGGTGGACCCTAGCGCGCATTTTAACCTTGGCGATCTCTCTATCACTGAAGTGCGCAAAATGTACGGTGTCTCTGAGCGAGCCGCCAAGGGTCTGCGTATCGGCGTGCTGGCATCGAACCCGGAACTCTACTCAAACCGCCGCTTGATTGAAGCTGGTGAGGAGAGGGGGCATGAGATGGTATTCCTCGATATCAAGCAGTGTTATATGAAGCTGGATGCTGAAAATCCTGAGATCCACTATCGCGGTGGCGACGTTGTGACTGGACTTGATGCCGTGATTCCACGCATCCGACCATCAATCACCTTCTATGGCTGTGCGCTGACGCGCCACTTCGATAGCTTGGGTGTTTACACTCAGAATTCGGCTAACGCCATCACCATGTCGCGCGATAAGCTCTATTCGCTGCAGCTGCTGCAGAAGAGTGGCCTGGATATTCCGGTCAGTGGCTTTGCTAACTCCCCTATGGAGACCGAGGATCTGATCTCTATGGTCGGCGGCGCCCCATTGATTGTGAAACTGCTTGAAGGTACCCAGGGTCGCGGTGTGGTTCTGGCCGAGACCGACAAAGCGGCGGAATCCGTGATCAATGCGATCAAATCGCTGCGTGCAAACCTTTTAGTGCAGGAGTTTGTCAAAGAGGCTCAGGGTAAGGATCTGCGTTGCTTTGTAATAGATGGCAAAGTGGTGGCATCGATTCAACGCACTGCGGCTCCGGGTGAGTTTCGTGCCAATATCCACCAAGGCGGCAGTGCTGCTGTAGTTAAAATTACGCCAGACGAGCGCAAGCTGGCGATCAAAGCCGCCAAGACGCTCGGCTTGCAGGTGGCGGGTGTCGATATTATTCGCTCCAGCCGTGGTCCGTTGCTGCTTGAGGTGAACTCCTCGCCAGGCCTTGAGGGCATCGAGTATGCAACAGGTATGGACATGGCGGGTGCGATGATCGCTGAGATAGAGAAGCGAATCGCTAAACTACGCAAATAATTGATTTGGATAGGAGGGGTTTAGCCGAAGGCTATTCCCCGACCTGCACTGTCGCAAACACTCGTTACACGTTGACCGCTGCAATCTAAACCGGCCCTGAGCCGGTTTTCTTTTTTCTCGATACCGAACACATCAAATAAAATTAGGTAGTATCTAATTAGTTTAGTACTATTTCTAAATATAAATGCAACAAATTTAAGCCTCCGCAGGGCTCGAGTGTATAAGGTATAGGATAAGGGTGAGTTAAATGAAAACAGCAATCGCCACCGTCACGTTATCAGGGTCGCTACCGGATAAGTTGCAAGCCGCTGCCGATGCCGGCTTTGATGCAGTGGAGATCTTCGAGAACGATCTGATTCAGTTCTCCGGTACCCCCCGAGATGTGCGACAGATTGCCGATGACTTGGGCCTACACATTCTTGCGCTGCAACCCTTTCGTGACCTGGAAGCTAATCCTGGCCCTATCCGCGAAGAGAAGATCTACTATGTGCAGCGCAAGTTCGAGATGATGCACGAGCTCGGCACCAGCCGTATGCTCTGTTGCTCAAACGTATCGCCTCTCTGTATTAACGACCCAAAGCGAGCTGCGGCAGACCTGAATCACATTGCTGAACTGGCAGCCAAAGAGGGTTTTACCGTTGGTTATGAAGCGCTGGCTTGGGGGCGGCACACTGCTGACTATGAAGATGCCTGGAATATCGTGAAGCTGGCGGATCACCCGGCGCTCGGTATCAACTTGGATACCTTCCATATGTTCTCGCGTGGTAACACTCTGGAGTGTCTGCGAGATGAGATCGCCAATGACAAAATTGCACTAGTGCAGATCGCAGATGCACCCCTGCTGCAGATGCACGATTTCCTGCAGTACAGCCGCCATTTCCGCTGCTTTCCTGGGCAGGGAGACTTGCCAGTCGTTGAGTTTATGCAGGTGCTGAAAGACAAAGGCTTTGACGACTACATCTCGCATGAGATCTTCAACGATGAGTTCCGCGCATCGTCTGCGAAAGAGCGCGCCGTAGATGGTATGCGCTCAATGATCTGGCTCGAGGAGCAGTTGCAGCCGCAAGAGTCGCAGGAAGCTAAGCCTGAAGTGACCGATTACGAATTTATTGAGTTCGCGATTGAGGGCAAGGAGGGCGATAAGCTCATCATGATGCTCGAGGCGCTGGGCTTCACTGAGAACTACCGCCACGTATCCAAAGATGTAGGGCTGATGCAGATGAATGACATCAACCTTGTACTCAACCGCGAGCGTGAGAGTTCAGCGCACCAGCACTACAAGCGCCATGGTGCGTCAGTCTGTGCCCTTGCGTTCACCACTAATGATGCTAACGCGTCGCTCAAGCGAGCAGATCGTTATCGGATGCGCCGTTTTAGTAACCAGGCAGGCCCAGGTGAGCTCAATATCCCCGCCATTAAAGGGATTGGGGACTCACTGGTTTATCTAGTGGAGCGCTCGAAGAAATTCCGCTTCTTCGATATCGATTTTGAGCAGATAGAGGGGGTCGAAACGGCTGATCTTGGTCTGAAACGGGTCGATCATGTTGCTCAGTCGGTTAGCAATACTGAGTTTCTCTCGGCCAGCTTCTTCTACAAGTCGGTGCTGGATTTCAACATCGACCCTGCGCAGGATCTACCTGATATCTACGGTCTGGTAACCAGTCGAGTGGCTTCTAGCCCGAACGGCAACGTACGCCTGCCTATCAACATGACTGAGGCGCGCCAGGCCTCACCTCAGCGTTTTATTCAGCGCTCACAGGGCTCTGGTGTGCAGCAGATTGCTTTCGCCTGTGAAGATATCTTCAAGATGGCGGCGCAGATTGGCGAGCAGAACATCCTGCCGATTCCAGAGAACTACTACCGCGATATTGAGGCGCGTTTCCAGCTACCCGCTGAACAGATTGAGAAGCTTAAAGCTGCCAATATACTGTTCGACCGTAACGATGATGGCGAGTTCTTCCACTGCTATACACGTGAAGTTCGGGGTGTCTTCTTCGAAGTGGTGCAACGGGTCGGAAACTACCAGGGCTACGGCGAGCCAAACGCGCATATTCGCTTCGCCGCACAAGCCTACCTCAATGAGTGGAATGCACTGCTGACGCTCTAGGCATTTGCTGTACGAGCGATGTAGAGCGCAGCTCTATTTCGCGATTCGATGCAGGGTCGGGTAATACGCCTGCGGCGTACAACCCTGGTACGAGCGATCTACGCGTAGCGTATGTTCGCGACCCACAAAAAAGCCCGTCACGTGACGGGCTTCTTGGTTTTCAAGAACGAGGGCTTAGCTGATGTTTTCGAATTGGCCCATGGTATTGTCTTTACCGCCCGCTTTAAGCGCAGCGTCACCAGCGAAGTACTCTTTATGATCGTCGCCGATATTAGAGCCTGCCATATCCTGATGCTTAACAGTCGCGATACCCTGACGGATCTCTTTGCGCTGTACGCCGCCAGCGTATGCCAGCATGCCTTCGTTACCGAAGTAGCCTTTCGCCAGGTTGTCTGTCGACAGTGCCGCTGTGTGGTAAGTCGGTAGCGTGATCAGGTGGTGGAAGATACCCGCTTCACGAGATGCATCCGCCTGGAAGCTCTGAATACGTGCATCAGCTTCCTGACCCAGCGCAGTCTCATCGTAGTCAGCGCTCATCAGCTTAGCACGGTCATAGGCAGCCATATCTTTGCCCTCTGCACTCCAAGCATCAAAGACCTGCTGGCGGAAGTTCAGGGTCCAGTTGAAAGAAGGTGAGTTGTTGTACACCAGCTTCGCGTTTGGAACCACTTCACGGATACGGTTTACCATGCTAGCGATCTGCTGAACGTGTGGCTTCTCAGTCTCAATCCACAGCAGGTCAGCGCCACTCTGCAGGCTAGTGATACAGTCCAGAACTACGCGATCTTCACCAGAGCCCGCTTTGAACTGGAACAGGCCGCTCTGCAGACGCTTAGGCTTCATCAGCTGGCCGTTCGCTTTGATTACAACGTCGCCGTTAGCGATGTCGTCAGCGCTGTTGATCACGTCGCCGTCGAGGAAAGAGTTGTACTGATCACCTAGGTCGCCTGGCTCGTTGGTCACAGCGATCTGCTTAGTGAGGCCAGCACCCAGTGAGTCGGTACGTGCAACGATGACACCGTCATCTACGCCCATCTCAAGGAATGCGTAGCGAACTGCGTTGATCTTAGCGATGAAGTCAGCGTGAGGTACAGTGACCTTACCGTCCTGGTGACCACACTGTTTCTCATCAGATACCTGGTTCTCGAGCTGAATACAGCAAGCACCCGCTTCGATCATCTTCTTCGCCAGCAGGTAGGTCGCCTCAGCGTTACCGAAACCGGCATCGATATCAGCAATGATCGGCACGATGTGAGTTTCGAAGTTGTCGATCTTAGCGATTGTTTCGGCTTCCAGAGTCTGGTTGCCCGCCTCACGAGCTGCATCCAGCTCGCGGAAGAGGTGGTTCATTTCCCAAGCATCAGCCTGCTTGAGGAAGGTGTAGAGCTCTTCGATCAGCATCGGTACTGAAGTTTTCTCGTGCATGGATTGGTCTGGCAGAGGACCAAAGTCAGAGCGCAGAGCCGCAACCATCCAACCTGAGAGGTAGAGGTACTTTTTGTCAGTCGAACCGAAGTGCTTTTTGATCGAGATCAGCTTCTGCTGACCAATGAAGCCGTGCCAGCAACCCAGTGATTGGGTGTACTGCGAGCTGTCCGCATCGTAATCAGCCATGTCTTTGCGCATAATCGCTGCTGTGTACTTGGCGATATCCAGACCAGAGTTAAAACGGTTCTGGAGTTTCATGCGAGTCGCAGATTCAGCGCTAATTGCGCCCCAAGTCGCCCCGTACTGGTTGCAAGTCTGCTGGATAGATTCGATCTCTTGTTTGTAGTTCGACATTAACTTCTTCCTCTATCGGGATGTGGTGTTTCAGGTGTTGCTAAAGTGCGGTGTATGTTCGCTCTTTAAGTTAAGCGACATATTGGGTGGCGGGCGGAAAACTGTCAAAGGGGAGTTGTGCAGAGCAGCAAAGGGATTGCTGCAGGTGCGAGATTGGTTGAGCTATTTTTGTAGTTTGACTACAAGGGAAGTTCTGTAAGATCTGTCATAAAATACAATAAAAACAATAATTTAAATTATAGTATCTAAGTATAATCAACTTAAGTCGTACCGTTTTACGTCGTCTTTTATATTCTTTTTTAATCACCATTGGTTGTTTGGTAAGATTCAATAAGTCTTAAAAAAGCTGTTTTTGATAGATTTAATTAGAAATATCTAATTTAAAAATAGCGACATTGATCGAATTTTTGCGGCGCACCATTTTTGCGCTTTAGCCTTTCGTATTACGAAATAACCTCTGTTTTAGACGGATATATGGAAGCAAAGTTGGGCTGTGCTGGAAGTTTGTGACGATACGGGGTGATAGGAAACAGGGGCTCAATCGAGCCCGCCAGCCTGATGTAATTTGCTGATGAGAGTGCAGTGTGCCCTAGAGATCTCAATAGGTCCGCTGGCACGCTTATCGCACAACTGCTTTATCCACTCTTGATGGCAGCCTGTTGTATCTAACTCTGTACCGTTGCAGAAGAGGAGCAGTGCGTTGGGTCGCTCGATATAGAGGAGGCGCGCATTCGGTAGTGCATAGACCCCCTCGTCGGGGTCGATGCTCTCTAGCCAATGAGCGGTCTCTATCTCATCCGGTTGGAAGCAATCTTCAGGATACTTGGCCTCAGAGACATACTGGCCAAACCAGTGCGCAAGGGCTTCAGGATCATCAAGAAGTGCACCTAGTCGTGAGCGCACCTGCGTAATTGCAGCCGGGTCGATAGCGCCGGGATTTGATGCAATAGCTAGGTTCGGATCGGTGTAACGCGCTTCGCTACTAAGTTTCTCGCCGATCTGATCAGAGAAGGATCTGAGCATCTCCGCATCGGAGGGAGCTCTGAAACCTATAGAGTAGGTGATGCAATCGGGCGAGGAGGCGATACCGTTGTGTGCAATCTGCGGTGGTAGGTAGAGCATGTCGCCTGGTTGCAGCTCGTAGCTCTGTGAGGCTTCAAACTCGCTAAGAATCATTAGTGGTATTTCAGGGATGCGTGGCGATTGGCTGGACTCAACTCCACCGATCTCCCAGCGGCGGGTGCCGCCTGCCTGGAGCAGGAATACATCGTAGTTATCGTAGTGCGGTCCTACACCGCCACCGACAGTGGCGTAGCTGATCATAAGGTCATCAATACGCCAGCGAGGAATAAAGCTAAAGCTTTCGAGTAACTCACTGGCTGCCTCAACATAGTGATCCACCGCTTGAACCAGCAGTGTCCAGTGTGATTCGGGTAGTGAAGTAAAGTCCTCTTCGGTAAATGGCCCCTTACGAAGATCGAACGCCCCGGTTTGAGGAGTGAAGCTGATTAGGCGAGACTCCACTTCCGGTTCAAGCGCTAATCCGGCAAGTTCATCGGCCTCGATGACTGGTTCGAGATTTGGAAAAGCTTGGCGAATTAGGACGGGGCGCTTCTGCCAGAAGTCTGCCAGAAAGCGTTCAGGGGTTAGCTCGCCCCAGTTGATCTGATAAATCGGACCCACTTTTTTGTTACCTGCGTTATCTAGAGATCGAGATTGTATCTACGCGGCCTTAAATTTGCACACGAGATTAACGAGAACCGTCTAAACAGGCTCGATAAGTGTTATTTCCTTGGTACACTTGGAATAAGTATTGAGTTGAGACCTAACATGCAAATAAAACGTGTTGATTACCTGAATTCTGAGGATGCAGCAGCGCTTGTGAGTCTGCTCAATGCCTACGCCGAAGAGCCGTTAGGAGGGGGAACTCCGCTCAGCCAACAGGTACGAGACTCTCTACCGACAGAGCTCGCCAAAATCCCCGGCGCCTACTCTTTTGTGGTTTACTCTGAGGGTAAGCCCGTCGCATTACTGAACGCTTTTACCGGATTTAGTACATTTAATGCTCGCCCTTTAATCAATATCCATGACGTCTATGTTGCACCCTCGGTGCGCGGCTCAGGCGCGCTTGAGATGCTGTTTACTGCGGTTGAAGAACATGCGCGTGCCGTCAACTGCTGCAAAATCACCCTTGAGGTCTTGGAGGACAACGCTAGGGCACAATCGGCCTATCGCCGACTCGGTTTCAAGGGCTATGAGGTTGGTGAGGAGGGTGGTGAAGCGCTCTTCTGGCAGAAGAAACTCAGTTAATGCGCTTGCACCTGCCTCGTTTTCAACGCCTTGGGCATCTGCCACCGATTAGTCTTAAAGTACTTGTTGCATTGCTGCTTCTGCTCCTTGTGGCGCAGCTCTATCTGGCCAACAAAACTTGGCGCACTTACCAAGTTCTATCCAGTGCACGCACTTTGGGGGTCGAGCAGGCGGCGGAACTTCGGGCTTACACGCGTGTAGATGAGCTGAGGTCGCGTTTTGGTATTAGCGAGGATGCGCTGCTGCAAACCTTGGGCCTTAGCGAGCTGCCTAGCCCGGTGACCAAGGTTAAAAATCTGGCGGCTGAATTAGAGCTCGATGAGCTTGTGCTGATCGCAAAGCTGCAAACCTTAGTGCCGCTTGAGTACCAGGCTACAGGGGCTTTCGAGCCGAGCCTCTACGAGCGCTTTGAGTCCTTGATCCTAGAGTGGTTGCAAGCGTATGGACTGATTGTCTTGGTTATTGTTGTATTTTTTGGCGCACTTGGGATGCCGGTTCCTGCCGGACCCTTAGCGGCGTTGACTGGCGTACTCTCCTTCGATGGTTTGATGTCTGGCATTCCCACCGCCATAACTATTTTGGTAGCAGCGGTAGCTGGTGATCTCCTGATTTATCTCGTTGGCCTCAAAACCGACGATACAAAACTTATACGTTTTGGGCGCTGGGTTGGGTACACCGCGGCGAATCGCGTGCGTGTACTGCATCTGTTCGAGCGCTGGGGAGGCCTGACGTTGCTACTCACACGCTCATTAGTGGCGCACATCAGCGCAGTCGCAAGTCTGCTTGCTGGCTCTTCGGGTATTCGTTTACGGGTATTTATTGGTTACGCAGTGCTGGGTCGCTCTATTTGGCTGTTTATCTATTTTGGCTTGGGCTATCTGGTTGGTAGCGATTTTGGCATGGCGAGCAGTTTTCTGAGCTATCTATCGCTACTGCTGTTGGCGCTTTTAATGACGGGCCTGCTGCTCGAGCTTTACCACAAACAACATCCCAAGATTGAGAGGACTCCACATGAATCTATATGAGAGCAAACCTAGTCTAACGTTGGAAGCTGCACACAGATTGGCGGATCTTGGGCAACAGTTCGCTGCTGAGCTCGGTTTTGCGATGAACGTTGTTGTGGTAGATCGCGCCGGTTTGCCGCTGGCTCTGCTGCGTAATCCGGAGGCACCTGACGCGTCGCTAGAGTTTGCACAGCGAAAAGCCTACACCGCAGCTAGCTACGGTTGGCCGACGGCAAAATGGAACGATATCGTTGCAGATCGCCCCCTGGTAATGCAGGGGCTGTCACAGAATCCGAATGTGAGTCTGATTGCCGGCGGTATTCCAGTTCAGGTGGAGGGTGAGACAATTGGCGCGATCGGCGTTGCCGGAGCCAAAGCGCCAGAAGACCATCAGGTTGCCCAAGCGGCGATAGATAGGTTGCTCACTGAGCTGCAAGTCTAAGCTTGCTAGCAAACCTAAGCTCGCTTGAGCCGCGGTAGGTTTTGCTCATTCTCTAAAGTTTCTCTGACAGTTCCAGACTCGCGTTTGAGGCGTTCAGCACAGAGGCTGTATCCTGGGCAATGACTGCCGAGACTGAGGACTGCTCCTCGGAGGCTGTCGCAACACTCCTAGCCATTGACTCTAGATCTGCTTACTCGTTGAGTCCCCAAGCACCGCACAAGCCTATCCAACCGCTCGCCAATGATTTGCGTTTCAAGGTAGTCAACTATCAGTTTCATCTCTTGCTGATACCCGCGGACTTCGGCACGGGTAACTTCATTTGGGGCTCCCATTGGCTCTAAATGCTCTCAATCGAGGTGCACAATGACTCCGCATCAGATTAGATACTAATGAATTGAATACAGACCAAGGTTATGAGGATTGCTGGGCAAGCTACCTATCGCTTTTTATTGTCGAGAGTCTCCTCGACAGCGTTGAGAATGCCACGCAGCATCCCCATCTCGGCTTTTTCTGGACGGGTACGGTTGAAGTAGCGACGTAGCTTGTCGAGTACGCGCCCCTCATGTTGCGGGATAATAAAGTTAACCCGACGCAGCACCTTCTCTAGATGTTCAAAGAATAGCACCATCTCGTGTTGGCGAGGGTAAGGGGCCGGCTCGAGTGATTGTGCATCGATCATCCGCGTGGCTCGGCGCAGCTCGTAGCAGACTAGCTGAATCGCCTGGGATACATTGAGTACCGGATATTCAGGGTTGGCATCTATAAACAGGTGGCGATTACAGAGGAGCATCTCGCTGTTGTTCAACCCGCTGGTTTCGCGTCCAAACAGGATTGCGATCTCTCCCTCTTGGGCCTCCTGCCAGATCTGTGCCGAAGCGCTCTCTAGATCTTGTAGAGGAAGGTCATAGGAGCGCTCGCGAGCGCTTGTACCAACAACTAACTGACAGTCGGCAATCGCCTCTTCAATGGTGCCGACCACACGGGCATTGTCCAGTAGATCCTTTGCACCGGCTGCACGTGAGTCCGCCTCTTCAGATGGAAACTCACGCGGATTAACCAGCCAGAGCTGCTCCAATCCCATGTTTTTCAGTGCGCGTGCAGCCGCACCGATGTTACCGGGGTGGAAGGTTTCAACCAGGACAATGCGGATGTTGGATAGCATAGGAGGTGCCGTGGTAGAAGGGATGTACGCTAAGCGTATTTACCGACCCGGTCATCTCAGGTCGCGAACATACGCTACACGTACATCGCTCCAACAACAGTCTAAATCTTCGCTGCCTGCTCAGCCGCATTACCTACATAGGTACCCGGCGTCAGAGTGCGCAGCTCGGCTTTGGCTGACTCAGGAATCTCCAGAGTCTCGATAAAATCGAGCATCACCTCTTTGGTCATGCCTTTACCACGAGTCAGCGCTTTGAGTTTCTCGTACGGCTCTTCGATCGCGTAGCGACGCATCACCGTCTGGATCGGCTCAGCCAGAACTTCCCAGCTGTTATCCAGATCTTCGTTCAAGCGTGCAGCGTTCACTTCCAGCTTGCTGATGCCCTTGAGGGTGGCAGCGTAAGCGATCAGCGAGTGGCCAAAACCGACACCGAGGTTACGCAGAACTGTTGAGTCAGTCAGGTCGCGCTGCCAGCGAGAGATTGGCAATTTCGCCGTGAGGTGCCCCATGATGGCGTTGGCGATGCCGAGGTTACCTTCGGAGTTCTCAAAGTCGATTGGGTTAACTTTGTGCGGCATAGTCGAAGAGCCCACTTCACCAGCAATTGTCTTCTGTTTGAAGTAGCCCCAGGCGATGTAGCCCCATACGTCCCGATTGAAATCGATCAGAATGGTATTGTAACGGCAGACCAGATCGAACAGCTCAGCGATGTAGTCATGCGGCTCTATCTGTGTCGTGTATGGGTTGTAGTCCAAACCCAGTGACTCGATAAAGTCCTTAGCATTCGCTTCCCAATCGATCTCTGGGTATGCGCTCAGGTGTGCGTTGTAGTTACCTACAGCGCCGTTGATTTTGCCGAGGAACTCGATGTTATCGAGCTGTTTGATCTGGCGACGCAGACGGTAAGCGACGTTAGCCATCTCTTTACCCAGCGTTGAAGGCGAAGCAGTCTGACCGTGCGTACGCGACAGCATTGGCTGGCCGGCAAAGTCACGACCGATCTTAGCGATCTGGTTCTCAATCACAACCATCTCATTGCGCATTACAGCTACACCATTTTTGAGCATCAGTGCGTGAGACAGATTGTTGATATCCTCGGAGGTGCAGGCGAAGTGCACGAACTCGCCGATCGCAGCGAGCTCAGCGTTGCTGCTAATACGCTCTTTAATGAAATACTCAACCGCTTTAACGTCGTGGTTGGTTGTGCGCTCGATCTCTTTGATGCGCTCGGCATCATTGACCGAGAACTTAGCAACGAGCTCGTCCAGTAGCGCGTTTGCTTTGCTGCTCAAAGATGGAACTTCTGCGATCGCCGTGTGTGACGCCAGTTTTTGCAGCCAGCGAACCTCAACCTCTACACGAAAGCGGATCAGACCGAATTCGCTGAAGATTGAACGGAGGTCAGAGGTTTTGCTGCCGTATCGGCCATCTACCGGAGAAACGGCGGTAAGTGCGCTAAGTTCCATGTCTAAATAGTCTCGGATTTGGTGAATTTCGAAGGGTGCGAATACTAGCAAATTACGCTTTTAAAAGCACCTTCAGCGGCGCGCGTAGGCGTGCACGCAGGAATACGAAGTGCCAACGGTGGCCGCCGACCTGGCGCCAGAGCATCGCTGCGCGGATACCCGAGAGCAGCAGAGCGCGAATACGGGCGGCGTTCTCGCTGTTCTGAAGATTGCGCGGGTCTCCCTGTACCTGAATTCGGAAACTAAACTGGCTGATGGTCTCCTGATAAAGCTGATCCAGACCAGCAATCACAACGGAGTGCGCATACCGACTGGGACCGCGTTCTTGCTCTTGCGAATCATTTGACGAGGAGAAGTAGCGGGCTTTCTGCTCGAGTGCATCGATGCGTTCACCGATGGTTTGCAGAAACTGCGGGTTCTTCGCTAGTTTGCGTTCTAGCGCGAGCAAGCTCAGTGCGTAGCGCGTTATGTGGGGCGTCAGCGTACTACCTTTTTTATCGATGGTCTTCTGTAGCTCCTTCAAACCACTACTTAGATTGAAACGTAGCTGGTCGGCTCCACCGTAGACATCCTCAGTATTGTTCGGGTTGGTTACAAACAGGCTAGCTACGCTCGCCTCGAGTGCGTCCTGCGCTACCAGGCCTTGTCGCGCGATCTGGTCTACTAGAGACGCTGCCTGAAATACGCCCGCAAGGGCAATGGTCTGCTCAACAGATGCTCGCATCATTTAACTTACTTCCAATAAAGATCGCGTGAACTGTGTTCGATAACGCCGCCACCAAGGCAGAGGTCATCACTATAAAGAACCAATGATTGGCCGGGGGTAACAGCACGTTGGCGCTCGGTAAAGGTAACGCGATAGCCACCCTCAACCTGATCGATTACGCACTCTTGGTCTGGCTGGCGGTAGCGCACTTTGGCTTTACAGCGCAGTGGCAGCGTTGGTTGTTCACCGCTGATCCAGAAAATCTCGCGGGCATATAACCAGTCAGAGTAGAGCAGTTCATTGTCGATGCCCTGAACGGCAATTAGCTCATTCTGCTCAAGGTTCTTGCCGGCAACGAACCAAGGCTCTTCTGGGTAGTTCGCCAAGCCTCCAATGCCTAGCCCCTGACGCTGCCCTAGGGTGTAGTACATCAGCCCTTGATGTTCGCCGATCTGATCGCCGTTAGGCGTGACAATTTTGCCAGGCTGCGCCGGGAGGTACTGCTTCAAAAAGTCGGTGAAGCGGCGTTCGCCGATAAAACAGATGCCGGTGCTGTCCTTCTTCTTTGCGGTGGCCAGTTCTAGCATGTCAGCGATCTCGCGGACTTTAGGCTTCTCCAACTCGCCGACCGGAAAAAGAGTCATGGCTAGCTCTTCGTTGCCAACCTGATGGAGGAAGTAGCTTTGATCCTTTTTTGGGTCTAACCCTTTGAGCAGAACAGCCTTGCCGTCACGCTCGGCGCGGCGGGTGTAGTGCCCTGTAGCGATTAGATCGGCGCCCAGCATCTGTGCATATTCGAGAAACGCTTTGAACTTGATTTCGCGGTTGCAGAGTATGTCTGGATTGGGTGTTCGGCCGGCCTTGTACTCATCAAGGAAGTGTTCAAAGACGTTGTCCCAGTACTCAGCGGCAAAGTTGGCAGTGTGGAGGTGGATTCCAAGCTTGTCGCAGACTGCTTGAGCATCGGCGAGGTCCTCGATTGCGGTACAGTATTCGGTACCGTCATCCTCGTCCCAGTTCTTCATAAACAGCCCCTCAACCTGATACCCCTGCTGCTGCAATAGGTAGGCTGAGACGGATGAATCGACGCCGCCGGACATGCCAACGATTACTTTCTTACTGCTGTTTTCGTTCATTAATCTAATCTTTCAAAAAATCGAGCGGGTAACGAACTCCGCGTAGATAGTCGTCTATGCACTCCAACACAAGATGCGCCCGCAGATTGGGCGCCGCTGCTACCTCGTTGCGCGTCATCCAGATCGGCCCAATAATGCCCTCATCGAGAACTGCGTTCTCGACCTGCCCGGTAATACGGGCAATAAAACAGACTCGATGGAATGTCAGTGTCTTATCGTCGGTGCGGTAGACGTAGAGGCCGAGCAGCGCATCGGGCTCGACCCGGTAGCCAGTCTCTTCCAATACCTCGCGAACCATCCCTTGCGCGAAGGTCTCATTCTCCTCCAGATGCCCAGCAGGTTGGTTGATGAGGTGCTCGCCTTTGATCATCTCCTCGACCAACAAAAACTTGCCATCTCGCTCGATAATGGCGGCAACGGTGCTGCGGGGAGTCCAGCGGGTGGAGTGGGGCGAATTGCTAGAGTTCAACATCGACGGTTTATATAAGTAAAAAGAGCGCATATGATATCAGTTTTAGCGCCGTCGGGCGGAGCAAATTAGCGCAAGGTTGGATATCTATGAGCAATTATATCGAGGTAACTGAAGCGAGTCTGAATAGTGCAGACGTGAACGCCTGGCTGAAGGAGTCTCCCGAGGGTGTCGGTGCTTTAGTAACTTTTACCGGCCTGGTACGTGAGCTTGATGACGCGGACCTCGAAGCGATGGAGCTTGAGCACTATCCGGGTATGACCGAGAAGGCGCTGCAGAGGATTATCGATCAGGCTCGGGAACGCTGGCCACTGAAGCGAGTGTGGGTTGTACACCGGGTTGGGCGTATGACGCTGGCAGATGAGGTGGTACAAGTGGGGGTGAGCTCAGCCCACCGCAAAGCGGCGTTTGAAGCGGCCGTCTTTATCATGGATTACCTGAAACGCGACGCACCGTTCTGGAAACGTGAAGTGAGTGACAAGGGTTCGGTCTGGGTCGAGCAGAAGGGTACTGATTTAGACGCTGCGAATAGCTGGGACGTTTAAAAAGGCGGGGTCGCGAACGTACGCTGCACGTAGATCGCTCCTACCTTCCTCTTCTCGAGTCTCTTTTTTGCTTGCGTGGGCGCTCGGCCGGCAGGTTTATCTGTTCTGTGCGCCATTCGCCGGGCTGCAAACCATCCACTCGCCAAGGGCCGATAGCAACCCGTATTAGGCGCAGGGTTGCAAAGCCGACGGCCGCGGTCATGCGCCGGACTTGACGATTTTTGCCTTCCGAGATGCGAAGCTCAATCCACGATGTAGGTTGGTTCTTGCGCTCACGAATGGGTGGGTTACGCTCCCAGAGCTCAGGCTCTACTAGCCTCTGGGCGTAGGCCGGACGGGTCTTTCCATCTTTCAGCTCCACGCCTTTGCGCAACTGCTCCAGAGCTGCTTGGCTAATCTCACCCTCAACCTGAACCCAGTAGCTCTTCTCAAGTTTGAACTTAGGATTGGCTAGGCGATGCTGCAGGGCGCCATCCTTGGTCAGTATCAGCAGTCCTTCGGAGTCGTAATCGAGACGGCCAGCAGCGTAGACATCGGGCGCTTTTATATAGGACGCAAGCGTGTCTCTACCCTCGCTATCGGTGAAGGTGGAGAGGACATTGAATGGTTTGTTGACTAGATAAATTTCAGACATAAGACACCGCCGATCCGCGGGCAGTCACTGCGCCGCAAGGCCCTAGTTTTGCCCTGTCTACTCAAGCCCGCAAGCGGATTTGGTGCTTAGTGTGCAGGGCTAATATTGATTGCGTGCATCCCTTTGGGGCTATCGTGCAGTTCGAAATGAACCGGTTGGCCTGCGCGCAGTGATTTGAACCCGTCGCTCTGAACTGCCGAGAAGTGGGCAAATACCTTGCCCTCGACGTTATCGGAGATAATAAATCCGTAGCCTTTAGCGTTGCTAAACCATTTCACGGTGCCTGTATGCATAGCAGAAACTCCATCTGTGCAATGCTGCCGGGCGGCTTTGAAAAAATTCTGGCCGCCAGCTTTCCTTGTTAGAGGCTGAATCCGTTCTGCCTTTGTCTCCGTACCGATGTTATTGAGGACATCCAAGACTCTAAGATACTGATATATAGCGGTAGTTCAATAGAGAGAGTTAGAAAAATGGAAGCGAAATTCTTCCATTGAAGAGCGGCTCACACTGGAGTAGTTTAAGAGCGTGTGCGGTAGATCGAGTGTTTCTGAGTATCGGATGACAAGCTATTTCACGAAGTGAGAATTTTGCATTGGTTTTGCAGCCTAGGTTGCATAGCAAGGTTTGAATCACCATCTATACTGCAAAGCAGACCCGATTAGATCGACACAGGCACTGTGCTAAAACAGCAGGTAGCGACAACAGCGTTTTTGGAACAAGATGAATCTACGCGGCAATACAGATTTCGGTATTTACAATCAGCAAGACGACGAAGGGCAGGGTCCTGAATACAATCCGCTCACGACAGTTGCAGAGGCGAAGCCCGAGTTAAAGCAGCCCTCATTGTACAGAGTGGTGCTTTTGAATGATGACTACACTCCCATGGAGTTTGTCGTCGAAGTATTAATGACCTTTTTCGCAATAAACGAGGAGAAAGCGACGCAGGTGATGCTCGCTGTTCACCAGCAGGGTAAAGGGGTTTGCGGAATATACAGCCGCGATGTGGCTGAGACTAAGGCAACACAGGTAAATCAGTTTTCACGACAGAACAAGCACCCATTGCTCTGCGAAGTAGAGAAGGTGTAAGGGGCGAAATATGTTGAACCGTGAGTTAGAAGAGACCCTCAGCAGTGCATTTCGTGACGCGCTTCACCGCCGCCACGAGTTTATGACAGTGGAACATCTGCTGCTGGCACTGTTAGATAACCGTCAGGCGGCTGAAGTGCTACACGCTTGCGGTGTCGACTTTGAGCGTCTACGAGAGCAGCTGCAGCGCTTTGTCGAAGAGACAACGCCACTGCTGCCTGAAAACACGCCGGAGGCCGAGACTCAGCCCACATTGGGTTTTCAGCGCGTACTGCAGAGAGCCGTTTTCCATGTCCAGTCCTCGGGTAAGTCTGAGGTCTCTGGTGCCAATGTCTTGGTAGCGATCTTCAGCGAGAAAGAGAGCCACGCGGTTTATGTACTGCAGATGCAGGGTGTAGAGCGCCTAGATGTGGTGAATTTCATCTCGCACGGTATCTCGGAGATGCCGAGCGGTGAAGAGCAGGCGGATGAAACGACCGAGACAGCTGAAGAGACATCGAATGATGCCTCGAGCCCACTGAAACAGTATGCGGTCAACCTCAACCAGCAAGCCGCCGAGGGTATGATTGATCCGCTAGTAGGGCGTGACTCTGAGGTGGAGCGTGTGGTGCAGATACTTTCGCGCCGGCGCAAAAACAACCCGCTGCTAGTTGGTGAGGCAGGTGTGGGTAAGACCGCAATTGCCGAAGGTCTTGCAAAGCTGATTGTTGAAGAGCAGGTGCCCAGTGTTATCGCAGAGTCGGTGGTCTACTCACTTGACCTAGGTGCACTGCTAGCAGGTACTAAGTACCGTGGGGATTTTGAGAAACGCCTCAAAGCGCTGCTCAACGAGATCAAGAAGAAGCCACACTCAATCCTATTTATTGATGAGATCCACACCATTATTGGTGCCGGTGCTGCCTCTGGCGGTTCGATGGATGCGAGTAATCTACTCAAACCTCTGCTCAGTTCAGGGCAGATTCGCTGTATTGGCTCAACCACTTTCCAGGAGTTCCGCGGCATTTTTGAAAAAGATCGTGCACTTGCGCGTCGCTTCCAAAAGGTCGATGTGATGGAGCCAAGTGTTGAGGATACTTATCAGATCTTGCGGGGCCTGAAGTCACGCTTCGAGGAGCATCACGAGATTCGCTACGAAGATGAGGCGCTGCGCGCAGCTTCAGAGCTGGCCGAGCGTTACATCAACGAGAAACATCTGCCCGACAAGGCGATCGACGTGATCGATGAAGCGGGCGCCTACCAGCGACTTCTTAAAGAGGAGGATCGGGTTGAGGTGATCGGTGTCGAGCAGGTCGAGGCGATTGTCGCGAAAATCGCTCGCATACCGCCGAAAAGCGTCTCTACATCAGACAAACAGCAGTTGGGCAAACTCGACTCTAGCCTCAAGATGGTGGTCTTGGGTCAGGACGAGGCGATCGACACGTTATCGGCTGCGATCAAACTGTCGCGTGCAGGCTTGAAAGAGCCCAATAAACCGGTGGGTAGCTTCCTCTTTGCTGGCCCAACGGGTGTGGGTAAAACTGAGGTGACGGCTCAGCTGGCTCGCATTATGGGTATAGAGTTGATCCGCTTCGATATGTCGGAGTACATGGAGCGTCATACTGTGTCGCGTCTGATTGGCGCGCCCCCGGGTTATGTCGGGTATGACCAGGGTGGCTTGCTAACCGAAGCGGTTACTAGGAACCCTCATGCGGTCCTACTGCTGGATGAGATTGAGAAGGCGCACCCCGAGGTGTTCAACCTCTTGTTGCAGGTGATGGACAACGGCACGCTGACCGACAATAACGGCCGCAAAGCTGACTTCCGTAACGTCATTCTGGTGATGACAACTAACGCAGGTGCCGAAGCGATGAATCGCCCAAGCATTGGATTCACTAACCAGGATCACTCATCAGATGGAATGGAGGCGCTGAAGCGTCTATTCACACCGGAGTTCCGCAACCGTCTTGATGCTGTCGTACAGTTCAAGCCGCTATCTTTGGATATCGTGCGTGGCGTTGTCGACAAGTTCCTGACCGAGTTGCAGGCGCAACTGGACGAGAAGCGTGTCATGATTCACGCAACATCTGAGGCGCGCGACTGGTTGGCAGAGCACGGTTATGACGAGAAGATGGGTGCACGTCCGATGCGCCGTCTGATTCAGGAAAAGATCAAGAAACCTCTGGCTGAGCTGATACTCTTTGGTGAGCTAGCCGAGCAGGGCGGTGAAGTAGAGATTCGTGTTGGAGCAGATGGTGAGCTAACACTGGAGATAGAAGAGGTGGTCGCTTAGGCGGCCACCTACTCTACAACGTGACGGCTTAGCGAGCGCGGTAGACGATGCGGCCTTTATTGAGGTCGTACGGAGTCAACTCAACCTTGACCTTGTCGCCTGTCAGAATACGGATGTAATTCTTACGCATTTTGCCTGAGATGTGTGCGGTCACAACGTGGCCGTTCTCAAGTTCTACACGGAACATAGTGTTAGGAAGGGTATCTACAACCGTTCCTTCCATCTCAAAAGCTTCTTCTTTAGCCATTCACTCTTAACCTTAGGTGTTTGTCGTCACTCCGGATTGAGCGCTGGTCGCGATACCCGGATTTGGAAAGCGCCACATTCTGCACTAATCGCGGCCTAATGTGAACTGAATTGCCTGTTTTCTGAGCAATTTGTCGATTCGGCTAGAAGGACTCTTGGCGCTCAGTGTCGCCAACACGGACCCAGACACCCTGTTCAAGACGCTCCAGGGGGTAAAAGCGGGCTTTGTAACTCATTTTGCGACACTGCTTAACCCAGTACCCTAGGTAAAGATAACCACCACGCTGTTCGCGTAGCTGCATAAGTTGCCAGAGCACTGCAAAGGTGCCAAGACTGCGATGTTCATGTTGAGGGTCGTAGAAGGTATAGACGGCTGACTGCCCCTGCTGCAGGGTATCGGAAACCGCAACCCCAAGTAGCACGTTATCGGCGTCTCGCATCAGATGAAATTGGCTCTGTTGGTTTGAGTCTGTGAGAAATCCGCAGAACTGACCCGGTGATGGGGGGTACATATCACCATCAGCGTGGCGATCTGTTATGTAGCGCTCGTAAAGTTTGTAGATCTCATCCGTCAGTCGTGGAGCGATGCTCTCGACGGTCAAATCGCGATTTTTATTCCAGATCCGTTTTTGTGACTTCGACATCTGGAACTCGTATGCTGGAATACGCACAGAGATGCACGCATCACACTGAATGCAGTGTGGGCGGTAGATGTGTGAGCCAGATCTGCGAAAGCCCATATCGGCTAGTTGCGCGTAGATATCGGCGTCTATGTCGGCTTGAGGGTCTACGAATAGCGTACGTGCCTTTTCAGCATCCAGATAGCTGCACTCATGCTCTGGGGTCGCAAAAAAACGCAGTGTTTGAAGGGTGGACACCTATTTGCTCCCGGAGTTCTGATACCATGTTGGATCGCGCCAGACGTCCATCTCTGGGCGCTCGTTGCAGCTCAATAGCAGCTGCTCAAACTGTTGTCGGTTTATCTCCTCGGCACCCAAAGAGTGTAGATGCGGGTTGTAAACCTGACAGTCAATTACAGCATAGTCCGCCTGGCGCAGTTTTTCAGCCAGATGGTAGAGACAGATCTTCGACGCGTCGGGTATCGCTGAGAACATCGACTCACCGAAGAACAACTTACCGATTGCCAGGCCGTAGAGCCCGCCCACTAGCTCTCCGGCAACCCAGAGCTCAACGCTGTGGCCGACGCCACGTTTGGAGAGCTCGGTGTAGGCATTGATAAACGTCGGACTAATCCACGTACCATCTTGTGTTGCACGGGGCGCTGCACAGGCGCGCATAACGTCGGTGAAGCAGCTATCGACTCGTACTTCGTAGCTGAGTTGGTGCATCCGTTTACGAAGGGATTTAGATAGGTGAAATCGATCTGGGAAGAGCACGCATCGAGGCGACGGGCTCCACCAGAGGATGGGTTCGCCCTCGTTAAACCAGGGGAAGATCCCCCTGAGGTAGGCAGTTTGCAACCAGTCGGCGTTAAGCTCGCCGCCGGCTGCGAGGAGCCCGTTGGGCTCATCAAGAGCCCATTCGGTTGGCGGAAACGCCGGAAATCCGGGGTCCAGCCAAGGGAGCATATTACTTCTCGAGTGAGTCGAGGTAGCGCTCTGCATCTAGCGCAGCCATACAGCCGAAGCCCGCCGAAGTGATCGCTTGGCGATAGATGTGGTCACACACATCACCTGCTGCATAGACACCTTCAATATTTGTTTGCGTCGCGTTGCCTTCAGTGCCTGAGTGAATCTTTAGATACCCATCTTTCATATCTAGCTGACCTTCGAACAGGTCGGTGTTGGGTTTGTGGCCGATCGCGATAAATACGCCCTGAGCCTCGAGCTCTTGAGTCGCGCCAGTCTCGGTGCTTTTAATACGCAGGCCAGTGACCCCGGAGTTGTCACCCAGGACCTCATCAAGCTGGTGGTTCCAAAGAATCTTGACGTTGCCAGTTTTAGCGCGTTCAAACAGTTTGTCCTGCAGAATCTTTTCCGAGCGCAGGCTGTCGCGGCGGTGTATCAGCGTTACCTCTGCAGCAATGTTTGAGAGGTAGAGCGCTTCCTCGACGGCAGTATTACCACCGCCGACTACAACAACTTTCTGGTTGCGGTAGAAGAAACCGTCACAGGTGGCACAAGCGCTCACGCCCTTACCTTTGAACGCCTCTTCTGAATCCAGTCCCAGATACTGCGCAGATGCACCGGTACAGATGATAAGCGCGTCACAGCTGTACTCACCCATATCGCCTTTGAGGATGAAAGGGCGGCTCTGCAGCTCAGCTGTGTGAATGTGATCGAACACAACCTGTGTATCAAAGCGCTCGGCATGCGCCTGCATACGCTGCATCAGTTCAGGGCCCTGAACACCCTCAACGTCACCTGGCCAGTTATCGACATCGGTCGTTGTAGTAAGCTGACCGCCGGCCTGCATACCGGTAATAACGATGGGGTTAAGGTTGGCGCGTGCGGCGTAAACAGCTGCCGTGTAGCCTGCAGGGCCTGAACCCAAAATGATCAGGCGGTGGTGTTGAATTTCGCTCATTGCTAGGAGTCCACTGGAAATAGAAACAGAGTTAACTTGTGGCATAGTTTATGGGGCTGGTGGCCCTCAATTCAACCCCAGATAGGGCAAGACCTCCACCCTCTGTTTATGCTATTTTGGCGACTAATAGATCCTGTTCGACATAAGGGATGCTCGTTGAGTACTCAGGAAACATCTAACACAGCGGCTAACACATCTACGGTTGCCCAGCAGCTAGGCCGCATCGCCCGTGAATCTGCGCTGGTTTTAGCGATTGGTGCCAACACTCTGCTACTGCTCGCTCTCTTCAGCTACGACCCGCGTGATCCGGGGTGGTCGCACTATGCCTACCAGTCGAAGGTAAATAACTGGGTCGGTAATTTTGGTGCCTGGATAGCTGATTATACGGTCGCTTGGTTGGGGGCCGCGGCCTTCTTCCTGCCGTTGCTGATTATCGTACCGGCCTGGCGCTGGTTACGCCGTCGCCAACTAGGTACGTTGCAACAGCTACCCTTTATTCTTTTGCGCCTGTTTGGCGGGACGCTAATGCTGATCTCTATTTCAGCGCTGGCCTCTTTGCACTTCTCCAATGAGTCGCTGCAGTTCCCATTCTCGGCAGGTGGGCTCTCTGGCCAAGCACTGGGAGAGTTTGCCGTACACTGGTTGAACTTGATTGGCGCCACCGTCGTGCTTTGGATTGCGCTGCTGCTGGGGCTGACTCTCTATGTGGATACCAGTTGGGCGCAGGTGCTAGATGCTCTTGGCAACGCGGTTTTCTGGGTGAGTGACAAGCTGACTTCAGTGAAGGTCTCGGTGCCTGAGCAGCCCAAGGCGAAAGCAGCAAGTGCTGGTGCTGAGCGTCCGGTTGAAGTGCGCAAAGTTGGGCGTATCGAGCCCGAGATCGATCGGGCCGACGCAATTTCGTTATCCGAAGAGCCGGCGGTAGCGCCGAGTGCGCGCGCTAACGTTACTTCCCAACCACCACAAACGGCAAACTCTCCGACCATAGATGCTTTTGCTACTGATACCCCGCCTTGGGACACGCCACAGGGAACCGCTGAAAGTCGCATCGATGCTGATGCCAAACGCAACGTTAAGATCGTGCCGCTGTCACAGACGCATAAGCCGCTCGAGAGCGATGACGATAAGGATGTTAAACCGAGCGCGCCGGCGAAGATGAAGCTGCCGAGTCTTGAGTTGCTTGACCCGC
Organism: Oceanospirillaceae bacterium; assembly: GCA_024640955.1. Lineage (GTDB taxonomy): Bacteria > Pseudomonadota > Gammaproteobacteria > Pseudomonadales > Balneatricaceae > Marinobacterium_E. The sequence continues at coordinate 109,295 of JAHEDZ010000001.1, forward strand.
CCGAGTTGCAGACCGACCAAGGCTACACCGAAGAGGAGGTGGAGCAACTTTCACGGCTACTCGAGCAGAAGCTCAAAGACTTCGGCGTAGTCGCAGAGGTGGTTGAGGTCAACCCAGGTCCGGTGATTACGCGCTTTGAGATTCAACCGGCACCGGGTGTGAAGGCGAGCAAAATCTCCAATCTGGCGCGTGACCTAGCGCGCTCTATGGCGGTTGCTGCTGTGCGTGTCGTTGAGGTGATTCCAGGTAAGTCAGTGGTGGGGGTTGAAATCCCTAACCACTCACGTCAGATGGTGCGCCTGTCGGAAGTTCTCAACTCTAAACCTTATCTGGATGCGGCATCGAAGCTTACGCTGGCGCTGGGTAACGATATTGCCGGAAACCCTGTGGTAGCGAACCTTGCGAAGATGCCACACCTGTTGGTGGCGGGTACGACCGGCTCCGGTAAGTCCGTTGGTGTCAACGCGATGCTGCTCAGCCTGCTTTACAAAGCGACGCCCGAGCAGGTTCGATTGATGCTGGTTGATCCTAAGATGCTTGAACTCTCCATCTACGACGGTATTCCGCATCTTCTGACGCCGGTCATTACCGATATGAAAGAGGCGGCTGGCGGTCTGCGCTGGTGTGTGGCCGAGATGGAGCGTCGTTACCGTCTTATGGCTAAAGTCGGCGTACGTAATATCGCAGGATACAACGATAAGGTGCGTGAAGCTGAAGCCGCCGGTGCGCCGCTTAAAGACCCATTGTGGAACCCTATGGAGATGGGCTTGTCGCCCAGCGAGCCAGCCCCTAATCTCGAGACCCTACCTTACATCGTGGTAGTGATCGATGAGTTCGCCGACATGATGATGATCGTTGGCAAGAAAGTTGAGGAACTGATTGCACGCATTGCGCAGAAAGCGCGTGCTGCCGGTATCCACCTGATTCTTGCGACTCAGCGTCCGTCCGTTGATGTTATTACCGGTCTGATTAAGGCCAACGTACCTACGCGTATCGCCTTCCAAGTGTCGTCCAAGATCGATTCACGTACGATTCTTGACCAGGCGGGCGCAGAGAACCTGCTCGGTAACGGCGATATGCTTTATCTGCCGGCAGGCACCTCGGTACCCAACCGTGTGCATGGCGCCTTTGTTGGGGATGATGAGGTGCACCGGGTCGTTGAGGCCTGGAAGGCGATGGGCGAACCGGTCTTTATTGATGCCATTCTCAATGAGGGTGGCAGTGACTCTGGCACTGCTGGAGGTGGCGCGGGTCTGTTCGATGATGAGGCTGATGCGCTTTACGATGAAGCGGTGGCCTTTGTCACCGAGTCGCGTAAAGCGTCGATCTCGTCGGTACAGCGCAAGTTGAAGATCGGCTACAACCGTGCCGCCCGTATGATCGAAACTATGGAAGCCGCCGGCGTTGTTAGCGAAGCCGGTAGCAATGGTCAGCGTGAAGTTTTGGCTCCGCCGCCGCCGAGGGATTAACGATGAGATATTTAGTTGTTTCACTGCTCACGCTAACGCTGTCCGCGTTGACTCACGCGCAGGATGCGGTCCAGGCATTGGCCGATCGCCTTGGTGAACACCAGCGTTTCACCGCTGAGTTTCAGCAGTACTCGCTTGGCGACGGCACTAGCCGTGAAGAGTTGAGTCAAGGGCGGATGTGGATTGAGACGCCCAATCGCGTGCGTTGGGAGACGGAGCAACCCTTTCCCCAGTTAATTGTTGGCGATGGCGACAATCTCTGGATCTACGATCCTGACCTGGAGCAGGCGACGCGCCGTTCACTCTCAGAGGAGTTAGCTTTCACGCCAGCGAGTGTTCTGGGAGCGAGCCGTGCCGAACTGGAGGCCCGCTTTATCGTGAGCCAGATTGAGGCGGGTGGCGCAGACAATCTGTTCGAGCTACGGCCCAAAGTGGCTGAAAACGCGGAGTTCGAGCGCTTGCGTATGCTATTCGGCCCGCGCTCATTGAGCGAAATTTTAATTGAAGATGGTTTAGGCCAACGTTCACTGATAATGCTCAAGAATGTCAGCTTCCCGGCGCAGATTGATACGGCTCGCTTTACGTTTACTCCGCCGCCCGGTACCGACCTGATTGAGGCGCAGCCGGTCGAGGCACCGGCCAACTGATGGATCTGTTCGACGCTGCTCCTGCAGGCTATGAACCGCTCGCTTCGCGGATGCGCCCGCGAAAGCTCGAGCAGTACCTCGGGCAGGAGCATCTGTTCGGCGAAGGTAAGCCGCTGCGCAAGCAGTTGGAGCAGGGGAATATCCACTCGCTGATTCTTTGGGGACCGCCGGGTGTCGGGAAAACCACACTGGCGCGCCTGATCGCTGAGTATGTCGATGCTGACTTCATCTCCATCTCAGCCGTGATGGATGGGGTGAAGGAGGTGCGTGCTGCGGTTGAGCGTGGTCGCCATAATCGCATGCAGGGCGGGCGTAAATCGATCCTCTTTGTCGATGAGGTTCATCGTTTCAACAAGGCGCAGCAGGACGCTTTTCTCCCGGTCGTGGAGGAGGGGACGCTGATCTTCATTGGCGCGACTACCGAGAACCCTTCATTTGAACTCAACAACGCGTTGTTGTCGCGCGCGCGCGTCTATCCACTCAAATCTCTGAGTGAATCTGTGTTGTTGAATTTGATTACTCAGGCGCTTAGCGATGTTGAGCGCGGACTGGGCGAGCGCAATCTAGAGTTTGAAGCGGGTGTTTTAGAGTCATTGGCGCGTACCGCAGATGGTGATGGTCGTCGTGCACTGAGCCTGTTGGAGATCGCTGCTGATCTTGCAGAGGAGCGTGAGGGTGTTGAGTACGTGACTCAGCAGTCGCTGGTTGAAGTATTGGGCGCAGGTGCGCGGCGCTACGATAAGGGTGGCGACCTCTTCTATGATCAGATTTCCGCCTTCCATAAGTCAGTACGCGGCTCCAATGCCGATGGCGCGCTCTACTGGTGCTGTCGCATGCTGGACGCTGGTTGTGACCCTCTCTATGTCGTGCGCCGCCTAGTTGCGATTGCTTCGGAGGATATAGGTAATGCCGATCCACGTGCGATGCAGGTGGCGCTGTCTGCCTGGGATGCGTTTGAACGAGTAGGCCCGGCTGAGGGGGAGCGGGCGATCGCTCAAGCGGCTGTTTACTGTGCGATGGCACCCAAGAGCAACGCGCTTTATCGCGCTTATAATCAGTGCCGTGCCGATGTGGCGACTGACCTCAGCTATGAGGTGCCAATGCATCTGCGCAATGCTCCAACCGAATTGATGAAGCAGCAGGGGATGGGTGAGAGCTACCGCTACGCTCACGACGAACCTAACGCTTACGCAGCTGGTGAAGTCTATCTGCCGGAGGAGATTAGCGAGCGACGCTACTACGAGCCGGAGAATCGTGGACTTGAGATTAAACTTAGAGAGAAGCTGGAGCGCTTGCGTCAAGCAGATGAGTCTAGTCCGAGGCGGCGCTACTCCCGCTTCTCAAAAACTGGAGGAAAACCACATTGATGCACCTCTTGAGTGTGGCGTTGGGCGGTGCTTTGGGAGCCGTGGCGCGCTACTGGTTCAGCGGTTGGCTCAACTCTGGCGACACTAAACTGCCGTGGGGAACGCTGAGCGCCAACGTGTTAGGTTCGTTTCTGATGGGTGTGATGTTTGTGCTGATCCTAGAGAAGGCCAAACTACCATCGGAACTGCGTCCTCTCTTGATGACCGGTTTCCTGGGTGCATTCACCACCTTCTCCACTTTTTCACTCGAAACCCTGACGCTGATCGACGGAGGCCATATAATCGCGGCCCTCTTTTATGTACTATTGAGCGTCATTTTGTGCATTGCGGCACTGGCCCTTGCTGTGGGCCTGACACGCATGTTCTGAACCGTTTTTTAAGGAATTGATAGATCCATGTTAGATCCACGCTTGGTCCGTGATAACGCTGAAGCCATCGCCGAACGATTGAAGAAAAAAGGCTACGATTTTCCACTGGATGCTTACAACGCTCTGGAAGCTGAACGTAAGCAGGTGCAGGTAGACACCGAGCGTCTGCAGGCGGAGCGAAACACGCGCTCTAAATCTATCGGTAAAGCGAAGGCCTCGGGTGAGGATATCGCACCGCTTCTGGCTGAGGTGGGCGCTCTTGGCGAGCAGTTGGATGCGGCCAAAGAGCAGCTGAGCCAGCTTCAGGCAAAGCTTGATGAGATTCTGCTGAGTACTCCAAACCTTCCAGATGATTCAGTTCCAGCGGGTGCTGACGAAGCGGACAATGTTGAAGTCCGCCGTTGGGGCACGCCTGCATCGTTCGATTTTGAGGCCCAGGACCATGTCAGCATCGGTGAAGGACTCGGTGGTTTAGATTTTGAAACCGCGGCTAAACTCACCGGTTCGCGTTTCGCTGTGATGAGCGGCAAGATGGCGAAACTGCACCGTGCGCTGGCGCAGTTTATGCTCGACACCCAGTGTGATGAGCACGGCTATACTGAAATCAACGTACCCTTCATGGTCAACTCTGAGTCGCTGGTGGGTACGGGGCAGCTACCTAAATTTGAAGAGGACCTCTTCAAAGTTCCTTTCGGCGAGCGTCATTACTACCTGATTCCAACAGCGGAAGTGCCCGTGACCAACGTGGTGCGTGACTCCATTGTTGAGGCTGATAAGCTACCAATGAAGTACGCATGTCATAGCCCTTGCTTCCGTTCGGAGGCGGGTTCGGCGGGTCGTGATACCCGCGGTATGATTCGTCAGCACCAATTTGAAAAGGTTGAGATGGTTCAGGTAGTTGAGCCTCATACTTCATGGCAGGCTCTGGAAGATATGCTGGGGCATGCTGAAGCCATTCTGCAGAAGCTGGAGCTGCCGTACCGTGTGGTTAACCTCTGCGGTGGAGACCTGGGCTTCTCTGCAGCGAAGACTTACGACATCGAAGTATGGCTGCCGGGGCAGGCTAAGTACCGCGAGATCTCGTCCGTCTCTAACATGACCGAGTACCAGGCCCGCCGCATGATGGCGCGCTGGCGCAACCCCGAAACAGGCAAGCCAGAGCTGGTACACACACTTAACGGTTCTGGCCTAGCTGTAGGTCGAACGCTGGTTGCCGTATTAGAGAACTACCAGAATGCGGATGGCAGTGTGCGTGTACCTGAAGTTCTGCGTCCGTACCTCGGCGGCTTAGAGCTACTGCAGGCGTAAAAACAATGGGCGAGCAGCATGATCTTGTCGTAGTCGGGGGTGGCATGGTGGGCGCTGCCACAGCGCTGGCACTGGCTGAGACCGGTCTGAAGATCGCCCTGATTGAACCCAAAATTCCACAACCTTTTGCGGCTGATCAACCCCTTGATCTGCGGGTCTCTGCACTGAGTCCGGCGTCTGTGGACCTGCTTGATCAACTCGATGTTTGGTCGAAGATTTTGAGTTGGCGAGCCGCTCCCTATCGCCGCATGCGCGTCTGGGAGCTGGACGAGGACGCACCCGGGCTGCAAGGGCGGGTGGCGGATAAGCTCGCAACCGAATTCAACTCCGACGATATGGCTCTCACTGAGCTTGGCTACATCGTTGAAAACCGACTGATTCAGCGAGCCTTGATTGAACAGCTACAGCAGAGCGCTGTCGAACTGATTAGTGCGCAAGTGCGCTCCATCGATTACTCGCCGGGAGCGAGTCTGCTTGAGCTAGCTGATGACCGTGTGCTGGTGGCTCGCCTGCTGGTTGCGGCGGATGGCGGTAACTCTATGGTGCGCAGTGCTGCGGCGCTACCTGTGCATCAGTGGGACTATGCTCAGAAGGCGATGGTGATTAATGTCACCACCGAAGCCGCGCAGCAAGAGATCACTTGGCAGCAGTTCACCCCCTCGGGCCCGCATGCACTTCTTCCACTGCCGGGTAATCACGCATCACTGGTTTGGTATGACTCGCCAGCGCGCATCAATCAGCTGTTAAAACTGGATGAAGCAGGTTTGCAGGAGGCTTTGGCGCAGACGTTTCCTCGGCGCCTCGGTGAACTCAGATCGATCGATGCACGCGCAGCCTTTCCGCTGCGCCGCCTGCACGCTTTGAATTATTACAAGCCAGGAGTCGTGCTTGTTGGTGATGCTGCACATCAGTTGAATCCGCTCGCGGGGCAGGGCGTTAATCTCGGTTTCCAGGATGTTAAAGCGCTTACGGAGTCGCTCAAACAGGCTCTAGAGCAGGGTCTGCGCATCGACGATCCAGCACCTCTAGCGAGGTATGAGAAGCAGCGCCGCAACGCTAACTTAATAATGGTCCAAGCGATGGATACCTTCTACCGCGGCTTCAGCAACAACCTCGGTCCACTTAAACTGGCCCGCAATCTCATTCTCGGCCTCAGCGGCAACCTCCCGGTGCTGCGCAAACAGATCATCAAACTCGCCTCCGGGCTATAGGAGCGATCTGCGCGCAGCGCATGTTCGCGATTTTGTACGTGTGCCGGGTAATACGCATGTAGCGGACAACGCTGCTATAATGGATCACTCTCTTACTGCGCACATCAATCTGAGACAGCCTTGAAAAAATCGGGGAGGTACCCAATCATCGTACAGAGTGAAAGATTGGGAGGTGTTGATATGTTTAGAACTGCTCTGCTGTCGCTAATGCTGGGTTTTGGATCGATCAGCCAGGCGGCGTTGCCGTTGGCGGACTCTCAAGGGCAGGAGCTTCCGACCTTGGCGCCGATGCTGGAACGGGTGAACCCGGCTGTTGTGAATATCGCCACCTACTCAACGCGCCGGGTTGGCGTGAATCCACTGCTTAGAGACCCCTTTTTTCAGCGCTTTTTTGATATTCCCAGACAGCAATTGCAGCCACAGCAGCGTCGCGCGCAGAACTCAGCCGGTTCGGGTGTGATCGTTGATGCAGCGGAAGGAACGATTGTCACTAACTTTCATGTCATAAAAGGCGCTGATGAGATTCAGATTCAGCTAACTGATGGCCGCAGTTACGAGGCGACGCTGGTCGGTGCAGACCCCGAGGTGGATATCGCTGTGCTCGAGATCGAAGCGCAGTCGCTGACGCAGTTGGATCTGCGTGACTCGGATCAGGTCCGAGTTGGTGACTTCGTGGTGGCCATCGGTAACCCCTTCGGTTTGGGCCAGACAATCACGACAGGTGTTGTCAGTGCGCTTGGCCGTTCTGGCTTGGGCATTGAGGGCTACGAGAACTTCATCCAGACAGACGCGTCAATCAACCCGGGTAACTCCGGTGGCGCATTAGTCGACTTGAATGGTCAGTTGGTTGGTATCAATACTGCGATTATTGCCCCAGGAGGTGGCAACGTCGGTATCGGCTTTGCGATTCCATCAAATATGATGCGTCAGGTGGTAGATCAGATTCTGGAGCAGGGCAGCGTCTCGCGAGGTCAGATCGGTATCTCAATACAAGAGATCACACCGGATCTGCAGAGCGCCTTCAAAATGCGCAACGGTGAATCAGGCGTGCTAGTGACGGGGGTCAGCGATGACTCCCCAGCACAGCAAGCGGGTTTGCAGCCTGGTGATGTGATTCTTAGTGTGGACGGTAAAGCGACGCCAGATATCGGCCAACTACGCAATCAGATCGCCTTTGCGTCGACTGATCGCTCAGTTCCTTTGCGGGTACTTCGCGATGGCCGCCGGATTGATCTACAGGTGCGAGTAAGTCGCAGCTACACAAATGAGACCGCCGCAAGTGTGCACCCATTGCTAGAGGGGGCTCGTTTCGAAAATGCTCCAGATAGCCGCGGTGTGCGTGTGGTTAGCCTCGCGCCGGACTCTCGCGCAGCGCTGGCTGGTTTGGAGATCGAAGATCGAATCTTGAGCATTAATCGTCAGAGGATTAACAATGTTGGTGAGTTGCGCTCGATGCTGGCAGGGCGACGAGGTGAACTGCTGCTGCAGATTCAACGCGCTCGTTCGGCCTTCTATCTGGTGCTTCGATAAACTTGGCGAAGTTGTTCATCTGTGACACTATCGGCCTAAACCGGTAACAAGTGTTCTAGATGGCACAGATGAACATTACGCGAATTGCCCTCTGCGGCGTACTTCTTGCCCTTGTGGGCTGTACCTGCAATCCGTTCAAAACCGAATTTCAAACGGCGGCCCAGCCGCTTATCCCGAGTTTACAGCAAGTGCCTGAGTGCGCTGCGGCTTGTAAGGCTGAAGCAATCAAACCGACCTTGAGAGAGTATGTTGAGCGTGAATCCGCCTCTACAGGACTTCAGTTGGGGGCGTTCAAAGAGCCGAACGGCGCGAGCAAGCTGATTCAACGCTTGAGTACTCACTATCCTGTTGTTTTTGAGAGCAGATCGCCGATTATCCGTGCAATTGAGCGCGACGGGTCTACACTTTATAGAGTGATTCTTGGACCCTTCAGCGATACCAGTGTTGCCGACGCCTTCTGTAAGCTGTTAAGACAGCACTCTGAAGCTTGCTTCGCCACCACCTTTGACCGTGTGGATCTGAGAGTCGACCTAGTAACGGATAGCTAAAAACGACAAAAAGGATGCTCAATGAAAGGTGTTGTTTTCAATATCCTTGAGGATATGGTCACCGAAAAGGGTGGCTTGATGATGTGGCAGAAGGTGATCGACAAAGCCGGCGTTGAGGGTGGCTATACTGCTGTGTCGACTTACAGCGATGACGAACTCTTCTCTATAGTGGGCGCGGTTGTTGCAGAACTCGACCTACCGGCTGAGACGGTCATCAGCGCTTTCGGTACCTATATGTTTGGCCAGCTCGCGAGCCGCTATCCAGTATTCGTTGACTCTTGTGACGATCTCTTCAGTTTCCTGGAGAGTATCGACTCAGTGATTCACCTTGAGGTGAAAAAGCTGCTGACCGAGACAAATCTACCATCGATTAGTTGTGAACGTGTAGGCGATGACCAGCTAGTGATGGACTATCGCTCACCACGTCGTCTCTGCGTACTGGCAGAAGGGCTAATCTACGGTGCGGCTGAGCATTACCAAAGACCGATTATGATCGAGCATCCAGTTTGTATGCATAAAGGTTCAGACCACTGCGATATTCGAGTGCAGCTAACGCATGAGTGACGAAGCGGAACTCTACCGTAAGGCCTTCGAGCGAGAGCGCGAGGCGCGCAAAGCGGCAGAGCAGGTAGTCGAGCATCACACGCGTGAGCTCTACCTAAAAAACCAGAAGCTTGAAGAGTCGCTTAAGCAGCTCAAAGATCAGCAGCGAGTGCTGGTACAAAACGAGAAGCTTGCAATGCTCGGTACTCTGGCTGCGGGTATTGCCCATGAGATCAACAACCCCATGGCGTTTGTTCACGCTAACCTTGAATCATTAACAGATTACCTTGAGTCTTATCAAAAGCTCGTTGAGCTGCAGCGTGAGGCGCTAACCCTTGCGCCTGATCAGCAAGAGGTAGCTGGCGCAAAGATCGCAAAACATGTGGCAGATGCAGATCTGGAGTTTTTTGAAGAGGAGCTGCCCGAGCTGCTAGAGGATACGCGCGACGGACTTGAGCGCGTGCGTGAGATTGTCGGTAACCTGAGAAGTTTTGCGCGTACGCACACGCAAGAGCGTCAGGCGGCCGATATAGTCGCAGGCTTGCAGTCCACGCTGAAACTTTTGAACTCTCAATTCCGCACCGAGGTAATAGTGCAACAGGAGCTGCAGCCTCTGCCGATGGTGCAGTGTAATCTTTCCGAGTTGAACCAAGTGTTCCTCAATCTGCTGGTGAACGCCGGTCATGCCGTTGAAGGGCGCAAAGGGGCGACGATTGGAGTTGCAACCGCGGTTGCTGGCGGTCAAGTTATGATCAAGATCAGCGACAATGGTCTAGGAATGAGCGAGGAGGTCAAAGAGCAGGTCTTCGTACCTTTCTTCACCACCAAGCCGGTCGGTAAAGGCACTGGTATGGGGATGTCGATCGCTTATGGCATTATCGTAGACCACGGCGGCGAGATCGAGGTTGAATCGACTGAGGGCGAGGGAACTACCTTCACAATCAAGCTACCAATCGAGAGTTAAAGCTCAGTAGAAAATGGATCACAAAATATCTGCTATCGATTCGTATAAAACGATAAAATTTTTTTAAAAATAGGCTGAAAATAAACCAACTTCCGCTCAACCCGCGTCAGCGCTAGCGTCTACGCGGTTTCCCCTCGAAATCCAGAAAACTGACCCAAAAACAAGTATTGAAATAAATACTCATATCACTATATTGGGTGTCACTGGTTATGCGAGACACTATATATAGTGTTTTGTCTGATTTTTAAACATCTAGAAGACATTTGCGACAGTCGCTAATCTGCAGCGTTAGGAACTACTAACTTTGCCTACTTTAGACCGACATTGCGAGCGTCACAGAGTGGGTTAGCGGCATGCAACAAGATCTAATGGTTACCAAACGCGACGGACGCAAAGAGCCGATCGATCTGGAGAAAATTCACAAGGTACTGATGTGGGCCGCGACCGGGCTGGAGACGGTATCAGTCTCCCAGGTTGAGCTCAGTTCGCACCTGCAGTTTTTCGAAGGCATTAGCACCACAGATATCCACGAGACGCTAATCAAGTCGGCCGCGGATCTGATCTCGGAAGCGGCGCCAGACTACCAGTACTTGGCGGCTCGTCTCGCCGTATTCCACCTGCGCAAAAAGGCTTTTGGTGATTTCGAACCCCCACACCTCTACACTCATGTGCAGAAGATGGTCGGTGACAAGCGCTATGACCAGCACCTGCTAGAAGATTACACCGAGGCAGAGTTCAATGAGATGAATGACTACCTCAAGCACGACCGCGATATGGATTTCAGCTACGCTGCTGTTAAGCAGCTTGAGGGTAAGTACCTGCTGCAGAACCGCGTTACCGGCGAGATCTACGAAAGCCCGCAGCAGCTCTACATGCTCGTAGCGGCTTGTCTCTTCTCTAAATATCCACAAGAGACGCGTCTGGACTACATCAAGCGCTTTTACGATGCCTGTTCTCAATTCAAACTGTCGCTGCCGACGCCGATTATGGCGGGTGTGCGTACACCAACGCGCCAATTTAGCTCCTGTGTCTTGATCGAGACTGGCGATAGCCTGGACTCAATCAACGCTACAGCCTCTGCGATTGTTAAGTATGTGTCCCAGCGTGCCGGTATCGGTATCAACGCCGGTCGTATCCGCGCGCTCGGTAGTCCGATTCGCAACGGTGAAGCGTTCCACACTGGCTGCATTCCGTTTTACAAACACTTCCAGACGGCGGTTAAGTCCTGTTCACAAGGCGGTGTTCGCGGCGGTGCGGCGACGCTCTTCTACCCGATCTGGCACTACGAAGTGGAGTCACTGCTGGTATTGAAGAACAACCGCGGTGTTGAAGAGAACCGTGTGCGTCATCTCGACTACGGTGTACAGCTGAACCGTTTGATGTACCAGCGCCTGATCAAAGGTGGCAACATCACACTGTTCAGTCCGCACGAGGTTCCGGGCCTCTATGACGCCTTCTTCGCTGATCAGGAGAAATTCGAAGAGCTTTACGTTAAGTACGAGGCAGATCCAAGCATTCGTAAGAAGACGATGAAAGCGGTTGAGTTGTTCGGCATACTCGCTTCAGAGCGAGCCTCGACAGGTCGTATCTACATCCAGAACGTCGATCACTGTAACACTCACAGCCCGTTTGATCCGGCTGTGGCACCGGTTAAACAGTCCAACCTCTGTCTGGAGATCGCACTGCCAACCAAACCGCTTGAGCATGTTAATGATGAAGAGGGTGAGATTGCACTCTGTACCCTCTCTGCCTTTAACCTCGGCGCACTGTCGAACATGGATGAACTCGAAAACCTCGCTGATCTGATCGTCCGAGCCCTCGATAACCTGCTGGATTACCAGGACTACCCGGTACCCGCAGCCTATAACGCCACCATGGGCCGCCGTACGCTGGGTGTCGGCGTGACTAACCTTGCATACTATCTGGCGAAGAACGGTGTGAAGTACTCTGATGGCTCAGCGAATGGCCTAGTGCACCGCACTTTCGAAGCGATTCAGTACTACTTGCTGAAGGCGTCTAACGGTCTAGCTAAAGAGTTGGGCGCCTGCCCTAAATTCGACGAGACGACCTATGCGAAAGGGTTGCTGCCGATCGATACTTACAAGCGGGAAGTGGACGACTTCTGTGAAGAGCCACTGCACTACTTCTGGGAGACACTGCGCGAGGATATCCGCGAGTTTGGCCTGCGTAACTCCACGCTAACGGCACTAATGCCGTGTGAGACATCGTCACAGATCACAAACTCGACTAACGGTATTGAACCACCGCGTGGCTTTGTATCAGTGAAATCGAGCAAAGATGGTGTAATGAAGCAGATTGTACCTGAGTACCTTGAGCTGAAAGAGAACTACGAGCTGCTCTGGAGCATCCCGAACAACGAAGGTTACCTGCAGCTTGTGGGCATCATGCAGAAATTTGTGGACCAGGCGATCTCGGCGAACACTAATTACGATCCGGTGAAGTTTCCGAACGACAAGGTTCCAATGAAACAGCTGCTTAAAGACCTGTTGACCGCTTATAAGTACGGTGTAAAGACGCTCTACTACCATAACACCCGCGATGGTGCGTCAGACCAGCAGGACGAGGGGTGTGAAGGCGGTGCTTGTAAACTCTGAGGCTTAGCGCCGCAGTAAATGGATTCTGTAGACCGGCTGTTTGCGGTCTGCGTATACGCAATTGATGTTTATAATGGAGTGGTTCTACGCGTATGTCTTACTCTACTTTTAATGCAAGTTCACATGATGCGACGCTCGAGCCGATGTTCTTCGGCCGCAGCGTTAACGTAGCCCGTTACGATCGTCAGAAGTACCCAATTTTCGAGAAGTTGATTGAGAAGCAACTCTCCTTTTTCTGGCGTCCTGAAGAGGTCGATCTGAGCACCGACCGTAAGGATTTTATGGCGCTGCCGGAACACGAGAAACATATTTTCCTGTCGAACTTGAAGTACCAGACACTGCTGGACTCGGTGCAGGGACGCTCGCCTAACGTAGCATTCCTACCGATCACCTCGCTGCCGGAACTCGAAACCTGGTTCGAGACTTGGGCGTTCTCTGAAACGATCCACAGCCGCTCTTACACCCACATCATCCGTAACATCGTGGCTGAGCCATCGGTAGTTTTTGATGAGATTGTGACCAATCCTGAGATCGTGCGTCGCGCTGAATCTGTCACTCGTCTCTACGACGAGCTGATCGAGCTAGTTAACATACACACAGTTCATGGCTCTGGTACTCACACACTTGGCGGTAAGACCTACGATACTTCAGAGTATAACCTTAAAACCAAGCTCTACCTGACGCTGGTTTCAGTTAACGTACTGGAAGCGATCCGCTTTTACGTCAGTTTTGCCTGCTCCTTCGCGTTTGCCGAGCGTGCGCTGATGGAGGGTAACGCCAAGATTATTCGCTTGATCGCGCGTGACGAAGCGCTGCACCTGACAGGTACTCAACACATGATCAATCTGATGAACTCAGGTCGTGATGATGCCGACTTCAAACAGATCGCTGAAGAGTGCAAGCCTCAGGTGGTTGAGCTATTCCGCGAAGCGGCTGAGCAGGAGAAGGAGTGGGCTGAGTACCTATTCAGCCAAGGCTCAATGATCGGACTGAACGCGCGTATTCTCGGTGATTACGTGGAGTACATCACCAACGTACGTATGAAGGCGATTGGCCTTGAGGAGCTTTTCCCGGCACGTACAAACCCACTGCCCTGGATGAACTCATGGCTGGTGAGCGACAATGTGCAGGTTGCGCCGCAGGAGTCTGAGATCAGCTCGTATCTGGTAGGCCAGATCGATGCCGATGTGGACACCGAAGACTTCGACGATTTCGATCTATAAGAGGTCGTCGATGTCGGGCATTCCACGCATCAAGGTGAACCATCACCACACCTTTTACTATCAGTACGAGTTTTCGCTGCTTGATGCGTTGGAGGTTCAAGAGATACCGGCGCAGTACAACTGCCGTGGTGGCTACTGTGGAATCTGCAAAGTTCGTCTGATCGATGGTGAAGTGGAGGATGTGCAGGATATCCTTGTCGACCTCGCTGACGATGAGATCCTTGCCTGTAGTTGCAGACCCAAAGGGCATATAGAAATTGAACTGCCTGATTGACCCGCGCATATTCAAAAAAATCATAAAAAAAGCAAGTTCTCGGACTTGATTTCTTGAGTTCTACACAGGGCATGACATTTGTGCCATCAAATTTAACTATTTTTACAGATTTCTTGAAAAACCCCGTTGACATACGTAGGGTATTGATAAATAACAGTTTTATTTTTGTGGTGATTTTTGCACCAATTCGCTGAAGCCCCTGTATTTCCTACTTTTGCGGTACTAATCCAAAAACAATTCACAGAGTTATCCACAGATGCTGTGAGTAACTTATTTTGTGGATAAGTTTTTGGTTAGGTTGTAAGGAGTTCTGTTTTACAAGCCCAAATTGGCATGCATCCTGCTAATTCGAGTGTATGAAAAGATATCGGATTTTGTGCCTCGATGGCGGCGGTATTCGAGGTTTTATCACAGCCCGCCTAATTGAACGCCTGCAACAGGAGCATCCGGGTTGGCTGGAGCAGGTTGATCTAATCGCGGGTACATCGACGGGAGGGCTTTTGGCACTTGCGCTAGCGAGTGGAAAATCACCTGCCGAGGTTTGCCAACTCTACTTAGATGCGGGCGAGACTATCTTTGATGACTCGCCGCTGGATGATCTGAAAGACCTTGGTCGACTGGTTGGTGCTGATTATTCAACAGCACCGCTCAGACGCGAGCTGGAACAGACATTCGGCCGGCTCAGCCTAGCGCAGCTCGATAAGAAAGTTGCCATACCCGCTTTTGATCTCGACAATGAAGCTGCAGATCCGATTGAGCGCAGCTGGAAACCCAAGATTTTTCATAACTTCAGCGGGAATGATTCCGACGGGCATCAGGATGTCGCTAAAGTAGCCCTATACACCAGTGCTGCACCCACCTATTTTCCATCAGTTGATGGCTATATCGATGGTGGTGTTTTTGCGAATAACCCAAGTTTGGTCGCTTTAGCTCAGGCGATTGCGAAGGATAACCACCACTCGGAGCGGGCAGAACTCCATGAGGTGGTTATGCTCTCTATTGGTACCGGAGCTGCAAAGAGTTATATCGAGGGAGAGACGCTTGATTGGGGTTTGACTCAGTGGGGCGGCCATCTGATTGATCTATTGATGGATGGCATGGCCGGGATTTCCGATTATCAATGTAAACAGCTGCTAGGCGAGCGCTACGCGAGACTACAGGTTGAGTTGGAGGATCCGATAGAGCTAGATGACCCGAGCCAGCTTGAGTTGATGGATCGCATCGCCAGCCAACAACAGCTGGACGAGATGGCAGACTGGCTCAAGGAGCACTGGTTGTAGGACGGGTTTAGTCGTCTCACGAGGCGACCTAGACCGCAGTACGAGTAATCTGCGCTCAGCGCATGTTCGCGAAGGTCAGTGCAGGGTCGGGAAATACCCTACGCGTACATCCCTTCTACACCTGCTTAAATAGCTCTAGTGCCTCAGGGTTTGCTAGCGACTCAATATTCTTCACCGGCTGCCCGGTAAGCACATTGCGCACCGCAAGCTCCACAATCTTGCCGCTTTTGGTGCGCGGGATATCTGCGACTGCTTTGATAATGCCCGGCACATGCCGCGGTGTTGTATTGTCGCGGATCGTACTCTTGATTCGGCTGATTAGCTCGGCGCTAAGCTCGACTTCAGGCCGGAGAACCACGTAGAGCGCAACGATCACATCGCCATTTTTAGGCAGCCCAACACAGATGCTATCAACCACCTCTGTGACCTTCTCAACCTGACGATAGATCTCGGCAGTGCCGATCCGTACTCCGCCCGGATTGAGCACAGCGTCTGAGCGGCCGTGGATAATCAGTCCGCCTCTAGAGGTAAGCTCGGCGTAGTCGCCGTGTGCCCAAATGTTGTCGAAGGTTTCGAAGTAAGCTGCCCTGTAGCGCTCACCCTCAGGATCGTTCCAGAAGCCGATAGGGCGGCTAGGGAAGGGCGCAGTACAGACGAGTTCGCCTTTCTCCTCGCGTAGCGGTTGGCCTTCGTCGTCGTAGATATCAACCGCCATACCTAAACCACGTGCCTGCAACTCGCCCGAGTAGACCGGTAGTGTCGGCACGCCGAGTGCAAAGCAGGAGACGATGTCGGTACCCCCTGATATCGAAGCAAGATGCAGCTCCTCTTTAACCTGGGCGTAGACAAACTCAAAGCTCTCGGGGGAGAGGGGCGAGCCCGTCGAGAGTATCGACTTTAACCTATCAAGCTTGACGTTCTCCTTGGGCAGGTAACGCGCTGACTGGACCGCTGCAAGATACTTAGCACTGGTACCGAAGGCAGTGACTCCCTCCTCGTCCACTATTTTCCAAAGCGCTGAGGGGCCAGGCTGAAACGGCGAGCCGTCGAACAGTACCAAGGAGGCACCGACCGCCAGACCCGAAACCATCCAGTTCCACATCATCCAACCGCAGGTGGTGAAGTACATCAGGCGGCCATCTGGCCCCAGGTCGGTATGCAGCGCGAGCTCTTTTACATGCTGCAGGAGAGTTCCGCCAGCTCCATGCACGATACATTTTGGGACACCAGTGGTACCAGAAGAGTAGAGGATATATAGCGGGTGGTCGAAGGGGAGTTCAACAAACTCAACCTCGGTTGCGGTTAGGTCCAGCGCCTCATTCCAAGCAATCGCCTTCTCAATCGCAGAGAGATCGGGCGTCTCCTGTAAGAAGGGGTAGACCAAAACAGCTTGGATGCTCGAGATTCGTTCGACAATCTCAGGTAACTTGGGAAGGTTATCAATACGCTTACCGGAGTAGTGATAACCATCAACGGTTATCAGAAATTTCGGCTCCACCTGACCAAATCGGTCGACCACGCCATTAACACCAAAATCGGGCGAACAAGATGTCCAGACAGCACCCAGAGCGCTTGTCGCTAGCATCGAGATAATGGCTTCAGGCGCGTTTGGTAGATAGCCAGCGATGCGATCACCTGCAGTCACCCCTTGTGCTATTAAATAGGACTGAAGCTGCGCAACTTTCTGGTACAGCTGGGAGTAACTGAGCACCCGACGAGTGCCATCTTCACCTCGAAATACCACTGCTTCGGCATCATCACGACGTTTTAGGAGGTGGCGCGCGAAGTTGAGGCGACCGCCTTCGAACCAGTTGGTGTCACGTATTCCGCCAGCTAACTTCAGTGGGTGCTGTGCGGTAGTACTGAACTCTACATCAAAAAATTGACAGATCGATTGCCAAAAATCATCCGAGTTGTTGACACTCCATTGCCAGAGTTCGTCATAGCTATGAAAACTATGCTGGTACTGCTCGTTTACATAGTGAGTGAAGGCGCTCAGGCGAGTTGCCGCACAGCGCTCCTTTGAGGGCTGCCACAACAGTTTTGACATACGGCTTCCAATTACTGATCTCAGTGTAGTTGCAGCGAAATTACCTGCCTAAGCTTAAACATGCAAATCCTACACTGTAATAACCCGACCCAGCTTCTATATTGTTAGGAGTGCAACAGAGGGAAGTGAAATGCAGAGCGACAATATGGACAGAGACGAACCAGCACAGAGAGCGGAGTCACCTCCAGTCCTAGGCAAAATTCCTGAACCTGTTGTTGAGGCGATGAGTCTGGTTATGCAGGAGGCGTAGAGAGCAGCATCAGCGGAGCTGGATAGTGCTAAGCAGGCACTCGCTCATGATCGAGCTGAGTTTGAGACGCAACGTGCTGCACATTAGCAGACAATCGAGAAATCCAAAGCTCTACGCAGTGCGGCTCAACAGCATAATGAGGTGGTATCCAAGCTTGAACAGGAGCGCGAGACTCCGCAGCAGCGCTCTGCGCAACTAGAAAATCAGGTTGCTGAACTGAGCAACAAAGGAGCGAGCCGTGCCCAAGAGCAGGCGCGTTTAACGGTAGAGCAGAAACATCTGGCCTCGGAATTGGCGACGTCGCAAGAGAACCTAGCGGAAACCGAGAAGCGCCGTGTTGAGACAGCTGATCGACTGAAAAAGGCCCAGCTCGAGATCTACACCCTCAAAGCTGAAGTGGGGGACATGGTGGCAGAGCTCAAGCGCTTGAAAAGCGCTCCAGTTTCTCAAGATCAGCAACCTCAAGAGTCCTAGCATTGAGTGATGAAATGAGAGTAGAGCGCAAAGCGCAATAGATAAAAAACCCGGCGTTAGCCGGGTTTTTTGTAGAGCTCGGAAAGTAGGCTACGCCTAGATCCCGTTTGTAGAGGCTTAGGCTTCGACAGTTGGGATCACTGAAGAGGCTTTGCCTACGTACGCTTCCATCTGATCGAAGTTGAGGTAGCGGTAGACGTCGCCAGCCATGCTGTCGATTTTCTTAGCGTACTCCATGTACTCGGTAACAGTTGGCAGTTTGCCTTCCAGTGCTGCTACAGCTGCAAGTTCAGCAGAGGCCAGGAATACGTCTGCACCATCACCCAGACGGTTCGGGAAGTTACGCGTTGAGGTAGAGACTACAGTCGACTTAGCTGCAACACGTGCCTGGTTACCCATACAGAGCGAACACCCTGGCATCTCCATGCGCGCACCAGCTTTACCGAAGATGTTGTAGTAACCCTCCTCAGTCAGCTGAGCCGCATCCATTTTGGTCGGTGGAGCAATCCACATACGTGTTGGGATTGACTGACCAGAGGCTTCCAGCAGTTTACCTGCCGCGCGGAAGTGACCGATGTTAGTCATACAAGAGCCGATGAACACTTCGTTGATCTCAGCGCCCTGAACTTCAGACAGCAAGCGAGCGTCATCTGGATCGTTTGGAGCACAGAGGATTGGCTCGTTGATCTCAGACATGTCGATCTCGATCACTGTTGCGTACTCAGCATCAGCGTCTGCACGCATCAGGCTTGGGTTCGCCAGCCACTCTTCCATGCCTTGAATACGGCGTGAAATAGTACGAGCATCGCCGTAACCTTCAGCCAGCATCCACTTGAGCATTACGATGTTAGAACGCAGGTACTCAGCAACTGAATCTTCACCCAGAGTGATAGTACAGCCTGCAGCTGAACGCTCTGCAGATGCGTCAGACAGCTCGAACGCCTGCTCAACGGTCAGATCTTCCAGACCTTCAATCTCCAGTACGCGGCCAGAGAAGATGTTCTTCTTACCGGCTTTAGCAACAGTCAGGTGACCTTCTTTGATAGCGTAGTAAGGGATTGCGTGTACCAGGTCGCGCAGAGTGATGCCTGGGTTGCGCTTGCCTTTGAAGCGAACCAGTACCGACTCAGGCATATCCAGAGGCATAACACCAGTCGCAGCTGCGAATGCAACCAGACCTGAACCTGCTGGGAATGAGATACCCAGTGGGAAACGGGTGTGCGAGTCACCGCCAGTACCCACGGTATCAGGCAGCAGCATGCGGTTCAGCCAGGAGTGGATTACACCGTCACCTGGACGCAGAGATACACCCCCACGGTTCATGATGAAGTCTGGTAGAGTGTGGTGAGTGTTTACGTCAACTGGCTTAGGGTAAGCCGCAGTGTGACAGAAAGACTGCATGGTCAGATCAGCTGAGAAGCCCAGACACGCTAGATCTTTCAGTTCGTCACGGGTCATAGGGCCAGTGGTGTCTTGTGAGCCGACAGTGGTCATTTTAGGTTCGCAATACATGCCAGGACGTACACCGTCCATGCCGCACGCTTTACCCACCATCTTCTGCGCCAGGGTGTAACCTTTTCCGGTGTCAACAGGCTGCTGTGGTTTGCGGAACAGTTCAGATGGACCCATGCCCAGCGTTTCACGTGCTTTCTCAGTCAGGCCACGACCGATAATCAGTGGGATACGGCCGCCAGCCTGAACTTCGTCGATCAGAACCTGAGTCTTCAGTTCGAACTCGCTGATCACTTCATCACTACCGTGGCGAGTTACTTTGCCCTGGTATGGGTAAACGTCGATGACGTCGCCCATGTTCAGCTCGTCTACAGGCATCTCGATCGGCAGGGCGCCTGCATCTTCCATGGTGTTGTAAAAAATGGGAGCGATCTTGCCGCCGAAACAGTAACCGCCAGCGCGCTTGTTAGGTACGTTGGGGATATCGTCACCGAAGAACCAGAGAACTGAGTTAGTGGCAGACTTACGTGAAGAGCCTGTACCCACAACGTCACCCACGTAAGCAACTGGGAAACCTTTAGCTTTAACTTCTTCGATCTGCTTCAGAGGACCAACAGATCCCGGAACCTCTGGGTTGATGCCTTCACGTTCCATCTTCAGCATCGCGTTAGCGTGCAGTGGGATGTCAGGACGTGACCAGGCATCTGGGGCTGGTGACAAGTCATCGGTGTTAGTTTCGCCCGGTACTTTGAAGACAGTAACGGTGATCTTCTCAGCCAGTTCCGGCTTAGAGGTGAACCACTCGCCTGCAGCCCAAGATTCCATGATCTGCTTAGCGTGTGCGTTGCCAGCATCCATCTTCTCTTTAACGTCGTGGAACGCGTCAAACATCAGCAGAGTGTGAGACAGTGCTTTTGCAGCTGTCGGTGCCAGCGCGTCAACGTCGAGGCAGTCGATCAGAGGCTGAATGTTGTATCCACCGAGCATAGTGCCGAGTAGCTCAACCGCTTTCACAGCATCGATAAGAGGTGAGCTTGCTTCGCCTTTCGCGACTGCCGCAAGGAAGCCTGCTTTTACGTAGGCCGCTTGGTCAACGCCTGCCGGTACACGGTTGGTGATCAGGTCCAGCAGAAACTCCTCTTCACCTGCAGGTGGGTTTTTCAGGAGCTCAACAAGAGCAGTGGTCTGCTCAGGGTCCAGTGGTTTTGGTGGCACGCCCTCAGTGGCGCGCTCTTCTACGTGTTTACGGTAAGCTTCAAGCACAGTATCGTCCTCATCAAAAACTACACCCAAACCCTTGTGAGGCATGGGCCGATACCCCTTGCGAGTATCGATGGTTGCAAATTCGGCGCACATTTTACCGCAAGTGCGAAAGCTGCGCTTTAATACTTTGGCTAGGGATAAAGAGCAGGTAAGAACTAATTGGTCTTATTTTACAAGGAATAGGTATATAAGAGTCTTCATAACAGAGTTGGGCTGTGAGGAGCCCGGTAATGGGTGCGGCGGGTCGGCACTCCGGTGGGGAGGCTCCTTTATCAAAGGTAATCGGATAATCTTGATCCTGTGTTGAGTGGCTGTATTCAAAGAGCGCAAGCTTTATAATGCGATTCGCCGGCGAAACGGCGGCAATTAATCGCGGACAGAGATAGCTTTGGCAGGAGGATTTAGTTGGACGCTCTCGACGAAATTAAGCAGTTTTTGGGCTGTGATACACCGCAGGCATGGATCGATTTCGCAAAGGATCCCAACCAGCTAGAGCTGCTGCTGACCGATCACGCTCACTGCGAGAAGAAAGCGGCGTCGACTGCCATGACGCTGATGTTTCGTTATGTCGACCGTCCCGATCTACTCAACAAGATGTCGCGCCTGGCTCGTGAAGAGTTGATTCACTTTGAACAGGTGTTGGGCATCATGAAAGATCGTGGCCTTACATATGGTCATCTTTCATCCTCGGGTTACGCCTCAGGTCTGCATCTGCATGTGCGCTCGGGCGAGCCAGAGCGATTGGTGGATGTGCTAATAGTGGGTGCGTTTATTGAAGCGCGCTCCTGTGAGCGCTTCGCTGCATTGGCACCCTTCTTGGACGAAGAGTTGGCGAAATTTTACCGCTCGTTGTTGCGCTCCGAGGGGCGTCACTATCAGGATTATCTGAAGTTAGCTCAGGCCTATGCTGAGGTCGATATCTCCGGGAGAGTCGATCAGTTCCGTGAAATTGAGGCTGGGCTTATTCAAGCGTATGACAATGTCTTTCGTTTTCACAGCGGAGTGCCGGCGCTGACCTCATTGAAAGCGATGGCTTGAAGAGGCAATCGTCTCGCAAATACGCTTATCATAGGCTACATTAAAATCGTATTTGGATTATGTAGAGTGGCTATGGAACAGCCTTACCTTTTTCTTTAGAGCGAAGCGATGGATACGCAAGCCGAGATTGGCTTCGAGGCATTAATGGCGCCACAGCAACCTCCAGTTAGTGGGTACAAACTGGGCACGACTTTAGCGATGCTCAGTACCTTGGTGCTTATTGCTGTTTTCTATCTTCTCTTGCTAACAACACGGGCTGATCTGCGAACTGAACTTGAGTTCCGTCAGAAGACCGTGCTCGAGCAAGCCAACGCGACCCTCGTAAACTACCTGGGGGTTGCTGAGCGAGATATGCGCTACTTGACGCGCTCGCAACGGCTACGACAGAGCATTACTGCAGACACGGCTGGCCGCTGGGAGGTTGTCGAGTCGGATTGGGTTGCATTGATGCAGAGCCGAGCTGATGTCTATGATCAGGTTCGCTTCATCGACCTAGAGGGGCGCGAGCGAGTTAGGGTTAACAATAAATTACCCGATACTCTGGTAGTTCCTCCGTCTGCGCTACAATCCAAAGTGGAGCGCTACTACGTCTCCGAGGGTATGGCGTTAAGCCCAGGCTCGCTCTACTTCTCAGCTTTTGACCTCAACATTGAGCGTGGCGCGATCGAGATACCCCTAAAGCCCACGCTGCGAATTCTGACTCCGATGGAGGGGATCAACGGTCGCAAGGCCGGGGTTGTAGTTTTGAACTACAAAGGCGCTGACATGTTGGCGGCGATCACAGATGTTGGCCAAGCCTGGGGGCAACAGGTATGGATGGTCAATAATGAAGGGCATTGGTTAATAGGTCCTAGCCCTGACGTCGAGTGGAGTTTTATGTATCCAAGCCGCACTCCGGCGTTAATTTCGGATCTTTTTCCTGAGTTGTGGCAGAGCGATTCAGGTCTGACGGGGTTTATTGAGGGTGGCTATCAACTTAGCATGCGAAAACTCACTCCCGATTTAGGCTTTTCTACTTTCGAGAATGCGGTGCTGAACCGCGAGGGCAGCTGGACATTGGTCGCAGCATACGACACATCTTTGCTGCAGGCGCAAGCTTGGCAAATTATGCGTGGCTTATTGCCAGTCTTTGGATTGTTGGAGCTGTTTTTGGTCAGTTTGAGTCTGTGGGGCGGGCGTCAGATCAAACTTCGCACCCAGGCTATTCGCGAGACCGAAATTCGTGAGCGACAGCTAAACGTTATTTTTGAGTCGGCACCGGATGCCACTCTGATGTCAGATTCTCATGGCGTTATAACTCGGGCAAACGGTGCGGTAGAGAGACTATTCGGCTACCGACCCGACGAGCTTGTGGGCCTGTCGATCGATCTGTTGGTGCCTGATCGTATCAAAAAGACTCACGGTTCATTGAGATCGCAGTACTACAACTCCCCTGTGTCTCGAGCTGTTTCCTCGCGCTCACGGCTAACCGCGCGTCGCCGTGATGGCAATGAGATTCCTGTCTCTATTGCTCTTAACTCTCTGATGATAGACGGTGAAATGCAGGTGCTCAGTGCTGTTCGCGATATGACGGCAGATCATCAGGCCAACCGTGAAATCCTAGCGCTTAACCAGCGCCTTGAGATAGCGGCAAATGCCGCGAATATCGGTATTTGGGAGCTGGATACACGCGATGGTTCGCTGGTGTGGGACGCCCAGATGTACAAGCATTATGGAGTCGATGCAGATTTTGAGCTCAAGCTAGCCAGCTGGATGGCGTTGATCGATCAAGAAGATCGTGAGCTCGTTAATCAGCACATGCGAGAGACTATTCTCGATGGCAGTCATTTTGACGGGGTGTTTCAGGCGCAAAACACCCAGGGCGATGAGATTTGGGTCCGGCTGATTGCTACGACCAAATTGGACACAGAGGGGTTCACTCAAACGCTAATTGGTACGGAGCTAGATGTGACCGAGGAGGTGCGTGTTGAGCGAGAGTTGCGTATCGCCTATGAGAAGTCCTCGGAGACCAATGTTGAGCTCGAGGCATTAAACCAAGAGCTCGAAGAGTCGCGTGAGGCGGCTGAGCAGGGCGCTCAGGTGAAGAGTGACTTTCTGGCGAATATGAGTCACGAGATTCGCACGCCGTTAAATGCAGTTCTCGGTATCAATCATCTATTAGAGCGACAGGTCCAAGAGCACTCCACTCGTGATCTAATTGCCAAGCAGGACAGAGCTGCGCAATCTCTGCTCGGCATTATCAACGACATCCTCGACTACTCAAAAATTGAGTCGGGCAAACTGGAGTTAGATCAAAGTCCGTTCTCGCTCTATGAGCTATTGGACAACCTCACGACGCTCGTTGGTGAACAAGCGTCACAGCGCGGCTTGAATTTAGTAGTAGAACCCCCTCCCGTCGAGTACAACGGTGTCATTGGAGATTATCTGCGTCTCGAACAGGTGTTAGTAAACCTTTGCAGTAACGCGATTAAGTTTACCGAGCAAGGTGAGGTTCGGGTTAGCCTAACTTACCTTTCGACCAACGCGAGTAAGTTGAACTTGAAGTTTTCTGTGCGCGACACCGGTGTGGGTATTCCGCAACCTGTACAGTCTCAGTTGTTTATTCCATTTACACAGGCAGATGCCTCGGTTAGCCGGCGTTACGGAGGCACCGGTCTGGGGCTGAGTATCGCTGCTAATCTGGTGAAGCTGATGGGTGGCGAGATCTCCGTCAACAGCCAGGTAGGCGAGGGGAGCGAATTTAGTTTTGTTCTTAGCCTGAGCCGTCAATCCATCAATAGATTGCCGTTGACTGGCTTGTCCGGACGATCCGTTGTGCTAAGTCACTACAACCCTGCAGTAGCTGCAAGTCTGGAAGGGTTACTTGCTGGATTTGGCGCGAAAGTGTCTAGAATCGCGCATCCCGACGACCTGGTGCAGGAGGTGCTACGAAACGAGAAACTGCAGAACCCCGACGCAGTTGTTTTGGTTGATGCCGATGCCTTTGTACCCCCAGACCTGGAGTCGCAATTGCAGCCCTTGGCTAAATTGTCAGAGAAGAGGCGCCCTAACGTAGTCATTGTAATCGCTACCCCAGAGGCTGCGCAGCAAGACTACCCGTCGGTGATCGACGGGTCTAGGGTGCTGCGATACCCTATCGGGCCTCTGGCACTCTACAACCTTCTGGTAGCGAGGGAGGATGTAGACGCAAATCAGGTAGACGAGGCTGAAAAACGTCTAGCAGGCAGTCGAATCCTTGTGGTGGACGACAATGCGATCAATCTAGATGTGGCCAAGATGATGCTTGAGGAGGAGGGTGCGCGTGTTTGGTTGGCACAAGATGGCGCAGAGGCGCTTGAACTCTTACGCGAACCCGTATTTAGTGTTGATGTTGTCTTGATGGACGTACAGATGCCAGGAATGAATGGGTTGGAGGCGACCCGCCAGATAAGAGCAGATAAAAAACTGGCACGTCTGCCCGTGCTAGCGCTGACTGCTGGAGTCACGCCGCTACAACGCAGTGCAGCGATGGAGTGTGGCATGAACGGCTTCATTACCAAACCTATCGATCTGGATAGAGCTGTTGCTCTGTTGAAATCGTCAATGATGCCCCGAGGGTTGAACTTTGAGGCGCAGCATCACAACGACGTGGAGGCAGTACCGCAGCGGCACCCCGATACTCCGATGGTGTTAAATCAAGATTATGGACTGCGGGTCTTCAAAACACGTGAGAAGTATCAGCGCTATCTGCATCTCTTTGTACAGATGTATGAACAATCAATTGACGAACTCGAGGCTCTGGCATACCAACCTGAAGCGCTGGGCTCATTGGTGCACAAAATGCGAGGCGGTGCAGGCCACCTCGGCATCGATCAGGTGCGCGACCTCTGTGCCCAGATTGAAGCTTGTATCGACGAGCAGCAACCCTATATTGACGCTCTGGAGAAGCTTCGTACTGCGCTTCGCAGCTGTTTCTCTTATATCGACGAGCACTTCCCGCTGGGGGCGTCGGAAGGTCCTGTAATCGAGCTGAGCCTTGACCCAAAGCAGTTGATCGAGCCGTTACGGGCTTTATATGCGCAGTTGCAGAACTATGATTTAGATGCGGCTAACTCAATATTTCAAGGATTGAGTTCGAAACTGAGTGTAAACGATAGAGTCGCTCTTCAAAACTGCATCGATCTGTTTGACGCCAAGGGAGCTTTGGTTGAGGTTGATAGAATTGCTGGCGAGCTGGAGATAACGCTTGAGTAGTTTGAGCGTATCTGTAAACGGAGTTAGGTTTGGCGATGAATAGAAGTGTTCTGATTGTTGATGATGACCCGCAAACCTTGGCGTCAATGCGCGAGGTGCTAGCTGATGATTTTCATCTCAGTTATGCCACTAGCGGGG
This sequence comes from Oceanospirillaceae bacterium, assembly GCA_024640955.1. Classification (GTDB taxonomy): domain Bacteria; phylum Pseudomonadota; class Gammaproteobacteria; order Pseudomonadales; family Balneatricaceae; genus Marinobacterium_E. The sequence goes on from JAHEDZ010000001.1 coordinate 135,540, forward strand.
TCCAAGCTTTAGAGGCGGCAAAGCGTGTCGGCCCGGCGCTTATTTTGCTCGATATCCGGCTGCCTGATATTGATGGTCTCGAAGTCTGTAGACGACTTACAGCGGATGCCGAGACTGCTCGGATTCCCATCATTTTTGTGACCAGTCTGAGTGACAACAGCGTTGGTGTTGAGGGCTTTGAGGCCGGCGCTGTAGATTTCATTACCAAGCCAATAGTGCCTGAGTTGGTGATTGCTCGGGTTAAGTCTCACCTGTCGCGTGTACAGGTTGACCAACTGCAGGCTGCTTACCACGATGCAATCTCAATGTTGGCGATCGCAGGCGAATACAATGACACCGAGACGGGCATCCACATTCGCCGAATGGCGGCTATATCAGCCTGTGTTGCTCAGCATGCTGGCTGGACTGCTGACAGGGTTGAGCAGATAGAGTTAGCGGCCGCGATGCACGATATTGGCAAGGTGGGTGTGCCTAGCTCGATTTTGCAAAAGCCTGGCCCGCTCAATACTGAAGAGTGGAGAGTGATGAGGCGTCATCCGCAGATGGGTAGTGATATCCTCTCGGTGAGTGACGCCCCCATGTTTCAGCTCGCGGCTGAGATTGCACTTGGCCACCATGAGCGTTGGGATGGTACAGGCTACCCCAATGGGATTAGCGGTAAAGAGATACCGGAGTCGGCCAGAATTGTCGCACTAGCCGACGTATTTGACGCGCTAACATCAGTGCGTCCGTACAAGAAAGCTTGGAGCGTCGAGGACGCTATCGCCCACATTCAAGAGGGGAGCGGTTCCCACTTCGATCCAGAGCTAGTAGAGCTGTTTGTCGGTATTCTGTCGCAAGTAGTGGCGGTTAAAGCGAAGTGGGATGTTATGGCTGAGGCCAGTTAAGTTGGGCTAAACTCTACCAGTTCGAGGCGGTTAGCATCGCTGACCAGATACCAACCCGTCGTACCCCAGTCGCCTAGCACGACGCGCTCACCTTGAGGGTAGGTATGACGTTTTGGTCGATGCGTATGGCCGTGAATAATCAAATCTGCGCCGCTCTCATCAAAAAGCTTCGAGACGGCTGCCGGTGTGACATCCATAATCTCCTCGCTCTTCATCGCGCCCGCGTTTCTGCTTGTTTCACGCAGTTGTCGAGCGATCGCCAAACGCTCCTCTAAGGTTTTACTGAGAAATGCTGCTTGCCAATTTGAATCGCGTACCTGGGCCCTAAAGGTTTGATACTCGGTATCATCAAGGCAGAGCTCATCACCATGCAGTAATACCGCCGTACCTTGCTCAAGCTGCAGGGTATGCGGCGCTTCAAGGAACTTGGCTCCGAGTTTTTCTGCGCCCTTCGATTGCAGCAGAAAATCGCGATTGCCATGCATAAAGTAGATTGCTGTCCCCGTGTTTTTCAACTCAAGCAGTGCGGGTGAGATTTCAGCCAGTACGGGGTCGGCGTAGTCATCGCCGATCCACGCTTCAAAGATATCGCCTAATAGGTAGAGTTCGTCAGCCCCTGGGGCGATATTTTCGAGAAAGTAGAGCAGCGCCCGAGTGATATCCGGGCGCTGTTGTTGCAGATGTAGATCTGAAATGAAGAAGCAGAGCAACGCTTAGTCCACAATCTCAGCTTTTTCGATAACTACATCTTCAGCTGGTACATCTGAATGGCCCATTGCATGGGTAGTACGTACCGCTTTGATCTTGTCCACTGTCTCCATGCCATCTACAACCTTAGCGAAGACCGCGTAGCCCCAGCCGTGCATAGTCTTGCCGGTGTGGTTGAGGAAATCGTTGTCAGAGACGTTGATAAAAAATTGCGCGGAGGCGGAGTGCGGGTCGGGTGTACGAGCCATCGCCAGAGTACCGCGATCATTGCTCAGGCCGTTATCAGCCTCGTTCTCGATGGTCTCGCGGGTCTCTTTCTGCTTCATGCTTGGCTCAAAACCGCCGCCCTGAATCATGAAACCGTCGATAACACGGTGGAAGATAACGCCATCATAGAAGCCATCTTTGACATATTGTTCAAAGTTAGCGGCAGTCTTCGGTGCCTTGTCGTAATCGAGTTCGATTTTGATGTCACCCATGTTGGTGTGTAGAACGATCATAGTCTCGGTTCCTGTCAGTAAAGAGTCCAATTTGGCGCGATTATATCAGCGCAAAAGCGCAATTGCTCGCTGTGATCCGTTTACAACTTCTATATAATGTTGCGCTTTTGCGGGCGCACCTGCGCGCCCAGTTCGATTTTTAGGTTGAAGAGACGTTCATGAGCAGCAACGAAGCGCCACAGGTTACCAACTTCATTTATCAGATAGTTGAGAAAGATCTAGAGCAAGGCACACATGGTGGCAAGGTAGTTACCCGCTTCCCACCTGAGCCGAACGGCTTTCTTCACATTGGCCATGCGAAGTCGATCTGCTTGAACTTTGGCACCGCGCAGAAGTATAACGGTGTCTGTAACCTGCGCTTTGACGATACAAATCCTGAGAAGGAGTCGCAGGAGTACATCGACGCTATCGTGCGTGATGTTGAATGGCTCGGCTTTAACTGGGCGGGTGATATTCGTTACACCTCTGACTACTTCGATCAGCTGCATGCATGGGCGGTTCACCTGATCAAGCAGGACAAAGCCTTCGTCTGTCAGCTTAATGCCGAGCAGATGCGCGAATACCGTGGCAACCTGACTGAGCCTGGGAAGAACTCGCCCTACCGTGATCGCAGCGTCGAAGAGAATCTTGAGCTGTTTGAGCAGATGCGTGCCGGTGAATTCGCTGAAGGTGAGGCGGCGCTGCGTGCCAAAATCGATATGGCTGCACCGAATATGAATCTGCGCGACCCGGTTATCTACCGCGTCCGTAAAGCGCATCACCATCAGACGGGCGATAAGTGGTGCATCTACCCAAGTTACGACTTTGCTCACGGTCAGTCAGATGCGATAGAAGAGATCACTCACTCTATTTGTACGCTGGAGTTTGAAGACCACCGCCCACTTTACGACTGGTTCGTTGATAACCTGCCGGTACCGGCTAAGCCGCGTCAATATGAGTTTGCGCGGTTAAACCTTAACTACACCATCACCTCTAAGCGTAAACTCAAACAGTTGGTTGATGAGCAGCAGGTTACGGGTTGGGACGACCCGCGTATGCCGACGATTTCAGGTCTGCGCCGTCGCGGCTACACACCAGCAGCCATTCGCAATTTCTGTGACATGATCGGTGTCACCCGCTCCAACTCCACCGTTGATATGAGCATGCTTGAAGCGGCCATTCGTGAGGATCTAGAGAGTGCACCACGGGCGATGTGTGTTATCGATCCGATTAAGCTCACACTGACCAACTATGAAGAGGGTCAGGAGGAGTGGTTCGAGGTTCCAGTGCATCCCAAAGATGAAACCCTGGGACACCGCTTGGTGCCACTCACCAAAAACTTGCTGATCGAGCGCGAAGATTTTGCCATGGAGGCGCCGAAGAAGTGGAAGCGTCTTGCCCCGGGTTTTGCTGTGCGCCTGCGCGGCTCTTACTGCGTCACCTGTGAAGATGTGATTACAAATGAAGCGGGTGAAGTGGTTGAGCTACGTTGTAGCTACGATCCAGCAACAAAGGGTGAGAATCCAACGGACTACAAGCCCAAGGGTGTCATCCACTGGGTCAGTGCTGATAACTCAATTCCTTGTGAAGTGCGTCAGTACGACCGCCTCTTCACAGAAGCGAACCCAGAAGCTGACAAAGAGCGCAGTTTTACCGAGTTCCTTAACCCTGAATCACTGCAGTCGTTCCCCAACGCGCGGGTTGAAGTGGGTATGGCCAACGCTGCTATTGAGAGTAGCTACCAGTTCGAGCGTCAGGGTTACTTCTGCGTTGATCCGGACTCTACCGAAGAGCGCATGGTCTTTAACCGTACCGTGAGTCTACGCGACTCTTGGGCGAAACAGTCTAAAGGCTAATGCGCACCGCCCTTGGACTGCTGCTGGCGCTGGTTCTGATGCAGGGCTGCGTAACAGCGCCGGATGGTTCGCCCTATGTGCGTGCTGAAGCAGAGAAACTGCAGCCTGTTCGGGTAACTGCGCTTGGTCCGCTCCTACATGAGAGCTCGGGGCTGGCGCTGGTAGGTAAAAATCTTTGGACTATGAATGATTCCGGCGGCGAGCCTGAGCTGCTCGCTATTGATTTGCCGCACAGTCGCAGTCGCAGCCTAACACTGGATGGTGCTACCAATTTTGATTGGGAGGCCCTCGCACAGAGCTCGGAGCATCTGTTCGTCGTTGACTGCGGCAACAATCGGGGTGATCGTATCTGGTTGCAGCTCTACGCAGTAAAGTTGAGCTCACTGAGTGAGCCTCGTGCGCAAAAAAGTATTGCTGCCAAGCGCGCTGATTTTCGCTTCGCTGATGTCCAGAATGCGGTAAACCGTCGCGCGCACAACAACGATTGCGAGGCAGCGACCTGGGTAGATAATCAGCTTTGGTTATTTACCAAGAACTGGGGCGATCAGGCGACACGGCTCTATCGAATGGTGCCGGGTGCTGATCGGCAGCTGCTGACGAGTAGTGAGGGCTTTTTCAGTGACGGCCTGATTACAGGTGCAGACTACAGCGAAGCCCACCAGATGTTGGCGCTGTTGGGATACGGTAAAGGCTTACGCGTCCTGCAGCCGTTTATATGGCTGATACCCGTGAAGAAGAACGCCCCGCAATGGGCTGAGGCAAAGCGCTACCTGTTAAACCATCCCGGGCAGTGGGAAGCGATTGTCTGGCAGGGGGCAGAGCTGCTTATCAGCCGCGAAGAGAGTGTTATCGGGGGCGCAGAGATCTCCCGCATCAGTCTGCCGAGTGCAGCGCTGAATCATTAATTTAGAAAGGTTAAACATGCTACAGATTTACAACACACTGACGAAATCGAAACAGCCGTTCACGCCAATTAATCCCGGCCAGATTCGTATGTATGTCTGTGGTATCACCGTCTACGACCTCTGTCACATCGGCCATGCCCGAGTGATGGTCTGCTTCGATCTGATCACCCGTTACCTGCGCGCGCGCGGCTGGGGTGTGGATTATGTTCGCAATATTACCGATGTCGACGACAAGATTATTCGTCGCGCTGCCGAAAACGGTGAGTCTGTCGATGATCTTACGGCACGCATGATCGCTGCGATGCATGAGGATGAGGCAGCGTTGAGTGTATTGCGCCCCGATCAGGAACCGAGGGCAACGCGTCATATCGATGACATTATCGCGATGGTACAGACCTTGATCGCCAAGGGCTTCGCATACGCAGCTACCAACGGCGATGTCTACTATCGCGTTGAGAAATTTGCTAGCTACGGTAAGCTGACCAACAAAGTTGTGGAAGAGCTACGCGCCGGTGCGCGAGTTGAAGTGGAAACCGCTAAAGAGAGCCCGCTCGACTTTGTGCTGTGGAAGGCCGCAAAAGAGGGTGAGCTGAGCTGGCAGTCGCCTTGGGGTGATGGACGCCCCGGTTGGCACATTGAGTGCTCTGCCATGTCTAAATGCTGCCTCGGTGAGACCTTTGACATTCATGGTGGCGGTCCCGATTTGCCATTTCCACACCACGAAAATGAGATCGCACAGTCAGAAGCGGCCAACGGGCAGACTTACGTTAACTATTGGATGCATGCTGGACCGGTTCGCGTCAACGCCGAGAAGATGTCTAAGTCACTGGGTAACTTCTTCACCATTCGCGATGTACTCAAAGAGCACAACCCTGAGGTGGTGCGCTATTTCCTGGCGAGTGTGCACTACCGCTCGCACATTGATTACAGCGTTGACAGCCTGCGTGAAGCCAAGGCGGCTCTGGATCGCTTCTATCAAGCGCTTGAAGGTGCACCGGCTGGCGAAGCTCAGTTGGACGAGCAGAGTGACTACAGTACGCGCTTCTTTGAGGCGATGGATGATGACTTCAATACACCACGCGCCATGGCAGTCCTATTTGATTTGGTTGGCGAGCTGAATAGAGCTAAAGCAGAAGGTCTTGAGACAGCCGCCTATTACGCTGCCCAGTTACGCGCCTTGGGTGGGCTGATCGGTCTGTTGCAACAGGAGCCCAACGCCTACCTTCAGCACGCAGCAGACGGTGAGATTAGTGCGGAGGCTATTGAGGCACTGATTGTCGAGCGTAAAGAGGCTCGCGCCGCGAAAGATTTCGCTCGCTCCGATGAGATTCGCGACCAGTTGGCAGAACAGGGTGTGGTGCTCAAAGACGGTCCCGAAGGTACTCAGTGGTACCGTGACCAGTAAGGTATAGTAAGAGGTATTTGTAAGAGGAGTTTGCCGAAGACTGGTTGTAGCATGCAGCGACGGTGGCAAAAAGAAAAAACAAGCCGCTTATTATTGTTTTTCGGCCTGCCCCGAAACTGAAATCTATCGTTGCAAAAAATAGCGGCCACTCCATGGCCGCCTCCCTCATTCCCATCGGAAACTGGGTAACAACAGCACGTAATATTTAGCAACGTCTGTGCCAACTTGCTCTCGACTCTGTCCATCTTATCGAGGAGGCCGGCTTTGAAGCCCAGATTCGCTGCGTTTCACCTATTCGGTGCGGTTCAATAAGGTTTCGGGACTGCTGGCTTCTGAGGTAAACCACTAAGCCTTTCTCAAAACGCGTCGCATAATGCGAATTTCTTTGCAAAGTGCGAATAAGCTTGGTGGGTGTTGATTGCTCGTCTGCCTGCACCTGACCAAATAATCTCTAAACATTTTCGAAATATCTCAACTAAGCTATTGACCAGAGGGCAGGGCGTGGATAGGATACGCACCACTTCGCGAGGGGTGCAGTATGCAAACCTTGAGAGATCGGGCAGAGCGCCCGTAGCTCAATTGGATAGAGCACTCGCCTTCTAAGCGAGCGGTTGCAGGTTCGAACCCTGCCGGGCGCGCCAAACTCGTTGAAGTTGCTACGGTGGCTGTAGCTCAGTTGGTAGAGCCCCGGATTGTGATTCCGGTGGTCGTGGGTTCGAGCCCCATCAGCCACCCCATCTCTCCACAGGGATGTAAAACTAACACGCGGACGTGGTGGAATTGGTAGACACGCCAGATTTAGGTTCTGGTGCCGCAAGGTGTGAGAGTTCGAGTCTCTCCGTCCGCACCATTATGGTGGCTGTAGCTCAGTTGGTAGAGCCCCGGATTGTGATTCCGGTGGTCGTGGGTTCGAGCCCCATCAGCCACCCCATCTTCAGTTATCTTCTGCTTTATCTTTCGACACTCTGACCGAGCAAAAAGCGTGTTTCTCTACGTCTAGACGCTTGACTATTACGCCCCCATCACGGAAAATTTCGCGCTTGTATTTTCACCTCTGTAGTCGCTTCCTGTGCCGGCTTTTTATAGCCCGCACCGGATGTTCAAGGGTAGAGCAGAGGTTTCCTATAAAACTGATGTACAAAATTGATGAGGATTTCCATGCAGGTTTCTGTTGAAGCGACTTCAGGCCTCGAGCGCCAACTGACTGTTACAGTTCCAGCTGAGCGTGTCGATAACGATGTAAATAAGCAGGTCGCACAGCAGGCGCGCACCCGTCGAATGGATGGCTTCCGTCCTGGTAAGGTTCCGCCAAAAGTTATCAAGCGTATGTACGGCGAAGCGATTCGCTACGATGTGCTGAACCGTGTAGTACAGGAGAGCTTTTTTGAAGCGGTACAGGAGCAGTCTCTACAGCCAGCTGGTACTCCGACTATCGAGTTCAAGAATGACAAAGAGGGTGAAGACTTCTCTTTCACTGCAACTTTTGAAATCTACCCAGAGATCGAACTCAAGGATCTGAACGGCGTTGAGATCGAAAAACAGTCTGCAACAATCAAGAAAGCCGATATCAAAACCATGATCGAGACTCTGCAGAAGCAGCAGTCTGGATGGAAAGAGACTCGCGGCGTGACTAAAGATGGCTTCAAAGTAAACATCGACTTCGAAGGTTTCGTAGACGGGGAAGCGTTTGAAGGTGGCAAGGCCGAAGGTCAGGACTTGGTTCTGGGCTCCGGTCAGATGATTCCTGGTTTTGAAGCGGGCATCGAAGGTCACAAGAAGGGCGAAGAGTTCGATATCGAAGTGAATTTCCCGGAAGACTACACAGCTGAAAACCTCAAAGGCAAAGCGGCAACGTTTAAGATCAAACTCAACAACGTCGAGAAGCCTGAGCTGCCTGAGCTGAACGAAGAGTTCTTCGCTAAGTTCGGCGTCGAAGTAGCTGATCAGTCTGCATTCGAAGAGGAAGTCAGCAAAAATATGGCGCGTGAAATGAATCAGGCGCTGAAGAACAAGCTGAAGAACAAGGTCTTTGACGCACTGATCGCTGCGAACGAAATCGACGTACCTGCATCATTGGTTGAAGATGAAGTTAAAAATCTGGCGCAGCAGGCTGTACAGCAGTTTGGTGGTAACGCTCAGATCGATCCTTCTACCCTGCCTAAAGAGCTGTTCGAAGATCAGGCTAAGCGCCGCGTTATGATCGGTTTATTGGTACAGGAAGTGATCAAAGCAAACGATTTGCAGCCTGAAGAAGCTCGCGTAGATGCGATGCTGGCTGAGGTAGCAGACAGCTACCAAGATCCTCAGGAAGTGATCGAGTACTATAAAACGAACCAGGACATGATGAATCAGGTTCGTAGCCTCGTACTAGAAGAGCAGGTCGTTGACCAACTTCTATCTTCTGCTAATGTGAACGAAGTAAAAGTCAGCTACGAAGACGCAATCAAACCAGAACAGGCTGAGGCTGCTGCGGAGTAATCCCAACCCTCAACTGTGATGTACTGAGAACGGCAGTTGGCTTTCGCTAACTGTCGTTTTTTATTTCTCGTGTCGAGATAAGGAAAGAGTTGAATGACCGATATCTTTACAGGACGTTCTGATGAAACTGTAAATTCAGGCCTGGTCCCAATGGTTGTGGAGCAGAGCTCACGCGGTGAGCGCGCCTACGATATTTATTCACGCCTACTGAAAGAGCGTGTGATCTTTTTGGTGGGGCCGGTCGAGACGCACATGGCCAACCTAATTGTTGCACAGCTACTATTCTTAGAAGCAGAGAATCCGGATAAAGATATCCACCTGTACATCAACTCTCCCGGCGGGTCTGTATCGGCCGGCCTGGCTATCTACGACACCATGCAGTTTATTAAGCCAGATGTGAGCACTATGGTGCTGGGTCAGGCTGCAAGTATGGGTTCGTTTTTGGCGATGGCGGGTGCGAAGGGCAAGCGCTTCCTGCTGCCAGAGTCTCGTACAATGATTCACCGAGTTAGCTCCGGTACGCCGGGCACAAGTGGCTCTATTCATGTTCAAGAGCTCGAATTTGAGGATGCTCGCCGTCATATGGAAGAGGCCAAGCGTCTTAACGAGCGGCTCACCGAACTCTATGCAGAGCGCACCGGTAAGACGCTGGATGAGCTGCATGAGATCATGAAACATGACACTTTCCTGTCAGCGACCCAGGCTGTAGAGTTTGGACTAGCCGACCAGGTGTTAACGAACCGCGACGCGGGTTGATTTTAAAGACCGTTGCTAGCTTATCGGCAGCGGAGTAAGAGGATGTTAAATGTCTGACGAAAATAAGAGCCAGGGCGACTCTAAGCTCTACTGCTCTTTCTGCGGTAAGAGTCAGGACGAGGTTCGCAAGTTAATAGCGGGCCCCTCTGTGTTTATCTGTGATGAGTGTGTCGACCTTTGCAACGACATCATCACCGAGGAGATTCAGGAAGCTGAAGAGGTCTCTGATGACGATCGACTGCCGATACCCGCGGAGATCAAAGAGAATCTTGATGAATATGTGATCGGCCAGCTGCGTGCCAAGAAAGTGCTTGCAGTCGCCGTATACAACCACTACAAGCGCCTGCGCTACAAAGGCAAAGATAAAGACTCAGTCGAGTTAGGTAAGTCTAACATTCTGCTGATCGGTCCCACCGGGTCGGGTAAAACCTTGCTGGCCCAGACGCTTGCACGCATGCTCAACGTACCCTTCACTATGGCTGATGCGACCACGCTGACTGAAGCGGGTTATGTCGGTGAAGATGTTGAGAATATCATTCAGAAGCTGCTGCAGAAGTGTGATTACGATGTTGAGAAAGCCCAGTTGGGTATTGTCTACATCGATGAGATCGACAAGATCTCACGCAAGTCTGACAACCCATCCATTACGCGTGATGTGTCGGGTGAGGGTGTACAGCAGGCGTTGCTGAAGCTGATTGAGGGTACGGTTGCATCGGTACCGCCTCAGGGTGGTCGCAAGCATCCACAGCAGGAGTTCCTGCAGGTTGATACCTCGAACATCCTCTTCATTGTCGGTGGTGCATTTGCCGGCCTAGAGAAGGTTATTGCTGAACGCAGCGAAAAGAGCTCGATCGGCTTTAGTGCGACCGTTCGCAGCAAAGATGATGATAAGGGTTCTGAGCGTTTACAAGATGTTGAAGCTGAAGACCTTGTTAAGTTCGGTCTGATTCCCGAGTTTATCGGTCGTCTACCAATGATCGCCACGCTCACTGAGTTGGATCAAGATGCGCTGATTCAGATCCTGACCGAGCCGAAAAACAGCCTGGTGAAGCAGTACAAAGCGCTGTTTGAGATGGAAGGTGCCGATGTTGAGTTCCGTGAGGATGCACTCATCGCCGTGGCTGAGAAGGCGCTGGAACGCAAGACCGGTGCGCGTGGCTTGCGCTCCATCCTGGAAGCAACGCTACTAGAGATCATGTACGAGCTGCCTTCACTGGAGTCGGTCTCTAAAGTGGTGATCGACCGTGGCGTGATCGAAGGCTCGTCTGAGCCGATCCTGATCTACGAGAAGCAGGAGATGGCCAAGGCCTCACCTGACGCTTGATCGTTTCTGGCTCAAATAAACCCGCCCTTCGAGAGAAGCGCGGGTTTTTTAATGCAGGTCGCGACGTTCGCCTGCGCCTCACATCCCTCCAACAAGGTTGGATCTCTGCGGGAGGGATCTTGGAGCAGCCAAGGTCGCGATAAGGCCCCTTTCTGTTTGTTCGAGGAACAGGCGCCTCTTGGCACGTTTTGTGCTCGGTCTACTACACGAAAAGGACAAAAGCAGAGGAAGACAGGATGCCGCTGAATTGGCGTTTAACACTCGGGATCGCGTGCATAGAGATAGTACTTCTCGCGACGCTGGTTTTGGGGATGGTCGGCTTCGTGCGTGACACAAGTTTAGAGGGCCTTAAACGTGAGGCGCGGGTTACCTCTGAGCTGTTCAGTGCTTCAGCGACTAACGCGATTTTGGGTCAAGATCTTGCAACGTTGGAAGCTATGACCGACAAGGTTGTGAGCTTACCCAACATAGTCTTCGCTTACGTTAGCGATGCAAACGGACTTAGGCTTGCGGGCACAGCACAAGAGGACACAGCTCGGTTGCTTCAATCAGGCTCTGCCGAACAGTTCTTGTTGAATAAAACCGGCATAAGCCATGAGGGTCTAGAGGTTGGAGAGTTTGTTGCAGCATTTAACCTTAGCTATCATCACCAGACGCTCTTCTCTGCATATCGCTGGGGCATATCGTTCGGTTTAGCCGAACTGATCTTTGTTACTTTGGCTACGTTGGCCTTTACCTGTGTGTTGTTGCGTGAGTTTAAGCGGATTCGCGAGAGCTCCACTCAACTTGTCTCCGGCCAATATGATACTGAAATACTCAGCACGACTCGAATACCTGAGTTGCGATCAATATCGGGTACCTTAGATACGCTTCGCCAAACTATAAAGGCACAGTTTGCGCAGTTAAATGAGTTGAACGCTGACTTAACCCAGGAGATGAAACAAAAGGAGTGCGCACTAGAGGCAGAGCAGCAACTCGCCGAACGCAACTCGGAGGTTTTTGCTGTACTTTCCCATGAAGTCAGGACCCCCATCGCGGCAGCTGTTATGTTGCTAAAAGATTCGGAATACAGACAGAATCGAGCAGTCATATTAGAGAATCTGACACATGCGTTGGATTTAGTGAACAACCTGAATACTAAGGTAAACAGTACGGCAAATCCGGGTCTCAGTCGTGCGGTGGTTTTGAGTGACGCGATTCAAGAGCTGAATATTGGGCTACAGTCGCTCTTCGTCGGTTCCAAAAGCAAGTTTTCCCCGGCTTTCTTGGTTGAATGGGATGGCGAAGTACATCTACCAGTCCGATACATTAGCCAGATTGTCCGTAACTTAGTTAAAAATGCCATCCTGCACAGTGGCGCGAAAAATATCAGTTTCAACGTAAGGTCGAACTGGATTAGTGATGAGAGGGTTGAACTGAATTTTGAGGTGAAGGACGATGGAATCGGCATACCTCCGGCCTCATTAGAGCGCATCTTTGAACCTTATGTGCGTTTGGATCAGCAGACCCCCGGAACTGGGCTAGGTTTGAGTGTGTGCAAGGATCTTGCAGAGTCGATGGGTGGCTCCTTAGAAGTCCAGTCCAGTCGAGATGGGAGTAGTTTTACACTGCAGTTGATCGCAGTAACCATCAATCCAGAACACGCCTCTGCGAAAGAGTTAGATAGCGAGCCTAAAACAGAGCCAGCGCCCGACCCTGTTGAGGTTTTGGCAGGGAAACACATTCTAGTGGTTGAAGATAACCTGACCATTCGAGTACTGACCGAAAAGATTCTACAAAAAACGGGCGCCCGGGTTACCGTCGCGGAAGATGGTTTAGATGCAATCTCAAAATTTACCGATGAGATTGATCTAGTCCTTTCGGATATTCATATGCCATCAATGAATGGTATTGAACTGACCCAAGAGCTCAGAGGACGCTACCCAAAATTGCCGATCATCGGCGTAACAGCGGCCACTATCGGAGAAGAGCAACAAGCCATAGTTGATGCTGGCGCCAATGCCTGCATCGGGAAGCCGTTTGACTTGCGAAATATGCTAGAGCTACTGACTGAATTAGAGACAACGCCCCAAAAGGTTTGAGACAGCTATTCGTGATCCCGGGTGAAAACCCAGGTGTCACCCTCTGACATCGCCTCATTAAAGCGGTAGCCCTCGTAGTCGAACGCCTTTAGCTGCTCCGGCTGCTCTACACGCTTGTCAATGATGTAGCGCGCCATCAAACCGCGCGCCTTCTTTGCCCAGAAACTGATGATCTTGTACTGACCATTTTTCTGATCTTTGAATACCGGTGTAATCAACCGTCCGTTAAGCTTTTTCGGCTGTACTGATTTGAAGTATTCGTTGGAGGCTAGATTTACCACCACATCATCGCTCTGTAGTTCACTGTTGATCCGATCGGTTATCGCCGAGCCCCAGTAAGCGTAGAGTGTTTTTCCTTTTTCTGTGGTCAAACTGGTGCCCATTTCCAGACGGTAGGGTTGCATCAGATCCAGTGGTTTTAGCAATCCATAAAGGCCCGATAGAATGCGCAGGTGAGACTGCGCGTACTCGAGATCCGCTTCGCTCAGTGAATCTGCATCCAAACCCGTGTACACATCTCCCTTGAAGGCCAGCAGCGCTTGACGAGCATTCTCTTGCGTATGCTTCGGTGTCCAACCTTGGTAACGGGCAACGTTGAGCGCAGCCAACTTGTCGCTCAGCTTCATCAGGTCGGCGATATCCTGGGGCGCTTTTTCACGCAGCACATCAATCAGTGGCGCAGCTTGCGCTGTAAACTCCGGCTGACTGTGGGTTTCAGTAATTGGTGGGGTTTCGAAGTCTAGGGTTTTCGCAGGCGAAAGCAGTACTAACATCAGTTCAAAATCTCATTGCATTAATGCCTATAGACTAATGCTTTACGACCTCAGACTGAAGTGGATCAGCAATATTGCCGCCGCATTACGCCGAATTATCGACTGTGCAGGGCGCTGCCAGCCGAGACGGCCCTTTAACTGCGCCGCGCCTTACGAATCTGAATGACGCGCACTGTTGCGGCCAAAGCCGAACCCACCACAACGCTAGCCGCCATCATGGTTTGCGACTCGATATTACTCAAGGTGATCATCATACCGGCGAAAAGCATACCAATCGCCAGACAGATGAAGGACATAATGAAAACATGAACCACAGCAGTGGTCTCAAAGCGTTCGAGTTGAGCTAGGAAGACTGCCGCTGGCAGTATAAAGGCGCACAGAATAATGATGGACGATGCAGTATCGCTCATGATGTTGTTCTCCAAGTTTTTTATTCTTATTCCTCATAGTATACGGGGTTTTAAGTCCATTGGGCTAGCGTTGAGTTCTGGTACTTTGGCGCTACTTCATCGACTTCGGGGTCTGGGACCTCAGGGCGCAAAAGTGTATGATGGGCGCCAAAAATTTCAGCACCTTAATCAGCAAGACTGACAGCGATAACGAGAGATAGAATGAGCAACAATCGCGTTCTTACCGGTATTACAACCACCGGTACCCCACATATTGGCAACTACCTTGGCGCCATCAAGCCAGCGATTGAAGCGAGTCAACAGCCCAACGCTGAATCCTTTTTCTTTCTGGCAGATTATCATGCACTGATAAAGTGCCACGATCCCGAGCGTGTGGCTCGCTCGACTCAAGAGATCGCCGCTACCTGGTTGGCATTGGGATTGGATACCGATAAGGCCACTTTCTACCGTCAGACCGATGTGCCGGAGATTCCAGAACTGACCTGGGTTCTCACCTGTATGTGTTCCAAGGGTCTGATGAACCGCGCTCACGCTTACAAAGCCTCAGTGGATGCAAACCGCGATGGTGGAAAAGAGGATCTCGATGACGGTATCACCATGGGTCTATTTAGTTACCCGATACTGATGGCCGCCGACATTCTAATGTTCAACGCACACAAGGTGCCTGTGGGTAAGGATCAGATTCAGCATATCGAGATGGCGCGTGATATCGCAGGCAAGTTCAACCATACGTACAACGAGCTGTTCGTCCTGCCTGAGGCTCAGGTTGATGAGGAGACCCAGTTGATTCCCGGCCTTGACGGTCGCAAGATGTCCAAGAGTTACGATAACACCATTCCACTCTTCTGCTCATCAGATGAGTTGCGCACCTTGATTAACCGCATTAAGACCGACTTGCGTGAGCCGGGTGAGTCCAAGGATGCTGATACCAGCACCATTTTCCAGCTTTATAACCTCTTCGCTAATACTGATGAGAGCGCTGCAATGCGCCGCGAGTTTGAAAATGGCATCGCTTGGGGTGAGGCTAAACGTCAGCTGCATGAGTTTTTGGACGCCAAGTTGAGCGCGCCACGTGCCCGCTACAACGAACTGATGAACGATATGGGTGCGGTAGAGGCGCTGCTGCTCAAGGGTGCTGAGAAGGCACGTGCTGAGGCCGCTCCGCTCCTCGATCAGGTGCGAATTGCGGCCGGTATACGTCCTCTGACCTACGTAGCTCCGAAGGCTGAGAAAGCTGAAGAGAAGAAGAAAGAGCTGACTCCTGAAGAGATCGCGCGCATCGAAGAGGGTCGTCGCCGTGCGATTCTGCGTCCGGTACAGCACCTGATCGATGCTGTTGCTGCTGCAGATGACAAGGGAGCAGCAGCCGCGGCTCTGATTGCTCAGAAAGAGCAGGACTTGGAAGGGCTCAAGAAGAAAGCGAAGCAGAAGGCTGAAAACGAGCTCGACGCTCTGCGCATTGAGCTCGCGCAGTACCTTTGAGCACTGCGACCCTAGCCGGGCGCCTCGCTGCTTGGCTCGCCTATCGGTTATTCCGTGGCCCGCTTGCGCGGCGTTCGCCGCATTTCCACAAGCTTGCCATGAAGCTATTTCGTTATGGTGCCGAGCACGGCGATCGAGCTGCGCTAACCACCTACGGCTCGCTGTTGCATTTCCGTGGAGCCGATCCTGCTAGTCGTACCCAAGGCGCCCTCTACTTGCAGGCAGCCGCAGAGCAGGGCGATGCCAAAGCTCTCTGGCTGGTGGGTAAATTCTATGAAGAGGGGCTGTCACCCCTCTTTGCCAAGGATCCAGTAAAAGCAGAATCATGTTTCCAAAGAGCCGCGGATGCTGGGCATCCGCTCGCACAATCTCTCTTAGAAACAGAGCGCTGAGTAACGCTGGCCTAGGGTTGGAGCACGTAGCGCAGAGTCTCCACGACCTGCTCATTCGTTTGTGCCCAAGCCAAGGCACTCGCATCGACCTCTTTGAGCGGATGGATGATATCCGCAGCGTGTAGGGTGATATAGGGTTTGCCCAGCGCGGCGCAGTAGCCGGCATCGAAGGCGGCATTCCACTGCTTATACTTATCACCGAAGCGAATCACGACAAGGTCAGCCTGTTCGATCAGGTTCTTTGTGCGGATCAGATTAACCTTCGAAGACTGATGATCGCGCCAGAAATTATCCGTCTGTTCGCCCAGGTAGTCACCCGCAGCATCACTGGCGGGGTGGTCGGTTACAGGGGCCAGATAGGTGATATCGAGTCCGAGTGCATCGGTACCTTTGCGGATCGCTTCGCGCCAATCGGTGTGGATCTCGCCGGACATATAGACTTTGTAGCTCATTGGGTCTCCTTGGATATGTTTGTTTTTGGGCTTCGATAAAGCTGTACCAACGGTGTAGGGCGAAGCCTTATTTCGCGATTTGTTAGTGTAGGTCGCGAACGTACGCTGCGCGTAGATCGCTCCTACTTCGGCTTCTGAGTGGTACGGCGGGTAGCGGGTTTGCGTTTACCTGTGCTTTTGCGTCGGCCTTTAGCTTTGCTCGTGCTTTTAGCCGACTCAACGACTGGCAGGCTGCGCAAGCTTTGCGGTACGTTACCATCTTTGATCCGGTCCATCAGCCCCTGCACTTGTGTTTGCAACGCCCCCATAAATGGGGCGTAGGCTTGACCGCGCTCGGCCATCGCTTGCAGCTGAAACTCCCAATGGGCCGTCATGTCCGGGTAGGTCGCTTGCTCTGGTAGGGCGTGGATTAGCCCACGCCCAGCGGCTGTGCTCAGAATGGTCTTACCCGAGCGGCTAAGTAGCTGGCGCGTCATTAGCGTTTCGATAATGCCCGCGCGCGTCGCCTCGGTACCCAGACCGTCAGTCTCGCGCAGGATTTTCTTGAGCTCTTTGTCCTGGACAAAGCGGGCGATACCGGTCATCGCTTGCAGCAGTGTCGCCTCGGTGAAGTGCTTGGGTGGTTCAGTTTTCTTATCGCTAATTACGCCCTCACGGCAGGTCAGCACAGCCCCTTTGGGCAGTGCAGGTACACTGGCTGGCGCATCGACTTCATTATCCTCTACTTCGGCGCCCATTAGCACCTTCCAGCCCGCTTCGACTAGTTGGCGGCCTTTGGCGATAAAGCTACCTCCAGCGATATCAAACACTAGCTTAGAGTCCGCATATTCGGCCGCCGGATAGAACTGCATCAGATACTGGCGCGCGATCTGGCGGTAGATCTTCTGCTCATCACCGCTGAGCGAACTGATCGGCTGCTTTTTAGGGGTTGGGATAATGGCGTGGTGAGCATCCACTTTGGCATCATTCCAAGCCTTGGATTTCAGCTTTGTGTCGGCGTTGGCTACTGCACTGGCAAAGTTAGAATCATTCTGTCCGATCGCCGCGGTAACGCTGGCTGCCTGCGCGAAGTGTTCAGTTGGCAGGTGGCGGCTATCCGAACGCGGATAGGTGATCAGTTTGTGGCGCTCGTACAGTGCTTGGGCGATATCCAGCACTTGCTGTGCCCTCATACCGTAGCGTTTAGACGCGTCAATCTGCAGCGCGGAGAGAGAGTAGGGCAGCGGTGCTGCCTGTTTAGTCCGTTTCTGCTCGGACTCAACCACTTCGGCGGGTTGGTCAGCAATCCGTTGTGCAACGTTCTCCACCAGCTTGCGGTTGAGAATGCGGCCCTCTTCGTCTTGCCAGGGCTCACAGGCCTCGCTGGGTTGCCAGCGCGCTCTGACCTCCATCATCTGATGGGGAATCAGCGCATCGAGAGTGAAGTAATCCTTAGGTACAAAGCCCTCAATCTCCTCATCGCGGCGCACCACGAGCCCTAGCACCGGAGACTGTACCCGTCCGACCGAGAGCACCCCTTTATACCCTGCCTTCTGACCTAAGAGGGTGTAACCGCGTGTCATATTGATGCCGTAGAGCCAGTCAGCACGCGAGCGTGCCAGTGCAGAGACTGATAGCGGGATAAAATTACGGTTGCTCTGCATCTGTGCCAGCGCTTTTTTGACCGCGGGTAAGTTGAGGTCACTGATCAGCAAGCGCTGCATCGCATCGCGCTTCCTCTTACTGACGCGGCAGTAGTCGATCACCTCATCCACCAGCAGTTGTCCTTCGCGGTCGGGGTCACCGGTGTGGATGATCTCGTCGAAATCTTTCAGCAGCTTGCGAATCACACTGAGCTGCTTGGAGGAAGCTTTACGTGGCCGAAGCTTCCACTCAGTAGGGACGATCGGCAGGTCTGCGAGGTTCCAGCGCTTGTAGCGATCATCATAAGCGTCTGGCTCAACCTGTTCGAG